>JAPPES010000058.1:0-70432 GCA_028824125.1 Candidatus Poribacteria bacterium
ACTTTAGGACAACCGCCCTATTTATTCAATCATTTTTTTGGCGAAGGTATTGTTTAAGTAAAAACGACTATTTACGATTTTAAAAAGGAGTTTTCAATGCAAAGCGGGATGGAACGCACAACAGGCGAGAAGATGGTCCTCAACTTCGGACCGCAACACCCTGCGACACACGGCACCCTTCGCATCGTCTTAGAACTTGATGGTGAAACCATTTTGAAGGCGACACCACACGCTGGATATTTACATACCGGCTTTGAAAAACTGGGCGAACACTTAGACTACAATCAGTACATCGTTGTAACTGACCGTATGAATTACCTGTCGCCACTGTCTAACAATTTTGGGTATGTGCTTGCAGTGGAACAATTACTTGGCATTGAAGTGCCGAAACGGTGCCAATACATCCGAATTTTGATGGCCGAACTTTCTCGACTGGCTGACCATCTGCTATGGCTCGGTACTGCAGCGTTGGATTTAGGGGCATTTTCAGTATTTCTCTACAGTTTCCGCGAACGCGAAAAACTATACAGCATCTTTGAAAAAACGACAGGTGCGCGGTTGACAACAAGTTATACACGGGTAGGCGGTGTATTCCGAGACCTTTATGATGGATTCGAAACAGATGTCCGTGATTTCATCACCAATTTTCCAAAGGCGTTGAAAGAAACGCATACCTTGTTAACCCGCAACCGAATTTGGATGGATAGAACAAAAGGAGTTGGAACAATTTCTCCTGAAGACGCGATTAATTACGGATTAACCGGTCCCTGCCTGCGTGCAACAGGTATCGCACACGATATCCGTAAGGCTGAGCCGTATTCCTCTTACAATGAAATGAAATTTGATGTACCAGTTGGGACCAACGGTGATGCGTATGACCGATATTTAGTCCGAATGGAGGAGATGATTCAGAGCTGCGGTATCGTTGGACAAGCACTTGATAATCTGCCAGATGGTCCATTTAGTGTTGAAGATAACAAAATCATGATGCCCGACAAATCGGATGCTTATGGGCATATAGAAGGATTAATCCACCATTTTAAAATCGTTATGGATGGGCACGGTGTGCAGCCGCCTACAGGAGACCATTATTGCGCAACGGAATCGCCAAATGGTGAATTAGGATTCTATATTGTGAGCGATGGAAGTGGGACTGCCTATCGGATTAGAATTCGCCCGCCGAGTTTCTTTCATTTCCAAGCACTTCCTCACATGTTGGAAGGTGGCATGGTGTCGGATACGGTGGCTGTCTTGGGTAGTTTGAACGTGATTGCGGGAGAATTAGATCGGTAACTTTGTCAGAACGTATAATCTGTTTTAGGAGGATTCAATGGAACTCAAAGGCATTATGCTTTTTGTAAAAGATATGAAAACTGTTATTGCGTTTTATAGAGATGTAATCGGATTGACACCAGATGAAGATCAACCGTTCCCGGAACACCGTTTTTTTCGCTTTAAGGCAGGTGCCGGCACGTTGTGTCTCCATAGTGCCAGCAAACCTAACGAAGGGAGACAAAAACTGATGTTTCACGTTGAAAGCGTGAGTGCTGTTCATCAGCGACTGAAATCGAAAGGGAAGCGATTACGAAAACTTGAAAATGACGATGGGCATGCCATTTTCGATATTCGCGATCCAGAAGGCAACCGTATTCAGTTTTACGGCAACTATTAATTACTATGACCATCCAAAGTACAGGAGGTATTCGTAGCGGCAAGCTAAGTGTTCTCTGACACTGAAATTGAAAAGACTGGGTTGAGACCGCTAAAAATGAGGATGGTTTAGCGTGTTTGACATTTCAGACCCAGAGAAAAACCGTATTCAGTTTTGGGGAAAATATTAACTTATAGGTGAGGTTGTGAAACAAGAAACGAAAGGACTATAAGCTTTTTAAGGAGAAACATAATGGCACACCTCTATGCAAAAGACACCTCTATTCCTTATGCCCCTACTGACGATAGAGACCTTTATCCTTCTGAAGATGGAAAACCTATGGCAGCAAGCGATTATCATTTAAGATTACTCATAAGAACGCTGCAAGCACTTGAGGCACATTTCGAACAAAACCCGGAAGTCTATATCTCTGGTGACATAATGATGTATTACAGAGAAGGGGACCCCCGGAAGTCTATATCTCCGGATATACTCGTCTGTTTTGGCATAAACCCGAAGATGCGGCGGACGTATAAAGTATGGGAGGAAGGAAAAGCACCCGATTTCGTGATGGAGTTTTCCAGTGAAACTACTTATGATAAAGACTTAGATGAGAAAATGGATGTCTACGCTTCACTGAAGATTCAAGATTATTTCTTATACGATGCAGAGGGATTGTATTTACCAACTCCACTGATGGGTTTTACCTTAGTGGATAGTGTCTATGTGGCTATTCCGCCCGATGATGACGGAGGTATTCGTTCATCTGTGTTAGGTTTGGATTTCCATCTTCAAGGACTCGAATTAGGAATTTATGATCCTATTGCGAACAAATGGGTTCAGACATTGGCAGAACAAGAAGCTGCACGCGCAGAAAACGCAGAAGCACGTGCAGAACAAGAAGCTGCACGCGCAGAACAAGAAGCCATTGCACGAGAAAACGCAGAAACACGCGCTGAACGCGCAGAAGCAGAAGTCGCACAACTCCGTGAAGAATTGGCGCGTTTGAAAGCACGCAGCTAACACACTATCAACGATAGGTAAGTCATTTTATGGGAGTGAACTTAGAATACCATGAAACTAAAAGTTATTATTCACGAAGCTGAAGAAAGCGGATATTGGGCAGAAGTGCCATCAATTGTCGGTTGTGCTACACAAGGTGACACCTTTGAAGAATTACTTAAAAACATTTACGAAGCAATTGAAGGGTGTTTATCCGTAAACGTTGAGCTCTTGCTGATGCTAATTGCTGACCACCGATAGCCAAGAAAAGGAAAACATAGATGTCAGATGAAATAATCCAAATCGAAACACCATTTCAGTTTAACGAAGAAAACAAACGAGAATTTGATGAACTGATTGGTCGGTACCCTGTTAAAGAAGCAGCGATGCTGCCAACACTCCACCTGGCACAACGGCAGGCTGGTTATATCAGTCCTGCTGTCATGAAGTATGTAGCGGAATTGTTGGAGCTTTCCGTGATGAAGGTAAAAGACGTGGTAACCTTCTATCCGATGTTTTTTGAGGAGCCAGTCGGGAAGTACGTTATCCGTGTCTGTCATACGCTGCCTTGTGCATTGCGCGATTGTAAGGTGGTTTTGGAACATCTCAAAGCGAAACTCGGCACAGACATTGCTTCGGAAACGAATCTGGCAAAAGGAACAACTGATGATGGTAAGTTCACCTTGATGAAAGTTGAGTGTCTCGCTTCTTGTGATGTTGCGCCCGTTATCATGGTAAATGACGATTTATATAAGAATTTGACACCCGAAATGGTTGATGAATTATTAGAACAACTTCCAAATTAGAGGACATGTCATAAATTAGAATTTGATGGGTTTCACTGTGTTCTACCTAACCTAATAAAAACTATAAGAGACAATATGTAGAGGAAAAATATGGTTCAAGAAAGACGGATTCTCTACGAGCATCTGGATGTACCAAATATAAACACTTTTGATGTCTATCGACAACATGAAGGTTACACCCGTTTTGAAAAGGCGATTGCCGAATATCAACCTGAAGAAATCGCACAAATGGTGTGGGATGCGGGGTTGAAAGGCAGAGGCGGTGCCGGTTTTTCTACTGGGGAAAAATGGAGTTTTGTCCCAAGGGATATTGAGCCGCGTTACCTCTGTTGTAACGCTGACGAGAGTGAACCTGGCACCTTCAGTAACCGTTACGTGTTGGAGAAAAATCCGCATCTATTAATAGAAGGTATCTTGATCTGTTGCTATGCAATGGGAATTGAGACCACTTATGTTTACATTCGCGGTGAATTTACGCTTGGCAAAAAGATGTTAGATGCCGCCATTAAAGAGGCTTACGAACAGGGTTACCTTGGGGAAAATGTCCGCGACACGGGGCTAAATATTAATATCTATTCACATCCGGGTGCTGGCGCCTATATCTGTGGTGAAGAGACAGGGTTAATTGAATCCCTTGAGGGGAAACGGGGACAACCTCGCAACAAACCACCTTTCCCTGCTGTACAAGGTGTGTTCATGAAACCCACCGTCGTGCAGAATGTGGAAACTTTGTGTAACTTGCCGTTCATCGTCGGTAACGGTGTTGAGTGGTACACGCAGATGGGACCGACGTATGCTGATACACGCAAAGATCCGCCGGAACCGGATCGTAACACAGGCACAAAACTCTATTGTATCAGTGGTGATGTCAATGAACCGGGTGTATATGAATTGGATCTCGGTTTGACGTGTACGGAACTCATTGAAGTTGCAGGCGGTTTACGTGGTGAAGAGGTCAAAGCTGTAATTCCCGGCGGCAGTTCCGCGCCGATCTTGACGCATTACGAATTAGATACACGACTTGATTTTACGTCGCTCACGCTTGCCAAATCGATGTTGGGTTCGGGTGGTATCATCGTGATGAATGAGACTCGGAATATCGTTGATTGTTTGCTCAATATCATGAAATTCTATGCGCATGAATCGTGTGGACAGTGTACACCGTGTCGATGGGGCACGCCGTGGGTGCGTGATATTGTTCAGCGCATTGCAGATGGAGAGGGCAGACAAACCACTATCACACGACCAAAGTTCGGTGTCACCGAAAGCGGCAGATGGGGTGATACTGGCGAAACAGAGGAAATTTACGAAGACTTGGATCTGCTGGAAAACGTTGCGAATAACATCGCTAATGTGGATACAATGACATGGAACACTATTTGTGTATTTGGTATCGCTGTATCGTGGCCGGCAGTCAGTTATATGCGAAAGTTCAGACCAGAATTTGAAGCCGCGATACGAGAGGGCAAATTGGTTACGCTACCTATTGCTGAAGCGACAGTGCCACCAGAGGAAAACTACGCCTACCAACAACGGTTTATTCCAAAGGAGTTCTCTGAACTACAAGAAACGACTGAAGACTGAAACCGAAAGCCATTGGAGTAAAATTTATGGCATTTATTAAACTAAATGACCTTGAAATAGAGGTTGAAGATGGAACGAATATAGTTGAGGCTGCACGGGAGCACGGCATTGAGGTGCCTCACTACTGCTATCACCCTGGGTTGAGCCGTCCCGCTAATTGTAGAATGTGTCTCATTGACGTATACCTTAGAAGTTCAGAGATGCCAGAGCGACAATTAGCGACAGGATGCACAACTACTGTTCGATCCGCACCACCCGACAAAAAACTGGACGGAAAGTATGACATTATCGTTCGGACGGATAGTCCCCGTGTCATAAAGGCACGGGAGGATATCCTCGAATTTCTCTTGGTGCATCACCCGCTTGATTGTCCCGTCTGTGACCAAGCAGGCGAATGCGATCTGCAAGACTTCAGTTACCGGCATGGACACGATAAAAGCCGCTATATAGAAGTCAAAAACATTCCACCGAAAAAGGATTTGGGACCTGATGTCTTACTCTACTCAACACGTTGTATCGTCTGCACGCGGTGTATCCGATTCTGTGATGAGGTTTCAGGAAGTGGTGAACTGGGTTTGATAAATCGCGGTTCTCACGACGAAATTGATATTCCCCGAAGCCATGAAGGGATACCTATTCAGTTACTTGATAATAAACTTGCAGGGAATGTCGTTGATATATGCCCTGTCGGTGCACTCATTAGCAAGGATTTTCTGTTCAAATCTCGTCCATGGTTTATGGAGAAAGCGAATAGTGTCTGTTCAGGCTGCAGTGTCGGTTGTAACGTCACGGTTGAGTATAAAGCAGATGGACTGTACCGCATCAAACCTCGTTTCCATGAAGATATTAACCAGCATTGGATGTGTGACGATGGCAGACTTGGGTACCACTATGTCAACAGTGATGACCGACTCCAACTTCCCCAAAAGAGAGTTGATGGCGAACTCGTAACAACGCAGTGGGCAGATGCGCTGGCGTTCATTACCGAAAATTTGTCTGAAGTTGACGCTGCAGATATTGTTGTTATCGGTTCTGCGCAAGGCACAAATGAAGATAACTACGTTTTACAGCAGTTCGCACACGACGTGTTAAAAACAACCCAGTTGGGACTTTTTGGGCAGCTACACGGCGAAGAACACAAATTCCCACAGTTTACCATTGAAGCGGACAAGAACCCGAACACTGCAGGTGCGCGAACAGTCCTCGGTTATGCGAACGGAAATGTCGTTTTAGAGGGAAATGAGCTTTGGGAAAAAGTTGCAGGGGCGAAGATCGTTTATCTTGTTAGTGGCGTGCCAGAACGATCCCTTGAAGATGCCGAAAGAGAAGCATTAGAAAAGGTTGATTTCCTTATCGTGCAAGATGTTTTACCATCAGCGGCTACGGAATTAGCCGATGTGGTGCTACCGGGAACAACTTTCGCAGAAAAAGATGGCACCTTCACCAATTCAACAGGATGGGTACAACGAATCCGCAAGTCAATTGACCCACCAGGTGAAGCACAGGTAGATTGGGAAATTACCCAACAGCTCGCAAAGCGACTCGGTGGAGAGATTGACTACCATTTCGCGGGTGAAATTGCAATCGCGATTGCAGAAAATGTACCGGGTTACGGTGACGCAACACATCAAAACATTGGAGACACGGGTATTAAGTTAGACTAACCTACTAACTTCAGCCATGCGCGTCATCAAAAAGGAGAAATTATGGATATAGACCTATTGCAAGATATTATTATTCCAATTGTTAAAATTCTTTTTATTGCCCATCTGCTTATTATTGGTGTAATGGCGATGATTTGGTCTGAGCGACGTGTGAGCGGATGGATGCAAGACCGACTCGGACCGAATCGTGTCGGCCCGCAAGGACTCCTCCAACCTATCGCAGATGGTATTAAGTTCCTTTTTAAGGAAGATCTCATCCCGAATCACGTAGATAAACCACTTTACGTGCTTGCCCCCGCCATGCTCTTAGTCCCTGCAATGATTGCGATTGCTGTTGTGCCGTTTGGGAGTACTATCACGATAGCCGGAATTGACATACCTCTCCAAATTGCAGACATCAACATTGGCATATTATATATATTAGCAATCACTTCACTCGGAGTGTACGGTGTAGTTATCGGAGCGTGGGCATCAAATAATAAATACTCACTTCTGGGTGGTCTACGTTCATCTGCACAGATGATAAGTTACGAATTGACGCTCGGACTGGCAATCATCGGCGTGCTGATGCTTTCCGAATCGCTCAGTCTTCGGAAAATTTCAGAGGGACAAGGGGCAAACCCATGGGAATGGAATTTTATAATACATTTCCCCGCATTTCTTGCCTTTACGACTGCAATGTTTGCTGAAACAAACCGATTGCCGTTTGACCTCGCTGAAGCGGAGCAGGAGCTTGTCGCAGGGTATCATACCGAATACAGCAGCATGAAATTCGCTATGTTCTTCATGGCAGAATATATGAACATGATTGTGGGTTCTGCCGTCGTTGTAACGTTGTTCTTAGGCGGATGGCACTTCTTTGGATTGGAAGCAATTGGCGGACCTTTCTGGAGCGGGGTTATTTCGTTTGCTATCTTCTTTGTCAAAACAGGAATTTTCCTGTTCGTGTTTATATGGGTACGCTGGACACTCCCACGATTCCGCTATGATCAACTGATGAATTTCGGTTGGAAATTCCTGTTGCCCGTTGCGTTATCGTCAATTGTTGTTACCGGCACATTATATATTACAACAAACGGTAATCGTCTTTGGATAGGTATTGGCAACGTAGTTGCGGCGTTTATCATCGCAGCAATCGTGGCAGGGATGCTTGCAATGGACAATAACGGCAAATCTGCAGTGCAAAACACACCCGCTGCAGCACCGCTACGCGGCTTGGACGCAGTAGAATAGGAGGCGTGCAAATGAATGCAGAAATGATTCTATTTTTTATCTTTGGCGCAGTGTCACTAATCGGCGCAATCGCTGTTATTTCGTTTCGGCACCCGATCTATAGTGCGCTTTCACTTATCGTGACCTTTTTCGCACAAGCGGGATTGTTTGTGCTTTTAGGAGCGCATTTTGTTGCTGCTGTTCAAGTAATTGTATATGCAGGGGCAATTATGGTGCTGTTCCTTTTTGTAATTATGCTGCTAAATCTCGGCACACTCTCTGAAAAAGGTGCTCTCACAGGGAAACTGAAGGGCGTTGCAACAGTTTTGGGAATTCTCTTAGCTATCCAAGGTATTTATATTGCAGTAAACGCGCTCAACAATACAGAGGTTGGATCCGTGGAAGCACAAGAAAAGGCAGCTGCCCTCGCTGAAAACCCGATTGAAACTTATGATATTGGTAAACTTTTATTTAGCGAATACCTCTTACCGTTTGAGGTCACCTCGCTTATTTTGTTAGCAGCACTGATTGGTGTTATTGTCTTGGTAAAACGCGAAAACCAAACTGAAAACTAACTAAGGCCCAGAGATACGTCTACAATATTTAGAAAAGGATTTTTATATGTTTTTAGGTTTAGAATACTATCTCGTTTTAAGTGCGCTTCTGTTTACAATAGGCGTTATCGGTGTTCTCATCCGCAGAAACGCGATTATCATCTTTATGTGTATTGAACTGATGCTAAATGCAGCGAACCTCGCCTTTGTTGCAATCAGTCGTGACCTCGGTCAAGTAGAGGGACAGTTGTTTGTCTTTTTCGTTATGGCTGTTGCCGCTGCCGAAGTCGCAATTGGATTAGCAATTATTGTAAGTGTTTTCAAACATCGGGAAACAATTAATGTGGATGAAGTTAATTCGCTGAAAGGATAAAACATGTCAAAAGCACTAATTATTTTACTGTTAATTTCACCACTTGTCGGGTTTCTAATTAACGGACTGTTTGGCAAATGGTTAAAAGGAAAAGAGAAACTGAGCGGAGGTATTGGTGCCCTTGCTGTGCTCGTCTCCCTTATCTGTTCAATAGTTGCATTCGTCTCGGTACAAGATGGGAATATTCTTGAGGGAGATGCAGGAATCTTATATCCTTGGATTTCTGATTATATTAGTATCGGATTTCACGTAGATGCCCTAACAACCGTGATGCTCTTGGTTATCACTGGTGTCGGATTTCTTATCCACGTATATTCAATCGGCTACATGCACGGCGATGCGGGCTATACACGCTATTTTGCGTATCTTAACCTGTTTGTGTTCGCAATGCTAATCCTTGTTCTCGGCAACAACTACCTGATGATGTTTGTTGGCTGGGAAGGTGTTGGACTCTGTTCCTATCTGCTGATTGGGTTTTGGTATGAGAAACAATCCGCTACGGATGCAGGTAAAAAGGCGTTTATTGTCAACAGAATCGGTGATTTCGGTTTTCTGCTGGGAATGTTTACGTTGTTCGCAGCATTCGGCAGTCTTGATTTTGTATCCATATTTGATAACGCAGAAGCAGGTAATTTTCAACAAGTATTCGGCGCAAGCACACTTGTTATTGCAACATTACTCCTCTTTGTCGGTGCAGTCGGTAAATCTGCACAGCTCCCTCTCTATGTCTGGCTGCCAGACGCAATGGAAGGCCCAACCCCTGTTAGTGCGTTAATACACGCCGCCACAATGGTCACCGCGGGTGTCTATATGATAGCGCGTTCCGCTGTGCTGTATAATATCGCAGAAACAGGAGTGGTTGTCGCTTGGATCGGTGTCCTAACCGCGTTGTTCGCCGCGATAATTGCCCTCAAACAGAACGACATCAAACGAATTCTCGCCTATTCAACCGTAAGTCAACTCGGATATATGTTTGTCGGTGTCGGTGTCGGTGCGTATGCTTCCGGTATCTTTCATTTGGTAACACATGCATTTTTTAAAGGACTAATGTTCCTGACTGCTGGTAGTGTGATGCACGCAATGGCGAATGAATTAGATATACGAAAAATGGGGGGATTGCGAAACAAATTGCCGATAACCCATGCCACATTTTTGGTTGGTGCGTTGGCAATTGCGGGTGCACCTTTCCTTAGCGGATTCTGGAGCAAGGATGAAATTTTACACAGCGCGTGGGGCAGCTCAAAAGTAATTTATATCATCGGATTAATCACAGCATTCCTGACTGCATTCTATATGTTCCGTTTGATTTTTGTAACCTTTTATGGAAAATCTCGCGTTGAACCTGAAGTTGCATCACATCTCCATGAATCGCCAGGAATAATGTGGGTTCCCTTAGTTATTCTTGCTATCCCCTCTGCCTTGATCGGTTTACTGTTAGGCGTGGGTGGACATAATAGCTGGTTCCACCACTTTACAGAAGATGTTTTCCCAAAAGCAGGCAAGGCACCAGGTAATGTAATTCTGTTTATGGCAATTTCGTCAATCGTTGGCATTGCAGGCATTGCATTTGCTTGGACACGTTATAAGAATCGCGTGCCTTCTGATGAACCTACAAATGCATTGCAGAAACTCGTTGCTAACAAATTCTATATTGATGAGGTATATAATACTTTTATCGTGCAACCCATCAAAAACGCCTCTCACTTCCTATTGTGGAGACTTTTTGATACCGGTATTATTGACGGAATTGTTAATGGCGTGGCTACACTTATCCGAGTGATTGGTGGAACGTTACGAAGATTACAAACAGGCCTCGTCCAAGTATATATCGTGTCAATGGTTATAGGAATTGTTTTGTTCCTTGCGTATTATCTGTTTTTTTCTTAAAGATTATCTTGTAATATAGTTCAATTTCCACGATCTTTTTTACGAAATGCTAACAGAGGAAGAAATGAAACAAAAAACTTTTCGACCGCGAAATATCACTAATAAGGAAGTTGCTGGCATCTGCGGTGTTGCAAGACTGACAGATAAAGCACGGGCTGCCTACATTGGGAAAATCGGTAGATATAAATACGGGACTGATTCCGAGCAAGATACCACGATTTTATCCTTTCTCAGTATCTCAGCAGAAGTTTTTCAGGAAGCTGCTGTCCGAATTGAGAATGATGTCAGACTTGGCGCATGGATTCTGGATAACTGTGAGGTGTCGGATCTGGACATCTCACAGTTCAATCATGAGTTTAGTTCTAAGTGGCAGAGTAAAATACAACGTTCCAGTTTCTCAAGGCGTCGCCGCCAATTAGCAGGTGATGACGAACCGCCTTTTCCATGGTGGATATCACCTGGCTGGTGGATGTTTTGGAAACTCTTCAAGAGATAGAAATTAGCAGGTTATATGGAACATTTAAATAAAGGTTAAGAATTTAATCGTGGTAATTAACAATAGGCGAGTTTTCGATCTTGCCCATAAAATAAAACACAATTTCACTATTCTAAAGTTACCTCATTAGAAGGAGATTTTTTTGCTACTTTCAATAGTCATTTTTTTACCACTGCTCGGTGTGATAGCGGTAGCGTTGCTCAGAAATATGGGCGCATCTGCCATTAAAGGCATCGCGCTTGTCATCAGTTTGTTGACATTCGTTATCTCAATAGGGCTTTACACCGGATTTGAGGCAGGAATTGATGGTTTCCAAACTGACGCACAACTTTACCAAAAACTACTGTGGATTGACGGTTTAGGCATAAGTTACCATATCGGCATTGACGGCATTTCGTTGTGGTTAGTGTTACTTACAACTTTCCTAACGCCAATATGTATCCTCGCCGCATGGAATTCAGTTGAGAAAGGTCTCAGCGGTTTCATGATGTCGCTCCTCGCGCTGGAAACCGGAATGTTGGGCGTTTTCTGCGCCTTAGACCTATTTCTTTTCTTTGTATTCTGGGAAGCAATGCTGATTCCAATGTATTTCCTTATCGGAATATGGGGTGGGGAACGTAGGATTTATGCCACCATAAAGTTTGTCCTTTATACAATGGCGGGTAGTGCGCTCATGTTAGTCGGCATTTTAGCACTCTACTTCCAAAACGGTAACAGCTTTGATCTCATAACACTATTAGAGGCAGGGGGAACATTTAAGCCTGCTATGCTCTTATTCCTTGCATTTTTCATCGCTTTTGCCATTAAAGTTCCGCTTTTCCCCTTCCACACTTGGTTACCCGATGCACACGTCGAAGCACCCACAGTTGGAAGTGTTATCCTTGCAGGGGTGCTACTTAAAATGGGAACGTACGGCATTGTCCGATTTTGCCTCCCGCTCTTTCCACAAGCAGCAGCTGACGCTACACCTTGGATAGTCCCACTTGCCGTTATCGGTATAATTTACGGTGCATTAGTAGCAATGGTGCAACCGGACCTGAAAAAATTAGTTGCATACTCCAGTGTGAGTCACCTCGGCTTCGTTGTGTTGGGACTATTTTCGCAAAGTGATGCAGGTATACAGGGCAGCGTTTTACAGATGATAAATCACGGGTTAAGCACAGGCGCACTGTTCCTCTTAGTCGGCATGATTTACGAAAGGCGGCATAGCCGAATGATTGTCGATTTTGGTGGATTAGCAAAGAAAATGCCTGTTTTCGCCACTATCTTTTTGATTGTAACACTGTCATCTATCGGATTACCAGGACTCAACGGATTTGTTGGAGAATTTAAGATTCTGCTCGGTAGCTTTGTTGGAGATGCCTTCTCAAAATGGTACGTGGTCTTTGCAACAACAGGTGTGATTTTGGCAGCGGTTTATATGTTATGGATGTACCAACGTGTCATGTTCGGCACACCAGACAAAACAAACGAAGCTTTACCCGACCTGAAACCACGCGAAATTGCTGTACTATTACCTATTCTACTATTCATCGTTTGGATCGGTGTGTATCCGAATACCTTCTTGAAACCGATGGAAGAGTCTGTAAGTGCAGTCGCGGAAAAGGTAAAAGTAAAAGAAACTGAGAATACACCCGCTGTCGGGCAAATAATTATTAATGGTAAAACACAAGACACTGTTCCGGAAGTTGAAACCGCAACCGGACAACTGACCAAAGAGGAGGCACAGACAAAATAGTGAAATCAAAACTTGCCTCTTTTCTTGTCCTATGTATCATTGTGGGGCTTACTTTAGCAGTTTCAATCGATACCTTCGCTGCTGATGAGACACACGGTGAGGGTGGACATTATAAAGTTGACGGCACTAAATTACCGCTTTGGAGTATAATTCCATTTGTTGGTATCCTCTTATCAATTGCACTTTTCCCACTTCTATTAGATTCTCATTTTCTTGTCCATCATGGTGGAAAAATGTCATTGGCATGGGCGTTAATCTTCGGAATTCCATACCTCATTGCTTACCGAGGAGACGCTTTTCACGACATTTTATATATCTATCTAATAGATTATATCCCGTTTATAGTGCTATTGTGGGGGTTGTTCACAGTTGCAGGCGGGATTCTCGTACGAGGAACATTGCGCGGCACACCAATAGTCAATACGTTGTTACTGCTAATCGGCACTGCGATAGCTTCATGGATAGGCACAACAGGCGCATCTATGCTCCTCATTCGGCCACTGATTCGAGCAAATGCCTACCGAAAAAGTAAAGTGCATTTAATAGTCTTCTTCATCTTTTTAGTAAGCAATATCGGAGGTTCCTTAACTCCTCTTGGCGATCCGCCGCTCTTCCTTGGATTTCTACACGGTGTGCCATTCTTCTGGACAACATCAGCACTATTCCCACACATGTTATTTATAAGTGTTATTTTAATCGCACTCTTCTTTGTCATAGACACATTTATGTTCAAACGGGAAGGCGGTGTAGTACCAGATGATGGCACCAGCGAACCGATTCGGGTTGATGGACTTTTTAATCTCGTTTTCTTGTTCGGTATCGTTGCCGCTGTCTTAATGAGTGGCACTTTCAAATGGGGAGATGTCAACGTTCTCGGCGTTCATGTATATTGGCAGAACATGGCTCGTGATGTGTTGATTGTTTTGATGGGGTTGTTGTCACTTAAATTTACACCCTTTAGTGGTGAATTACGACAAACAAACGAGTTCTCATGGGAACCGATTGAAGAGGTGGCAAAAGTTTTCGCGGGCATCTTTATCACTATTATTCCCGCCTTGACGATTCTCGGAGTCGGTAAAGAGGGAGCACTGAGTTGGTTAATCGTCGCAATAAAAGAACCGATACATTACTTCTGGGTAACCGGAGTTCTTTCCAGTTTCTTAGACAATGCACCAACCTATTTGACATTTTTCAACACTGCTCTCGGACAATTACAGCTTACCGAATCTGTAGTACCGGAGATTTTGTCTACGCCTTATGCACAATTGGCAGTCGAGAATCACCAAACGTTTGTGAGACTACTAACTGCTATATCTGTCGGTGCAGTTTTCATGGGTGCGAATACATATATCGGCAACGCACCGAATTTTATGGTTAAATCAATTGCGGAACAGAGCGGTATCCGTATGCCGAGTTTCTTTGGATACATGTTATGGTCCGTTGCTATTTTGTTCCCGCTTTTTGTGATTGTTACATTCGTGTTTTTACGTTAGGAAAAAAATATTTGAAGTTTGACGCTACATTCGTATTGCTATTTTGGAGTTTAAAAACGGAGGTTTTGAATGCCAGTTGAGATACCTGATATTAATTGGTCACTGTTGATGCCACAACTTGTCATCGTTACAACGTTGTTAATTGTCCTTGTCTTTGACATGATTGACGCAATCTCAAAAAAGGTACTGGGATGGATGACAATCGTTGGCGCGGGGATTGCTTTATGGAAGTCTATTGAGATGCTGCAAGCAGGCACAAATTTAAACCAATTCAACGATATGTTTAGGATAGATAGTTATTCGCTCTTCTTTAACATTATCTTCCTCGTATCAACAATTTTGGTTGCTCTCATCTCAATCAGTTATTTGGGAAGAGACGATAAGAAACAGGGACCGTACTATCTGCTTGTCCTACTCGCAACGCTTGGCATGATGCTAATGGCTGCTGGCAATGAGCTGATTATCATTTTTCTCGGCTTAGAATTGATGTCGTTATCGTTGTATGTGTTAGCAGGCTATTTCCGTGAAAGCCCTGCTTCAAGCGAAGCAGGTATGAAGTATTTACTGCTCGGTGCGTTTGCAAGTGCATTTTTCCTTTACGGAATCGCTTTAATTTACGGTGCTGCTGGCACAACAAGTATTCCAGGGATTGCAGAGAAACTTACCGCCGAGAGTCAATCTCCACTCCTTTTAGCAGGTACTTTCCTACTCATCGTTGGGTTTGGGTTTAAGGTTGCCATTGTTCCGTTCCATCAATGGGCACCTGATGTTTACGAAGGCGCACCTACCACAATCGCTGCTTTCATCTCTGCAGGACCGAAAGCAGCTGGATTTGCAGCGTTTATTAGGATTTTTATGGAAGCGTTGCCAGATATACAAACCGAATGGGGTGGGGTTGTTGTCCTATTGGCAATGTTGACAATGACGGTTGGAAACATCATTGCTATAGCACAGACAAACATCAAACGCATGCTGGCATATTCAAGTATCGCGCACGCGGGGTATGTGTTGATAGGTTTAGCAGCAGCAAACAGTGATGGCGAATCAAGCGCTATGCTCTATCTTCTTATTTATTGCGTAATGAATATCGGGGCATTCGGTGCGGTTATTTTGGCAAGAACTGCTGATGGTGAGAACTTGATGATTTCCGATTACGCAGGACTCGGTTTCCGAAAACCTTTACTCGGCGGGTTTTTAACGTTAATGCTGCTGTCTCTGGCAGGTTTTCCACCCACTGCCGGATTTATCGGAAAATTCTATATCTTCAAATCTGCGGTTCAAGCCGCTGTTCAGCCAGATGTAGTCAACACTTGGCTTGTCTCACTTGTTGTTGTTGGTGCTATCAATACTGCAATTTCGGCTTTCTATTATCTACGCGTCGTCGTAACAATGTATATGCGCGAACCGGAAGAAGAGTTGGAGTTCAACCCATATCCCTCAACCTTAGTCATCGGATTAGTTCTCGCGGCAATTGGCGTTTTGCTGATTGGTATTTTGCCATCGCTCCTGGTTAATTCTGCGCAAAATGCGGTGCTATAATCAAGTTACACCAACCGTAAAAATAACATTTACACATCAACCTTAGTGTCGGTTTGTGTAGGTTTTTGACCTTCAAAATCGGCATTAAGGTTTTGTTTTAGCACACCTTAATTTTGCGAACTTCTCTTGGTAGGAGCGGTTTCCCAACCTTTTTGGCACAAAGTGTACAAATAATCCTAAAATCTGCCATAAAAAATACAAAAAACATGCAACTTTTTTGAAACTTGTTTGTAGTAAGGTTAACTTCAATGCGCGCGGAGTTACTATATGACAGAAGATGAATTCCTTGAACTGGTCCGCAAGCATCAAGATCAGATTTATCGGCATGCACTTTATTTACTCAAAAACAGCGAAGACGCAAAGGATATGACACAAGAAACCTTTATCAAGGCATGGCAACATCGCACGAAAATAAGGCAGGAAACCGTTCGCTCGTGGTTGCTGAAATGTGTGCAGAATCTCTGTTTTAACCAACTAAGACGCCGAAAATTTCGGGTACATTTATCCGAAGAAGAGGGTGAAACGCTTGAAATGCTACTGCATACGCATTCACATCGGTCAAATCCAACCCCGGAGGAGACTGCCATCAAGCAGGAACTCAAGTAGTTAGTACATCAAGCGATTGACGAATTACCGCCGACTATGCGATCAATCATAATTATGCGAGAATTAGAAGAGATGAGTTATAAAGAAATTGCAGAGGTCTTGAAACAACCTGAAAACACCGTCAAATCAACTGTATTTCGTGCTCGCAAAAAATTGCGGGAGATATTGAACCGCCTCATGGAGACATAACCGATGACGCAAAATCCACTACACGAATTGACTTGCACAGACTGCCAAATTCAAATTGAAGAATATATTGCGGGGGAATTGGATACTGCCACCGAATCCGCAATTGCATCTCATCTTACAACATGTGAAGAATGTCAACGCGAATTCAATTTGGCACAAACAATTGGGACGGTGTTAGACGATCTGCCCAAACCAACGTCACCTCCTGACATATTAAGTGAGGTTACGGCTTATGTTCAGGCAAATCCTGGTGGCAATAGTTGGATGGATCGTTTTTTCAACGTTTTCGCTTGGGAAAACTCGCGTCTATTATTGCTTCGTGTAAGTGCACTTGCTTGTCTTGTGGGAATAGTGTTATTTGGTGTCTATCAACATCAAAGGCATGTTGAAATAGAACAAGCAAAAACTGATTTCAACTATGCAATGAATAAGATGGAGTACGCGCTCCACAAAACAGGCCTTGCAGTAAATGATAGTTTTACATCTCTTAAAATTGACGAAGCATCACGCAGTGCTTTCAAATCGACATCAAAAATCTCTTCGGCAATCGATAAAAGTTTAGGTATACTAAACCGCCTAACCGGCGAAGTTCCGAATTCAGGGGCAATTACGTCTAAAACCAAACGTACAAATTTTTCTATAAAACCTAATTCATCAATTCCAGGAGGAAACACACAATGAAACAATTTAGCCTGATAACCCTTTTACTCACTTTCTGCTTTTTTGGCAATGGCATAGCGGAAACTGATGCAATTCGTGGCAAAATAGATATGAACTCTGCTACTATACCAACACCTACGGTCGGAATCAACTTAGATAAATCCTTTTTCGAACTTTTTATCAATTTCACTGTAAATTTACCTGAATATGCAGAGTATGCGGAGATGGTAGAAGGCGTTTTTATCCGTTGTTATGATAAAGATTCTGGAAATCTAACTAAAATGGAAAGCCATTACCACAAAATCCTCAAAACACAAAAGTGGGAGAATCTTATTAAGGTTAAGGACCAACTTCACGTCAGTTTACTCTTTGCCGATAACCCCGGTGTACTCCATGGAATCTTTATTGTCTTCACTGACGAGCACAATATTACTTTTGTGAACATTTTTGGGAAGATCGATTTTCAAAAACTCGGCATCCTCTTTGGAAAACTTATGGAATCCGAGCCGGAGTTCTTGAAAAACCTGAAAATTGAGAAAAAATTTCGCATAGAACACTAACCAAGATGCTTCACAAAAGGAGGACGTAAAGGATGAAGATAATTTTAAGTACAATTGTGTGTCTAAATGTATTTGTTGTTATTGGATTTATGTCGTGGGCAATACCTACTGAAGATATAAACGAACAAAGCGATGTGTCTCCAAATGCGAAAAACATGATTGTAAAAAACTACTTCAATAGGCAGTCTCTGATTATTGATGGACAGGACCAGAAACATGGGAATGCGAAAAAACTATCTATTTCAATTGCTGGCAATGAAAGCCAAACCAAATTAGTAAAAGTATTGTTGCGACGCGAGTTTCGCAATATGAAAGATATTATCGTAGTTGATAAACAAAAAATAAAACCAGATTATTCTGTTGATATGATGATAAATGAGGTATATGAACTAAAAACTGGGAAAATGCTGGATTTACGCGCCATCAACATGAATTTCAACCAATATTTTGATAACAGTATACTGAGAAAACACACAATTCCAGACTCGTGGAAATTTGTAAACGAACAAACAAAAGACCTAATAAGGTTGAGTAATATAGGTTCTTTTTTATGCACAGAAAGCACTTATGATGTTATAGTGAAAGATATTGTAGAAAAAGTAGTAAAAGCAATAAGAAAAGAGAATTAAGTCTATTACTAATAGGTCATACAGGCTTTCTCGGTCATCAGGTCTACAGAAAACTATTAGATCAAGCCATCTTTGGGAAAATTGTGGAATCCGAACCAGAGTTTTGGAAAGACCTAAAATTCCGTATAGAACACTAACCAAGATGCTTCATAATAGATTTGAAACGCATTTCATGCGCAAGCAAAACTTCTTATCAATTGAAGTAGTATACAAAAGGAGAATAAAATGAAACTGCAAAAACACCTCACACTAATATTCACAGCAACTTTTTTGGCGATGTTGCTTATACCGATCAATTATACGTTGGCGGATAAAGCAACCCCAGAAAAAACAAAGAAAAAAGGACTCATCCCCTTTGACCACCCGCAAAACCCGGAAGCGAAGGTTGAAGTCAACTTGACAGATAAACTCATCAATCGGGTCACCAAATCCATGAATTCGTCACCAGAGGTGAAAGAGATGGTCCAGATGCTTGATGGTATCTATGTCCGAACTTATGATAGTCCTATAACAACTCACGGGACAAACGGGACAATGCTTGTTGAATACTATCAAGAGAAACTTAAAAAAGAGAAATGGGAAGTTTTCGTCAAAATCAAGGAAGCGAACGAAATGGTTGAAGTCAGTCTGCTATATGATGAAGATGTAGCTTACGGTATCTTTGCCATTGTGGTTGCCGATAAGCCTGAAAAGCGTAAGGAAGTCACCTTTGTTAACATTGTCGGCAAAATCGCTACAGAACGGATTAGCGATTTACTTGGAAATTTGAGCAATTTTGGGACTACAGATATTGATCTCGGTGACAAATTGAAGGTAAAAGCAGAACTAAACCCAGATAGAGGGACCGTTCAAAAAGAGATGCTCGCGGTTAAAATCGAAAAACCGCCAAAAATTGATGGAAAACTTGATGATAAGTGCTGGAAAATCGCGCCTCAAACCGACAAATTTACGCACGCGAGTACCGAGAAACCGGTCAAAGATCAAACTATAGTTAAACTGGTTTATACGGATAAAGCGATCTATGTTGCATGGAGAATGCACGATTCCGATCCGAAAAATATTGTAAAACGCCAAACTAAAGATCATATACGATTTGTAAACGAGGATTCAGTCTGCTTCAGCATCGACCCATTTCACACGCACAGATCCGCGCAACGTACCTTATTTATGGCAAACCCGTTGGGCAAAAAATTTGTTCAATTTGCCACTGCACGTCTAAAGAATTCCGAATATGCTGACCGATGGAAGGTCGCAGCTAAACTTGTCAAAGATGGATGGGTTGTTGAGATGGAAATCCCATGGCAGATACTGGATTATCCCGAAACGACTGAGCCAATTCAGATGGGGATTAACTTTGACAGGAAACAACAACGGACAAGTGAGCATTCTTGGTGGTCAAATGTCGGTGTTGAAAAGTTATACAGCAACGATGGCAATTGGATGCGAGTTCTACCACCATCAAAATCATTACACATGCAAGGGATGTTAGATGCATTTGAGAAAGGCAAAAGTTCTCCGGTTGGCAAGGATTTTTTCCGTCTCTTGAACACCAGCGGCTTAAACTCTATTGATGGGCTTAGACTCGGTGGTGGATTTGAAATTGGAAAAAGATGGTATTACGACCCACTCTTTTTTGAAAGATCCGGTGAAACGATTCGACGGGATATAAGTCCAAACGCAACAATCGGTACTGATGGAAACGATTTCGGTGGACGAACGAGTCTATCGCCGAAACCATTTGCATTTGGTACCATGAGTTATGCACTTCGGACAGAAGCCCCTAATTATCGACTGGGTGGCGGTGTCATATTCGGTGAGAAATCAAATCTGACGTATAGCGCCCAAATTCATAGGCTAACATCTGCCAGGGACAGAGACCTCTTGTTAAGCGGCAGTGAGCAATTCTTAAGAGCATTCACTAATGCGGACTTCAATGACTACTACACCCGACAAGGCGGCGTGATGGCACTGCAATGGCAGCATGCATCGTTAAAGCATACGATCGGACTATCCCTGCTTTTGGAAGAACATGAAAGTATATGGGAAGATAGCACCTCTTACTTCAGAATCGGAACCTCAAGCTACCACTTGGGCACAGATCCAAGACCGAATTCCCCAATATACGATGGTAAAATGCATAGTATTTCCTTAAAATACGATTTTGACACTCGGGAAAACACCAAAGTTAGATACGACTTGGGAAACCGAGGAAACAATAACGAGTGGTATAACACTTTCCTTGTTGAACACTCAAATTCTGCAATGGGGTCTGATTATGATTTCACTCGCTTTATTGTACATCTCCGTAACTATCACCCCATTGGAGATGATCGGATTGATACACGTTTAAAAGTCGGTCTTGCTTCTACTTCCTATATGCTGCCTTATCAACGCCAATTTGTTCTGGGTGGTACTGGAACTTTACGCGGATATTCACTCTACGAATTTGTGGGCAACCACGGATTTCTATTTAATTTGGAGTATACTCATAGTGTAGCAAAAGGAATTTATGGAATTTATATTGTGCCTTTTGTAGATATAGGACAAACATATAACCGCCTTGTAGACATAAAGCATGTTTACCCAAAGGCTAACTTTGGTATCGGTTTCCAATTCGGCATCTTCAGGTTAAACCTTGCAAGAGCGCTTGAGAGTGATCGTGGATATCAAGTCAATTTTAAATGGTCCCGCACATTTTAATCTCACTGAAATTGAAAGGAGAGTCCAATGAAAAAATTGAATCAGTTTTTAAAACTTACCGTTTTTGCTTCTCTGTTTATATTGCCTTTTCTTACCGGTTGTGCTGAAACGGAACGTGAAATGATGTTCCTTGCTACTGATATACCTGAAAGTGCTACTGTGACCGTAGAGGCCCCCGCAGAAGCAGCATTCAAGCTAATTATCTCTACTGACTACAGAAAAGAGAGGGACAATTTCGGTAATACAGTCATCATCCACAATAGCGAAGAGAAGTACTCCGTTACACAAGATTTTAGTGAGACAATATCATTTGATTCTGAGGAACCACGTATTTCAGTCAAACTAACCTGTACTAAGATTGACTCTATGAGCGAGAATAGTTCCAATTCAGTTCGTCTCATCGTGCAATTTAACGGTGATGGAAATTTTGACAGAGGAAATCACAATCAATTGCTGCAACCGATTCAATTAGGTTCATTTATAAATGTACAGAGTGTTTTTAGTCGATACGACGGTGTCTCATATAGGATCGAACGTGATATAGATCCTAAAACATCTAATTTCCGTCAGTAGACTGTTCCCTTACCCAAAATGTCTGTAGAAATGTAGGTAACCGTACTAAATTGATGCTGAATACCATTAGCGTATTCGGCATCAATTTGTTGCATCGTTGTTTCAAAACCATGCACATAGTTGCTTCTAAATTATAGTAAAATCCACAATTACCTGGACACATTGGCAAGGTTAGGAAACCTTGCCAGCGAGAGCGTGTAGGGATTGTTGTTCATTAAATTGTGAACATATTTTCGGATTCTACTATAAGAAACACAAACTGAACGGCTTTCTTACTGTAAGTTTTACAATAGCATCGGTTTTCCAAGCATGCTATAATGTCAGCAATCATCTAATTTGAATTGAAAGGAGAACTCAATGAAAAAATTGAACCAATTTTTGAGTTTTACTGTTTTTGTTTTTCTACTTACATCACTTCTATTTACAGGTTGCGGCGAAAGGGAACGCGAAATAACGAAACCAACAATCATGATTCTTGGCAGTAGGCACTTGGCAAATCCCGGAATTGACGCAGTCAATTACAAAATGGATGACGTACTCGCACCAAAACGACAAGGTGAAATAGAGCAACTTGTCCAACAACTAAAAAAATATAGTCCTACCAAAATAGCCCTTGAACAGGACCCTTCGCGAAATGCTGAGATTAACACAAACTACCAAGGTTATCTGGCAGGCACATACAAACTGCAGCGGTGGGAAATTGATCAGATCGGTTTTCGGTTGGCTAAACAGATGGAACATTCGGAAGTGTACTGTGTTGATTATTTTCCAGATCAAGACCCGTTTTTCTCAGAAGATTTTGACTCAAATTTGACAGATATTATCAAGTTCGCAAAGGAACATAACCAAGAACACCTCCTACCAAGTGTTGAGGATAATACTGATTCCAATGCGGATTTTCATGAAGAGGAAGATGGCAGAGTCTGGATTGTACCTACGAAATACGAATCACTCATTGACCTGTACATACGTGATAACAAACCTGAAGGCAGACGTGCTGAACATCAGCTATACTTACAAATGGCACGAGTTGGATTGAAGGATCAGTACCTCGGAGCGAATTGGGTAGGGCATATCTGGTATACTCGCAATCTCAAAATCTTTGTCAACCTGACGCGCATCACCGAATCTGCCGATGATCGCATTCTGTTGATTATTGGTGCCGGGCATGTCTATCTGGTGCAACACTTTCTTGAGGCATCAGGTAAATATATTGTTGAAAGCCCACTAAAATATCTGAAATCGGAGAATGCTAATTGATGAAATTACAGAAAATATATGGAATAGTTTTACTCATTACACTATCGCTTATATCAATCCCAAATGGACAAACTGTGCATGCACAAGACACACAAACCGTTAAGAAAGAACTCCCCGCTACCAAAACCGAACAACCACCCACCATTGACGGTATCCTCAACGATGCATGCTGGCGAGATGCCCCGAAAGCTACCGGTTTCACCGATGAACGCACCGAAAAACCAGCAAAAAACCAATCTGTTGGTCGCCTTGTCTATACAGACAAGGCCATCTACATCGGACTTCACCTCTACGATGACATGCCCGACAAAATTGTGGCGCGTCAAACAAAAGATCAAACGCGATTTCAAGGTGAAGACTGGGTGTCCTTTAGCCTTGACACATTTCACACGCACCAGTTTTCTGACAGAAGTTTTTTTATTGTAAATCCACTCGGCACGAAATTCGCGCATCTCGCCACAGGGCGCGCAGAAAAAAGTGAATGGATCGGACTCTGGAAAACCGCAGCACAGATTGCGGATGACGGATGGGTTGTTGAGATGGAAATCCCATGGCAGATGCTGGATTATCCAGACACAACCAAACCTATTCGGATGGGAATTAACATTGATAGAGGGCAGCAACGGACCGGAGAAAAGTCGTGGTGGTGTAATCTTGGCGTTAACGAATTCCGAGAAAACGATGGACATTGGGTTGATGTGTTACCACCACGCCGAAAACGTGAACTGAAGCTGCTCCCGTATCTAATCGGCGGCGTCAATGAAACAGAGACTTCTGTAGGAGCGACCTCCGAGTCGCGATGGGAATATACCGCCCGCGCAGGCGGCGACATTCGCTATGAGGTTACGCCACAAGTCCGACTCATCGGCACTGCTAATCCAGATTTCGCGAACATTGAACAAGCTGTTGAAGGGATTGATTTTTCTTATGGTGAACGCTATGTACCAGATCGCCGTCCCTTCTTTTCTGAAGGTGGCAATGTCTATAACATTGGGAACCTTTTTCACTCACGGCGGATTGTTGACATGGATGGCGGGCTTAAACTCTTTGGAAAACTGGCGAAAAACACATCAGTCGGCACCTTAGGTACGTACCATAAAAACAACCAGAACTTTATACTTAAAGCTTCGCAATCGTTAAGCGCGACCTCTAATATAAATGCAGCATTCTTGTCCCATCATCACCGTGATACTGGATTGAACAATGTAGGTTATCTTTCCGGAGATGTGCGCCACGGTAAATTTTCAGTAGGTTCTAATCTCGTGCAAACTTGGACAGACGAATCGGATGGAAGGAATGGGTTTGTCAGTTTAGGCTACAACGGACCGATTTTCCAACCCTATCTATCCGCATTTTTTGTGGATCCAGATTTCGTCAATAGACTCGGTTACCGTCCCTTCACTGGCTACCGCGGTGTAGGTTTGGGGGCCTTCATTAAAAACGAATGGCGTGAAGGATTCTTCCGTAGAGCCTCTGTTTCTGTCCAAAGCCAAATTTCTAACACTTATGAAGGTAAGGTTTTCCGGCGGGACCTGTCCATATCTTCACTTATCCTAACACATAGCGACTATGCACTTGCCGCCGGCTGGAGGGGCGGGCAATTTGAAGAATTCAACGATAGTGTTTTCAGCATTGGATTACGTGCGCGTGCTTCTGACAGGTTCAATAATGTTGGCATTACCTACAATTGGGGTGAACAAGCAGGTGAACGGATTCATCGTATCAGCGGAAATCTAAAGCTCCGCGCTTACGGCTTCACTGCTGGATTAACATCCCAAATCCAATGGCACTTTGAAAGACGTTCTCAACAGATCCTCACTCTCACCTATGACTTTAGTCCTGCCTTGAGTCTCGGTAGTCGTCTGATATGGCGATCAGATGACTTTCCTGTTTTGATTTCCAGTGATTTTGAGGAACCATCAGGGCATTTGAATGTCTATTTCGCCTTGCGCCGCTCAGGTTATGCTGGTATGGATTTTTTTATTATTCTCGGTGAGCCAAATGCTTTGGAATTCAAACGGCGTCTCGTAGCAAAAGTGATTCGGGCATTTTAAATCCTTAATATTTCCACCGTACAATCTACCAAAGCAGCGTTTTGCAAACGTTCCTGCCCTATAGAGAGCGCGATCTTTCTCGCTTGCCGATAGATCGCGCTTATAATTTTTAAAAACCCCTTTAGGTTTTCATTTTTTCCATGATGCACGTTTTCTGATCAAAGTTTCGTCTTTAACAATAGAATGAATTACAAAAACACCGTTAACATTTTTTCTGGCTTAATCTTATGTTTAATCGCTTGGACAGCAATAGCTTGGGGCGAGGGAGAAGATATGAATCCTTTAACACTTGAAGATTTGCTCAAATTTAACACATTTGTTGAGAGAGTCCCTATTGATATTACCGCCGATGGAAACTGGATTGCTTATAACATGCAGAACAGGGAACAGTATGAAGGTGGTGGTGGGAACTCAGCCTATTCTAAAACAGGTGTGATGATTGAAATGGCGTCCGGAACGGTTTGGGTGACGAATACGCGTACTGGTGAACATCGTAACCTCACTCCAGATTGGGGTTCAAGTTGGGCACCGAGATGGTCCCCTGATGGAACGCATCTCGCCTTTTTCTCAGATCGCACGGGTAAACCTCATCTGTATGTCTGGAACCGAGAGACTAACGACATGCAGGAGTTTGCATCGGCAACTGTCCGGACGTTCTTTGGTTTTGAGGTGCCGAAATGGACACCAGATGGACGTTTCGTTCTTTTCAAATCCGCTTCTTCAGAAGATATTCCAAATTTCGATGAAACTGTGCAAGACGAATCTCAAGTTTCACCTAAAACTTCACAAGAAACATCTTTCGTTGAAGTATGGGACTGGCCCAAAAGACAACTTAAACAACGAGAAAATGAGGTAGAAAACGGACAACTTCAAGAAAGTCAACACAGAGCAAAACATAAAAAATTAATAGTAGATGTGGTTATCGCGGATACGAAGGCCGGCAAAACATTCCCGCTGATGAAGGGATATGAGATTAGGAGCTTAGATATTGCTCCTAATGGTGAGCAAGTGGCTGTCACGGTTTATTTAGGATATGAAGCACCAACATCTCAACAACCGTTACATGATCTCTACGTCTTACCACTGTCAATGGCGTTAAACGATGTTTCGCGCACGAAAATTGAACCTCTTGTCCGGAAAATTCGGCTCGGATATTATGGAATTACTGTCAGTTGGTCACCGAATTCAAGATATTTTGCGTACACAACAGAAGGTGATCTGGCATCTGGAGATGCATACATCGTTGATATAGAAACTGGTATAGTTCGTAATCTCACAGAAAATCTTGACGTTAACCTTGGACGACGGTATAAACCGCCTCTCTGGACGGCAGAAGGGGATGCTCTTCTCTGCATTGCGCGAGGACAAATATGGAAGGTGCCTCTGAACGGCAACGCGGTCCGAAACTTGACAGAAAACTTTGAGTTTTCTGCTCATGATGTATTTTACCCGAGCGAAGGGTATACACCTTGGACGGTTGATGACGCTGTTACAATAAAAGTTTATGACCACAAACGGAGCTGCCACAGCTATTATCGTCTATGTCTCAAGGAAAACACGGTTACACTTTTACGGGAAGAGGATAAGCATCGGATTGTTCACGCAGGCCGCTTTCATCAAGATGTGGCAGAGGAAACTGGGGAATTTATTTATGTTGTTGAAAGCAACCAAGAACCACCAAATATCTGGATGAGTGATGCTAATTTTGAATCTCCGCAGCAAATTACTGATATTAATCCACACTTAAAGGCAATTGACTTTGGCATAAGCGAACTTATTGAGTGGAAACTTGAAGACGGGCGAACGGTAAAAGGAATCCTCGTACTACCCCATGAGGCATCTGAGAAAAATCCTGCACCGATGATTGTAAGTGTCTATGCAGGAGATGAGCCTTCAACACAGATCAACACCTTTGCTTTTGGCGAGAACGTGGGAAGTGCCCATCCGGGTATGTTTGTCTCACGAGGCTATGCACTTTTCTTGCCCGACTTCCCCGTCCCAGAGATTGAGCCGTCCAAGCAGTTTTCGAGTGTCGTTCTTCCAGGTGTTGACGCCGCAATTGCGACTAAAAAGGTGGATGCAGAACGGTTGGGAGTCATCGGTCATAGTTTCGGTGGTTATACCGTGAATGTCCTTGTCACACAAACAACACAATTTAAAGCAGCAGTCGCTTCTGCTTCTATAGGCAACTTAATCAGTGGATACCTTATTGAGCCTGGTGCCGGGCTGAGTACCGGCTGGCACGAGACTGGAGGAGCTGGGATGGGTGGCAGCTTATGGGAATTCCCGCAACGTTATATCGATGGTTCACCTGTCTTCCATCTGGATAAGGTTGAAACGCCTTTGCTTCTGATTCACGGAGACCAAGATTTCGTTCCCTTTGAACAGGCGCAGGAAATGTTCATGGGACTTGCGCGCCTAAAAAAAGAAGTTGTGCTGTTGAAATACAAGGAAGCAGACCACTGGCCTGGCTTCTGGTCAAACGAAAAACTTGCCGATTATTGGGAACGTGTGTTAAACTGGTTCAGCGAATACCTGAAATAACGCGAGTTTGAGATAAAAGCGTATAACATTCATCGGTGTTAAACGAGAACAGATGAATGTTAAAATACCCCAGACGCAATCGGCGGTTTATCGTGAGTCGGAACCCTTCCCTCCATAAAATAACGACTAAAAATTCAAATTTTTTTCCTCATGATGCACGTTTTTTGGTCAAACTTTCGTCAATTAGTACAGTGTCAACCGTTTCGCACTGTTTATTTTCCAAACTTAACATTGATCGTGTCTTTTAGTAAATGCAAACACGATCTAATACCAGTTCTAACATATAATGTCTCTTTTTGTAGCACAAACTGTTAGTTTGTGTCCTGAAGAATGACTACCATAACAACCGTCCATGAGACAATAATTTATAGAAATGGTATAATTTGTTCAATAGGAGAAAGTTTCGTGGAAAGAGAAGATGATGTTGAACTCATTCGCAGAATCTTATCGGGTGACGACGCTGCGTTTAACATTTTGGTCGAAAAATACCAAGAGAGCATCCATGCCCTTGCATGGCGGAAAATTCGAGATTTTCACTATGCGGAAGAGATTATGCAAGACACTTTCCTTAAGGCATACAAAAAACTTCCGACACTCAAGAATCCCAATCAATTTGCTGGGTGGCTCCATGTCATCGCAAATCATCTTTGCATTGATTGGGTCCGAAAGCAAAAGCCTGCAATGCAATCCCTGGAGGACACACGTTTGGAAGAAATCGAGGAATCCTCTTATACACAACATATTTCGGAACAGCGGATGACAGAGAGATCCGAGTATTGCCAGGAACTTGTGAAAAATCTTTTGGAAAAACTGCCAGAAAATGAACGTACAGTCATAACACTCTACTATTTTGACGAAATGTCAACGAAAGAGATCGGTGAATTCATGGGGGTGTCGGTGAATACAATTACAAGCCGACTCCAACGCGCACGAAAACGTTTACAAACTGATCGGGAACTCTTAGATCAAGAATTCTTTAGTTATTTAGAATTATCTGACAGTCTGAAGGAGAATATTATGAGTCAATTAGAGCAACTTCGCAACAAGTTCAATTCATTCATGGAAAAAGTAAAATCTGACCCCGCATCAAGAGAGGATATTCTTAAGGAAGCATCCAACGAGATTGAAAATTCGCTTAAAGGTGAGATCACATCTGAGTTGGCGCATCTCGTAGTTGATGATATATACCCATGCATGGGCAAACTTGGAATGGAAAAACGGGTATCTTTACTCCGTAAGTATATGGATAACACGTTAGATGAAAAGGAGCGTTACTGGGCGCATAGGGGGTTAGTCAATAGTCTCGCTTTTTTGCGAAGAAATCGAGAAGCTATTGAAGAGCAGACGCTTCTTTACCGTTGGGCATGCAAGCAGTCAGAAAAATTTGTGTTAAGAATTATTTCTAATCTGAGTGTTGCCGGATGTTGGAAAGCGGAAGGTCGGACTGACGACTGGATAAAACTTTATAATGAGGCATCTCAACGATTAGAAAATCCTGAAGTGAGCGGCTACACCCGCTGCGATTTTCTGCAAATGGGAGCAGAAATCTTACGATCTTACGACCGGCTTGATGAGGCACTTCTCGGAATAGAAAAGTTGGAAAATGCTAACAAAGAACCGAAACGGAGTTATTATTTTCGATTCTGGTTGGCTGTAAGAACGAATCGACTCCTGTTGTATAGCAAATTGGAAGATTGGGACCGTTTCGATCAAGTCTTTACAGAAACGAACACATATATAGAGGGAGAGTTAAAACAACTGGATGCTGGTTTCCCTGTAAATGTTTACGAACTTACATGGGCTGCTCACGATTTAGGTTGTTGTCTCGTATGGAGTAAAAAGTATAGTGAAGCGAAACATATTCTACAAATCGCTATCGATTTAGGGAATGAAAACCATTATGGACATTTTCAGCTTGCTGTGAGCATCTGGGCATCTGAGAAGGATAGAGAAAAAACTTTGCATCATTTAAAGATTGCTCAGGGTGACTATATCGTAGATTCCTATAATTATCAGGATTCCTACTACCCCACATTCCTCAAAACACCTGAATTTTCGGATGTAAAGGGTGATCCGGAGTTTCTGAAGGTTCTGGGACAGAAGTAGGATAAATTGTCCTTTTACATACTTGCATTCGGTGTTGATTCTCCGCAATTGACGGCTATGGGTTTCATCTACACTCTACCCATAACTGTCAACTTAAGAAAAAATGCTGGGTTATCCCTTGTAGGAGCGACCTCCCGATCGCGACCAGGAGGTCGCTCCTACAGAAGAATTGTCCTCTGCACTCAACCCGAGATTCAGGTAACTCATCGGCTAAACCTCTACAATAAATGGGTTTATTCTCTTAAGTTGACGGTTATGGGTTTCGTTTACGCTCTACCCATAGCCGTCAACTTATGAATTTATTTTTTGCATAATGCACGTTTTCTGATCAAAGCTTCGTCTTTAAATATTGGAGGGTGTGAACCGTATTATTAATTTTACGTATGGGAGAAGAATAGAATGAATTTCAAAAACATTGTTAACATTTGCTATGGCTTATTCTTATGTTTTGCGGCTTTTACGTCAACAACCATTAGCGAGGGAGAAGAAATGAATCCTTTAACACTTGATGATTTGCTCAAATTTAACACATTTGTTGGGCGCGTTCCCATTGATATTACCTCCGACGGAAACTGGATTGCCTACAACACACAGAACCGTGAACAGTATGAAGGTGGAGGCGGAGACTCAATTTATTCTAAAACAGGTGTGATGATTGAAATGGCGTACGGAACAGTTTGGGTGACGAATACGCGTACGAGTGAACATCGTAACCTCACTCATGATTGGGGTTCAAGTTGGGCACCGAGATGGTCTCCGCAGGGAACGCATCTCGCATTTTACTCAGATCGGATGGGTAAGCCCTATTTGTATGTCTGGAACCGAGAATCTGACGACATGCAGGAGTTTGCATCGGCAACTGTTCAGACGTTCTTTGGTTTTGAGGTGCCGAAATGGACACCAGATGGACGGTTTGTTCTTTTCAAATCCATTTCCGCGATAGATACCCCCATCAAAGAGGAATCTGAGGAAAACAAACCTAAAATTTCGCCTAAACCTTCCTTTGTTGAAGTTTGGGATTGGCCCAAAAATCGATTTCAAAAACGAGAAGATGAGTCAACACAAGAAAACGAGCAACCTAAAGCAATAGAACGTGGAAGATCAAATAAAAACATGGTTATTGCTGACACTAAGACTGGCAAAACACTGCCATTGATGAAAGAATATAACATTAGGAGTTTCGATATTGCGCCTAACGGGGAATATGTTGCTGTTACGGTTTGCTTAGGATCCGAAACACCCGATGCGCAACAACAGATATTTGATCTCTACATCTTTCCACTGCCAAAGGAGTTAAGTGAGGTTTCCTCCACGGAAATTGAACCTCTTGTACGGAAGATACGTCTTGCGTACGGAATTACTGTTAATTGGTCGCCGGACTCAAAACACGTTGCATGGACAACCGGCGGTGAGGGAGGTAAATTAGCATCAGGGAATGCTTATGTTGTTAACGTAGAGACAGGCATGGTCCGTAATCTCACGGAAGGCCTTGACGTTGACCTCGGACGATTATATAAACCCCCACTCTGGACAGCAGAAGGGGATGCTCTTCTCTGCATTGCGCGAGGACAAATATGGAAAGTGCCTCTGAACGGCGACGCGGTCCAAAACTTGACGAAAGATTTTGAGTTTTCAGCTCATGATGTATTCTATCCAAGCGAAGGGTCCACACCCTTGACGGTAAACAACGCCATCACAATAAACACTTATGATCACGGTTTCTATCGTCTGAGCCTCATGGATGACACAATTACGCTTCTGCACAAAGACGAACATCGAAATGTTCACGCAGGCCGCTTTCATCAAGATGTGGCAGAGGAAACCGGGGAATTTATTTATGTTATGGAAAACAACCAAGAACCGCAGAATATCTGGATGAGCGATGCTGCTTTTGAATCTCCGCGGCAAATTACAGATATCAATCCACACTTAAAGACAATTGACTTTGGCACAAGCGAACTTATTGAGTGGACCCTTGAGGATGGACAAACAGTTAAAGGGATCCTCGTGCTACCGCCTGAGGCATCTGAGAAAAATCCTGCACCGATGATTGTAAGTGTCTATGCAGGAGAAGATCCTTCGACACAGATCAACACCTTTGCTTTTGGGGAGAACATAGGGGGTGCCCATCCGGGTATGTTTGTCTCACGAGGCTATGCCCTTTTCTTGCCCGACTTCCCCGTCCCGAAGATTGAGCCGTCCAAGCAATTTTCAAGCGTCCTTCTTCCAGGAATTGACGCCGCAATTGCGACTAAAAAGGTGGATCCCGAATGGTTGGGCGTCATCGGTCACAGTTTCGGTGGATATACTGTAAATGTGCTTATCACACAAACAACACGATTTAAAGCAGCAGTCGCTGCTGCATCTATAGGCAACTTAATCAGTGGATACCTTAATAGTGGACTTGGTGTCGGTTGGCACGAGGCGGGACAAGCCGGAATGGGTGGTTCCTTATGGGAATTTCCACAACGTTATATTGATGGTTCACCAGTCTTCCATCTGGATAAAGTTGAGACTCCTTTGCTTTTGATTCACGGAGATCAAGATTTCATCCCCTTTGAACAGGCGCAGGAAATGTTCATTGGGCTTGCAAATCTTGAGAAAGAGGTTGTGTTGTTGAAATACAAGGAAGCAGACCATTGGCAGGGCTTCTGGTCAAACGAAAAACTTGCCGATTATTGGGAGCGGGTACTAAATTGGTTTGACGAATATCTAAAATCGGAGAAAGCTAATTAATGAAACTACAAAAAACTTATGCGATAGCGCTGTTCATAACACTATCGCTTATTTTAACCGTAAACGGACAGAACGTAGCAGCACAAAACATACAAACCGTTAAAAAAGAACTCCCCGCAGTCAAAACCGAACAACCACCTACCATTGATGGTATCCTCAACGATGCTTGCTGGCAAAACACGCCACAAGCCGTTGGTTTTACTGATGAACGTACCGAAAAACCGGCTAAGAATCAGTCCGTTGGTAGGATCGTTTACACAGATAAAGCTATCTACGTTGGGCTTCACCTCTATGACGATATGCCCGACAAAATTGTGGCGCGACAAACCAAAGATCAAACCGGCATTGGTGGAGAAGACTGGGTTTCCTTTAGTCTTGACCCATTCCACACACACCAGTTTTCTGATAGAAATTTCTTCATGGTAAATCCACTTGGGACGAAATTTGCGCATCTCGCTACAGGACGTGCTGCAAAAAGCGAATGGATTGGACTATGGAAAGCGGCAGCCCAGATTGTCCAAGACGGATGGGTTGTAGAAATGGAAATCCCATGGCAGATATTGGATTACCCCGACACAACCGAACCTATTCGGATGGGCATCAATCTTGATAGATTTCAACAGCGCACTGGAGAACGTTCATGGTGGTGTAATCTTGGGGTTCAAGAATTCCGAGAAAACGATGGGCATTGGATTGATGTGCTACCCCCACCACGAAAGCGTGACCTAAAATTTTTACCCTATCTGATTAGCGGCATTAGTGAAACAGAAACTTCTGTAGGAGCGACCTCCGAGTCGCGAAGAAAATATACTGCCCGTGCGGGAGCAGACCTACGCTATGAAGTAACACCACAACTACGCCTCATCGGCACAGCCAACCCAGATTTTGATAACATTGAACAATCTGTGGAAGGTATTGATTTTTCTTACAGTGAACGTTATGTAGATGACCGACGTCCTTTCTTTTCTGAAGGTGGGAATGTCTACAATCTCGGTAATCTTTTCTATTCGCGTAGGATAATGGATATGGACGGAGGACTTAAACTCTTTGGAAAAGTAGCAAAAAACACATCAGTCGGCACATTAGGCACCTATCACCGTAACAACCAGAACTTTATCCTACGCGCAAAACAATCCTTCACAGCTACTTCTCACATCATCGCGGGGTTCCTAACGCACCATCGTCCCGACACAGATACAAACAGTGTAGGTCGTCTTTCAGGTAGTGTTAGGCACGGTAAGTTTTCAGCAGAATCAAGTTTCACCCAAAGTTGGGAAGGGGAGTCAGATGGAAGAACAGGAAATGCCTATGTAAAATACAATGGATCGCTTTTTCAATCAACGTTATTTGGGTATTTTGTGGATCCAGATTTCGTAAATAACCTCGGTTATCAACCCTTCACCAGCCTCCGTGGCGGTGGCGTAGAAGGAATTATCTCAAACGAATGGCGGCAGGGCTTAATCCGTAGTATTTTCGTTGGAGCCAATTTCATAGCTGCTAACAATTACGATGGTGAACTGTTTCAGCAAGACGTCTCTGTCTTTTCAAATTTCTCGACACATAGTGATTATGGACTTTCTATTAATTGGTATGGCGGACGATTTCAAGAATTCACAGATAGTGTCTTTAGCATCAGATTAAGCGCGCGTAATTCGGATCAGTTCAACAATGTCAATGTTAGCTATAATTGGGGTGAACAAGCGGATAAGCGGATTCATCGCGTCAGTGGAAATCTAAATCTCCGTGCTTACGGCTTCACTGCAGGACTCTCCTCCAGTATTCAATGGCATTTTGAAAGACGCTATCAGCAGATCCTAACCCTCGGCTATGATTTCAGTCCCGCCTTAAGCCTCGGTAGCCGTTTAATTTGGCAAGTAGAAGGATTTAATATCTACTTCGCGTTGCGCCGCTCCGGGTATGCTGGCACAGACTTTTTTATCATCCTCGGAGATCCAAATGCATCCAAATTCAAACAACGTCTGGTAGCAAAAGTTATCCGGGCATTTTAGTATCGTAATTAAAAGGTAACGCACTGCACACCTTATGTGCCAAATTAACGTGTAATATATGCGTCAACATCAATTTAGGCGGGATCTCTGTGTTCCGCCTAAAATGTCTAAACAAACAGTATTATCATTCTAAATAATACCATTTCTGAATGATAACTCCTCATCAACAAAAAACACGTTTAATGTGAATGTCATACACACATTCACCAAGCGCAATTCATTGCGCCTCTTACATTCAATCTTCTTATCAGTTCCTCTGTAATGGCATTTTATTTATCAGAATTGGTATAATTTTCGGTTTTTCTCATATTATGCATTTTATGCAACCCTGCCGCTTCTATTACCTATCTTAACATTATGAAAGACAGAATGTTTTTGGAGCTGACGCATGAAAAACGATGATGCACAATTGATTCAACGCACATTGGCAGGTGACCAATCTGCTTTCAACGCACTTGTGCAAAAATATGAAAAGCCAGTCCATGCTTTTGTATGGCGGAAAATCGGTGACTACCACATCGCTGAAGAAATCACGCAAGATATATTCCTCCGAGTTTACCAAAAACTCGACACCTTGAAAAATCAGAATAGTTTTGCAGGATGGCTTTACGTGATCGCGGCACGCTACTGTTTCGCTTGGTTCGAAAAAAAGCGGATTCCAATGGAATCGTTAGATGCAATGCCAACAGAAGAATTGGAAGAGCTGGCTTATACACAATACCATTCTCATCAGCAAGAAGTATTCGTGAATGAACGGCAACGCGAAGTTGTCAATAACCTCCTTCAAAAGTTACCAGTGACTGAACGTGCTGCTGTAACACTTCACTATTTTGATAACAAATCATGTGAAGACATTGGAGAGTATTTAGGCGTTTCACCTAACACGGTCAAGAGTCGGCTCCACCGTGCTCGTAAACGTCTGCAGAAAGAGGAACACACGATTCGCGAGATATGGGGTGGTCAGAAAGGAGATATAATGTCAGGTAAATTAGAGAAAATTCGCGGCAAGTTTAATGCATTCATGGAAAAAGTGGAATCTTATCCGCTTTCTGGAGAGAATATTCTTTCAGGTGAGGCATTTCTCAAGGAAGCTTATGACGAGGTGGAAGAGACTCTCAAGGATGAAATCACACCTGAGTTGGTACATCTTGCGGTTGATGGGATATACCCGTATATGGGTAAACTCGGAATTGAAAAACGAGTATCCCTATTCCGTAAGTATATGGATGATGTAGAAGATGATACAGAACGGTACTGGTCGCATAAGTCGTTAGTGAATGGTCTCGCTATTCTTGGAAGAAATAGAGAAGCTATTGAGGAGCAAACACTTCTCTACCGTTGGGCCTGCAAGCATGCAGAAAAATATGTGTTGAGGATTATTTCCGATCTAAATATTGCTAAATGTTGGAAAGCAGAAGGTCGAATTGATGACTGGATTCAACTTTATAATGAGGCATCTGAACGTTTAGAGCATCCTGAAGTGAGTGACTACTCACGGTGTGATTTCCTACAAAAAGGTGCAGAAGTGCTACGACACAATGACCGGTTTGATGATGCACTGCTTGGAATTGAAAAGTTAGAACGTGCTAACAAAAAACAAGATTGGGAACATTATTTCAAATTCTGGTTGGCTGTGAAATTAAATAGACTTTTATTGTATGGAAAACAGGAAGAGTGGGATCGTTTCAATCAGGTTTTTACGGAAGTTAACACGTATATGGAATTAGATTTGAAAAAACTGGATGCGAACTTTCCCCTAAATACATACGAACTTTTTTGTGCCGCTCACAATGTCGGGTGTTGTCTGGTATGGTCAAAGAAGTATAAAGAAGCGAAACGCTTCTTCCAAATCGCCATCGATTTGGAAAATTGGAATAAACATAGTTATTTCATGCTTGCTGTGAGTATCTGGGCATCTGAGAAAGATCGCGAGAAAACTCTAAATTATCTAAAGATCGCTCAGGACAAATACGTGGTCGCTACCCTTAATTACCCGGATACTTTATATCCAACTTTCCTTGAGACACCTGAATTTTCGGATGTAAAGGATGATCCAGAGTTTCTAAAGGCTGTGGGAAAGAAATAAGACAATTGATTATTTACAGTGATAGGTGCGGTTTCTAACCGCACCTACCATTCCTAAGATATTAAACCCCAATCACAGAGAATGCTAATTGATTTACCTACAGAAAACTCATGCGACAGTGATACTCATCGCGCTATCGCTTATTCTAATCATAAATTTACAGACTGCAAAAGCACAGAACACACAAACCGTTAAGAAAGAACTCCCGGCAGTCAAAACCGAACAACCACCCACCATTGATGGTATCCTCAACGATACTTGTTGGCAAGACGCACCAAAAGCCGTAGGTTTCACTGACCAACGCACCGAAAAACCTGCTAAGAGTCAACCTGTCGGCAGGATCACTTATACCGACGAAGCTATCTACGTTGGACTTCACCTCTACGATGAAATGCCCGATAAAATTGTTGCACGCCAAACCAAAGATCAAACGGGACTCGGAGGAGAAGACTGGGTTTATTTTAGCCTTGATCCATTTCATACACATCAATATTCTGATAGGAATTTCTTCATGGCAAATCCGAATGGCACAAAATACGCGCATCTTGCCACAGGACGTGCAGCAAAAAGTGAATGGATCGGTCTATGGAAAGCTGCGGCACAGATAGTAGAAGACGGATGGGTTGTAGAGATGGAAATTCCCTGGCGAATGCTTGATTATCCTGATACAATAGAACCTGTTCGGATGGGTATTAACTTTGGTAGATTTCAACAACGTACGAGAGAACATTCATGGTGGTGTAATTTAGGGGTTCAAGAATTTCGGGAAAACGATGGACACTGGATTGATGTACTACCACCTTCCCGAAAACGTGACCTAAAGTTCTTATCTTATCTGGTCGGTGGCATCAGTGAAACGGAAATGGATAAAAGAGAATACACTGCCCGTGCAGGCGGTGATATACGGTTTGAGATTACTCCGCAACTGCGTCTCATCGGAACAGCTAACCCCGATTTTGATAACATTGAACAATCCGTTGAAGGTATTGATTTCTCTTACGGTGAACGATTCGTATCGGACTGGAGACCATTTTTTTTGGAAGGTGGTAACGTGTACAGGGTTGTTGGTGGTCTATTCCATTCAACCCGTATAGTGGATATGAATGCAGGTTTAAAACTTTTTGGCAAAGTCGGTAAAAGCACATCCGTTGGTACATTAGGCACATACCATAAGAACAATCAAAACTTTGTGCTTCAAGCTAAACGGACGTTTACAGAAACATCTAATCTCAGCACAGCATTTTTTTCGCACCATCTCCGTGAAACAGGTGCGAATAACGTAGCGCACATTTCAGGAGATGTACGGCTTGGTAAAATCTCGGCGGCATCAAGTTTCACACAAAGTTGGGCAGGAGAATCAGATGGAAGAACAGGAAATGCAAGTATGACTTATAAGGGTTCACTCTTACAGCCGGAACTCGCCGTGTTTTTTACTGATCCCGATTTCGTTAATAACCTCGGTTTTCATCCGTTCACAAACTTCCGTGGAGGATATATCCAGACAACCCTGCAGAACGATTGGCGTGAGGGATTCATTCGCAGTTTCTACATGTGGTTAGGATTACTGGGATCTAATACTTATGACGGTGATGTATTTCGGCGTAACTTCGGTCTTTTGGCAAACCTATTAACACATAACGATATCGGAATGATCTTTGGATGGAATGGCGGAAAGTTTGAAGAATACTTTGACAGTGTCTTTAACATTGGAATAACCCTACGTGCCTCGGATAGTTTCAACAATGTCAATATTAGCTATAACTGGGGCGAACAAGCGGATAAGCGGCTTCATCGCGTCAGTGGAAATCTAAATCTCCGTGCTTACGGCTTTACTGCAGGTCTCTCCTCCAGTATTCAATGGCATTTTGAAAGACGCTACCAACAGATTTTCACCCTCGGCTACGATTTCAGTCCCGCCTTAAGCCTCGGTAGCCGTTTAATTTGGCAGATAGAAGGATTTAATATCTACTTCGCGTTGCGCCGCTCCGGGTATGCTGGCACAGACTTTTTTATCATCCTCGGTGACCCAAACGCCCCAGAATTCAAACAACGCCTCGTAGCAAAAGTTATCCGGGCATTTTAGGGTTTTCACGGATATCCGTGTGTTGTTCATAAACGGGTTAGTTATTTCTGCTACCTCTCATGTTATAATATATGATGTGAGAGGTGTTTTATTTAATGGTAAATCCAAAATATAAAAAGAAGTTTGTAGGTGCGCTTTAATAGTGTCCTAAAATATAGTCTTTCTAAACATACTTTAAAACAACTTTTACCAAATAACACCGTTTCTGAATGATGACTTTTCATAAACGAAAAGACGCGTTTGTAGTCGCGCAATTCATTGCGCCTCTTACATTTACCATAAGGTGAGTTTCAAAATCTCATAAAATCTTCGTAATCGTATTTCATTTATCAGAATTGGTATAACCCCTTATGTTCAGGAGGCACAATCTTATGAAAAGTCCGTGGGGACGACACTTCGTTATCGGTAAGTTCGTGTTAGTTCTACTCGTATTTGTATTCCTTTGTTCCATAGCAACATGGGATACAAATGCTAAAAAGGGGACAGAGATGGAAAAGAACAGAATCCAGATTTACAAAGAAAACCCGCGTTATTGGCAGTATAAAGGCGAACCGATTCTCCTAATCGGCGGTTCAGTTGAAGATAACCTGTTTCAGATACCGAATCTCAAAGAGCATCTTGAGATTTTAAAGTCGGTTGGTGGCAATTATGTACGGTCTACGATGGGATGGAATGATGAAGGCGATATACCACCTTTTAAAAAAGTCGGTGACAAATATGACTTAAATCAATGGAACGAAGAATTTTGGACCCGTTTTCGCAACTTCATCAAGTGGACTCATGAAATGGATATTATCGTCCAAATTGAGGTGTGGGCAACCTTCACCTATTACCGAGATAATTGGGATGTCAACCCCTACAATCCAAAAAATAACAGCAATTACACTGCAGAGGAAACAGGGTTACCGACTGTTGTTAAAGACCATCCTGTTGCAGCGAAGAACAACTTTTTCTGGTCTGTACCGAAAGAACGCAATCAGGAAATAGTCTTGAAATATCAGGAAATGTTTGTAGATAAGCTTCTTGATGAGACACTTCCTTATGGGCATATACTCTACTGTATGGACAACGAGACTGCCGTTACGGCTGCATGGGGTGAATACTGGGCAACGTATATTCAGAAAAAAGCAAAGGATGCCGGACGTGTTGTTGAAACCACTGAGATGTGGGATCCGTGGGATCTATCCGATGAGAAGCATAAAGCCACTTTTGACCATCCCGAAACCTACTCGTTTTGTGATATATCACAGAATAACCATCAGAAACGGCAGCGGCATTGGGATAACGCTCAGAAAATTCGGGCAAAACTCTCACCGATACGTCCCATTAATAATATCAAGATTTACGGTGCTGATGGCGGGCGATTCGGCAGTACACGAGATGGGTTAGAGCGATTTTGGCGAAATATTTTTGGTGGATTTGCCTCAGCGCGGTTCCACCGTCCAGACAGCGGCGTTGGTTTGAGCAAAATTGCACAGGCACACCTTAAGAGTATGCGCGCTATCACAGATGAGATGGACGTTTTTTCTTGCGAACCTCACAATGATTTACTCTCCAACAGAGAAGAAAACGAAGCATACACCTTTGCAAATCCCGGCAAAGAGTATGCTGTCTATTTTCCAAAAGGTGGTTCGGTTGATCTCAATTTGAGTGTTGGCAAAAACGCAGATGCTAAAACGGTAAAAATCAAATGGCTAAATATCCGCAAAAGTGAATGGAAAAAACAAGAGGAAGTTCCTTTTAGCGATAGTATAACATTAGACACGCAGACCGAAGCACATTGGGCAGTTTTGGTTCAAGTAAAATGAGATGTATTCATATTTAAAAAGCAATCTTATGAAAAACCTGTGGCGACCACACATGGTTATCAACAAATTTGTGTTGATTCCACTTATATCTATGTTCGTTTGCTCAGCAGTAGCGTGGGATACCAAAGCCAAAAAGGATACACAAATGGAAAAAAACAGAATCCAGATTTATAAAGAAAATCCGCGTTACTGGCAATATAAAGGCGAACCGGTTCTGCTAATCGGCGGTTCTGTTGATGACAACCTGTTTCAGATACCGAATCTCAAAGAGCATCTTGAGTTATTGAAGTCTGTCGGAGGAAACTATGTTAGGTCTACGATGGGATGGACTGAGGCAGTTGATGTGCCACCCTTCAAAAAAGTCGGTGATCTGTATGACTTAAATCAGTGGAACGATGAATTCTGGACCCGTTTTCGTAACTTCATCAAATGGACCCACGAGATGGATGTTATTGTCCAGATTGAAGTGTGGGCAACTTTCAACTATTATAGAGATTACTGGGATGTCAATCCATTCAATCCTAAAAATAACAGCAATTACTCCGCGGAAGAAACAGAATTACCCACTGTCGTTAATAGCCATCCAAGTGCAGCGAAAAATGACTTTTTCCGATCTGTGCCGAAAAAGAACAATCAGGAAATCATCCTAAAATATCAACAAAAATATGTGGATAAACTTCTTTCTGAGACGCTTCCTTATGGACACATACTCTACTGTATGGACAATGAGACAGCCGTTACACCTGCATGGGGTGAATACTGGTCAACGTATATCAAAGAACGAGCAGCCGAAGCTGGACGCGGCGTTGAAACAACTGAGAGTTGGAATCCTTGGGAATTGTACCATGAACAACACCGAAATACAAAGGACCATCCAGAAATATATTCGTTTTGTGATATATCACAGAATAACATGCAGAAGCAGCAGACACATTGGGATAATGCGCAGAAATATCGGGCAGAACTTTCACCGATACGCCCCATGAATAATGTTAAGATTTACGGTGCAGATACTGGAAAATACGGTACGACGCGAAATGGGTTGGAACGGTTCTGGCGAAATATTTTCGGAGGATTAGCATCAGCGCGGTTCCACCGCCCGCCCAACGGGCTTGGTTTGACCGAAACTGCACAGGCGAGTCTCAAAAGTATGCGAATGATAACAGACGAGATGGACGTTTTTACATGCGAACCTCACAATGACCTGCTTTCTAACAGAGAAGAAAACGAAGCGTACGCCTTCGCAAATCCCGGAAAGGAATATGCTGTCTATTTTCCAAAGGGTGGCTCGGTTGATCTAAATTTGAGTATCGGTAAAAACGCAGATGCCAAAATGGTAACAATTAAATCGCTAAATATCCGCAAAAGTGAATGGACAGCGGAACAGGAAACCTCCTTCAGTGATAGCATGACATTAGTTGTAGAGACCGAAGAACATTGGGCAGTTTTAATTCAAATAAAATAAAGTTTAAGTCAGGGTTATTTAGTTCTCTATATTTACGTTAATTTGTTCTGTTCCCTCTTCTGTAGGAGCGACCTCCTGGTCGCGACTTTTCGGCTAAAACAGATAAAATGCCTAAAACTAAATAACCCTGAGTTTGAGTAAAGAAAATGTGTCAAATTTTTTGCATTAACACAAATCTTGTAGTATAATTTATAGCGTTGCTTAAGGAGGAAATCTGTTCTAACACCGTTTTCATAATATCGGAGCAAACACCATGCTTAAACGACGGTTAGACCAATTCAAACATGAAAATATCGGGATGTTTGATCTCGCTTCTATCGGGATAACGCTTGCACTCGCTATCACTATCGGCTATTTCGGAGGTAAGTGGATCGGAGGCAAATTAGGCCACGCGGAAATCGGCTCGTACATCGGTTTTGTACTCGGAGTTGCTGCCGGATTCATGGAGATGTTTCGGTCAATAGCGCGATGGAACCGAAAAATGGAACGCATGGAAAAACAACGTCGTGATGCTGCACAACAAGCACAAGAAGATGAAGGTGAGTAACGCCTAAAGTATCCATGATCCGCCGTTATTTTAACAAAGGAGTTGCTCATAATGGGTGCCGTTTTGGAACTTGAAGACCGGTCTATCCGGACCATCTATCTCCTTACACTCTGTCTCACTATAACTGTTGTTGTGGAAGCATTGATAAAGCGCGAATCTTCTACGCTCCCGATTTTTTTGATTGGAAGTGCTATCGGGTTTAGTTTATTCTGGTCTATTGAATTCGCAGCTCGAAAGGTTGTGCTTTCCGAGAAAACGAGGCAATCAAAGTACTTACAAGGTATAATCTTTTTCAGTAGGTATACGGTTCTCGGCGGACTATTCTATTTCCTGTTTGCTTCAATCGATATCATATTTGCAATCATTAGTTGCATCGGTTATTTCGGGAGCGCGTGGTTCAGCAGCAAATTAGGCGATGAAAAAAGAGTGACGAATGTAGAGGTATTTTCTCTTGCTTCTAACGGGTTAATAATTGTCCTCGCCTTTTGTATCGGTTATTTCACGGGTAAATGGATCGGAGGATATTTCGGCCACGCAGAAATCGGATCGAATATCGGGTTAGCCCTCGGTTTCGCTGCTGCGCTTGTGCAGGGATTTCGAATGGAAAAACAACGTCGTGATGCTTCACGAAAAGCACAAGACACTAAAGAGAATAACCTATTGAGGCTCAACAACGATTCGCCGTTATTTTGAGGACAATACCCTTTTCATATTTGGAGACATAAAATGAGATATATAATTTCCCTTGCAGTCCCTTTATATTTTCTTCCTTTAATGTTTTCTTTTGGAGAAGTACAGAACACTCTTGAAAAGACTGAAGTTTTAATCGCTGAGTCAAAGTTTTATGAAGCTATGATGGCTCTGGAACCTTTGTTAATGACCGATCAGAAAAGCAAAGACCAAGAAGAAGCACTCTGGCATGCCAATATGCTGTGTGAGGAGTTAGTTACAACCCTTACAACAGATTATCATAAAACACGCAACAATATTCCTTCTGACAGCGGTCCTATGAAACGCGAAAAAGTAGAATACTTAAATCGGTTAGGGGCAGGCATATACTACGATGAAGGTGAACTCTGCTCTGACAGTTATCTGTATGACTATGATTTCTTGAAACGATTCATTGAAAATTATCCAAACAGTCCTCGAATTCCCATTGCAGAATACTATCTTATGCGATCTAAATATTTTAGGTGGGGTGGAGATACGCTGACCGAAAATGAAGATGAGGCACTCAAAGCACTGCATGCCTATGTCAAAAAGTACGCGAAAAATGGCCTTGCTGAAGTTTATAGGGCTTATCTCGATATTGCTCATATTAATCATGGTCTTTGGGCATTACTTACATATCCTGAGGAGTTTTTTGGCCCAATGGATGGACTACCGAGTGGTGAGGGCCTAACACGTGCCGAAATATATAAAGCGAAAGCACTGAAGTATTATGCAAAGTTCATTGCTAATAAATATTATCCAGACTTAAAAAAGAGTGCTCGTGAACATTATACAGACTTGATACAGAATAAAAAGTCAGGTTTATTTTTTATCTTTGTTGGATGTTAACCGCATCCTGCAGAATGCAAAGATCAGTTGATATTTATGCTGGACACTCCTATTTACCTTTCTATGTATGAATAATAAGGAGTCTGTTATAGAATTTGGTGACCGGTTTATTCGACAAGTTTATATCTTAACAATTTGCCTCACCGTTGTGGTTGGTGCAGTGTTGTTAGGTTTCAAACGTCCCGTACTCCCAAGTTTTCTGATAGGAAGTGCAATTGGTCTGAGTATGTTCTGGTCAATCGAATTCGTGATTCGAAGACTGATTCGTCCGGGAAAAACGCAGAAAACAAAATATCTGCTTGGCTTTATCGCTCTCGGTAAATATACAGTACTTGGTGTGCTACTCTTTTTCCTGTTTAAAATGGAATGGTTGAATATCTATGCGTTCGGCGGCGGAATTGTTTTAGTTCAAGGTGCTATCATTATCAAAGCAATCGGGTTGATGATAAATATTCTTAGAAAAAAAGATCCTGATCAACCATAAAAATGGATGAAGTAATCCCAAATTTAAGAAACATAAAAAATAAAATATGAAAAAAATATCGTTTATCTGTTTGGTTGTCGGACTTACTTTGATTGTAGTAGCAGGAAGTTTCGCAGCCGACAATGGTCACCGTAGTTTGCTCTCTCCGATTTCAAAGTTGTTACCGGATGAACTGATCCCTGAACCGACTCGGTGGCATCAACCGGATCTAATTCCCAACACATACTTTGCTGTACTCGTCTTAACACTGTTTTTTGTCTTCGTCACCCGGAAGTTGAAACGGGTCCCTGAAGGGAAAGGACAAACCCTGTTAGAGGTATTTGTAGGCGGTATCACAGACTTCTTCGGCGGTATTTTAGGCGACCACGGTAAAAAGTATGTCCCATTCGTTGGATCCCTCTTCATCTTTATTCTCTTCCTGAACTTTCTTGGAATTATTCCAGGCCTTCAACCTCCAACAGCAGATTTGAACACAACACTTGCCCTCGGTATAACGGCTGTATTAGGCGTTCAAATTATCGCTATTAAAGAGCTTGGGATAGGAGGCTATCTGAAACATTTAGCCGGTGATCCTCCGTTGTTAGGGATTTTGATGTTCCCACTTGAAGTTATTGCGCAGTTATCGCGTGCGGGTTCACTTGCTGTCCGGCTTTTCGGAAATATTTTTGGCGAAAAATCGGTTGTTATTGAACTCACAGCTCTGGGGATTATTACCATAGGATCATTTTTTCTCCCAATACCAGTTCAGATACCAATGCTGTTCTTCGGGTTATTTGCTGGCTTTTTGCAGGCATTCGTTTTTACAATCTTAACATCTATCTATATCGTGCTGTTCATAGAACACGACGAAGAAGCGCATGAAGCGCATCATTAATTTTCTATGGGTCAAGTGTTAACTTGCCCCTATCCGTCCAAGGAGGACATTTCATGATTTATTTAGCAGTGTTAGCGTTTGGTGTAACTTTAGGATTGCCGATCGCTGTTATTTTTGCCTCAACGGCGCAAGGAAAGGCAACAAGTACTGCTCTTGAAGGTATTGCGCGTCAACCGGAGTCATCTGGAAAAATTCAAACTGCGATGATTATCGGTTTGGCTCTCATTGAATCGCTTGTTATCTATGCACTTTTGATGTTCTTTATTCTGCAAGCAAAACTTCCCGAAGGCGACATGCTGAGAGGAATGATTGATGCCGATGCAGGAAATGCTCCGGTTGAACAGGTGCAGGAAGACGCCGCTAACGGTAACGGTGTTGAAATGGAAGATGCAGGCGAAAACGAATAAACGTAACCTCCAACATATTGGGGCATCCCAAAAATTGACCGTAAATGTCAATTTAGTGGCTGATTTTCTTGTGGGAGGGCTTTGGAAGCCCGATTTTGTGAAACCTAATCCGTCAAATCGGGGTTAGAAACCCCTCCAACAAGAGGATATATCCTTAAATTGACACCTATGAGGCATCCGAAAGAAATGCCCAAAAAAGTTGGAGACCTATTAGCGAGTCCAGAAACTCATGAGAAAAAAGATATATACATGTTGTCTCATTTTAATGGGAATGTGTATCACCAGTGTATTTGCCGCGGATGCGCCCGCAGAAGGTGGGCTTTTAGGCTTGCTCGGGATTGATCCGAAGACGATCATCATGCAAGTCATCGGTTTCCTTGTCGTACTCTTGGTGCTTTGGAAGTTCGTTTTCGGCAAGGTAGGCGGGCTTTTAGAGGAACGCCGAACTGAAATCGTGACCCAGTTGGAACAATTGAAAACAGACCGAGAAGAATTGGACCAACTCACCGCTGAAACACGACAACGTTTAGGCGACATTGAAAACGAGTCGCAAGCTAAAATCCAAGCTGCGATTGAGCAGGGAAACACAGAACGTCAGCAGATCGTCGCGCAAGCGCGGCAAGAGGCTGAAGATGAGATCGCAAGAGCACGTGCTGAGATTCAGCGTGAAAAAGATGAGGCTATCTCGGAATTGCGGGGTGTTGTGGCTGAACTCGCAATTGATGCAGCCGGCAAAATCATCAGTGCGGAACTGACCCCTGAGAGACACCAAAGTATCATTGATGCTTCCATTAGTAGGTTGTCAGCGGAATAGTTACCAGTTATCAGTGCTGTAGCACAAACTGTTAGTTTGTGCATATTTGACGCTAACTAACAGTTGCGTCACAGAAGTGTCGCATTAATTATAGGTTTTACTATAAACTGTTAAAGGTAAAAACGAACTATGAGAGACATTCGGGTTGCAAAACCTTATGCTCGCGCGTTATACGAAGCGGCTGTTGAACAAGAAGTGCTACCATCTATTACTGCTGATATTGATAAGCTGCGGGAACTGCTTGAACAGTCAGAGGAATTGACACAATTTATTAATTCGCCTCTGCTGACCCCACAAATTAAAAGCGACACGTTTCAGCAACTATTTTCCGACGGTATGCATCCGCTGATGATTAATTTCTTCAAACTTCTTGCATTAAAGCAACGCGAACGTTATCTTGTCGCAATAATGGATGTTTTTTCTGCAATTGTTGATGAAGCTGCTGGCAGGGTTGTCGCAAAAATAACAACAGCGGTACCGATTACGCAAAATCAAGAGCAACAACTTGTCCAACAATTAAGCGCATATTCGGGGAAACAGGTGCGGTTGGAAACCGAAACTGATGAGCAGATTCAAGGTGGGTTTATTGTGCAGTTAGGCGACACCGTTTTTGATGCAAGCGTTACGACACAACTTCAACGTTTGAAACGACAACTCGCAAAAGGGTAATAGTTATTGGCTATCAGTTATCAGCTAAGAGATGGGTTGTAACAATTTGCGCCGATTTGACATATACCAAAAAAGGATAGATTATTACAAGAAATCTCTTAACCGAAAACCGATAACTGAAGACTGATAACCATTTCCCATAGAGGATTGAAAATATGGCAAGAGAAGTCCGACCGGACGAAATATCGAATATATTAAAACAGCAGCTGCAACAGTTTGAGCAGGACGTAGATGTCTACGACTCTGGCACTGTGCTGGAGGTAGGCGATGGAATCGCACGGGTGCATGGGCTTGCCAACGCAATGGCGAGCGAAATGATTGAATTCCCTAACGATATTTACGGCATCGCTTTTAACCTTGAAGAAGACAACGTCGGTTGTGTGCTGTTCGGTGAAGACCAACTTATACATGAAGGCGATACCGTTAAACGCACAAATAGGCTGCCTGAAGTGCCTGTCGGTGAGGCACTCCTCGGACGGATCGTTGATGCTCTCGGACAACCCATTGATGGCTTGGGAGACATTCATACAGAACACAGACTCCCTGTAGAACAGAAAGGGTTAGGTATCGTTCAACGGCAACCGGTTAGCGAACCACTTTACACAGGTTTAAAAGCTATTGACAGCTTAACGCCGATTGGGAGAGGACAGCGGGAACTCATCATCGGTGACCGCCGAACCGGCAAAACGGCAATTGCAATAGATGCTATCCTCAGTCAAAAGAACACAGATGTCTATTGCATCTATGTCGCAATCGGTCAAAAAGGGTCTACGCTGGCACAAGTTGCGAATACCCTCCGTGAACATAATGCGTTGGAATATACTACCATCGTTTCTGCCCCCGCAAGTGCACCGTCTCCGCTGCAATACCTTGCTCCTTATTCTGGCACATCAATGGCGGAATACTTTTGTCATAACGGTAAACATGCGCTTATCGTATACGATGATCTGACAAAACATGCGTGGGCATACCGACAAATGTCGCTGCTTTCACGCAGACCGCCGGGTCGCGAAGCATATCCTGGTGATGTGTTCTATCTACATTCACGCCTATTAGAACGAGCTGCCAAACTGAGTGATGAATTGGGCGGTGGTTCTCTTACTGCCTTACCGATTATTGAAATCTTTGAAGGTGATTTAACGACCTATATTCCGACAAACGTTATCTCAATCACTGATGGGCAGATATACTTAACAACGGATCTATTCAATCAAGGTGTGAGACCCGCGATTGATGTTGGAACCTCTGTTTCCCGTGTCGGTGGTGATGCACAGGTGAAAGCAATGAAATCTGATGAAGTGGCAGGGACATTGAAACTTGATCTTGCAAGTTTCCGAGAAGTTGCTGCCTTTGCACAATTCGGATCGGATCTGGATGCATTAACGCAATCTATGCTCTTACGCGGCACCCGGCTTGTAGAACTGCTGAAACAACCGCAATACCAACCGATGCCTGTTGAAAGAGAAGTCGCCTCTATCTTTTGTGGAACTAATGGTTACTTAGACGATGTTCCTGAATCGGAAGTAGCGCGGTTTGAATCTGAATTCCTGCAATACCTTGACAGAAATAATGCGGAACTCCTCTCAGAAATCGCAGAAACCGGTCTGCTGAGTGATGAATTGCTTGAAACCATGCACGCTGCAGCAAAGACATTCAAAGAAAATTGGAGTGATACACCGCCAGCGCAACCACAAATTGAGGAAGTGCCAGCAGCAGAAGACACAGGCACAGAAACAGCGGAAACACCCACAGAAGGTGAATAACCATGGCAACGTTACGAGAAATTCGGCGCCGTATCGCCAGCATTAAAAACATTGAACAGGTCACAGATGCGATGCGCGTCGTTGCTGCAGCGCGATTACGCCGTGCCCAAGAGAATATCACGGCAACGCGTCCTTATGCAGATAAACTCAACACGATTCTCGGACACCTCATCTCACAGATGGACGTTGAGGCAGAGGCGTTGACACATCCACTGCTTGAAGAACGTGAGGTCCAACATGTCTGTATCATCTCCGTTTCTGGTGATCGCGGGTTATGTGGTAGTTTTAACAGCAACGTCATCCGAACAACCACAGAACGTATACAACACTACCAAGATAGTGGTGCTGATGTGACGCTTATCTGCATCGGTAGACGCACACAAGAACATTTTGACAGACGCGGATATGACATCACAGATTCTTATATCAATATCTTCCGTCAACTTGAATTCCAAACGGCTGTTGACGTTGTCCACGAATTTGAACACCTCTATATTGACAAACAGATTGACAAGGTTGAGGTTATCTACAATAACTTCAAATCTGCCATTCTTCAGACGGTGCTTGTTGAACAACTTCTCCCATTAGAACCGATAGAGCCAGAAGGCGATACGCTATTCTTAGACTATACCTACGAACCGGGACAGGTGGAACTCTTTGAAATGTTGCTCGGTAAACATCTGAATATGCAAATGTGGAAGGTGCTTTTAGACTCAAACGCGGCAGAACAAGCAGCGAGAATGGCAGCGATGGAAAACGCCACACAAAAGGCGAAGGAACTCATTGACGAATTAGTGCTACAACGCAACAGGGCACGTCAAACACAGATTACAACGGAAATATCGGAAATTGTCAGTGGCGCAGCCGCACTGGAAGGTTAAAGGTAGTAGGCACGTTCCACGTGCCGTAACTAATAAAAAAGGAATCTCTCATGAACCAAGGAAAAATATTAGAAGTTGTCGGCGCACGAGTAGATATAGATTTTTCGGCAAGCAAATTGCCGGATATCCTAAACGCTGTTAAAGTCCAACGTTACGACGGAAGCGAATTGGTACTTGAAGTTCAGCAGCACTTAGGCGAAAATCGTGTGCGTGCAGTCGCTATGGACACAACCGATGGATTGGTTCGCGGCACACTCGCAACCGATACAGGCGGCCCTATCACTGTCCCTGTCGGTGATGCAGTGCTTGGGCGCGTTTTTGACGTTACAGGGCAACCTATTGATGAAAGAGGCGATGTCGGTGAAGACGAACGATACTCTATCCACAGACCCCCGCCACCACAAGCTGAACTTACCACAGTTGCCGAAATGTTAGAAACAGGCATCAAAGTTATTGACCTAATTCAACCTGTTGTTCGCGGTGGAAAGGTCGGATTCTTCGGCGGTGCTGGTGTCGGTAAAACCGTTTTGGTCGCTGAACTGATTTACAACATCGCTACACAACACGGCGGTTATTCCGTTTTCTGCGGTGTCGGTGAACGCACACGCGAAGGCAATCAGTTCTGGCTTGAACTTGACGAATACGGTGTGATTGACAAAACAGCGATGGTGTTCGGGCAGATGAATGAACCGCCGGGCGCGCGTCTCCGCGTTGGCCTTGCGGGGCTCTCTATGGCGGAATACTTTCGGGACCAGCAGGGTCAAGATGTTCTTATCTTTATTGACAACGTTTTCCGTTTCACATTGGCAGGTGGTGAGGTGTCAGCACTTCTTGGTCGGATGCCTTCCGCGGTCGGATATCAACCAACACTCGCAACAGAGATGGGCGAACTACAGGAACGCATTACCTCTACACAACACGGGTCAATTACCTCATTCCAAGCGGTCTATGTCCCCGCTGATGATTATACCGATCCTGCTGTGGTCTCTGTGTTTGCACATCTTGACGCGGTAACACGATTGGAACGCAGCATCGTTCAGAAGGGAAGATTCCCCGCAGTGGATCCGCTTACGTCAAGTTCACGTATTCTCACTGCAGAGATTATCGGTGAAGAACATTATCAGACTGCGTTTAGAGTCAAGCAGGTGTTACAGGAATATGGTGACCTACAAGACATTATTGCTATTCTCGGTGTAGATGAATTGTCGGATGATCAAAAGTTGGTTGTCAATAGGGCGCGGAAGATAGAGATGTTCCTCACACAACCGATGTTTGTGGCTGAACGTTTCACTGGACGCGCGGGTAAATATGTCAAAATTGAGGATACCGTGCAAGGCTGTCAAGCAATCCTTAACGGTGATTGCGATGAACTGCCTGAACAGTCGCTACGTTATATCGGCACGATTGACGAAGCGTTTGAGCAAGCAAAAAAAGCAGAATTAGAAGAAGCAGCTGACTAATTGTCTATATTGTGATACAGTCACGTCCAAAGAATTAAGGGGTTGACTATAAAAACAGATCCTAAATGCACCACAGCATCGGTTTTGTTCTCAAACAATTCTACAGAGGTAGCACATGAAACACACAACAAAAATTGAATTGGCAAATCGGACAGAATTGATTTTAGCCGAGGCAGGCATTATCAAATCTGAAGAGGTAAAACGTATAACTGTTGATGATGCAATCGTTGATACCGGTGCAACTCGATTGTCCTTACCTAAAACCCTCATTGAACGACTCGGTTTGACACCCGTTGGCAGTAGGAAAGCCCGAACGACGAACGGCATCGTAGACAGGATTATCTATTCGGAAGTCAGATTTACAGTTTTGGAACGAAGCGGAACAATCGAGGTGACAGATGTACCGAATAATGTGCCTGTCCTCGTGGGACACATGATTTTGGAAATGCTCGATCTCTGTTTAGATATCAAAAAAGGGCTAATCTATAATCCTGACCATGACGATGAATGGATTGAAGATCAACTCTAACAAACGCTTAGGCAAGGTTAAAAGATGTTAAACAGAAATTTTCACCTTGAAATACGCACACCCGAAAAACTGATTTATGAAGGCGATGTAACCAGCGTTAACGCGCCCGGAATCGAAGGCAACTTCCAGATTCTATATGGACACATCCCTTTCCTTACAGCCTTAGATGTCGGTGAAATACGGGTCAATGAATCATCGGACACACCACGATCCATAGCGACAAGCGGCGGGGTTTTTGAAGTGCTACGTACTGGTGTCACTGCATTGGTTGAAACAGCAGAATGGGCATCGGATATTGACGTAGCTCGTGCCGAAAGTGCGCTTGAACGTGCCAAAGAACAACTTGCGACAGATGCGCCGGATCTGAATCGTCCGCGTGCCGAAGCGGCGCTCGCCCGTGCGCAAAATCGGATTAAGGTTGCTGGTAATTCGTAAGCATCACTTCTTTGACAAAAACATTATTTTATGATACACTACGCAACAATAAAACCGAAAGTTTACATTGAGACGACGGTAATCAGTTATTTGGTAGCACGCCCCAGTAGTAATTTGACGGTAACAGCACGACAACAAGCCAGTCAGCAGTTGTGGGAAGAATATTTCGACAATTTTGAGTTTCTCATTTCAGATATAGTTATTAGTGAAGCAATAGAGGGCGATTCAGAGGCAGCGCAGCGTCGGCGAGATGTATTGGCAGCGTTAACAATATTGCATCTGTCACCAGCCGCTGATGCTTTTGCAAGACACCTAATAGATACTGGTGCCGTGCCAGAATCCTCATTACCAGATGCACAACATATCGCTATAGCAACAGTCCACAGCATTGACTACCTTGTTTCTTGGAACTATAGACACATTGTGAATGAAGTCAAGCGGCAGCATATCAACGAAGTTTGTCGTGATGCCGGCTATCAACCGACAACCCTTTGCACACCCACAGAATTAATTGAGGAGATACAAATGAAAGAGAATCTTGATACACAGACGGATCCTATCCTTGAAGAATGTTATCGAATGAAGGATGAGTTCGCGGCAAAATTCAAAACACACAAAGAACTCTATAATTATTTGCAAGCAGAATCGGTAAAACGTAAAAAAGAGGGGTGGAAATATATCACCCTCCCCGTAGCAACACCTCACAAGAAAAATTAACACGGTTGTATCATGTAAGACGTAGCACGTGCCGAAAATGCACTTGAACGTGCCACAGAACAACTTGCTGCAGATGCTCCCGACCTGAATCGTCCGCGTGCTGAAGCGGCACTTGCCCGCGCACAAAATCGGATTAAGGTTGCGAACAATTTGTAATCCCTTCCCTCCATTCTTCGGTAGGCGCGCTTTACCTTCCCGGCTTACTCATTGAGAATACGCAGCGTATCCTCAACTTTAGTTTTGAGATTTGCATCGCTCGCTTTTATCGCAAGCCGCAAAGCAGTGTGAAGATCTTGCTTCCCTTCCAGTATCTGACCTAAAAAAGTCTTTGAAACTCCTCGATTGTAGTATACCTCGGCCAAATTGGGTTGTAGTCGTATGGCGGTGTCATAATCAGTAATTGCAGCAGAGTATTGTTTCAACTTACTCTTTACATTTCCCCGAGCGTGATATGCCGCGGCCAAATTGGGTTGTAGTCGTATGGCGGTGTCATAATCAGTAATTGCAGCAGAGTATTGTTCCAATTGGTGCTTCGCAATCCCCCGACGGAGGTATGTATCGGCATCACTAGGTTTTAGTTTGATAGCGATGTCATAATCTGCAATTGCAGCAGAGTATTGTTTCAACTTACTCTTTACATTTCCCCGAGCGTGATATGCCGCGGCCAAATTGGGTTGTAGTCGTATGGCGGTGTCATAATCAGTAATTGCAGCAAAATGTTGTCCTGATTGATCCTTCATAAGACCTCGAGCGACGTATGCCTCGGCATAATCAGGTTGGAGTCCGATAACAGTGTCGAAATCCTCAATCGCATCAGAGTATCGTTTCAAAAGACCCTTTGCCATTCCTCTATTGTTGTATGCCACGATATAATCTGATTTGAGCCGAATAGCAGTGGTATAGTCTGAAATGGCACCCTCATAATCTCCAGTTTTGTACTTCGCATTTCCCCATCGAAAGTAGGTCTCAGCAGATATAGTTGGGGGAAAACGTTCCGCTTGTTTTGATTTCTCGAGCAGTTTCTGGAGATAGGTTGAAGGTATAGCAAAATTAAGATTCTGGGCATCCAGAGATTTATAGACAGCAAAAGACACACCAATAACTTCACCCTTACGGTTTAACACAGGCCCGCCACTACTTCCGGGAGAAATCGGTGCAGTCATCTGCAGTCGTTCTTTTGTGAGTTTATCTCGGCGGCTACTAATAATACCATCCGAAAACGTGCCTTCCAACCCTTTCGGATTACCTGCAACATAAACCGTCTCACCAATCCGAACTTTATCACTATCACCGAGAGAAAGCGGTTTGGTCCCGTACGCCGTTACCTTCAGAAGTACAAGGTCGTTTGTCTTGTCTGTTGCTGTAACGCCTTCAATATTATATGTTGTGTTCTTACCAACTAACTTTGCAGTGCCTTTTGCTGCACCTTCAATCACGTGGTAGTTGGTAGCAATAAGGTTGGACTTCACAAAGAACCCGCTGCCAATGCCCAAAGTTTTGCCGTTTTTATCCTGCATCTCCAAGTATACTGTCACTGCTAACGCTTTTTCGGCAATGTCTTCGGCAGGGAGGGTGGTTTGGGCAGGTGCGGGATTTATGGTGTAAACGAGAAGAAAAACGATAATAGCGACTCTGGGGAATGTCCACAAAAAATTGTGTCTGTGTTTCATTGAATGTTCCTTTTGATGGTTTGTCTTGCAGATTAAGCATGTTGTTAACAATATGATAACCTGTTTTGCAAAAGATGTCAAGATGTAATGGTGAGTCCAGTTTTTGTTAATAGTCTGAATCGCGGATTACACGGATGACACAGATTACGCGGAAGGGTTTTTGTGGTGATGACAAGCCGTTTTCAGATCGCGTTTTATGCACAAACTGGAAGTTTATGCTACAGTAACTTGATTCACTCAAAGACCAAATTCGTGAAATAAAACGCACAAACTGGAAGTTTATGCTACAGTAGTCCCCTTCCAATTGCGTTTTTTGATGTCTGAATCGCGGAGGGCATAGACATATTAAGCCAAAACTTCTCGCCGAATTGGCGAATCAATGAACAACGCATCACCACCATCAATTGTCAATTCCAATCCGGTAACCCACGCCGCTTCGTCCGAGCAGAGCCAGAGCGCAGCAAACGCCACGTCAATGGGGTTGCCGAGACGTTCTAATTGTGTCGCAACTGGAGCGATTTCTCCTTCTGGCAACGGATCCCAGATAATCCCCGGACATAACGCATGGACACGGATATTTTTATCATACAGTTCTTTGGCAAGATTTTTTGCTGTAGCTACCATGCCCGCTTTTGCGGCAGCGTAAGCGGCGTTTGCATCTTGGCGTACGCGCGCCCCAGCGGAAATAGTGAGAATACACCCGCCGCCTCTTTTCTCTAAAATTGGCACAAGCAGACGGACAGGGTTAAAAAGGGTTTGCAAGTTGTTTTGCAGTGCGCCATCCCAATACGCAGGATCCATGGCGGAAATATCGTGTTCAGTTGAGAAATATCCACCCGCAGCGTGAATAAAGCAGTCAACACCACCAAATTCAGCAACCGTTGTATCAATAAGAGACTCCACCTGTGCGGTATCTGTCAAATCGGTCTGATGTGTTAGCACGTCGCCTCCGTTTGCACGGATACGTTCCGCTGTCTCTTCCATCTTTTCGGTTGTGCGTGCGGCAAGTGCTACCTTCGCGCCTTCTTGTGCGAAAAGTAGTGCTGATGCGCGACTCATATTTGAGCCAGCACCACCGATTAACAAAACTTTATCTTTCAATCGCATTTTTTAATTTCCTTTTTCAGTTAAGACTCAAGAGGAGGTATGTTGGATTAGTGTTTTTATCTGTAGATCCACTTCTTTGGACGACTTCTTGAATTTCTGCGGTGTACTCTCGACTCAATGTCGCGTTTTTCACAGTCTCATAGGCTTCGTCTGTAATATATCCAGTATAGGTCTGTTCTACAGTTTCTATTTCAAATGTTTTGGATCTTAATAAAACACCTATTAAAGCACCAGTGATAGTAAATGGTAACGGCGGTCCTTTCGGTTTAAGATCAAGGTATTCACCAGGATCTGGAAGCATATCATCAGGTATTTGACTTGATTTGACGAGTTCAGTCAGAGGCAGAGTTTCATCGTATGGAAACTTTACTTGAAGTACAGAACCATCTTCGGTATTCACAAATGCATCATGTAGGTCAATTGTGTCAGATTGAATGTGATTGAGACGTTCAGTGGAAACTTTCGCATAAAGCCAAGTTTCATATTGGTCGTTTTCATCAGCAGCAACAACAAGATAAAGATCACCTACTATATTTTTACAAGAGAAAAGTACAGGTTGATCGTAGTAGTCATAGATTTCTACAATTTCAAGTCTACCTAACGTTGGGATATTGAGTATATCAGCCACCTCATACCTCCATTTTGAATTACTATTTCTCTATTTGCTTATTACCTTAAAAACAGACCAAGACTCTACTCCAATGGGAACCCACCAAGTATGATGAGATTTCCTCCTTCGTGATGGTGTGTGTTGAATTCTACCAAGGGCTGGATTAAGTTCCCCTTCAGCAATATGTCTGTTCTTGAGTTTTTTACTTCTTTTTTTGAGTCGTCTAATGTCTCTCAGATCTGCATAAACTGAAACGCCACAACCTTTGCAGGTTAGATGAGGATTACTCTCAAAAAACTTTGGATTCTCTTCATAGTAATAGTAAGTTATAAAATCTTCCGTTTGTGGTGGATCGTGTTGCACAAGATGGTAAACCGTCCCAGAGGCGGACAGTTTGCTGGATAAAAGTCTGGCCATCCCAACTCGGTAGTCCTTTCATTTCGCATGCTATTGATTACCGAGTGATATAATTAACACTACGATATATTATAACATACTTAATTGTTATGTGTCAAATATAGTAAATCCCGGAGGGCAGATTCAAGGGTGCGATACTGGAATTCGTAACCGCTCGCCTCTGTTTTTTCAGGGAGAACATTCTGGCTCAGCACAACAAAGTCGGCAAATTCACCCATCATTAACTTCAACCCGAACGTCGGGACAGGAAAAATCGTTGGTCTTCGGAGAACCTTACCGAGCGTTTTCGTAAACTCAATATTTCTAACGGGAGTAGGTGCTGTAGCGTTCAATGCACCACTAATGTTTTCATTTTCCAAAGCGTGTACCACAATGCCAACCACGTCATCAACGTGAATCCACGACATCCACTGATTACCGCTGCCAAGTTTACCACCAACCCCCATTTTAAAGGGCGGAAGCACCTGTTCCAAAAGTCCTCCACCTATACCAAGCACAAGTCCGATGCGAACCGAAACGACACGTGTGCCATATTTACTCGCTTTATGTGCTTCTGTTTCCCATTCTTGGCAAACTTCAGCGAGAAAATCGGTGCCTGCAGGCGATTCCTCTGTCCAGCTTTCGTCTCCGCTGTCACCATATAACCCAATTGCTGAAGCACAAACAAGTACATCGGGTTTAGTATCGGCATCAACAAAGGAAGCAACAAGATTGCGAGTAGAGAGGATACGGCTGTCTCGTATTCTCCGTTTTTTCTCGGCGTTCCACCTGCCAGCTATCGATTCGCCTGCAAGGTGGATGACTGCTCGTACGTCAGATGTTGCCTCTGATGGCAGCTGCTCTGTTTCGGGATTCCAACCGTGGGTTTCTTGAATAGATTGTAATTTTGTTTTCGCACGTGCAGGGTCACGAGACACTACATGCACTGCGTAGTCTTTTCCGCGGAGGGCATCACAGACTCGGCTGCCAATGAAACCGGTTCCCCCTGTGACCAATACATTTTTCATCGTTTTCCTCCATTGAGGTTTATTTTAAAAGCTCAGCAATGGTATCTTCCAATTGCCGATAATCGTCTATCACGGCATCGCTGAGTGTATCATCTGTTTCTGTTTTGTTGAATCCTGCGAATCGAATTGCTTTCATACCAGCGTTTTTTGCACCCACAATATCTGTCCGCACAATATCCCCGATATGCACTGCATTTTCCGGTTCAGCGTTTAGCTGCTGCAGGGTAGAATTGAATTGCACGGTTTCGGGCTTTGTCCGCTCCGTTTCATCGGAGAATGTGAATGCCGAAAAGTAATGCAGAATTTCGTCCCGTTCCATTAGTTGCCGGGCATAACTGCCTGGTGTGAGAGCAGAATCTGATATAATCCCCAGTGGATAATCTTCACTGAGTCTCGCCAGTACCGGCTTAATATGCGATATAAGAATAGGCGGAGATGCTAAAAACGCATTGCCAAGACACACAATCAGGGAAGCAATTTCTGTTTCATCCAGCGTAAGTTCAAGTGTTTCAGCAAATTTCAGCATGCATGTTTGGACAGATACGCCTCTGTGTTGATGCCATCGAGATGTCGCCACACCATAAGCATCTTCCATTCCATTTTCTATATCAGACACCTTACATGAATAACCCTGGTTAATCAAATATTTATGGCAATTATCCACCCGTATAGCCTGACGTTTCTGCCAATTTTCAAGCGTATCCGCATAAAGCGTTTGCCAAAAATCAAATGTAATTGCTTTGAACATTACTTCCCCTATCTTACCCAGATTTCACTAATTCTTAAACTTATGATTTATTTTATCTTGTGCTAAGTAAGATGTCAAGCGTCAAATGCCAATATGCGAAAAAAACCTTTTATCTTGACTTTTAATCAGAATTTTTATACAATATGTTAAAGACATAAAACAACCAATTAGCAAACTTTCTAAAAAAACGGAATCTGAAAATCCCATCTGTCCACGCGCAACTTTTAGGCAGGTTTGCAAGCAGCGTTTTCAGATAGTTATATGTTTCTGGACAAATCAGATTTTTGACGAAGGAGATTTCATGTTGAATAAAAATTTGGAGGCAAAACGGGCAGCGGCGGTCAAAGAAATCGTATCTGAAGTTCCCGAAGCCTCGACGTATGCTCCTGTAACAGAGTCGATGGCTAAGGCGACAACGTTAGGCGAAGGAGAAATTGCTGCGGTACTAAAGAGTTTTAGTTCTATGCCGCAATCCACAAATGTTTTTGCGAATCCCGTGTTACACCAGACCGCCGTGGATTGCGGAGGGACGCAAATTACTCTGAATATTCGGAGCTTTGGAATTCGTGGTATTGTTTCAGAGAGTGAGATTATTGCCAACCGACTCAGCCCCGCGTTTGTTATCTTTGCCGGTCTTTTCGGCAGAAGACCTGAAAAACCCTCCGATGATATAGACGAAGCAGCTCTCTTTTCAGAATTAATAGACAAAAAGTTTTATCAGTTTACTGAAACCCGCAGAGACGGTCTAACAGGTAATCAACGCCTCATCAATCAGGTTGCAGATTTTGTTAAAGCCTTCCCCGAAGCTGGACCTGAAGCAGCCATCCAACATTTTTCAACACTTCGTAAGCTTAGTATTCCAGACCAAGAAGGAATAAACAGCACAAGAGATCCCGGCTCTTTACTGTCAGAGTTTATCGATACGCACATGGAAAACGTCGCATTAGGTACAATATCTGTCTACATGCGACACCAGTTACGGGAAAGCAGTGCTTTGCACCCACAAGTTCTGGCGATGCGAGCGAACGATCTTATTGCGGAACACCAAAAAAGTGAAAAGACCGCATTCCAAACATGTTATAGTCTCCTTTTAGGTAGAGAAGCAAGCCCTATTGAAGCACATATTTTAGAACGTATGGGCGTTATACAAACACACCACGGCTCCGCGGGTTCAAACGTTGTTGCACGCTATCTCGCTACTTTACATACGGGTGCAGTCTCCGACTTCTTTGTTGCTGCACAGATGGCTTTAGATGGTGACCGACATTTCGGCGCTATTCACGACATGACAGCGTTCATCAATCAGATAGAATCGCTTGGGACCACTGAGAGAGAAGACGCAATCCGCGAACGGATGCGTACAGCACTGCCAACCTTCGGACATCCTGAAATCGCTGCTGCTGGTAGAGCAGATGAAATTCAACAGGATCCACGTCCTGCGATCTATTTCAATCCTTTCCTGGAGGCAGTGGATAAAGGGGAAATTCAACTGAACGATAAACAGAAAATGCGGTTAGCCATTATGCAACGCATCTACCAAATAGCGTTTATTGAAGGCGTTGTGCGTCCGGGGCGTGAAAACGAACCGCCGCTCCGCTTAACCCCTAACACAGATTTTGGCGGGTGGGCAGTCCAAGAAGGATTGGGTATTTATGAAACCGATAGGACATTCTTAACGTATATCTTCCGTGGATTTGGTTGGATGATGGATGCCCGCGAACAACTTCAACTCAAGATTATCCGACCCGTTATCCCGCCAGACCCCGATATTATTCCTAAGCCTTCCGATGATATGACGATTGCGAATGAGGTCGTTGCATTACACAATCGGATGGCAGGAGCAAATGCATTTGACCAATAGGAAAAACTTCGGTCATGAGTCCCTATTAAATAGAAAATGTGAGCTAAACCTATAGAGATTCTGTGCGAATCAGAGAGGAATCCCAGTGATTGAATTTGACCAATTAACAGTCCCAACAGAAGGTGAAAAGATAGAGACATCCAATGGACATAAGGTTGTACCGAACAAGCCGATTATTCCTGTGATTGAGGGTGATGGCATTGGGCGAGACATTATGAAGACGACCCGCCGCGTTGTTGACGCTGCTGTCCAAACCGCTTACGGTGGTAAAAATCAGATTGTCTGGTTTGATGTATACGCTGGCGAAAACGCCATGGACAAATATAACGAATGGTTGCCACAAGATACCTTCAACGCGATTGAGCATTTCCGTGTGGCACTGAAGGGACCGCTAACAACCCCCGTCGGTGGCGGTTTTCGTAGTTTAAACGTGACGTTACGTCAGGTGCTTGAACTTTATGCGTGTGTGCGTCCTGTCCGTTACTTTCAAGGTGTGCCAGCACCTGTTACGCATCCTGAAAAGATGGATGTTGTCATCTTCCGTGAGAATACCGAAGATGTTTACGCTGGAATTGAATGGGAACAGGGAACACCGGAAGTGAAAAAGGTTATTGAACTGCTCCGCTCCGAAATGGGAGTTGAGATTCGAGAAGACTCTGGTGTTGGTATCAAACCGATAAGTATTTTCGGGACGAAACGTTTGACACGCATGGCGATTCAATACGCTATTGACCACGGCAGACGCAGCGTTACCTTTGTTCACAAAGGGAATATCATGAAGTTTACTGAAGGGGCTTTCTGTGCGTGGGGATATGAACTCGCTAAAGAGGAATTTGCTGACACAACCATTACGGAAGCGGAACTCTATGACGAATATGATGGTAATGTTCCAGATGGTAAGATTATCGTTAATGACCGAATTGCGGATAGCATGTTACAGCAGATTTTAACACGAACCGATGAATACGATGTAATTGTCACACCGAATTTGAATGGTGATTATCTTTCGGATGCTGCGGCGGCACAGGTCGGTGGAATCGGCATGGCACCGGGTGGCAACCTCAACGATGAAGTCGCACTCTTTGAGGCAACCCACGGCACTGCACCGAAATATACGGATCAGGATGTTGTCAATCCGAGTTCACTTATTCTTTCTGCAGTGATGATGCTGGAACATATTGGTTGGCAAGAAGCTGCGGATCTGATTATCGCTGGATTGGAGAAGACTATTCTCCAAAAGAAAGTAACCTACGATCTGGAACGGTTAATGGAGGGTGCAACAAAAGTTCGCACATCTGAATTTGGTGAAGCAATTATTGAAAACTTTCAGTAGAAACATTCTGTTACGGTTTACAAGAGAACAACAGATGTCATTAAAAACTAAAATTATGCTTAGTGTAGGTTTGTTAGCTGGCATCGGTTTTGTAATGGTGTATGTGATCTATTATCTTCACAAACGTATTTTGGAGGAAGTTATTGCAATTCGTAAGCAGGGTGAGAGGTAAATATCCTTGTATAGACGCAACATATATGCAAGAAAGCAATCATGAAAAAAATCTTTAGAATATTTGTGTTAATTATATATAGTACTTTTGCAGTTTATATGATTGGCTGCGAGAAAAATGAAAAAGGTCCACGGGTTCCTGACTTTCTATTTTCCTATGCTACACCCGCCGATGGGACAGATCTTGCAGCAAACGGCATTATCACCCTTGTATTTGATATCGACCCAGGAAACGTACTAGCCAGTGCTGGAACAGTTAGTGGTACTGGTAAGACGCGTAACATCTCGGCACCCGCCGATGGTTTCCCAATGGGTGCTCTTGCCCTTCATTTTACTTGGGAAGATGGCGGTGCAGACGGGCATACGCTCAATTATACTGTCGTTGCCGCAGATGAAACCGCACCCCAAGTTACCGCCAGCAGTCCTGAGGATGGTGCTGAAGGCGTTGACCCCGCGGACGTGTTTGAAGATGGCATAGAGGTTACATTCAGCGAACCTGTCACAGGCGACCTCATGTTAATGGATGGCGATGATGTTGGTTGGACATCCGCGACGGATGGCGATACGATCACCCTTACAGGAAATGCTGGTCAAGAACTCAGCAACGAAACCGAATATCAGATTGCGGGGACAGTCAGAGACCTTGTTGGTATCGAAGCCGAGGTTAGTATCACCTTTATCACTAAATGAAAAATTGATAGAGATATTCTTGATGTCTTGACAAAATTCAAGAAGATTTAATTTCAGAAAACCGAAAAATTTGCGAATGGCGAACCGCCAGTGACACCGGACACACAAAATATTGAATAACCTATACAAATTACGTTCAATTCTTATTTAATGGAGGAAGAAGTGGCAAGAAAGAAAATTAGTGTAATCGGAGCAGGTAACGTCGGCGCAACAGCAGCATTCCTGATCGCGCAGAAACAACTTGGCGATGTCGTTATGATAGACATCGTTGATGGTGTGCCGCAAGGTAAGGCGCTGGATATGGCAGAGATGGGACCAGTGGAACTGTTCGACGCTGCAATTAGTGGTGACCTCGACTATTCCGCAACCGCAGACTCAGATTTAGTGATTATCACATCGGGTTCCCCACGTAAACCGGGCATGACACGCGAAGACCTGTTGCAAACAAACGCCAATATCGTTGGGAGTGTCACAGAAAATGTGGTGAAGCATTCACCAGATACTATAATCATGATGCTCACTAACCCACTTGACATCATGACCTACCACGCATGGAAGGTATCAGGATTTCCTACACACCGAGTCGTAGGGCAAGCAGGCGTGCTGGATTCGGCACGGTTCCGTTATTTTATTTCGCTTGAACTGGGTGTATCGGTAGAAGACATCCATGCCCTCGTGCTTGGTGGGCACGGTGATACGATGGTGCCGTTACCACGTTATACTACTGTCAACGGTATCCCAATTCCGCAGTTGATTTCAATAGAGCGGATAGAAGCGATGGCACAACGCACTCGCGATGGTGGTGCTGAAGTGGTCAATCTTCTCAAGACAAGTGGATATTATGCTGCAGGTGCATCGTTGGCACAGATGGCAGAAGCGATTATCTTGGATAAGAAGCGACTGCTGCCGTGTTCTGCGCATCTCACCGGACAATACGGTATCAACGATCTCTATATCGGAGTTCCGATTAAACTCGGTGCGAATGGTGTTGAAGAGATTATTGAGATTGAATTGACAGATGATGAGTTAGGTGCTTTGCAGACATCTGCACAGACGTATCGTGAGGGGATTGCGTTGCTCGGTTATTAAAGGATTTGATTATAGTAAATTCACTCTTTGTAGGCGCGGTTTCAAACCGTGCCTACAAAGAGTGAGTCGCATATTTAGGATTTAACGATAAACCCCGAGGATAAATCACGCCTTTTGTGATACCATGCTGGCAAGGATTCCGAGGATTCTGTCACACCGCTCAATCGTATAGGTTGACATATCAAGTTGTAAACACTTTCCTTGCAACTTGAGAAATAACCATTCAACCCTGTCGTACTCGCGCCATAAACAGTAGGGATGTCATTTCCTTTTTCAGCATTAAAACGTTGGGCGGCAAGCATCTCTGCGACACATTGCCCGATCCCAAGCTTCAAGTCAAGATTTTTTGCCACAACAAGAACGATGATAGGTGACTCCAAATAAAATTGTTCAGGTGATAGACTCACTAAAAAATCACACACGCCGGTCAAACCTTTTTCAGCGTCAACATTGAATTCAATCCCAGAAAACAGACTAATGCTATGATCAAAGTGCTGAAGAAGGTCAACGAGTACATCAGCAACAATTAGTTCCGACCGCGCTTTCTCGGTGCCGATGGCGGTAGCTAATGATGCCTTTCGCGCTAACCCCATCGTGAGATAAGTACTTGGTTCCACTGGTTCTATTTCAGAGAAAAGCCCTAAAGACCGAACCGTATCAAGTTGAAACGTTTTCTGTGCGGTTTCTAAGGCAAACTCACTATAAGACATAATAACACCTCTTGGACAGAAATAGGTGGTTATAGTGGGTTGCCTACTCCTTGTCCTTATTCTCCTCCTCGTCAACGACTTCGTATTCAGCATCAACCACATCTTCAGGTGGAGCCTCTTCAGAAGGAGTATCTTCAGGGGCAGTGTCCGCAGCTCCAGGATCAGCACCTGCAGTCTGTTGATAAAGCTGCGCTGACGCCTCATGCCATATCTGCATCAGGTCATCCGTTGCAGATTTTATCTCAGCATTATTGCTCGCTTCCAGTGCCTGCTTGACGCGTTCAACGCCAGCATTAACCTTTTCCTTAGTCGCATCATCTACTTTGTCCCCAAATTCTTTTAGGTTTTTCTCGGTTTCATAGACTAAAGAATCAGCTCGGTTGCGTGTCTCAACCTCTTCCCGTTTCTGTTTATCCTCTTCAGCGTGTGCTTCGGCATCTTTCATCATTTGATCAATTTCCGCATCGCTAAGTCCGGAAGAAGCAGTGATTGTAATCTTCTGCTCCTTGCCCGTGGCAGTATCCTTAGCAGATACATTGAGAATACCGTTTGCATCAATATCAAACGTAACCTCAATTTGGGGAACGCCTCTGGGGGCAGGTGGAATATCACCCAAGCGGAATCTGCCAATCGTTTTGTTGTAAACAGCTTGTTCCCGTTCACCTTGAAGCACATGCACATCAACAGCAGTCTGGTTGTCTTCCGCAGTTGTGAACTTCTCAGACTTCTTAGTCGGTATCGTGGTATTCTTTTCAATTAACCGCGTAAACATCCCACCAAGCGTCTCAATACCGAGTGAGAGGGGCGTAACATCCAGTAACAGAATATCTTTGACTTCCTCATCACCAGCGAGCACACCGCCCTGAATTGCTGCACCAACAGCAACAACTTCGTCGGGGTTAACACCTTTGTGCGGTTCTTTTCCGAAGAGTTGCTGCACAGCTTCCTGTACTTTCGGCATCCGTGTTTGCCCACCGACGAGTATAACTTCGTCAATTGCAGAAGGTTGTATTTCGGCATCGGAGAGTGCTTGTCTGCACGGTTCAAGGGAACGTTGGACTAAATCATCCGTTATTTGTTCCAGTTTTGCGCGGGAGAGCGATAAGTTAAGGTGCTTGGGACCGCTGGCATCACTGGTAATGAAGGGTAAATTGATGTCTGTCTGTTGCGTGCTGGAAAGCTCACACTTTGCAGTTTCTGCTGCCTCTTTTAGGCGCTGCAGTGCCATCTGGTCGTTCCGCAGGTCAATCCCTTGGCTACTGAGAAATTCCTGCGCCATCCAATCTATAACAGCTTGGTCAAAGTCATCTCCACCGAGGTGCGTATCCCCATTTGTGCTTTTCACTTCAAACACGCCATCCCCGATTTCCAGAATAGAGATGTCAAACGTGCCACCGCCGAGGTCATAAACAGCGATTTTCTTATCACCTTCATTTTGCAACCCGTAGGCGAGTGAAGCAGCGGTCGGTTCGTTGATAATCCGCAAAACTTCTAAACCTGCTATTTTGCCAGCATCTGCTGTCGCTTGGCGTTGCGAATCGTTGAAGTAGGCAGGCACAGTAATAACTGCCTGTGTAACCTCTTCCCCAAGATACGCCTCTGCGGTTTCCTTCATTTTTCGCAAAACCATCGCTGATATTTCGGGCGGCGAGTATTCTTTACCTTCAATGTTTACAGCAGCATCGCCATCTTTGTCGCTTTTTAATTCGTAAGGCACGCGGGACGTATCGTCTCCGAGTTCGTTAAATTTTCGTCCCATGAACCGTTTAATAGAAAAAATTGTATTTTCAGGGTTTGTGATAGCTTGTCTTTTGGCTACTTGCCCAACGGGACGCTCTCCTTCTTTGGTAAAACCGACAACTGAAGGAGTCGTCCGATTCCCCTCTGCGTTTTCAATCACCTTTGCTTCACCGCTCTCTAAAACGGCAACACATGAATTTGTTGTTCCTAAATCAATTCCAATTACTTTACCCATTTTTAATCTCCAATATCCATAAATTGTTTATTATTTTAATCGTTAGTAAAATATAAGTGCAATATCTATGCCAACATTATTCCATTAAATTAACGTGAGTTCGAAATAGGATTCAAGTGTAGATTAGGTAGAGCGCAACGAGACCCAACGACCCCAGAGATGTGTTAAATTGTCGGGTTTCACATTGTTCTTCCCATAACTGTCAATTTAGGGATATATCCTATTGTTGGAGGGGTTTCTAACCCCGATTTTACAGGGTGAGATGGACAAAATCGGGCTTCCAAGCCCTTCAACAAGAAAATCAGGCACTAAATTGACACATAAGGGTTTCACGTTGTTCTCCCCGACCTACTTTATTGGACTCACGTTTAAATTAATTGGATTTTCACAATGAGTGTGTCAAATTGGCAGTTTTAACCTCAAGGGCGCTTTCAATGGCGAATGTCAATTTGACACACTACGCATATTATACTTCTGTTTCAGAGTGCCCCATGTTATTGACAATTTATCAGTCGGTTCAACTGCCAAGATATTTTCAATACCTCCCTGAATCTTTCTTATTTCTTTTTGAGAAAGCCCACGGTTAAACATAGCGAACTCATCCATATCACCATTATAATAGCGGTTTAAATTGAGCGGTTCTTCAGTACCAAGCAGCAGCGGTGATTCAACAGGCACTAATTTGGCATCTTGTTTTGGATGATCAATTAGCACCTCACCATCAAGATAAACTGTCCACCACTCTCCCCTCTGAAACGAAACCGCAACGTGCTGCCATTTATCTTTCGCAATCTTGTTAAGACTTTTCTGAGGAACTACACGTCCGTCTAAGAGTTTCCATCCCATCCAGATAAAACCATCTGGATGGAGAAGTATTTCGAAAAACTCATCTGTATCAGGTCCCTTTGCTGCTATTAGTTGCCATTCACCTGGACCTCTTTTCAACGTGGGACGAATCCATGCACAAATGGTGATACCCTCTGTAAATTCAAACTGACGAGAATGAACAACCCGAACAATTCCGTTCTCACCACCGAAATTGAGTCCCTTACCATATTTGCCTTTGGTCCAGTCTGTGTCGCCTTCTAATATCCCATTCTGTCTGTTTCCAGACTGATCGGTGACGGTTTCACCTGCACCATTTTCAAAGTTAAAATAAACGACTAATCCTTTCAATTCTTCGGCTGCACAAGTAATTTGCAAACTCGCTGCCAGAAGGACAGCTGTAAAAAGCATAACTATAAAGTTTCGCATGAGTTTCACCTCTTTTATTGTAAAATCCAAAATATATCCATACTTTTGGTGCGTGGGACCTAAACCGACAGACTGTGCTGTAGCACAAACTTTTAGTTTGTGCAGTAGTGTACGCAAACTAACAGTTTGCTCTACAATTGTGTGCAAGTAATTATAGATTTCACTATAAATTGGATCAATAGAATGAATTTAGACGGTACAACAATATCCACCCGAAAAACAGTGAGGATTGTTCTAAGCAAACGGAAAGGTACCTTGATATCCGCGTGGACGCGAAACATGCCAAACTCCCTCATACATCGGTGTAACTTGATAATGGCAGACGACATTGCTTCGCTCCATATCATCACGTTCCTTTGCACCTTGATGCGGCATGTGGTTGATGAATAGGACACAATCGCCTGCTTTCGGATACAAGATAACGTGTTCCTGTGATTCACACCATTCCTCAAATTTCGGGCGATCCAACGGGTACAGATGCGGTGGTTCGTTTAAGTGTCCACCTTGGACAAACTTGAGGTGTCCGTCCCCTGGACCGTTATCTTGAAAATAGTAGGTGGTGTTGATACCGACAGGTGCCATCGCAAACGGATGTTCTTCAACATATCGCTTTTCGTGCCAATAGCCGTAAAAGTCCATGTGCCATTCCTGCAGGTAAGGACCGGGATTGATATGTGCCCGTAAGCTCCGTAGTTGACACTGTTTGCCCATCAATCCTTCAAGATAAGGACGGACGCTTGGATGTCCTACAAGTGGAGCATAAGTATCCGGTTCACGATCAAGCAGGGAATCAAACCACATATTACCGACTGCGTTCAAGCCCTCTTCCCAACCCTGTTCGCGTGCATAATTAACACGTTGACGGATATGTTCGGTTTCTTCAGGTGACAATGCCCCTTCTAATAAAATGAAACCGTCCTGTAATAGTTGGTCTATCTTAGCTTTTGTATCTTCCATCGTTCATCTCCTTTATAAAGTTCAGACTGTTAGTAATATTCTATTCCACATTATCTGGCCCAACGAAATTACCGAAGAGTATGTCTACAATAGTAGTTTTATCTTTTCACTTCAACGATAATAACACTTTCATCACTTGCATGAACCTGCGGCGTTTGACTCCGCGAAAACAGACGCTTTGCCCAATAAGGCACACCGTTATTTTCGTCAAGCAGGTACATTTCCAATTCGTCGACAGTAATGCGATTGTCAGAATTCTTATCTGCCGCGCCCTGTAACCCTTTCAAGAAAAAGTAAGTGAATAAACTATGTTTTTTCTCTGGATACCAATTACTGACACGATCATTTGAGGTACTAGTTAGCACTACCGCCTTGGGATGAGATAGCAAGACCTGCTTTGAGATTTCTAATTTTGGCAAGATTACCGGGCTGATATTCTGTATGAGCACTTGTCCATCGCCAGTCATCCCACTGAAACAAGTATCCAAAACAATTGTCAAACTCCGGCACTCAATTTTCAATAGGTCTGCATACAAATCATTCAAGCGATAGGCATTATAGGTATTGACATCAACATTAGGATTAAAATCGTAAGGTGCTAAAAATGCTTCTTGTGTTTCGGTGCTTGGGGCCCCGTGCCCTGCATAGTAGATGAAAACGTCAGATGTCCCATTCTTTTTGACATAATCCCGCAACTGCTGCCTAATCAAGGTTTTAAAATTGCCCACAGTTATGAGTTGGTTTGGGTCGCGAGGTAAGATATTATGTTCGTCATAACCGAACGTTTTTATCAGGTATTCGCGCACCAATTGTGCATCACGTTTGGCATATTTAACGCTCGGAACAGTAGGTTCTAGGTAATCTTGGATGCCTATGACAACTGCAACAGCGTCTGGATTACTCCGAATCGCAATTGGAATGTCCCGGTCTATTGGTCGATCTAAGCGGCGTTGCTGTCGTGGAGGCACAACAGGCTTGGTCGATTTCTCAATCTCGTAGATTTCAGGTTGCAGCAACGTTTGGTAAACTTTTTTTCCATCCGAGATGAGATTTCCATAGGGACTCCATGCTAAATCGGTGACTCTTTTATCTACTTGGATTGTATTTTCTTTAGTAATATCTGTTTCGATAGTAATGTTTGTAGGAATTCGGTAAAATGTTATTGCTCTATCGCCTCCACCAATCGCGAGATATTGCCCATTCAAACTGAAAATAGCAGTATAGACCCTATCATTATGTTCTATCTCCCGAACCTTCTTACCTCTGCTTGCTTCCCAAAGAGTCACTTTGTGCCCCTCGTCTGTGGTTGCAAGGTATCTTCCATTTGGACTAAAACTAAGGGTGTATCCCCCAGGTTTCACAGACCAAATTTGTTCGCCGCTGCTCACTTTCCAAAGGGTCACATTGCGTGTATCGCCGGTAGCAAGATACTTCCCATCCGGACTGAAGCAAACAGTATTGAAACTAGGATATTTCGTGATCCAGGTCCTTGATCGAAAGTCCTTACTACTAAGGGCACTAACACTATAACCGTTTTGCTGTTGCCAAACCTCTGTCCCACTACTGACTTCCCAAAGGGTCACATTGCGTGTATCGCCGGTAGCAAGATACTTCCCATCCGGACTG
>JAPPES010000058.1:70532-77638 GCA_028824125.1 Candidatus Poribacteria bacterium
AAGCAAACAGCACTGAAACTAGCATATTTCGGTACCCAGGTCCTTGATCGAAAGTTCTTACTACTAAGGGCACTAACACTATAGGTGGTTTGCTGTTGCCAAACCTCTGTCCCGCTACTGACTTCCCAAAGGGTCGCATTGCGTGTATTACCTGTTGCGAGATACTTTCCATCCGGACTGAAGGAAACAGCATTGACATTGTGGTCTACTTCAAATTGGTGAACCTTCTTACCACCATCCACTTTCCATAGGGTTGCATCTGTTGCAAGATACCTCCCATCCGGACTGAAGGCTACGTTACTGCCATCACCAAGATCGTATACCTCATGAAACGTCCAGGTAACACCCTCCTCTAAAATTGGCGGATACACTAATTTCACCATTGCCAACGCCCTGCAATATTCCAGATTAATTGAGAGATAGCCCATTTTGATGACCTTATCCCAATTGTGATAAAGGTTACGGGCATCATCCTTCTTGATATTCAGGCGGGACTTCCAACTACGCTCTTTCTCGTTTAAGTTTATCTCAAAAGTAATCGGAAAGAATTCATTATTGGCATCGTACGTACCGAGAGTGACAGTGACATCGTTTGTAGGGAAAACCCGTCGGTACAAACGGGCGATTTGATTCCTAACTTTTCCAACAGAGCGTTGCATATCCTCAAAGTAGCGTTCTCGAAGGGCATCGCGCCGCTTTGCGACGAGTGCATCCAGTTGATGAATCCGCTTATCATAATCAGCATCGGATTCAAACATATCCTTTGGGGCGTTCAGTTTGTGAGACTTCCGGAATTCGGCGATTTTCGATTCGCCTTGTTCTCTGGTTTTCTCAACGCGTTGTCTATTTTCTTCAAGTTTGATTTCTAGAGCCTTAATTTGTGCCACCGTTTGGTCAAAAGCGTCCTGCCCTATAGAAACAGCAACGAATATGAACATTATGAAAAAAATTAGGCTGTACTGAATTGCTTTGCACATTATAAATCTCCTATATCTGCAATATTTCTGCCACTTATCCAAGATTAATTTGAGGGATATATAGTGAATAACCTCAATGCGCCGAGATGTGCAGCGATATTCTTAATAACAATCGTTTCAGTTTAACGCACAGTAAACGTAACGTTTTATAAGGTTTCAGAAATCTGCATGTATGGTGGCATACGTTCACTCCTTCAATCCATAAATGCCAATTTCTTCCACTGACATGGGTTCCCGCTTTTTGTTCTTAAAGCATAACACGGGTACCGTAAATTTTTCAGCCTTAGCGCGTATCTTTTCTAAGGCAATAGCTTTGTACAGATCCTCTGATCGAGTAGGATCACCACTTACTTTTTTGACAGGTGCGTCCAGCTCCTCCCTGTGAAAGGGTAGAGGGACAGTGGGAAAGCGTTTGAACAAGAAATTCTTGACAGCATCAGACCCAATGGCAAAATTCATGTTCTGAGCGAGATTAATGACTTCAGGAGAATCAGCTCCCATCCCCTCTAATAAATCAAAATCAGATAATGTAAACACAGAAACTCCCAGCACGTACCCGGCGACATCAAGTATGGGGCCACCGCTGTTACCCCGTTGAGTCGGTGCAGTGTGCTGAAAACCAATAGCGGGTTTTGGAGCGGTTATTGGATATGAGAGTCCGCTAACAATACCATCGGTAAGATTGCCTTTAAAGGACAGACGGTCACCCTGTGGGTATCCAAACGAGACAATTTTTTCTCCAACTTCAATATCCTTCAACCTAAAGTTGGCAAATACATTTCCACTTTCATCTGTCTTCCTATGTTCATCATATAAAAGTGCCAAGTCCAATTCAAGATCTATGTTCTTCTTGAATAGCACGACACGCCGGTAGGGGATGTGAAACTCATCATAGAACCGGTAGTTCCCCGGCTTTTCTTCCCAAACCACGACGTGTGCATTGGTTAGAATATGATTTTTGTCAACATAAAATCCCGTACCAGAGGCCACAAGTTGCTTAGGTTTCCAATTATCAACCTGCTGTTGAATTTGATTTATCAATTCCTTATCATCTTCTAAAGACTTTCTAATCCGCTCCCGCGCTTTATTTACGTCCGAAACTTTAACAGTAGATCCCTTTAGGCCAGCCTTGTTTTTAAGTGCTAAACTATACCAATAATATGCTTCAACGAAATCTTGAGACACCTTATCTTTCCCTTCCTCGACCTTATCTTTCCTTTCCTCGAAACGTCTACCTATGTTCCATTGAGCAGTAGGATTACCATTTTGTGATGCACGTAGATACCATCTGTTAGCCATTTCAAAATAGTACTTACTTCCCTCTTCAGAGTAGTCCTTCTCTTCATCTTTCTTAAGTTTTAGAGCATAATCATTATACATTTTAGCGAGGTTATTTTGTGCATCTATATGATCTTGTTTCGCTGCTTTTTCATACCATTTCAAGGCTTCCTTATCGTTTTTGTCCACTGCGTCACCCAGTTGGTAACTCAAAGCAATGGCGAATTGCCCATTAGCATTACCTTGTTCTGCTGCTTTTTTCCACCATCTGAAGGCATGCTCAAGGTTCTTATTTACTCCAAAACCTTTTTCGTAACATATTCCGAGGTTGTGTTGCGCAGGAGGATATCCTTGTTCTGCTGCCGCTCTAAACCACTTTACGGCTGATATTGGATTTTGTTCTACACTATCTCCATGATAATACAGTGACCCAAGGTGATCTTGTGCAGGAGGATACTCTTGTTCTGCTGCTTTTGTGTACCATTCCAACGCGAACACGGCGTTTTCGTGTTCAGTTATGATACCAAGGTTGAACTGTGCGGGCGGATAGTCTTGACCTGCTGCCTTCTGAAACCATTCCTTCGCCATCTCGAGTTCTTGAAAATTTTCTCTATCAGATTCTTCATAGAAGCTCACGTACATGACCCCGAGGTCGTTTTGTGCAGGAAGATACCCTTGATCTGCTGCTTTTGTGTACCATTTTTTAGTTTCTTTTCGACAGATAGCTTCCCTCGCGGTTTCCGTGAAGCTCCTATCCATTGCCGCTATTTTGCTATGGTTTTTGTACATAAAACCAAGGCAGAATTGTGCCACAGGATCGTCTTCCATTGCCCTTGACTCGAAATTGGAAAGAGCTACTGAGTAGTGTCCACGTTTGTAGGCGGCTATACCTGCATCATAGTCGTTTTGATCCCTGTTCTCGATAAGGCGTAACGCCTTTTCACCCGCATCAGAGCGTAAAATCGCATCAAAGCCTTTTTCATCGGAAACACAAACCGTGTAAAATACCAAACAGAATGTGATCCCTATTGCCAAAATTCTCATTCTTGCTCCTTTCATATCGTTAATACCATTTGAATATTCTATATGTCAATCTTTTTTGATAGTTCCTATAAGCGAGTTCGGAGAACCCGCTTACAAGAAGAATAGGACTTGAGTCCTTGCTCCTATCGAGAATTCTCGCATGCAAATCGTTCTAAACAAATTCTCCTATTCGAGAGGTTCAAGAGGTTGTGAATGTCCAAAAACGGGCTTTGGCGCATCGCCAAGCGCAGCCCATCGCGCAGCATTCGCAATCACCTGGCGGACATTTTCATCGTAATAGATCGGATATGTCTCATGACCAGGACGGAAATAGAATATTTTTCCTCTGCCACGGTAGTAACAACAACCACTACGGAACACCTCACCACCAGGGAACCAGCTAATAAAGACAAGCGTATCGGGTTCAGGAATATCAAACGGTTCGCCATACATTTCGGCATGCTCAATTTCAAAGTATTCGCCGAGTCCTTCAACAATTGGATGTCCGTGTTCAATCACCCAGATCCGTTCCTTTTCGGCCGCCTCGCGCCATTTCAGGCTACATGACGTTCCCATCAAGCGGACAAACGGTTTAGAATAGTGACCAGAATGTAGTACGATTAGTCCCATTCCTTGCAGCACCCGTGCTTTTACTTTATCCGCAATTGCGTCTTCAACGGCACCGTGCGCAGCATGTCCCCACCATATCAACACGTCCGTTTTAACCAACACTTCGTCAGTTAGACCGTGTTCCGGTTCGTCCAACGTAGCAGTTAGCGTTTCAATACCGTGTTCACCGAGTCCATCGGCAATAGCGGTGTGGATACCTTTTGGGTATAATTTTTTGATAGCTTCGTTCGTTTTTTCGTGTCTAAATTCATTCCAAACTGTAACTAAAGGTTGTGACATAAGTTTCTCCTTATTATCAGAAATTGTTTGTAATTACACTGTATAACAAAATAAGTTTATTCAACAGCAACAACGTATTCAGTCAACACAGACCGCCTTTCTTTGGCACGCTTAGCAGCGTTGACGAATTCGCGTAGTGCTACAATCAATTCGTCTGCTGTCTCAGGTGTGAATGAGGCATCACCATCTTCAGGACAAACCCAGGCATAGACGTTCGGGATACGAATTGAGATACCATCCTCGTCATAAGCAAATACGGTTTGCCTCCACTCTTTTTCTTTATTATGTTCTTTACAGATTGGTGGTTGTTTTGGTGTCATAAGTTATCTCCTTTTACGTTTTATGCGGGCAAATGGAGGAAATTGCCATTGATTCTCATCGGGGATGTAGGCAGTCACAAACTCAATGTAAAGCGGATCCGAATATTCGCAAACAACATGTAGATAAACAACAATGTTCTCCAAGAGAGTAGAACGTCCACAAATCAGGACACGCTCATCATCCGGGTAAACTTCAATTATTCTCCCGTTGAGCATTGCTTCTACCATGTGTTTAACTTGAAAACCTTCTTTTTGTGCGTGTAGAATGGCATGACTTTTAACAATATAACTACCATTTTGAACTCTCTCACGGATGGTTTGTAAATCCACACCATATCCCAACTCTAACTTACAATCTATTTCCCAAACAAGTTGCCATTCTTAGAACACTAATTCAGTCTCCACTGCTTCATCATAGTCAACGTCCTCAACCTCAAATCCAAAAAGGTTGCGGAAACGTCTTCTGTAACCAGCGTAATCAGAGAGTTCATGGAAATTGTCGGTACTAATCTGTTCCCAACGTTCACTAACCGCATCGGTCACATCTTGCCGCAATTCTCTGTCATCCAGTCGAATATAACGTTCGCTATCAAGTTGAGGCTGCAGTCCTGGGCCAAGATATTCCGAGAATAACCGCTGCATCTGTCCAATCGGTGCCTCATTGATACCTTTTGCGTTCATAATATCGTAAAGGATACTAATGTAAAGGGGGACAACAGGAATTGCCGCAGAGGCTTGCGTAACGACAGCTTTGTTAACCGATATATACGCATTACCACCGAATTGATTTGCAAGTTTTTCATCAAGCGCGTCAACCCGTACCTTTAGGTCGTCCTTTGCCCTGCCAATAGTGCCATCTCGATAAATCGGCCAGGTCAATGCACTGCCGATATAGGTATAGGCGACAACCGTCATCTCTGGCGCGAGTAATTCTGCATCTGCTAAAGCTTTAACCCACATTTCAAGGTCTTCGCCACCCATTACAGCGATTGTGTCAGCAATTTCCTTATCATTTGCAGGCTCAATCGTTACAGGTACAACGGTTTCGTCATTCAGGTCAATAGTTTTGCCTGTATATGATTCGCCAATCGGTTTCAGCTGGGAATTATGCGTTTCGCCAGTACGTGGGTGAATTCGGCGCGGCGCAGCGATGCTATAAACGAGAACATCTATTTTGCCAAAATTCGCTTTGAGTTGTTCTATCGCCTCCTGCTTCATCGCATCAGAAAAAGCATCTCCGTTGAGACTCGCTGCCAAAAAACCATCATATTGCGCTTGTTGATGGAAGGCAACGGTATTGTAATAACCCGCAGAAGCTGTGCGTCTGTCGTCCGCTGGGCGCTCATAGAGAAGCCCTAACGTCTTGGCACCGTATCCCCACGTCAACGCAATACGAGAGGCAAGTCCATAACCGGTTGACGCACCAATAACAAGAGCGTTTAAACCTGTTCCTTTGTGCGTAGCATTCCCCTTAATTAAATCTACCTGATTTTGAATATTTGCTTGGCAACCAGCAGGATGCGCATTCGTACAGATAAAACCACGAATCCGAGGCTTAACAATTTGAACTGCCATTTTATCCTTCTTTTTTTAAAGCGGTTAGTCTTCAATTTCGACGACCATTTCAACTTCAACCGGAATACCGCCGGGCAATTGCACCATGCCGACTGCTGACCGCGCATGTTTACCTTTATCACCAAAAACCTCAACAAAGAAATCTGATGCACCGTTCACGACAGCGGGTTGATCCGTGAAATCTGCCGAGGAATTCACAAAACCAACAACCTTCACAACACGTTTTATCCGATCCAGATCGCCTAACGCATGTTTAAGCGTGCTGACCAAACCGATAGCAACTTGGCGCGCAGATTCGTATCCTTCTTCAATGGTGGCATCTGTGCCGAGTTGGCTTTTGTATATTGGACCTTCACCTGTGCCTGGCCCGTGTCCGGAGGTAAAGATCAGATTTCCTGTTTGAACTGTGGTAACGTAATTAGCAACGGGTGTTGCAGGAGGCGGTAATTCTATCCCTAATTCTTCAAGTCGTTTTTCTATTTTCATGTTCTTTAATATCTCCCAAATAGTTTCATAATCTAACGTGCCGCAAACATGATATTTTGCAGCAACCTATATTATTAAATAAGTTTTCCGAGATTTTGTCAAGTGAATTTATTTTATAGGGTGTGTAAATATTTTGGCAAAGTTTGGAATAAGACACGTTGTCTGAGATGTTTCCCATTTTGTTGTCTGAATCGCGGATTACACGGATTTCGCGGCTAATTGAGTTTGGGACTCCCAAATTCCTATTCAAAGTTTGCCGAAATCTTTTGAAAAGAAACTAATATTGCCAACCTCCCACCCGCGTCCTCCGCGTCCTCCGTGTAATCCGCGATTCAGACACACATGCAAAAAACTTTACACACCCATTTTATATGCAGAATTATTTCGTTTTCGGTTTTTCTTATGATTTTTATCACGAATAGGAAACTGCACCTACCCTCAAGACCTAAACTCTGAGAGCAACTCATTAACTGAAAATTCTTAAAATTATAGTAGCATTTAGAATTAAAGCAACATTGTTTCTGTTTTATGATAGAAT
>JAPPES010000030.1 GCA_028824125.1 Candidatus Poribacteria bacterium
CGAATGCCATACGCGCATTCGTCTTTAGGCATTCCCCGCAGAGCGTGCCTGCTACTTTTAAATCAACGCTAAATTGACGCTTATGGTTCAGTTAGGAAACCGCATCTGCCACACGATTTCATTGACTGATTCGCTTGGATTCCAACGTTAACCACTCACCGTAACCGCGTGGCATTTCTGCTGGTGGTTGTAATCCTGATTCCTCACGCCACCGTAGTAATGGATGTTTTCGATCTTTCTGCGGAAGATTCACACGTATACCGTAAGCTGCAGATTCAAAGATGCCCATCATCATCTCAACGATATGTCGTCCGGCATAACCACTGCAGGTATGTGCTCTACCTTCATCTAAAGCATTGATATATTCCTCAACAAACCAGTAATCAGCTTCAGCCGCACTGCTTTTCGGGTCATAGTGGTCAGGGTAGATAAGTTCCAGCGTTTCCCACTTGTCGTTTATGCCATCGGGAAGATAGTGCGGAGTTGGTAAATGCCATGCACCACCGCTTTTCCAAAAGAGCCTGCCTTCGGTGCCAAAGAGTTCCATAGCATAAGCGTTGGTGTCCATCTTGCCAAAACGGTGTTGCAGTAGTGTGCCGGTAACGTTGCCTTCATACTGCATTGTTGCCGTGATATATTCACCTGCAATAGTTCCCATCCCACTTGGGGATGGGGCAACGTCATAGGGTGCGATTGGCTTTGCACCAGTTGTCAATTGTGCGACAACACTTTCACATCGCTTGCCAAAATGTAGCATGTTATTGAGCATGTGTGTGCCGATATTCATCAAGCCATAACCACCGTAGTATCCTTTTCCACTGCCGTACATATAGCGCAATTCACCAATTTTGCCGGCATTGAAGGCATGCGCAATCGCTTGCATAGATGCTCCAACTCTCCCTTGATGATGCACGGCCACCTGCACGCCTTTTCCCTCAGCCATTGCGATCACAGCATCAGCCTCCACAAGATCAACACACATCGGTTTTTCCACTTCAATGTGGACACCGTGTTCTAAAACGCGCATACACAAATCGTAGTGAAGCTCAGTACCAGTGGGTATCGCAACGATGTCAGGTGACGTTTGTTGAATCATCCCATCAAGATCAGCGAACTGTGCTGTTACGTTGACTTCATCGCCCAATGTGCTGCGTCTTTCTTGAATCAAATCGCAAAGCCCAACAATTTGGGTGCGTGGGTGCGCGTGATATGCACGTGCAGCCGCTGTTCCACGTCCTCTACACCCCAAAATAGCAACTCGGTATTTTTCCATTGATTTCTCCTTTGTCGGAAAATTTCTGGACCTGTTTACAGATAAGTTTTAAATGTCGGTACAATAACACAAGATAACAACTATTCAATTCAGCGGTTAGGAAACCGCACCCGCTGAATACCACACGCGTATTCAGCGTTGATTCACCGTCAAAAAAAGATAAATCCCGTTAATTTGGTATTAGAGCTCATTGTGCATTAGGAGGCTATCCCATGCAAACGCAGCTTATCAAATCTGCTAACTTTTTTCAACTCTTTCTATCTTCATGCAGGGTTATTTAGTTTTAAGAGTTTTCCGTTATTAAGGTTTACTCAAAGTTAATACCCAAGGCCGATAGGTTCGGTTTCCTAACCGCACCAGAGACATCAATTTAGCGATTCGCCACCCTGGTAGGCGCGTTTACATGGAGATAAAAAATAAATTGGGTAATGTGGCGAGGTTAGGAAACCTCGCCAGCAGAGGTGTACACCTGCCTCATGCCGACAGAAAATTACCGAATTAAAAACTTAATCTTCATACGAGACTAAAGACAGATCACATAAGTGCGAAAATGATTGAAGTTCATATAATACTTGAAAACTTGTTGATATTCTGATAACATAGTTTCTAAGCGGAAAGAGGTGTGATTATTATAGTGAACTTTGAAATTATTGGGGCACTTTGATAAACCTATTATGGAACATAATGGACAATAGAAGTGGTAGCATAAACTTCCAGTTTGTGCCACAAAACGCAATCTAACAGATTGCGGTACAGGAGTGTCCCATTAATTGTAAGTTTTACTATACAGTAAAACTTACAATTACCTGGACATTGGTGAGGTTAGAAAGATTTTATAATTTTCTGAAACGTAATCGCGATAGTTTCGTTATTATATAGTGAATTGGTTTCATAATCCTTTGGCTATAAGGAGGACAAAGGAGGCTTAGTCTATGGCGCGCCAAGCGAAAAATGATCTGTCGGCTACAGAAGATACTTATTTAGCCACTCAAGCTAAACAAGGTGATGAATCTGCGTTTAGTCAGTTATTTGAGAAGCACTATAATTGGGTTTATAGTAAAGCTTATCGGATGCTGGGGGACCATCAAGATACTGAAGAGGTCAGTCTTGATGTTTTTACGAAAGTCTGGGAGAAACTTGACAAAGATAAATGGGACCCCGAAAAAGGGAGTTTCCAGGCATGGTTGAATATAGTTGCCCGGAATACAATTATTGATGCGATACGGAAGAGGGATCGGATACGTGAATCACTGCTCACGCTTGAAGAACAGGATGATTTACCGTTAAATGAATATGAAGATGGGCGGCCTGGGCCTGATAAACATATCATAGCGCAAGAAGCACAAGAAATTTTAGAAAGTGCCCTTGAGCAAGTCACGAAACCCAACCACCGCATCGCCTGGATCTTAAGACATCTTGAAGGTTGTAGTGTTGCCGACATTTCGCGCATTCTTAACCGGAAAGATGGAACCGTAAAAATCTGGATTTTTCGATGTACCCAGGAACTGAGACAAATTCTGATTAACAAAGGAATCCGCTGGATTCAATAATTTAATTTTATATCTAATATTCAAAGATGGAGGATTACTAATGCAGTTTTTTAGAAAAACTCCAAAGTCCGTTCGGTATACAGATACCGATATTAAAGAATCTGAGATTTTAGAAGCTTATACATGTTGGTTGAAGAACGAAAAGCTCAGCCGCAAACAGAAGAGTCTACTAAAAAATATTCAGGAATCAAACCACTTTCATAAGACAAAAGACCTGATAGATTTTGCACACTATCGTTTTCAGGAGACAGAAAGCGTTACACCGCGTCCTGGTTCAAAAGAGCGCGTAGGTGTAAAACTTATGAAAGCGATCAGAGGTGAAACACAGGAGTCTACGCAAGAGGTGCCTGTTACGCTTAATCCGCAGGCGGCTTACAGTCCGCAAGCGATGGGGAACGTAGATACCGATGTTTTTCCAGTGTCACCGCTCGCTCCGGCTGAAGAAGAAAAGGGGCACTGGCAGGATCCTGAAGATGTCAAAACTACTAATTCTCGAACACTGGCTCACCTGAATCTCTTTTTTGAGATGCAAGATGATGAAGTCTCTCTCACAGATATGGGAAGTTCAACCCCTACGTATATAGAAGGGGTTCGCGTAAAAGATTCTGCTCCTATTGAGGAAGGGGCGGAGCTTAAGTGTGGAGATATTACTTTGCAAATCATTGACATTGAAAAATCTTAATCCTCACGAGAGCAGGGGAGTAGCCGCCAAATTTACAATTCGGCTTCATGTCATTCATAAATATACCGGCGTTTACTCCCCTTTGTTCTCACAACCGAGAAATTGAGAATCCGTGCGTGATACGTCTTCACTTGCCTTATCCTACTTTCAACAGGCGGCAACTTGTTATCAACAGGCCCGTTACGTTGAATCGATTCAACACTATCTATCGGGCTTAAGGTATGATAAGAGTCGTTACCATATTTATGCTGACCTTGCAAAAGCCTACGAAATGGTTGGCAAATGGGAACAAGCCTTGGTTTATTTAGACATTGCGCTTGAGTTATGTCCTGGCTCCCCGACAGTTTTGAGGCGTAAAGCGCGTATCGATGAAGAAAAAGCGTATTATCAAGCCCTAATCCGCGAGAGTAGATTAGTTAATGATCTGCCCCCGGACTTCACATCAAGAAATTTGCTACATCCCCAGAATTTTATAGAACGTCAGTTTTTTAAACTGACTGTTCAGTCTGCCGTTTCGCCAGAAACAGTGTGGTATATCTGCCAACTCATTGAAAAAACGCATAATGAAGTCGGTATCCTACTTGACTGTTATCCTCGTCACCCAATATCTATCTCAATCATAAATACGCATGATGCTGCACGGCAAACGGACATTCCGAAATGGGCAAGTGGTCGTTACGATGGACATATCCATCTGAATTATTGTGCTGATGGAGAGCCGGAACTTGGTGTTTTATATACGCTGATTCGGCATGAATGGACACATCTGTTAGTGGATATCCTAACACACGGGAATTGTCCGATTTGGCTTAACGAAGGACTTGCGCAAACCGTAGCGCGTCCGTTGCTCTCCTTTGAAAAGCTTGCCCTGCAACAGGCAGCTAAAAACGGTACTTTGCCAACATTGTCGGAACTCAGCCAGCCATTTACTGAACTTTTAACCTCGGAACGGAAAATTGCCTATCTCCACTCAGCAGCAATTGTAGCGACCTTAATTGATGATGGCGGATTCTGCTCTATCCGACAACTCCTCTGTCATTTAGGAAACAACACCCCGATTGAAACTGCGATGCGGCAAACGTATAAAAAACGTGTAATCCCAAATTAATACCATTTCTATCAATTTTTGCCCATGAGCGGTTGTGAGAAATGAAGCGGAATGTGGCACAAACTGGAAAGTTTATGCTACAAAAAATAGTTATATCATTTCTATCAATTTTTGCCCATTAGCGGTTGTTAGAAAAGGAGCGGAATGTGGCACAAACTAAAAGTTTGTGCTACATAAGAGAGATATATTATCAGAAATGGTATTATTTAATCTCCTTACCTCATTATGACCATTTTAGATATTATCATTCTCATCATTGTTGGAATAGCCGGATTTAGTTGCTACAAGGCGGGTTTTACTCGAAGTGTATGGGGTGTTTTTGCTATCGGTGCTGGTCTTATTGTAGCGAGTCAATTGTGGCAGCATCTCGCTTTTCCCCTCCAAAAACTTATCCCAAGTGAAGAAGTTGCAAAATGGATCAGTATTATTGTCCTGATAATTATTATATCTATCGTAACCGACACAGTTTTTGAGCGGCTCCATCGAATTTTTGAGAAAGGTATTTTGGGATGGCTGAACAGTCTGCTCGGAATAGCGATAGGAATTGCCTCAAGTGTCCTTATCATTTCGCTTCTGCTTACCTTTCTCTATCCCTATTTGACCGATTTTCTCAAAGACGCTATAGAAAACTCTGTTTTCGCTTCACGTTTGATGGAACTTGGGGGCGAAGTGTGGGCTTTTGGCAAAGAGAATGTTCAGGAACACCTTGAATTAGAATAATACCAAATTAACGGAATTCATCTCGGTAGGTGCGGTTTCTAACCGCACTATAGTCGTCAATTTAAGGATTAATTCTCTTGTGGGAGGGCTTTGTAAGCCCGATTATTCTCCAAAGGTAGGCGCGTTATGGTATTCGCCATGATTCCCCGCAGAGCGTGCCTGCTACTTTAAATCAACACCTACCGTCTAAAAATAGGATAAATTCCGTTAATTTGGTATAATTAACACCTGTCAATCCTACCTCTTAACAAAACATTTGCACACTTTTTTCAGAAGAATTTGAAAAAACTTGCATTTTATGCAACCTTTTCCTTTTTGCATGTATCATTATATCATAAGGGAAATCCATTTAGGAGGCACTTATGAAAAATAACGATGTTACACTTATTCAACAGACCCTCAGTGGTGACCAAAGCGCGTTTACTGTTTTGGTAGAAAAATATCAAAAGCAGGTACACGCGTTTGCGTGGCGGAAGTTAGGTGACTTCCATCTCGCTGAGGAGATTACGCAGGACACCTTTCTTCAGGTTTATCAAAAACTTTGGACACTGAGAGATCCGAACCGTTTCGCTGCATGGCTATACGCGATTGTTAAGAATTGTTGCTTAGCTACCTATCGCAAAACGCAGCTACCGTTTGTATCTCTTGATACAATGCCTGAAGCAGAGTTGGAAAAAATTTTCTATACTCAATATCTTGATAAACAACGCGAAGTGACCGCTGATGAAAAACGCAATGAGGTAGTGAAACATCTTCTCAATAAACTACCTGAGAATGAACGGACTGTGATAACGCTTCACTATCTCGGTGAAATGCGTTGTGAAGATATTAGCGAGTTTTTGGATGTTCCGGTGAATACGATTAAGAGCAGACTTCATCGGGCAAGAAAACGATTAAAGGAGGAGGAATTGATGGTTCGCGAAACATTAGGTGGCTTTGAATTGCCAGATAATTTTACTGAAAATATTATGCAGTGGATTCAGATGAATGAACCGGGTGTTGCCGCTTCAGTAGGTACATTAGCTAAAACATCGGATGGGACGATCTATGCAGTGATGGGTTATGAGAACATCTACAAATTACCTGCGGATAAAAATGAATGGCAACCCGTTAACTCGGATTTTTTTCCTGAAAAGACCGTGGGGAGTATCCCTATTGCTGAGCACAATGGAACGGTTTATATTATTCCATCTGATGAAATGTTTGCCTCAACTGATGAGGGCGAAACTTGGGATTCTATCGGTACTTGTCCAAAAGGACATGTCCAGGAATTGCTTATCACAGATGAACCTTTTTACTTAACCCTTAATGAAGGTGTTTTTCGATCCGATGATGGTGGTAGGTCGTGGAAAAAGATGAACAATGGATTAGAAAGCACTTTGAAAGAGAAAGCTGGCATAAAATCATTGAGGATATGCCAAAACACGCTGTTTGTCGGAACATCTATGGGTGTTTACCGATATAATGAGAAAAAATGGGAACATCTTCAGTTACCAGTTGACGCTCCTGTTAGAGTCTGTTCGTTGGTAGTCAGTGGCAACAAGATTTATGTAGCAGTAGCTGTAAATATTTTGGAAGGTGACGGTACACCTTCAGAGAATTACCTTGAGTTGGGGAAAGAAGGAAAACAATCCTGGTGGGTATTATGCTCAACAGATAATGGAAATTCGTGGACCGATATAACGCCAACAGATGTTCGTGAGATAATGAAGACATTACCGGAAATAAAACTGCTTGCATCTGGAAACACGCTTTTACTAATAGGTGGAGAAGAAGGTGTTGTGGCTCGGACGATAGATTCTGGGAAAACTTGGAAAACCGAAGAGTCCTCTGGCATCACACCTACTCAGTTTAGTGTTAACTGCTCTGCAGCCTTAGATGAAAACACCTTTTATACTGGGGGAATTTCTGGTATTCATCGTTCTATAGATGGTGGCAAAACTTGGCATAGATTCAACACAAGGTTTGAGTGTCGTGTTGATAACCTAATCAGTATCAAGGCAGATAATGCTGACAAGAAGTCCACTACGCTATATGCGATGGTTTCTGGGAGTTTGGTCAAATCATTAGATGAAGGTGTTTCGTGGGAAGCTGTTGAAATATTCTTAAAGAGGGGAACTGAGACAATTCCAGATTTAGGTGTAAAAACAAAATTTAGAGAATGTACACCGAAAATTGTCCAAATTTCCAAATACGATGGATATCTATATGCAAAAGTCATACGTCGTAATAATGAAACTGCATATTATCGTATTGCTCCAGATGAACCATATTTACTTCCACTTGACGGCTTTATACCGGATGATGAAAAGATTCCTTCATTAGATTCAGGAACATTAATGTGGCATGTTTTTGGAAATGTTACTTTTGCATTTGAAGGTGATAGGATTCCAGGACAAAGTATACTAATCACTTCTTCTACACATCCTTGGAGCGAACCAGATGCATTAACAAAGCAGGAGATTTTATCGGATCCTAAGTTTGGTGCAGGAGTCTTTTTAAATCGACTGGAGCACATGGATGATGATTATCAACTCGCTTATGGATTGATGTTAGAAGGTTTGTATGGTAACTTCGCTGTCAGTGGTGAAACTTTCTACATGGAGTACAACTATAAGCTCTACCGATGGGAACCAGGTGACTCTTGGTGGATTGATACTGAAGTTGAAGAAACTTGTGAACTCACCCGTGAAAATATGGCGAGAAGTTTTAAAATCGCTTCATCAGGTGAGACTGTATACGTTGGTAAACGAGATGGACAACTCTTTCAATCGCTTGATGGTGGTGATAGTTGGAACGATGTCACCTCAAACCTGCCGCAGTCGGTTAAGCACTTCAATCAAATTGTCTTTGCCGACTCAACAGTTCATGTCGCTACCGACAAAGGGGTTTTCAATTCAATAGATGGTGTTGTTTGGGATGCAATCACCGACAAGGCTGGAGAAACCGTAATCATTAAGTCGTTAGCAACAGCGGGAGATGCTGTCTATGGCGCGAATGATAACGGCATCTATCATTTAGAAAAGAAAGCAGGGACTTGGGAACAAATTGTACCTGAAATTCCAGATGCTATTACTTCTCTAATTGTTGATGAAGACACCTTCTTCGTTGGCACAGAACATTGTGGTGTGCTCTGTTTTGAACGTTCTGAGTCATAGTTCTAATCCAAATTAACACGATTCATCCTGGTAGGTGCGGTTAGAAAACCGCACCATAGGCGTCAATTTAGTGCCTGATTTTCTTGTTGGAGGGCTTTGGAAGCCCGATATTGTCCGCCTCACCCTATAAAATCGGGGTTAGAAACCCGCAGCATGCCAAACGCGCATGCTGCGTTGATTCACTCCAACAAGAGGATATATCCTTAAATTGACGCTTATAGTGCGGTTAGAAAACCGCACCATAGGCGTCAATTTAGTCAGTAACGTGTGTATCTGACACACCTTTCGCCCCTCTGGGGCTTGCTTCCTGACGGGATTAACGTTTTCTATACACCTTTCGCCTCTCCGAGGCTATGGTCAATCATATCTCAGCACCAGCGGTGTGGAATGTGTATAGAATACTCACAAGATACATGTTCTTAAATTGACGCCTATGGTGCGGTTAGAAAACCGCACTATAAGCGTCAATTTAAGAAAATATTTCTTGTTCTAAAAACCCTTCTGAATAGGCATGACGATTGGGATTGTCCACATTTCAGTCCCGTAGGGACGATATGTTTATAGAAAAACGGTGAACAATTCCTCTTTAGTCCCGTAGGGACGATATGTAGAAAATATGTTGTTGGGGGACACATATCGTCCCTACGGGACTAAAGACATATGGACATTTCATATCTATAAACATATCGTCCCTACGGGACTGAAGACACTGCTACACAGATTTATCCCTTAAATTGACGCCTATAGTGCGGTTAGGAAACCGCACCTATAAATTGGAATCAAGTTAATTTGTATAACTCACAGAAAACACCGCAAAATTGTAAAAAATATGCGTATTCGTGAAGGGATATCCATCGCCTTTGCTGCAATCAATGTTAACAAGCTACGTTCCTTGCTGACAATGCTCGGTATTATCATCGGTGTGGCTTCCGTGTTAGCGATGATTGCCATCGGGGACGGTGCAAAAACGATAGTGCTTGAAGAGGCGCGGAAACAGGGCGGCGTAAACCAATTCACGATGTATTGCGTAAACATCAAAAAAGTCGGAGACGTTTGGGTTGCAAACCGCTCTAATGAATACTTCAAATATGAAGATGTTTTAGCAATTGAGGCAGAATGCCCTTCTGTTAAGTTAACAGTGCCTCGTATTCCTGCGTGGGGTGGTGTTCTTGCACAAGTCGCTGGCGGAGCTGAGGTCCGCACCGGTTATAACGGTGTGAATGCGACTTATGCTGAAGCAATGGACTGGGAAATCCAAGAGGGACGTTTTATCTCAGATGAAGACATTGAAAATGCTGCAAAAGTCTGTGTACTTGGTGCAGAAGTTGCTTCAGACCTTTTTGGAGAGGAATCACCTATAGGAAAAGAGATAAAAATTGCAAGAGGTGCGGGGAACAACCGAGAGAAGGAACGTATGACAGTTATCGGCACTATGATGCCTCGACAGCGATACCTTCAGTTCGGATTTAGTTTGAGCGCGCAAATCTTTATTCCCATTACAACGACACAGGTGCGGTTTACTGGTTCCGATAAGATTGAAATGCTATCAATTCAAACGAAGGAAGTATCAGATATCCCTCTTGCAATGGAAGAAGTCAAAGCGACAATACGGAAACGGCATCGGAACAAAGATGATTTCTTCGTCATTTGGGACATGAAGTCTGGCATGCGGCAGCTTGATAAAATCAGTACAGTGATAAAAATTGCTTTAGGAAGCATCGCTGGTTTTTCGTTACTTGTGGGTGGTATCGGGATTATGAATATGATGTTAGTCGCTGTCAGTGAACGGACTCGCGAGATTGGATTGCGGAAAGCCGTTGGCGCAAAACAGACAGATATACTGCTACAGTTTTTAATGGAATCAATAGTGATGTGTGGCGTTGGCGGCGTGCTTGGAATAGGATTGGGCGTTTTCGTCAGTAAAGGTGCAGCATTTCTGGCTGTTAAGATTGTCAAAATAGTTCCAAACTGGCCAGCTGCTATTTCAGTCCAGTGGATATTAATATCGGTTCTATTTTCGTCTGTAATAGGTATCCTTTTCGGATTGTATCCTGCCATAAAAGCATCGTTATTGTCCCCGATTGAAGCTTTACGAATAGAATAGTATACAGAGCTTGCGCAAAAATAAAGCGTTTGCTAAAATTGACGCGTATCATCGCTAATAAACGCACAATAAATTGTGCTACTAAAAATGCTGGAATGCTTAAAAACGGGAAAAATGCGTAAGTCCTAAATAATTGTGGTATTACCGCATTTTCGGTGTGGAAGCCCGATCCTTTAGGTTTGGGATGAGAACACCATTCCGATTCCACTCGGTAGATATAACGACTGCCTCAAACAAGACAGGTGGAATTCGCTACCAAATGGCGTTCTTGAAAATGCCATTCCGATTCCACTCGGCAGATGTAGCGACTGCCTCAAACGAGACAGATGAAATTCACTACCAAATGGCGTTCCTGAAAATGCCATTCCGATTCCACTCGGCAGATATAGCGACTGTCTCAAACAAGACAGATGAAATTCGCTACCAAATGGCATTCTAAATATTATAGAATTTTTCGTATTTTTTGTCAAATTTATTTTTTCTCAATTCCAAAATGACTAATTCCGTTGAATAATGTATATGTCTTGTGCACCACGCGAGGTAAATACGCCTTAAAAACGCCGCTACCGGAACACAGTGAGTAAATTACTACCCTTTGAATACTCCATATATACCCATGGCAACACTTTGGCTTGTTATTCAACGAGAATTCGTTTCAAATGTATTGACAT
>JAPPES010000097.1 GCA_028824125.1 Candidatus Poribacteria bacterium
CTAAAGACGAATGCGCGTATGGCATTCGCCATGATTCATACCGTTGATTTGGTGCTGTCCGCCACACATTCTTTGGGAATATATATGGCACACGGCGTGTGCCTACTACTTTGCATACCGATTTATCGGCGTTGAAAACGCCTCCCACAAGAGATTATGTTCCTTAAATTGACGACTATGGTGAAAATAGGGAAAAACACCCACTTGTCTATACCCAAATTCGATTTTGTTGGACATCCAGCTCACATTACTTTATTTCCGAACTCACATTATTACCATAAAATGTAAAATTTCTTGGAAGGATAACTCCCATGTCAAATCTTTTTGAGGCCCTACAAGAGCGGGGTTTCGTTCAACAGTGTACGAATGTAGAGCAGCTTTCCCGTTTACTCTCTGAAAATCAAATAACATATTATGCAGGTTTCGATCCAACAGCGGACAGTCTCCATGCCGGTAGTCTTGTGCCAATTATGGCGATGGCACATCTGCAACGCGGCGGACATAAGCCGATCGCAATCATCGGTGGCGGCACAACAGTGATCGGCGATCCGACTGATAAAACAGAGATGCGTTCAATGATCTCTGCACAACAGATAGAAAAAAATGGAGCAAGTATTTTACAACAACTACAACGTTACCTTGATTTAGGTAACACGGCAGGATTTTTTCTGAATAATGCTGAGTGGCTGCTTTCCCTAAACTATATTGAATTTCTACGCGATATCGGAAAGCATTTTCGTGTCAATGAGATGATCAAAGCTGAAGGGTATCGGCAACGACTTGAACGCGAAATGGGGCTTTCATTCCTTGAGTTTAATTACCAATTGCTGCAAGCGTACGATTATTTGTGTCTTTTCCAAAAATACGATTGTGTTCTTCAACTCGGTGGTGATGACCAGTGGGGCAATATCCTTGCTGGAGTCGATCTGGTGCGTAGGATTGAGGGGAAACGTGTCCACGGCCTGACCTTTCCACTGCTCACAACAGCCGGTGGTGCAAAAATGGGAAAAACCGCTGGCGGTGCAGTTTGGCTTGATTCAGATAAAACATCACCCTACCAATTCTACCAATATTGGATTAACATTGATGACCGCGATGTTGAGCGATTTTTAGCATTTTTTACCTTCTTACCGATGGACGAGGTTAGGCGACTTGGAAGCTTGGAACATGATGAAATCCGCGAAGCAAAAGCAGTACTTGCATACCAAGCAACGAAACTTGCACACGGAAAGGTTGAGGCAGACAAAGCGCAGGAAACATCGCGCGCTGCATTTGGCGGCGGCGGACTTGACCTTAATGCAATGCCGACTACTACAATCTCTACAGAACGACTTGATTCAGGCATTCCGATAATGGAGTTGTTTCATGAAGTTGGCTTAACCACATCAAAAAGTGAAGCACGCCGTCTAATTCAGCAAGGAGGTGCTTATGTCAATGAGAAGCAGTATAAGACTATAGATGTTATCATTGATGCTGATTTGTTAGAAGAGGATGCGTTGCTTCTGCGTGCAGGTAAAAAACGTTATCATCGTGTTGTGCTTGGAGAAGCGTAGGATAAATAGACACTTTCAGTCGACTGCTGACGAGGTTCCCTAACCTCGCTGGTGCAGCATATCCAATTAATTCTAAAATCTACTATGATCGCAATTTATTGTATAAGTCCTGTTAATCTTTCTTGAAATTCAGTTCAAAACATGTTATTTTATAAAGAGGCAAGCGAGGATGAAAAATCTTGAAAAGGAAGACGCTATAGAGGACAAAGACAAACGATCATCTATATTTACCGTCAAAGATGCTGAAAATACTATCTTGTGGTTCAGTTTCTATGTAGTAATGCTTATCGTTTGTGTCATTTTGCACCAGCGTTTTCTTGAAAACTACAAAGTAATTGATTCTCTTTACTTTGTAGTTGATAACATCTCAAAAATAATAGCAGCATCAACTTTGCTGATTATTTTAGGGGAGGGAGCAGACATCATGTTACGGCGTTTCAGAGAACATATCAGAAGAGAAAAAGAAATGATAGCGGAGGCAAGAGCCGAGGCAAAAGCGGAAGTTTACAGAGAAGTTGCAGCGTGGGATCGTAGGCGAAGAGAGGCTGAGGCGCGGGGTGTGGAATTCAATGAACCACCACCGATACAAGAAAGCGATCAATGAAAAAATAGTATTATGTGTTTGGATTGCTTAAACTGTTTTGTAACAAAAAATACAATTAAAATTTGACTTTACCTTATAAAATGTGTTATCATATTTAAAAGTAGTTTTAAAAATTTTAAACGTTTTGTTCGGAATAACGTTTTATAAGGCAAGAAAACCGAGAAAGGCTTACAACCAAAGAAATTTAGGATCTTTTGTGATGCAGAAGTTTGAACACATGGCCACCTCTACAGTACGGATGAGTGGAACACAGTCCGCTCTCACATTTTTACGGAACTATTATTTTAGCCTTTGGGCGCTCTTTACGCTCGGGTTGTTCCCGTTTTTGTACTGCGGCGGTAGGTGGTGATAGTTTGTAAGCACTCATGAAAAAGTTTTAATCAATCTCATATATCACTACCCAGCGTCGATAACAATCCGATGTTGGGTTATTTTTTTAGAAATTATCAACATTGACTTGAAACAGAGTTATTGTCGGAGGGAATTGATAACCATGGTAATCGTTACCAAAACGGATGCAACACCCGATCAGATTGACGCAATTGTCAAACGGATTGAGAGTGTAGGGTTGAAAGCACAGATTTCAACTGGCGAACAACGCACCGTCATCGGTGTAATAGGAGATAAAACATTGCTTGGCGATATTCCGATGGAGTCAATGTCGGGCGTTGAAAGGACAATGGCGATCACTGCCCCATATAAATTGGCAAGCCGCCAGTTTCGGGAGGAACCGACTGTTATCTCCACAAACGGGACGAAAATTGGGGGTCGGAAGTTAGCAGTTATGGCGGGTCCCTGTGCAGTTGAAAGTACTGAACAGATTGTAACCATAGCGAAGCAAGTAAAAAAAGCTGGTGCTGGCTTTATTAGAGGTGGCGCGTTTAAGCCTCGCACAGGTCCGTATAGTTTCCAAGGCTTCGGAGAAGATGCCTTGAAAATGCTCGCCGCAGCTAAAGACGAAACAGGCTTGGGCATCGTTACAGAAGTGATGACGCCCGATGAAGTTGAACTTGTCGGAGAACATACGGACATATTTCAACTTGGCACGCGGAACATGACAAACTTCTATCTGTTGCGTGAAGTGGGGCGAGCACGCAAACCTGTTATTCTGAAACGTGGTATGGCTTCAACAATTGAAGAATGGCTGCTTGCTGCGGAATATATTCTTTCTGAAGGGAATCCAGATGTCATTCTATGTGAGCGAGGTATCCGTACTTTTGAAACCCACACACGCAACACACTGGATCTCAACGCAGTTCCTGTTGTTCACCAATTAAGCCATTTGCCTGTCGTCGTTGATCCAAGCCATGGAACCGGTATCCGCAGTTTGGTGTGCGATATGACGAAAGCATCCGTTGCCGCAGGTGCAGATGGATTATTACTTGAAGTTCACCATGACCCAGATAATTCTATGACAGGTGATGGTGCACAGTCTCTGTTTCCCGATCAGTTTGAGACGCTCATGCAAGAACTAAAACCGATTGCAATTGCTGTCGGACGTGAAATATAAGTCACAAAGTGAATTCTAACTTAACTCCATTGTGAAGTGATTTAACTTACAATGATGGGTACCTTTTTGGAGGAAATAACCGTGGACGATTTTGAAACTAATCAGGAAAAGGTTTATATTTTTGATACGACACTCCGAGATGCGGAGCAAACTCCCGGAGCCGCTCTCGGCATTCAAGAAAAATTGGAGATTGCCAAACACCTCGCGAAATTAAATGTTGATGTCATTGAGGCTGGTTTTCCAATTTCGTCACCGGGTGATTTTGATGCTGTTCAACGTATAGCTAATGAGGTAGAGGGGCCTGAAATTTGCGCACTTTCCCGCGTTGTTGAAAAGGATATAACGGCGGCGTGGAAAGCGATTCAGGATGCTCCCCGCGCACGTATCCATACATTTGTCGGTACATCAACTATCCACATGGAACGCATCACCCGCACAACGCCAGAGAGAACCCTTGAAATGGCAGTAGATGCGGTTGCCTATGCAAAGAGTTTGTGTGCTGATCATCCCGATGCAACCGTTGAGTTTTCTCCGATGGATGCAGGCAGAACGGAATTGGCATATCTGTACGAGGTGGTTGAAGCCACTATCGCTGCAGGTGCAAATGTTGTCAATATCCCTGAAACTGTCGGATGGACAGTGCCTGCTGAATTTGGTGGTCTTATCGCAGGCATCAAGGAAAATGTCCCAAATATTGATGATGCTGTCATAAGTGTTCACTGCCATAACGATTTAGGGTTGGCGGTCGCAAACAGTCTTATAGCAATTGAGCAAGGCGCACGACAAGTGGAGTGCACTATTAACGGACTTGGTGAACGAGCTGGAAATACTTCACTTGAAGAAGTGGTTATGGCAATCCGAACGCGACGCGATTACTTTAAAGCGTATTACACCGATATTAACACCAAAGAGATCGTTCCTATTAGCAGACGTGTAAGTCGCACGATGGGTATTCCGGTGCAACCGAATAAAGCGATTGTTGGCGAAAACGCTTTTGCACACAGTTCAGGAATCCACCAAGATGGGATTATTAAGTCGCGTGTAACCTTTGAAATCATTGACCCGAAAGAAATCGGTTGGCAAACGAGCCAAATAATTCTCAGTCCACGTTCTGGACGGAACGCCTTGAAACATCGCCTGAGTGAACTCGGATATGAACTGGATTCAGAGCAGTTAGAGAAGGTTTATGAAAGATTCCTTCGCGTTGCAGATAAGAAAAAAGCTGTTCATGATGCTGACCTTGAGGCAATCATGAGCGACGAAATTCGTACCGTGCCAGCTACCTTTGAACTTGACTACATTCAAGTTGTCAGTGGAACGAAGATTTCACCAACAACCACCGTCGGTATCCGCACAGAGGAAGGAATAGTTGAGAATGCCTCCACAGGCGATGGTCCTGTTGACGCAGCTTTTAAGGCGATTAACCAAATTGTCAAAATCAAACTGAACTTAATTGATTATCAGATACGTTCGGTAACAGAAGGTGAAGACGCTATCGGTGAAGTTACGCTGAAGGTACAGGACAATGGACACATCATCACGGGACACGGTGCAAGTACGGATATTATTGAGGCAAGTGCCAAGGCGTATATCCATGCTGTAAATAAACTTATCCAACTCCGTTCAGAGGGGTAGCGTTGAGAACTAAACTTTGTTACTCGGCGCGCTTACAAAGCGCGCCTACGTTTTATAGTAAATTATGTAAATAAGTTCACATATATTCTGTAGGAGCGATCTCCGAATCACGACGAAACCACTGGTAGTCGGGAATCGGAGATCGCTCCTACAGCTCAGGTGTAAGTTAATTGTAAAATCCACTATAATATTACTATAATAGCGTGAGTTGAACCCCATCCAAATCTCCATCACCCGATACTACTTTAATCAAATCCGTATTGTTCATGACACCTTCAACGCGTTCTGCGTTCTTACCCCAACCGTAAAGCGGCACATTGTTCACGGTATGTCCACCAGTCGACCAAGAGATATCTGGCACTTCTCCTTGTCCGTTGTTTTTATGGACCCGCAAACCACCCGTTTCGTGATCTGCTGTGACAAGGATAACGGTATCCTTATCATCTGACACCCGATTGAAAACGGTTTGGACTGCCTTAGAAAATTCAATTGTCTCTAAAAGCTGGCGTTCAATATCATTAGAATGTCCAGCATGATCAATACGCCCACCTTCCAGAAGTAGGAAAAACCCATCGTCTGTATTAAAAAGGAAATCCAACGCCACGGTTGCCATCTCTGACAAATGTGGTAGATTATTAATGCCGTCAAACATATACGGAATATTGGTCTGACCGAACTGCCCGGAAACAAAGGTTTCTGTTTCGGTGTTGAGGGTAAACAGTGCCTCCCTATTGGTTACGACGGTATAACCAGCGGATTCAGCTCTTTCCTCTGTAATTCCATTGCCGCCTCCTCCCAAGAGCACGTTGGGACGGGTAAGATGGAGATAATCATGGGCAATTTCACCAAGGTTGTTCCGTTGCGGGTTATGCGCACCAAATGCGGCGGGAGTAGCGTGGGTAATGTAGGTAGTTGAGACGAGTCCGGTTCTTTTGCCTAATTCCTGAGAAATCTCAAGGAGTGTTTTCAACGGAGTTCCAGTACCGGGGATTTCCATGCTGATAACACCGTTGTTAACTTTGTACCCTGTTGCTATGGCTGTAGCAGCAGCGGCAGAGTCGGTCATCGGTGTGTTTGCTGCGTATGTTTTCAATTCTGCATGGTGAGGAAATGCCTCAAAGGACAGCGTCCCTGTTTCACCTGATGCGTAGTAGCCGGCGGCTTTGACTGCTTCAAAACCCATTCCGTCCCCGATGCATATAATTATATTTTTCGGGAAACGGGAACTAATAGGTGACGATTCAGATGCCATATATGCCCTCTTAAGGTTTTGTGTTTTTGTAACGGATAACAGACGTAACCTTCCAATATAGGCGTGTTTAGAAAACGCGCCGAGATCAGACTAAAAATGACATAAACGGCGCGTTTTGTAACGTGCTGTTAGACTTTAGGACAGATATAGGCGCGTTTGCAAAACGCGCCTACATTGAGTATGGTATACGTTCCCATCAGGTGTCGCAAGCTCTACACAACCTACGTTCTTGATTCAATTAACAAGAATCTCATTGAAAAGCGCACGAGTCTTCTCAGTCCACCTACCATAATCCTGCAAAAATGCCTCCACTATAGGTGTGCCTTCAGTTTCAGTGTATCCAAGCCTCCGTGCCAATTGTGTCAATTCTGCGCGATTTGTAGGTAGGGCATCCAAAGCGCGATCATGAACAATCCGTAACGCGTTTTCGACGCGCCGAAGGAATTTGTACGCGTCCGATAATCCTATGCGCTGCGCTTCTGTCAGAACGCCAATAGCGTGCAATCTGTCAATCACAAGGAGTGTATTCGGTACACGGACAGAAGTTGCCTCAGTTCCGTGGATAAGTTGCAGCGTCTGCACAGCGAATTCAATATCAACAAGTCCACCATACCCTGATTTTACATTAGCAGCAGGTTTTTGAACTTTACCGCTACGTCTACGGCGTGGTTTTGTTTTTCGGGTGGCTTGTGCTTCTTTTCGTTGGCGTGTCCGCACAATCTCTGCAACATTTTCAGCGGTGAGTGGTTGCTTATAGCAAAAGGCATGTGCAATTTCCATAAATTGGTTTCCTACCCCTTCCACATCTCCTGCTACAACCCGCGCGCGTGTGAGTGCCTGACGTTCCCAGATTTCTGCGGTGTTGTCATAGTAATTCTGATATCCCGCCAACGGCAACGCTATCGCACCACCTGTGCCGTAGGGACGGAGCCGTAGATCAAGCTCATAAATACTCATGTCGTGATCCCCACTGAGCTGCTTTACCAACTCTAAGCCGAGGATTGAGAAATATTCCGAATTGGGCATTCCTTGAGTTGTCTTACCGTCCGCCGTGTAGACACACATCACATCCAAGTCTGAGCTGAAATTAAGTTCTCGTCCGCCAAATTTACCCATCGCGATGATGGCAAACGTCACAGGTCCTCCATCATCACTCAAGGGAGAACCGTGTTCTTCGCGCAGCTGTGAGTCAATCTGCGGGTAGATGGCTTGCAGGATTGCTTCGGCTAAATCGGAGAGTTCTTCGGTCGTCATAGGGAGATCGGCATTGCCGAGAATGTTTCGCAAGGCGATCCGCCAAATCTCATCGTTTTTGTAACGTCTAAGTGCCCTAAGCACATGAACCTTAGGTGTATCCGCAAGGAGTTGTCCAACCTCTTCCTGTTTTTGAGCGAGTGTCTTAGGAAATTCAGTGAAAGTCGGTACTGTTAACAGGTCAAACAGTTCAGGGCTTGCAATCAATAAATCTGCTAAATAAAGGCTTGAACCGCAAACACTTATAAGTGCTTCAAGTGTCTCTTGTTTTTCCATGAACATCGTATAGTAGCTGCTGCGTGCGCCAACCTTCGCGGCAAACGCATCAAAATAGCGAAGTGCCATATCTGGATCGGGGGCTGCACGCAAACATTTCAAGAGAGTTGGGGCGAGTTTGAAGAAAGTCCGTCTGACTGTGGGGGAAAACTGCTGTCCGTCACTACCGTTGGCAAGTTGTCGCAACAAGCGATGTGCTTCGCGCACATTCTCAAAACCGAACCTGCCCAATTTCGCTTGTTTCTCTTCAGGATCATCTTGGCTAAGCAGCACCGCTATATCTAATTGATCCGGTTCATGGACGTCCATCACTTTTTCAAAAATTTTACGGACGTGCTCTTTATGGGTTCGGTAATCTTGCCGAAATGTATCAAGTGGTGCGTTATAATATCTCAAACGTCTGGCAAGCTGAATTTCTTCCTCCGCTTTTGTTGGAACCGAATAACGTTGTTGGTCTGCTTCAATTTGGATACTGTTTTCAACCCTTCGTAAAAATCGATACGCTGCTGACAATGCGTCAGCATCTTCCGCTGCCAACAGCTCATTAGCCTTCAATGCTTCAAGTGTCTCCAATGTATTCTGAGAGCAGAGCGACTTTCGCTGTCCACCATGTATCATCTGCAAGCATTGGACGGTAAATTCAATATCCCGAATTGCCCCCGGACCGAGTTTTACATGCTTTTCAAGGTCTGTCCTTTCCCCCATGAGTCGTTCCTCTATACGGGCTTTTGTATTGCGAATGTCAACCTTAATTTCGTTGAGTGTAACACCATCTAAATAGCGTTGATACACAAACGGCTGAATCATTCGGATGAATTCATCTCCAAATGCTATATCTCCCGCGACAGGACGTGCTTTTATTAACGCTTGGCGTTCCCATAAGTCTCCCCATCCTTCGTAATAACTTTCATAACTTTCCATAGACCGAATGATGACACCAGCACTGCTCTCTGGACGCAAACGAATATCCACACGAAACACATAGCCTTCCGCCGTCACTTCGCTCATTGCCTTAATTAGAAACTCACACAACCGTGCATAATATTCGCTATTATCAAAGCCTGTATCGGTCTTTCCTTCGTCTGAATAAACGAAGATTAGATCTATATCAGAGCTAAAGTTGAGTTCATATCCACCAAATTTCCCCATGCCGATAACAGCAAAACGGCAAGGAGCTGTGCCTTCTTCATTGAGCGGAGTCCCAAACTTCGGCATCATTATTTGGGCACATCCAATTTCATAGCAGTGTTGTAATGTTGCTTCTGCCAAATTACTCATCTCCAGAGTTGTGGTTTCAACAGCTGCTACTTGAAGCAGGTCGCGTAGTGCTATGCGGAGGCTTTCGCGCCGTTTATACCGCCGAATGATCCGAAGTTTTTGATCAACATCTCTATATCTGCCAAGTGTCATAGCAAGTTCACCGAACATACGTTCCCGTGTCTTTGGTGTGTCCATCACGCTTGCATCAATGATGTCGTAAAAGTAGATCGGGTTGCGAATCAGAATATCGGATAGATATGAGGATGCTCCGAAACTGAGCATCACAGTTGGCATAAGAAACGGTGCATCCCGCAAAAGTTCATAAATCCACTTTCGACTAAACGTTACGAGGGTGAAACGTGAAAAATTATTTAATGCTGCTTCAGGGTTAGGGGAATTTAGACAAGTTTCTAACAACGGGATAACGATGTCGGCAAAGCAGGTTTGGATATCTGCATCGTCAGTGGCAAGTTCTTGTAGACTTCGCAATATAGAGTTGTTATCTACGCTTCCGTCTCTATCGGATATGTCCGATAAAATCCGATGAATTTCGTCTCTCTGACGTTGTGGGATCGGCAGTTCTGCGTAATTCATCTTTCTCCTCTATATACGATACAACGCTATAATTGGAATTATTTTAGCATACGTCTGTCTATATTGCAAATGAATTTTGTGTAGAGGGTGTGTCCAGTTTTATACTTGAAAAGATGTTGATAGTCTGATAACATATTACCTAAACGAGAAAGAAGAACCATTTGAATGTCCTTTCAAAAATAGTATTTGTCCGTTCTGAAAGGATGCCTGCTTTTATCACTAAAAAATTTTAAAACTGTCCAACTATAGTATAAGTGTAAGAAATTATATTTTGGAATTTACTATGAATTGGAGTGAGTGTGTGAAAAAGATTAAGCTCTTTTTTTGGGTTAGTGTATTGATCTATAGCCTACTATTAACAGGACAATTCAAACCTATTTTTGCGCAATTTCAGAACGAATTCGGGCAGGAACTCCTACTTGAACCTGAACCGCCTAAAACTGATCCCGCAAAACTTATAATTGACGCGCATTTCTCTAATACCTTTAACAATCACATTGAACTTGGACTAAGCGTTGATCCTTACACCAGTAGTCTTGCTGGACAGGAAAGTCCGCAACTTGAAGGTTTTATTAATCGTTTAGGTGTTAATTTACAGGGGGAACTACCAATTGCGGATAAACTACGTCTCAAGTTGCAATACTCTCCGCAACTTGAAAATTACAACGGAGCAGATGGAAAACTCAACGAATTTGATGCGTTCACTGATGTTGCTTCAACTGAATTAAGTTTTCGTCCGTTTACAGATTTACCCGAATTTGCAGCTTCCCATCAGTTTCAAAGTTTAACGAGAATGCTAAACGTCTACAACAGCACTGAACGGCAGATAGGTCTTCGTTTTGGGCGTGTGTTAGAATACAATCTCCGAATTCACCGATTTGACGATGCAGCCCAGCTGAGAGAAGATTTTTTACTTATCGGTTCTACCAATCATAAAGCAACTACACGTCTTCAGTTTGGACTGCTTAAACAGATGGTTGGAAAAATAGAATACGGAATTGAGCATGGGCGTTACCAAACCAATTTGAACAACCTTATCTTAGGAGTCACTGGACTTGAGGACGGTGAACACCGAATTGATTGGCGGCATTCCGGCACTGCAAAGTTGTTACAAACAGCAGCGGACCGATTTGTTTTCCAAGAAGAAATTAACCTTTTTCTCAACCGTTCCAACGTTGATTTCTTTAACTTCGCAAGTGCTGAGGCAGCGTTGAATACATTTTATAAATTTGACACAGAACGTTGGATTCGACTCCGATTTTCACGTGTTTGGGTGCGTTTTGAAGGCAGACAAATTCGGGACGAAACCCGGAATATTATAGAAGATGCTGATAATCGAAGCGATACACAATGGGGCTTCAACACCCAGGTTAATTGGAAATTCACTCCCTATTTGACACTAAATGCTGATTATCAATTTACGCAAAACCGCACCAACGAATTAGACCCGATACTTGATTTTCTTAACTATAATCACAGTATCGTGAGTTTAACATTGCGTGGAAATTATTAAAATTGTGCAGGGTGCTTTGACGATTCTAAAATTTACCATAGTTTTCAAGATACAACAAAAAATACGTTTCTATAAAAGTCTTCAAGTCAGAAATTCGTAACCAGGGTTATTTATAGTGAACTTTAGAATTAACAGGACATTTTAGTTGTCCGAGGGAACTCCGATTCCCTCCTACAAACGGGTCGCGATTCGGAGATCGCTCCTACAGAAAATATGTCCCAATAATTTCAAAGTTCACCATACGAATTTTAAACACCTGCTATATACCCGGCCGGTAGGTGCAGTTTATTAACTGCACCGGATTTGGATCAAAAACTCTCATAGCGACTTGCCTTATAGGATGCGGTGCGGTTAGGAAACCGCACCTACCAGCCTGGGGTATTAACTTTGAGTAAACCTCAATGACGGAAAACTTTTAAAACTAAATAACCTGTTCGCAAACTGAAAAAGTTTACTTTCAAGTAGAGACGTGCTACAATTTCAATTAAAGCATATTTTGGGGAAATAGGTGAAAAGCAATGAACAGAAGTACTGATATTCTTGCCCAGATTCAACAGATTCGCCTTGAACAGACAAAACCGAAAAAGCCAATCATGTTGAAGAGTGTTCGCATTAACGAAAGCCAAAAAAGCGAATTGTATGTAACATTGAAGGATAAGACACACCATATCACCGTAAAGAAAACGGGAACTCGTAACACATTTGCTTTTGCATTTGCCATTGGGTTTCATACAATCCTTGCAATCCTTATCGGCGTTTTTTGTATAGCAGATCCAATAGTGCTTGAGGACAATATTTCACTAATGGAGTTGTTAACCATAGAGGATCCAAAACCTCATCCGCATCATCCGCATCCGCATCATCCGCATCCGCCGGGGGGATATGATCCAAAACCTCCATACCCACAAGCCCTTCATATCCAGCGGGAACCGGTACCTACTCCAACTGACCTGCCGCAGCCGCAAGATACCTTCAATTTAGCGAATTTAGATGTTTCAAATGTTGGAATTTCTGAAAATTCAACGAGGAATGGATCGAAATCCTTTGAAGTTAGAGAAAGTGTATCTCTCCCAACGCAACTCGCGATTTTAAAACTAACACCTATTTTTATAATTGAAAAGTCAGCATCGACAAAAACCTCGTTTGGCAAACTCACACAAGCTGTGTCAAATAAAGGTATCAGTTCAACCGATTCGCTTGACCTTGTTAAAACAGAAACAATACCACTGCAGACTAAGCCTATAGTGAAACCTGTTTATCCAAAGATGGCAAAATTATTAAAAAAGGAAGGCAAAGTGATATTACGAGCAACTATTGATATAGATGGCATCCCAAAAGAAATTACGGTGCTAACGAATCTTGGTTATGGGCTGGAAGAAGCAGCTATTGAAGCATTGAAAAACAGCAGGTATATACCAGCAAAGAAAAACGGTAATGCAATTGCACGTTTGGTCGAAATCCAATTTGAATTCAAAATACAAGAATAAAACTTTCCAGTATTTTCAGTTACGGGTTATCTCAATGAGGCTCTACCGTTTATAAATGATTATTGGATCAAACAAGGGGTTGGTTTTATGACATTAGATCAGGTCAAATCTTTAGTGGGAGCGCGTGGTATTGAGTTTTTTCTCTGCTCTTTTGTAGAAATGAGCGGGGCACCGAAGGCGAAGGTGATTCCAGCAACACATCTTGAGGATATGGCGAAAGAAGGGGCAGGTTTCGGTGGCTTTGCTGCAGGGGAGATAGGACAGTATCCTCATGATCCGGAGATGGCAAGCATCCCTGACTTTAATTCGCTCACAATTGTGCCGTGGCGAAAAAACTTAGCGTGGGTTGCAGGGGATATGTTCGTTGAAGAAAAATCTTGGCACTATTGTCCACGGACCATCCTACGGCAGCAGTTGGAAAAAGCTAAGCAGAAAGGCTACGTCTTCAACGTCGGCATTGAGGCGGAATTCATGTTGTTAAAGCAGGATGAAGATGGTCAATACACTCCATGGGATAAACTTGATACCTTGGATAAGCCGTGCTACGACCTAAAAGCGTTGTATCGTAACCTTGATATGATGACGACTCTGATAAAATACATGCAGGAATTGGAATGGCAACCCTATGCAAACGACCATGAAGATGGGACCTGCCAGTTTGAAGTGAACTGGACTTATGCAGATGCACTTACCACAGCAGACCGACACACCTTTTTCAAGTGGATGGTCAAAACGCTTGCGGAAGAAAGTGGGTTGTTGGCAACGTTTATGCCGAAGCCTTTTACCAATTTGACAGGCAACGGTGCACATTTCCACATGAGTCTCTGGGATGAGAACAACGAGACCAACCTATTCCTTGATGAGAATGATGTAAATGGTTTATCTCAACTTGCATATTGGTTCACGGGTGGTATTCTCAAACATGCAAAAGCGGTCACAGCGGTTACAAATCCGCTTGTGAATAGTTACAAACGTTTAGTTCGGAGGGCACCGCGTTCGGGAGCATCATGGGCACCTGTTTTCGTTACTTTTGGTGGGAACAATCGAACGCAGATGATTCGGACACCTGCCCCCGGACGGATTGAAAACCGATTAGCGGATGGCGCAGCAAATCCTTATCTCGCGGCGACTGCCTTACTTGCTGCTGGTTTGGATGGTATTGAAAATCAGATTGATCCTGGGGAACAAAATGTGGATAACCTTTACGAAGTGTCAGAAGATGAACTGCAGCGGCGCGGTATTGACTCTTTACCTACGACACTTAGTGAAGCCGCAGATGCGCTTGAAGCAGACGAAGTTATCAAAAATGCGCTCGGTAATGAATATGCCGATTACTACATTCAGGTCAAACGTGAGGAGTGGCGCAACTACCATTTGAGCGTCAGCCGGTGGGAGACCGATAACTACTTGGCGGTCTATTGATTGAGAATGGTCCGTAGCAAACCGAACTGAATAATTTTGACAATTAGATATTTGAATGGTATACTACATTTTGCAGGACTCAAGCGTTCGCAACGAATATTCTTCTGTCATAAGTAAAGGAACGTGAAATTCTATTGATATACTAAAAGGAATTGAGTAATGTCTTTACAACGGCAGGCAATGATAAAAGAAAAAGTTAAGGATTGTATGCGCTCTAAACTAAAGTCCTATCGTCCTGAAACAAGTTACATGCCATTTCACTATCGCCTTCTTGGTAAAGATAGAATGGCATTTTATTCTTTCATTCAATCCTTAAGTGTGACATTTGGGATTTCAATATATGAACCCGTAGCGATTGCATTAGCGAGTGGGAGGTTTAGGGTTGCAAAAAATCAAATTAAACCCGCAGAAGAAATCAGTTCTGGTGCCCAACAACGAATCCAAAGAATCATTGAGGAATTAAGGATTGTGAATAGAAATCCGAATAAAACGTTAGAAACTCAAGAAATAAGAGAAGTTTGCCGAAGTGGAACATTGAACCGAGTAAAACTCACAAAGGTAAACATCTGGTTAGAAAATCATAATGATGAGTTATTTTTGATTGATTTGAAAACTGCAAAACCGAGTTTTAGTCATTATGAAAAATCCAAACGCACATTTTTAGAGTGGACCGCCGCTGAATTAGCAAGAGACACAAAAGTAGTCGTGAATACAATTTTTGCTGTTCCTTACAATCCTTATGAACCAAAACCTTATGAACGATGGATGCCAAAAGGGATGTTGGATATGGATCATGAAGTTTTAATAGCAGAAGAATTTTGGGATTTTATTGGTGGAAAGGGGACGTATACAGAACTTTTGGATGCTTTTGAACAAGCAGGCATTGAGTTAAGAGATGAAATCGACGAGTATTTTAAACAATTCAGCTAATCAGACCTAAAATTGGAGGATAAATAATGGCACAAATCAAATCAGTGTTACTTTGGGAAAACCAGCGGCGATATGTCCGCGAAGCGATAGATGATGGCACGCTCAAAGGTGCAATCATTCCCACAGGCAGCACAGAACAACACAACGAACACTTGGCGATGTATCACGACACGCAAAGCGCGGTGTATGTTTCCAAATTGGCAGCAGAAAAGTTGTTCCCACAGGTGATTGTTACAACGCCTTTGGCGATCGGCGTTTCGGAACACTGGATGGACCACAAAGGAACGCTCACGCTGCGTGCAGACGTATTCGGTGAAGTACTATACGATGTTGCTGATAGTATGCGCCGACACGGCATTGACAACATCCTGATTGTCAACGGACATGCGGGCAATGCCGGTCCGGTCCATCAACGGTTAGATGGCTACCGCGAGAAACTCGGCATTAACATTGCATTTCATTCCTATTGGGAAGCGTATACAAGCGAATTGGTCAAAGAACAGATGGAATCTGGTGTCTGTCCAGGGCACGCTGCAGAGTTTGAGACAGCGTTTGCGCTTGCTGCATTTGCAGAAAACGTCGATTGGAACGGTGTGGATTACGACAGCGCAAAACTCACAATCTCCGATGCGGGACAGGCAAAATCTGACCGCGAATATCACCATCAGGCAAAACTTGCCACATCAGAGAAAGGGCAGGTTATGATTGATGTCGCTGTGGACTGGGTCGCAGAAAAGATGCAAGAGATGATGTCATAATCTTCACTGGAAACAGTAGGCGAGCTTTGATGAAGATTAATTTTTAAATCGGTCCTTTTCGGTCCGTACAAGACACGCGTCCCCCGCTGCTGGCGAGGCGGGGAATGCCTAAATGGCATTCATACCGTTGATTTCTTCCTAACCTCGCCTCCTTACCGATTTATTTTTTAATCTTCATTTAGTTTGCGTCTTATACCAATTAACAGGATTTATCTTGTTTTATTGAAGGTAGGCAGAATACGCCAAATCAACGGTATGAATGCGCGTATGGTATTCGCCATGATTCCCCGCCTACCAAGAATTATCGCGTTAATTTGGTATTACTCATCGAAATGGTTGGCAACAAGAGTCAAATCTAAGATATTTACATTCCCATCACCGTTGACATCAGCTTCGGGTGGTGCATCTTCTTTGCCGAAATACAATGCTACAAAAGTTAAATCCAAGATATTTACGAATCCGTCATTGTTGACATCCCACGGTTTTGGTGGTTCAAGGATTTCTGTATTTTCAGTTATCACCGAAAAAGAAGTACCACCGAAACCCCCAATTATTACACCAGATAAGGTTAACATTGATGCTTTGGCTTCAAGAACATCAAAAGTTATAGTGACGAGAGTTCCCTCTGCTAAGCGTGCTGGTGTGTCAACACTAATCTGGGCAAAAGAGACTTGATTTTCCGAAACTTTTGTGGAAATGGGCAACAATTCACCAGAAAGGTAGGATCCATGCTCTAACGAAACAAATCGAAGTGCAGTTGAGTCAAACTGTATCGTTCCCTCATATCCGCTAACACCTTGACCATCAGCGATGTCAACAGTGATGACAAGTTGTTCACCCGCCTGAGGAGATTCTACTGATGCTGGAACAATCTTAACAACGACAGGGAATTTAATATTAAGTAACGCCGCAAGTTCATCAATTGCAGCAGGATCCAGAAGCAATAGTTGAACATCAGGATCGCTAATGAACGCTTTAACTTCAGCATCCTCCTTGAGAAGTCTAATGAATTCATCATCTATCTGCGGCAACTGTGCCTTTAAAAGGTCAGGATTTTCAGCCACAAGTTTTAGAAGATTTGGTTTCAGAAGTACTTGATGTCCCTGCCCTAGGTTCTTGAATTCCGCAAGGATGCTAGGCAGCAGCTGCATTATATCTTCTCGTTGAAAAAACACTTGGTACCTTTCAACAATACGTTCTACAAGCGAAAGTTGGCTCAACTCAATTAGTGCTGCAAGTTCGTTAATCGCTTCTGGATTTTGAAGTAAAGCTTGGACATCGGTATCCCTTAGAAATGTTTGTATTTCCTCGTCCTCTTTTAATAACGTGATGAATTCATCCTCTATATCAGGGACAAATGTTTTGAGTAGGTCTGGCTTATCCACAACTAAATTAATAGTTTCTGGTGTTAATAATTTTTGATTTTCTGGTTTTATGATTTCTTCAAGGATTGTTGGTAGTAGGTCTTGGATATCTTCGCGCAGAAGAAATGTTTGATATTTCTCAAATACTTTTTCAGCGAGAGACGAATCCGCATCAGATGGAGAATCTTCCTGACTGAGTGCGTTTGTTACAAAAATAGAGTATATACTTATCAAACAAAGCAAAAACAGGTGTTTTAATAAGGTTTCCTGATTCTTTTTAAGAAAATTTGGGATTTTTTTACATAAAGACATCTATATCTTTCCTTTCAGCACCAAATTCACCATTCTGATATGTAATCTTGAGTTTCCAAGACATTTGGCTTCATTGGCGCTGGTAGATTTAGGGTTAGTTTGTAAGCAAACTAACCCGATGCTTAATACGATTGTAATACGGTAAAATGTCTGAAATACCAACTGATATTTCAATAAGAATTTTATTATGCAAGGACGTCACTCGCAGAAGGATTAACTTTGAAACCGCCAGCCATGATATTGTTATAAGGCTCTTTTGGGTCTCGGCCGACTGGACGCATCTCCGGTGTATGGTATCCAAATCGGACTGCCTTCCGCCATTGATCAGTTCGATTAACTTCAGACCAATGGATGAGGCAATAACTAAAGAAGATGACATCCCCAGCCTTTGCAGGAATCGGGATGGAGTCAATAAAATCGGGATGGAATTTATCTGTCGGCAAATGAGGTGCAGTGCCTTCTCCTGTGATGTGTTCCCGGGGGCCCTCTTTATGACTTCCTGGTACAACCCTTAATGCCCCGCTTTCAAATGGTGCATCGTCAAGATGGACGAGGCAATCAACAAAATCAAGCCCATCGTGCGGGTAAAACGGATAGTCTTGGTGCATGGGAAATGGCGTGCCTTTTTCAGGCGGCTTTGCATGCAACACAGTATGGTGCCACTGAACAGTGTCCCCGATGAGTGAACGCACTGCTCCTGTTAAACGCTCATGGAAAATCACTCTTCCCCACGTAGCAGAATAGAAGTGTGGGTTGTGCATGAAAACTGCCTTTGTGGTTTGCTGGTCTTCCTCTTTGAGGTATTTGGTGCGCCACGGTCCGGGCCAGCCAATTGTTTCCTGTCCCCAATTGTTTATGATCTGCACCATTTCAGATGCAAGTTCTTCGGTTTCCTCTGATGTGAAAAGCTGGTCTACCTTGAGATAGCCATTCTCATTGTAAAAATCTATCTGATCTTGGGTAAGCATGTTTAGCTCCTTAGTGTTAGATGCGGTTAGCGTTTGTAGTTATAACGGAATTTTACGCAAAAACGACACAATTTGTCAAGGGACTTATTCAATTCAGTATTGTCGCACTTCCTAAAATTTATTATCAACTATAGCGCGCGTAAAAATTAGTGACCTTTGGATAAACATCTTTGCAGTTCAGTGAGGTACACTATAGACATTTCAATCAAAATATTCATCCTCATTAAACCGTGTCCACGATTTGAAAACGGGAAAGGGGGAGGGTAAAATCTTATCTGCGTCGTTTAACTTGAACTGTATCTTCTCACTATCAAATAGGTTGCGGATAGAAATAGAGATGCCAGCCGTTTCAATGCAATCGTCACATTCGTTAGGCAGTATCTGATGTGAACGCGGCGTAGTGAAATAAAGCCTATATTCCGAACCCGCTTTTTCTACGCGATAATCTTTTGCGAAAATTTCCCATTCTTTCAACGCAGTTTCGCCTTCAGCGTATTGTGCCCATAAGGTGATTATTTTGTTTTCACTATCAAAGAAATCAAGGATAACTCCTTTGCGTTTTCCTGCGTCTTTGGATGGGTCAAATTGTCGAAAGGAACGGTCTTTCAGCGCGGATTTCACCCGTTTTTCCTCTTCACTATCTACCGGTTCTAATGGATTGCTACAAGATATATAAGCTAAAGAGATTAAAATCAGAATTACGGAAAATAAAAACGTGACTGTGTTTGTTATGCTGACGTTCTGGTATATCTGATGCAAAATGTTTGGTCTTTTCATCTCTTTTCCTTCTAATTTTATTATCTGTATTTTATATAATGAATTTTAACAGTTTGAAAGTTGAGATGTCAAGAAAATGCTGAATTTTCGGAAATTTACCTCTATTACGACATCAGAATTGTGCTTGATTCATTAAACTCAATCCAAAATTCAGCCAATTGCTAAAACTTTAGACACTCGCCTTGCAAACTCACTTGAAAAATCAAATCATATAGGATATAATATTAGTATGCCCATATTTTAAGTGTTTAAATTTTGTCCAGAGGGTATTATGGCGAGGTGGAATCGTAGTCCAACATCTACTTACCCGACTGGCGGGTTAATGCTCATCTATTTCGGTGTCGGTGTTTGCATATTGATTTTTGTGTTTGCGTATTATACGCGCCAAATTTCTCATTTGAATACTGATATAGAGGATCAGATAGAAATCTTTGTAAACCTTGCCGCCGAATTGCCCAGCATTGAAGACCGCGCCCTACAAGAACGGCTGCTACGGGTAATGAGACAAGAACTTTACGCAGAGGGACGATCGCGAAGGTTTTCCTTTATTATCACTGATGCCGATGGAAATGTGGAAATCTCGCAAGGAATTGACACAAAATTAGATGAAAAAGTCAACGAAAGTGACACTGTATCGTTAACACAAGAGGAGCAAGAATTGCTAACTTCAGCATTGGAACGGATGAAAAGCAAAAATCAACAGCGTAAAATACCGTTCCTTAAAGAAGATAGGCGAATTACAGGATATTTTTACTATGGAGATGCAGCACCAAGTGAATTGGCACAAATTCCCTTCGCAATTACAGATACTAAAAAGAATCCTCAGAAATGGCAGATGTGGAAAGACCTCTTCACCGCCGAAAATGCGACGCCAGAGCAGAAAGAACGCGCAAAAATCTTCGTTCAAAATACACCAGCTTTCGCTACAATTCAAACAACACCTGATTGGCAAGAAGGTTACTTTTATTATGAAATAAAATCGTTTTACGGGTTATTAATAACGCCTATTGTGTTATCTATTGTTTTGCCGTTTTTCGCTTTCGGTTCTATTCTTATCTATCGGCGGATAAAATCTTATGAACATGCGGCAATTTGGGGGGGATTGGCAAAAGAGACAGCACATCAACTCGGCACTCCCATTTCTGCTTTGTTAGCATGGACTGAGTTGTTAGATGAACGAAGTCAGGAAACTGAAGATGAAGTCCTCGCCGAACTTTCAACAAACATGCAGAGCGACTTAAAACGGCTGCGGAAAACAACCACTCGGTTTGGAATGATAGGTACAGAACCAACAAAAAATGAGGTTAACCTTGAGGAGGTACTTGAGGAAGTACTTACATATTTTGAGAAGCGGCTACCTCAAATCAGCCGGAACATTGATATAAGTGTTATGCCTCATGATGTCCCTACGATTTCTGCGAATGCACATTTGTTACAGTGGGTTTTTGAAAATCTAATTCGGAATTCGTTAGATGCCATGCATAAAGAGATAGGGTATATTGAAATTGAACCGCTTTATGATGATCGCCAAAAACATGTTGTAATTCTATATTCAGACAATGGCAGTGGTATTCCAAGCGAAAACCAACGCGCAATTTTTGAACCGGGTATGACAACGAAAACACACGGATGGGGACTTGGGTTGACAATTGTCCAACGAATTGTTAGAGATTATCATCACGGGAGTATCCGTTTAGTCGAAAGTAGCCCAGATGGGACAACATTTGAAATTCGGTTACCGTGTAACACTTCTTAGCGAGTTTTAAAGGAACTGATATGCCAAATAAATCGCACAAAATTCTATGGATAGATGATGAAATTGAGGCATTACTACCGCACAGACGTTTTTTAGAGACTCGCGGATATAATGTTACCCCTGCCACTAACGGTGAAGATGGGATCGAACTCTTAAAACAGACTGAGACACAATACGATGCGATCCTACTTGACCAAGTGATGCCCGGAAAAGATGGGATGGCAACTTTAGATACAATTCGGACTATTAATGCGCAAGTCCCCGTTATTCTCGTGACACAGTCAAGTGATGAAAAATTTGTTGACGTTGCCCTCGGAAAACAGGTGACAGATTTTTTAGTAAAGCCAATCGGTGTCGCACAGATAGCTTCTACTCTTAAACGGATACTTGAACAACAACAGATTGTGGAGACCCAAATACCGGGTCGCTACACCAATGACTTTAATACGATTAACGCACTAAAGGCATCACAGCCAGGTTGGCAAGACTGGATCGACATCTATGTCAAATTATTAGAATGGGACCTGCTTTCCGATCAGTTGGCAGAACAAGGTTTAGAAGAGACGCACTTTGAACAGAAAAAAGAGTGTAATACTGAATTTTCCGATTTTGTGCAAGCAAATTATCCTGAATGGGTGCACGGAAGCCAAGACAGACCGCCTTTGTCAGTTGATGTATTAGACCAGCATGTGATGCCATTGCTTCAAGCAAAAACCCCTGTCTACTTTATTGTGGTAGACTGTTTCCGGCTCGATCATTGGATGGCAGTAGAGCCACTCTTGTACCCCTATTTCTCAATAGATCGGAAATATAGCTTTTCTATTTTGCCAAGTGCAACGATGTACTCTCGGAACGCACTCTTTAGTGGTATGTTGCCAGCTGAATTGGCAAGAGACCTTCCACAGTATTGGCAGGAGAAATCGGAGGATGGCAGCAGCACAAACCAATTCGAACGGCAACTGCTTGAAGAATACTTAAAAAGAAACGGAATCAGGATCAAACCTGGAGTCCAATATTTCAAGATTTTTGATTTACGCGGAGGAAATGAATATAAAAAACGTGTCGCTGCAGCTACACGGGTTAGTTTATCTACATTAGTTGTTAACTTCATTGATATATTGACACACCAACGTTCACAATCAGAAGTTCTGCAACAACTTGCACCAGATGAATCTGCTTTTCGAGCAGTAGCTCAGTCTTGGTTTGCACATTCAGCACTGTTCGATATTCTGCGCCTTATTGCTGAACAAGGCGTTCATGTTGTGCTTACCGCTGACCACGGTTCGGAGTTTTGTAATCGGGCGACCCGTGCTTATGGCAATCGCGACACAAGCACAAGCCTCCGTTTTAAAATTGGGAACAATTTAGCATGCGATGAAAACCAAGCTGTGCATATTCGAAACCCGCGGGAATATCAGTTACCCGCCGAAAGCGCAAGCAAGGATTATATTCTCGCTAAAGACGACTATTATTTCGTCTATCCAAATGACTTTTATAAATATAAGCGGCAGTTTCAGGGTGGGTTCCAACATGGCGGTATTTCAATGGGAGAACTCATAACGCCAGTGGTAACTTTGAAACCGCGGAAAGGATAGTTATACCAATTCTATAAATTATTTTCTCTTTGAAATGAAATGTCCGAGGCGCAATGAATTGCGCGACTACGAACAGACTATTTCTTTAAGAGAGGTTATTTTTGAGAAATGGTATTATTTTTCACGTTAAACCTAACCTGAATGATCTTTTAGATGGTATAAGAATATGGTAAATTATTTTACTCGTTTTCATAACACGCAGCGACACTCCCACCTTAGGGCTTCAAAGTATTTTATTAAACCCGCAATTTTACTGAAATTGGATTGTCGTACCATTCTTTTACAAAACTGCCGCTTTTTGAGATGATTGAATTAACTACCGAGATGTCTTTACGAAAAGGCATGATAAGAGGAAACACTAATAATGGAAAAGGAGATACTTATTTCGGACGATGAGTACGAAACACGTTGTGCAATCCTTGAAAAAGGGATATTAAATGAAATCCAAATTGAGCGAAAAGCGGTAAAACCTGTCTTAAATAATCTGTATAAAGGACGTGTTGAAAATGTGTTACCAGGTATGCAGGTAGCTTTTGTCGATATCGGTTTAGACCGACATGCTTTCCTGCACATTTCAGACCTGAAATATAACAGTAGTGCTGAGAACGGAAAACCTGATGATGGATTACCAACCTTAGATTTACAAACAACGCCATCAAATAAGGCGCGTGGCGGCAGAGGATTTCCATTTCTGATTACCGATCTCATCTCTAAAAATCAGGAACTTCTTGTACAAGTTGGTAAGGAACCGATTGGGAGTAAAGGAGCACGTGTTACAAGCAATATTACCCTCCCCGGACGTTATGTTGTCTATATGCCGAATTCGTCCACGATTGGGGTTTCGCGTCGGCTTGAATCTGAAAGTGAGCGTGACCGACTGCGCGACTTAGCACAAAACTTGAAAGCTGATGTTGAGGGCGGTTTTATTATTAGAACCGCTGCTGAAGGTTTGAGTGAAGAGGAATTTGCCGCAGAAATCCGATCCCTGATCGATCAGTGGAAACAAGTACGCGAACGAGCCAGACAGAAAACCGCACCCAGTTTAATTAGCAGAGACGTGAGTTTCACGAACCGGATTGTGCGCGATATGCTTACCAAGGAAGTCAAACAACTTCTAATTGATTCACAATCTGGTTATAAAGAAACAGTTGATTATGTCACCTCTGTAATGCCAGACATGCTGGATCGAATAACGCTTTACAATGAAGATGCGGCTCTTTTTAAGGCTTACGGTGTAGAGGAAGAATTACAGCAGGCACTGGGTGAAAAAATTTGGCTCAAGTGTGGCGGACACATCATCATCCAGCAAACTGAAGCGATGGTCTCAATTGATGTCAACACAGGACAATTTGTCGGTAAATCCGATCCGGATAATACAATTTTAAGTGCAAACCTTGAAGCGGTTGATGAAGTGGTACGGCAAATTCAGCTGCGCGATTTAGGCGGTATTATCGTTGTTGACTTTATCGACATGGACGAACCGACACATCGGAAACAGGTTTTCAAAATGCTCCGGGAGGCACTGCGCAAAGATAAGGCACGCACCAATATCCTTCATTTTTCAGATTTAGGATTAGTGGAAATGACGCGCCAGCGTACTCGGCAGAGTTTATCTACTTTGCTTACCGAGCAATGTCCTTACTGTGAAGGGCATGGGACCGTCCTGTCAATTGAAACCGTTGTGATCGGATTGTTCCGAGCAATTAAAGCAGCATATCGCCAAACGCGGCAATCCAAATTACGGATTATGGCGAATGATCATATTATTTCACACCTCAACGCACAGATGTCCGCGAAATTCCGTGAACTCAAACAGTCATTGAAACTGGAATTGACTCTGGAGTCTGACGCAGACTTGCATCTTGAAGACTATCGAATCTTTGCTGCAAACGGTGAGGAACTGTTTTTAGATTGAGCTCTGAATCAGGTGAATTTGGCATTAAAAATACGAAGCTTAGTATTACCTCTATATTTATGAGGTATATCTATAACTCTTTAAAAAGACTTGACTTTTGCCGTAAAATGTGGCATCATGTAATTGTCTGAATTGAATTATAAAATATGGGTGAATCGGGTGCGCCCAATGCTCTTGTAAAACGTATTTTACGGTATATCTAAAAGAGCATAAAATTAAAAATAGAAAATTCCTTTTGATTCTTAGAAATTTCTACACCTAAAAGGAGTGAAAGTAAAATGTATGCAGTATTTGCAAGCGGTGGGAAACAGCATCGTGTTGAGGTAGGAAGCCTCATAGATGTAGAAAAGTTAGACAATGCCGTTGGCGAAACGGTGACGTTCCCCTCCGTTTTAGCGATTGCCGGTGAAGACGGTCAGCTGCAAACTGGCACCCCCTACCTGGAAAACATGTCAGTTACGGGTGAGGTTGTTCAGCAAGGACGTGCAAAAAAGATCGTCGTTTTTAAGTCTAAGCGCAGAAAAGGGTACAAGCGTAAGTTAGGTCACCGTCAATCATTTACCCGTATCAAAATTACCGCAATTGGTGGTGAGGAAATTACCACGATTGATGGAGAGGAGGTTGAATCCGATGGCACATAAGAAAGGTGGCGGAAGTTCCCGCAATGGTCGTGACAGTATCGGAAAACGGCTTGGCGTCAAAAGGTTTGCAGGAAACTATGTTACGGCAGGAAGCATCCTTGTCCGACAGCGTGGGACCCATTTACATGCTGGCAATAATGTCGGTGTTGGTAGAGACTATACGCTTTTCTCAAAGATTAATGGTTATGTCTGGTTTGAGCGAAAAGACAAATACCGTCGCAAGGTGAGTGTTTACACAGAACGTCCTGCGTATTAGAGTGTGTTTTCGAAAGCCTCACCTGCGTGTGGGGCTTTTTTGCTTATTGCCCTATGTGTTTAATTCTGTTAGATAGTCGATAAAGTAATATCTTGAACTTTCAATAAGAGGAATTAGCGTGAAAAAATTAATCTTGCCCCTAATATTAGTTACTATATTAGGTTGCAGTAGCAAGCAAGTAGAACAGTTGGCAATTGAAACAATGGATAACGCAAAGGTAAGTATTACTGCTGCGGAAACCGTTGGCGCGCGCGATGTTGCGGTAACCGAGATTAACTCGGCGACAGAGATGCTTACCAATGCTGAATCTGCTTTGCAAGCAGGTGATGTCGAACGCGCGTATCGATTGGCATTACGGGCGTACCTCCATGCACGAATTGCAACAGAGAAGTCATTAGCAGTTCGGCAGGAAGCACAGGGTAAGGAAGCACAAGCCGAATTAGGGTTACAACAACAGGCAACGGAAGAAGTGCTGAATAATCTCGAAAAACTGAGAGCAGAACTCGCCTCCAAAAACAAATAAAGGAAGTTCCGATGCGAATTTATGGATGGCTGCTATTAATAGGATGTCTAATTAGCTATGGGTGCGCGTCACTTGAAATTGATAGTGTGCTCCTTGAGACACAACTCCAAAATGGTCAGAAAGCAATTGCCAACGCAGCTGAATTGGATGCCGAGCAATTAGCGACTGATGAATACAGTCGTGCTGTTAAACTCCTAAAATTTGCCAAACAAGCACAGGAACGTGAAGATATTGCCCAAAGCATGGAATTCGCATATCAGGCAGAACTTGTAGCACAAATCGCTTTGTATAAAGCAAAACAACAACAAGCACGTGCACAACTCATTGCAATCCAAGAACAGATGTACCAAGAGGTGATAACCCAAAAAGAATATGAAATAGAAATGGAAAAGATCCGTAATGAGATAAAGACAATAGAAATTGCCCAAAAGTTAAAAGAGATTGAAGCGGGAAAACAGCAGGCGGGTTCACTCACAACGGATCTTACAGAAACAAAAGACGCTCTGCGGCGGGCGGAAATTCGCGTGCCGATTTCCGGTGCAGAGATATTTGTCACCATTGCAAAACTAACTTATCCTGAAATTATAGAAACCGCTGAGTATGAACGAGTCCAATCAGCAATTGCGTTAGCGACATCACACCTTGAGCGGAAGGAATTTACTGAAGCAGAAAAAGTTTCAGCAGAAGCGCAAACACAGGCTAATAAGCTTTATGAGCTGGCAATTCAGAAACAGAAAGATCGTGCGGTAGCAGAAACAAGCGCGCTTATTGCTATTGAACGCGCGCAACTGAAGGTTGATCGGGCAGAATCCCTGAATGCAGCCACACACGTCACAAAACAATTCCAACAATCACGTACCCAATTAGACAACGCGAAAAAAGCATTCAAAGAAGGTCGTTATGGAGAGGCACGTCAGACTGCGGAAGATGCTGAGCAGATAATGGATAAAGTGATTACAATCTCTGAAGTCGCGGAATATCGTCAACGGGCCCAGGAAGAACTTACAGCAAAGATAAAGAAAGCAGAAGGCGCTGTAGCATCGGCTAAAGCAGCAGTAACAGAACAAGCACAGACAAAGGTACCGCAATTGGCACCAGAACTGTATGAATTGGCTACTTCAGCTCTGGCCACTGCGGAGGCAGCACTTGCTAAAAAGGGATACGCAGCTGCTATTGATGCTGCGCAGCAAAGTCATGATTACCTGCGGCGTGCTATTGAAAAGACAAAACAGCAGGATTCTGCTCAAACGGCTCTCGTTGAGGCAGTCCAACAAATTCCGAAAGCGGTCGTCATAGAACGTGAGGAAGGAGTTCTCATTAGAATTAGTGGCAACCTATTTGCAACCACAAGCACACGTTTAAATGAGACATTTTTTCCAACCTTTATGAAACTCGCATCTATATTGCTACAGGATGAATTCAAAGACTATGCTGTCAAAATTGAAGGTCATAGCGATTCACTTGGAGATGCGAGAACGAATCAAGCACTGAGCGAAAAAAGAGCCAATTCAATCAAAACATACTTGATTAATAGCGGTAAAGTGCCAGCAAAACGATTGACTGCTGTCGGTTTGGGTGAATCTCAACCAATTGATAAGAATTCGCAAGAAAAAAATCGTAGAATTGACATTGTCATCTCTAAAGCGCCATGAGTTCTTAAATATAAAAATAATTTGTCCGATAATTGCAAGGTAATTCAAAGCAGTGCATAGTTTTGAAATTGATCCTTATGTCGTCAATCAGATAGCACATAGTCTGTTTGGGGACCGATACATTATCATTTATGGGAATACGATTCAGTTTCACAATCATTGCTACCACGTTCGGACCATTGAATCTGAAAAACACCCATACAAAGGATGTTACTATTTACAGGACGCGAATACAGACTTGGCAATGTGGGACGATGTAGTATTTGCACCACCGGGGTACTACGGTGTGATTTTTGAACCAGAGACAGGGGAGATTATTGATTGCGAACCACAACGATAATATGTAAAAGTCATATCTTGAAATTGTCAACGTAATTAAATCCTTAAACTTCATCATATTGGCAACTCTGCCGAAATCCAATATCTAAAAATGGAGAAAAGACATGAAGCGAGACGCGATTGTCGTTTTAGACTTTGGCTCGCAATATACGCAGTTAATTGCTCGACGTATTCGGGAACAGCAGGTCTACTGCGAGATCCAACCTTATACATTACCGCTTAACGACATTGAGAAGATGGCGCCAAAAGGGATTATCCTTTCTGGCGGTCCAGCAAGTGTGTACGAGGAAAATGCTCCGAAGATAGACGCAGCCCTTTTCACACTTGGAATCCCCGTCCTAGGCATCTGCTACGGCATGCAACTTATGGCTTATCTCTCAGAAGGAGGCAAAGTCCACCCCGCAACAGAACGGGAATACGGGAACGCACAACTCCACGTCAGTTCAACATCGGACTCTTTATTTATTGACTTACCATCAGAATTGACAGCGTGGATGAGCCACGGTGATAAGATTGACAGTCTTCCTGATGGATTCCACACAATTGCCCAGACTTCAAATTCGCCTATTGCCGCGATGGTCAACTCCGATGGCACTTTGTACGGGTTACAATTTCACCCTGAAGTAGAACATACACGAGACGCTGACAAAATCCTCCACAACTTTGTCCGACATATCTGTGGATGTGAAGTGACTTGGACGATGGGTACTTTTATAGCAGAAGCCATAACACATATTCGAGCTACGGTGAAGGACGAAAAAGTGCTGTGTGCAGTCAGCGGCGGTATAGACTCAATGGTGCTTGCCACACTTCTCCATGAGGCGATAGGCGATGCATTAGTGTCTGTTTTTGTGGATAACGGACTTCTGCGACAAAACGAGGTGGAACAAGTTTTAGCAACCTGTAAAGGATTGGGAATAAAGATTGAGTTCGTAGATGCGTCAGAATCCTTTTTGAACGCGTTGGCAGGTGTCGTAAACCCAGAACAGAAACGCAAAGTTATAGGTGCACAGTTCATTGAAACCTTCAGAGCAAAAGTGCAGCAGCTCGGACCTTGCCGCTTTCTTGCACAAGGTACTCTCTATCCAGATGTCATAGAGAGTGTTTCTACCAAGGGCCCCTCTGCTACGATTAAAACACACCACAATGTCGGTGGCCTCCCCCCTGACATGCCGTTTGAACTTATTGAACCTTTTCGCGAACTTTTCAAAGACGAGGTGCGGGCCGTGGGTGCTGAATTAAACGTTCCATCCCACGTACTTGGTAGACACCCGTTCCCTGGGCCAGGGCTTGCTGTCCGCATAATCGGTGAGGTAACACCGGAACGATTAGCAGTACTTCGGGTAGCTGATGCAATTTTTATCAATGAAATTAAAGCAGCAGGATTGTACGATGATATTTGGCAAGCGTTAGTAGTACTCCTACCTGTTAAGAGTGTCGGTGTAATGGGGGATGAGCGGACTTATGAAAATACGGTTGCCTTACGGGCTGTCACCAGTAGTGACGCGATGACAGCGGATTGGGCAAGAATCCCTGACGATGTTTTGGCAAAAATATCTACCCGTATTATCAATGAGGTTCAAGGGATCAATCGTGTTGTCTATGACATCAGTTCAAAACCACCGAGTACGATTGAATGGGAGTAATTCGGGATGAAAGTCCGAAACTACGGTGACGTAGTGGGGCGCATTCTTGAGACTCTTAGGAAGTCTGACCATCTCACAGTCTGGCATCAAGCGTCCAGTGCTCCTTCTTATCCGTTGTTATGTTTGCATTGGACTGCTCAACAAAAAAGTTCGCCCCTAATTTATGTATCGGCAGGTATCCACGGAGATGAACCTGCAGGTGTTGCGTGTGCAGTACGCCTAATTGAAATGCTTGCTGATCACGACAAACATAACCCTTTCCCATTAAACGAATACAATTGGCTTATCTCCCCTTGTGACAATCCTTACGGGTATGAACGAGACATCCGTGAAAATGCTGCGGGACTTGACCTTAATCGGATGTTTGAAACACCAACTCAGTGTCCAGAAACAGCTTTCATTGCAGAATCGCTCCAGCGCAAACAATCTGCGCGCGTTGAAAAACTCAATAATAATATCATTGAAGAAAAGGTGACAATTGAACTCGCGTTGGACTTACACGAAGACAGCGATAGTGATGGGTTTTATTTGTGGGAACGCCGCACTTCACAATGTTTACCAATCGGCAATATGATCGTGAAAAATGTAGCAGGACTATGTGCTATCAATCGGAAACCTTTGATAGAAAATCATCGCAATGAAAATGGAGTAATCACACTACTTGATAAAGTTACGACTAAAGGATGGACACGCGGCAGGTATTTAGCCGAACAGGTAAACACACGGTGTCTAATCCTTGAAACACCAACGCAGATTGATTGGGAAACACGAACTGCCACACACATGGCGGCTATCCGAACAGCAGTCAAGTCCACCTTGTAGCACAATCTGTTAGATTGTGCCTGCAAGTGCGCAAGCTGACAGTAAAGCTTGCCTAAAAGCGAATGTTTATTCCTTTTAACTGCTCTGATAAACCGCTGCAGCAGCACAAACCGCTGTTCCAGTATCAACGCTGGCCCCAAATTCAATAAGGAGGGTTTCAATTGCGTTGAGAACGAGCAAAACATTCTGTTCGTTGGCAGCGTCTCCCATAAGACCAATCCGCCATGCTTTTCCGGCAAAGATTCCCAAGCCACCCCCAATTTCAATACCGTAGTCTTGAATAAGGCGTTTTCGTATAGTAGCATCATCAATTCCATCAGGGATAAGCAGTGTAGTTAGCATCGGGGCTCGATGGTTTTTTGTTGCAGCAGGTTGCAAACCGATAGCTTCTGCCCCAGCAATCAAAGCTTTAGCATTGCGTTCATGCCGTTGATAGCGAGGCGATAAACCTTCCTCTATTACAACCCGAAGTGCCTCGCGCAGGGCATAAATTAACGACATAGATACGGTGTGATGGTATTTTCGTGAGTCGCCCATCCAATATTCTGCAAGCAGTGTTGCATCTAAATAAAAACTTTGGGTTTTTGTTTTACGGTTCCGAATCACTTCAACTGCGCGATCACTAAAACTGATTGGTGAAAGTCCGGGAGGACCGGCGAGGCATTTCTGCGTACAACTATAAGCAATATCAATACTGCGTGCGTCCAATTCAACAGGCTGTCCGCCAAGTGATGTGACGCAATCCGCAAGAAACAACGCTCCATTTTCATGGGTAATGTCTATTATCTGTTCTAAGGGTTGTAGTACGCCTGTAGATGTCTCGCCATGAACCACTGCCACGAGTTTTGGCGTAACTTTATCGCATGCTTCAGCGATCTGTTCTGGTTGAATGATGTTTCCCCATTCGGCGTGGACAGGTGTCACTTCTGCACCGCATCGTTCTGCAATATCCGCTATCCTGCCGCCGAAGTAACCGTTGATCCCAACAACGACAGAATCCCCTTGCTCAATAATGTTAGTAAGTGCTGTTTCCATTCCAGCGGTCCCTGTGCCAGAGACAGGGAAGGTGAGAAGATTCTGGGTGCCATAGACTTGGCGTATCAAGGCAACTGTATCATTCATCACCTCAACAAAATCAGCATCTAAATATCCTAGCATGGGTGTAGTCATTGCTTTGAGTACGCGTGGATTTGCTATGCTGGGGCCTGGCCCGAGTAGAATGCGCGGTGGGACTCTTAATTCATCAAACACAATTTGTAACTCCTCTAATTGTTTTTATACTCATAAAAGCTCTGCTATTTAGTAGAATTTAGAATTAATTGGACATTATGTTCAGTTCGGTTAGGAAACCGAACCTACCGGGGGGTGTTATAGCACAAACTGTCCGAAGATTAATTTATCCATTCGGTAATTTTCGGTCCGCACGAGACACGCGGACCCCGCTGCTGGCAAGGCGGGGAATGCCTAAATGGCATTCATACCGTTGATTTCTTCCTAACCTTGCCACATTACCGATTTATTTTCTTCATCTTCGGACAGTTTGCGCTACAAATAAAATAGGATAGGGACAGGCATAAAACCTGTCCCTATGAACACACGGTTTCGTTAACCCATGCTATTCGTTTCCGTTCTCAGGCGCTTCTTTCAGTGGCGGAATGTTTTTCTGTTGCATATAAGGTTGAATCTGATTCACCTTGTCAATACAATACTCAATTGCATCCTTGACCTGAGAGTCAGCCGGAGGTACTGTAGCATATTTCTTAGGCAAGACCTGGAAGTAATACAATGCATGCGCAAAATAGTTTTCCTCTTCACCTGCAAGCATTGTATATGCTTTACCTAGCTCACCGTAAGAAAGGTCACCGAACTTAGTGGCAGCGTAATTTTTCGTGATTGCCTTGAAGAGCTCAATTGCTCTTTCAATCTCAGACTTTTTGGATGCTCTTTTGTTAAGCAATGCATAGGCATACTTATATTCATTAAGGGCAAGAGAAGTTTCAGTCTCAGTAAGAAAACTCTGTGCAGTGTTTTTAGACTCTGCACTAAGCCCGGGTGCAGCAAGTGCACGCTTGTAGTTTTCAATCGCTTGTTGGAAAAGCGCAATTTGCTCAGGAGCTTCAATATCTGGAGCCAACGCTGCGTTGTAGTGCTTGTTGCCGATATTGATAAAAGCTTCACCCGCAAACTTGCTATCCTTATATTCCTTGACAAGTATTTCGTTTGTTTCAAAAAGTTTGTCAAGAAAAGCTTTTTCAGCAGCTGCATCGCCTGCGTCTTTCGCTGCGTCAGAGAGAAATTGATAGCAAGTAGCAATAGCATATAAGGATTCAGGTGACTTTTCATGAGACCTATTTATCTGCCTAACCTTATCATATTCAACAATCGCCTTTTTATACTGTTCGGTTGTATAGTACGCTTCCCCCGCTTGATACTGCCAGAGCGCAGCATCTTTGGCATTCGGATAGCGTTTAACTAAATCCTTAAAAACCTTAACCGACTTATCAAAATAAGCAACCGCTTGAGGCGACATCTCTTCGTCTAAACCTACTTGCATCCGGCCGAGATCAAAGTTTGCAGAGGCTAAGTAGGTCAATGCAGTTTCTACATTCCCTGTTAACTCGTTTGAGGCAGGAAATACGCCCATATCCGCAAACTTTATAAAATCTTTTAGCGGATCAATAGCCTGTAGTAATGCTGCGCGCCGTTTGAACCCGACACCCAGCGAATAGTAAATCTGACCCGCTTGGAACAGCGAACGTTCTACATAAGGAATAACCGCTTGTTTGTCCGCTTTCTCTACGGGCGAAGCGAGTTTGCTGACTTCAAAGAAAGCTGCTGCTGCTGAGCTGCTCGTTTCAATGTAAGGCTTGAGATCAAACCCAGGTGGAAGCTCTTCAGGATACTGCGTACGTGCTTTATCAGAATAGAGAAATCCGAGTTGGTACTGTGCGGCGACTTTCTGTGAAACTGTTGCCGTTGGACTTGACTTGAGTGCTTCAACCGAGACAACTTCTTCAGCGATAGCCTCTTCTAAGCGCCCCAATTTAACTAAGAGCTCAGAACGGCGGAGGCCAGCATCAGCAACCATAGAAGCAACCCCAGTATTCTTCTGTTCCGTACTATATTTATTTCTCAAGGTCTGGAACGCTTCCAACGCTTTATCAGGTTGATTCACTTTTTCCTGATAAATCAGACCCATCCTATAGTAGGATTGCGCTTTGATTAAATCATCAGCTAACTGAATGGCATTCTGGTAATTTTTCAACGCTTCATCATATACCTTAAGGTACTCATCTTGTGCGTACGCCATTGCGAAGTAAGAACGGCCCCGCAGATCATCATCTTCGGTATTAGCGATAATGTATTCATACTCTTTGACAGCGGCAGCATAGTCGCCAACGCTACTGAGCAATTCAGCAAGGCGCGAATGCGCTTGAGAGATAAGATTTTGGCGAGTCTCATCTTCAGTTTTACCTTCCAGAGCAGTAACCTGCTTGAATGCTTTAATCGCAGCTTGCGTGTCTTTAAGGCCGAGCTTTGCCAAGCCAAGTGTGTAGCCTGCACTGATGAGGTTGTCAACATTCTCTGTTATTTCCGCAACCTTCTCGGCAGCACCAGCAGCATTCGTATAAGCGAGTTGTGCAGCTCCTGCATCTTCTTCTTTCTGAGCTATTTGATAATAACAAACAGCAACTTGGTATTGTGCACTTGGGACAATATCACTATTCGGGAATTTTTCTACGAACGATTTATAGGCCGCGAGTGCTTCTTCATAGCGTTCTTTTTTATAATAAGTATGCCCGATTTTTAGCTGTGATCGGATGCGGGCATCTTCAGATGCGCCAGGGTTATCAATAATTCTTTGCAAGTTCACAACGAGACCGTCAATATCATCAGCGTTTATACTTTCAAGAGCAGTCGCTTTGATGAGATCAATGCGTCCGAGTGTCTGGAGAACTAATTCATCGTCACTGTCAGAAAATTTTTCGTTGGCTGCGTCCGCTGTCTGAAGAACAAATGGCCACTTGGCTGTATCACCATGTTTTTGGGCAGCATCGTGATACACAAGGACCAAACCGTGGTAGGCTTCAATGACATTTGGACTATCAGGATATTCATTAACAACCTTATTGAAAGCCTCAGCAGCTTTTTCAACAAGCTCAGGTTTATTCACTGAAGCATTGTAGTAGCAGAGTCCTACAAAGTAGAGCGCATCATCTGCATATTCACCGGCCGGATTACGGTCAACAACAGCTTGATATTCGGCTGCCGCTTCTTCAAACCGTTCTTCTGCACGCAGTAGGTCTGCAAGCTTAATTTCTGCCAATGAAAGATTGTTTTTATCTTCAAGTTTTGGCAATATTGAATTGTAATAAGTAATAGCTTGAGATTTGTCACCTTGTCTCACATAACTGTTTGCGGTGAGCAGAAGCGCGCGTTCGTAATACTCACTTTCTTCAGGTATCATAGCGTAACGTTGGCGCGCTGCGTCCCACGCCCCCAACATTTCGTGTGAAAGTGCTTCGTTCATGAGACATGCTTCAATCTGCGCTATACGTTCTTTGAAATCTTGATAGCGTCCTTCTTCAATTCCGGGAAGAAAAGCTGCATCCGAAAACGCATTGACAGCCTCTTGGTATGCCGCTACAGACTTTTGAAGATATTCCATATTAAAATTGTCGGTGGCGTCACCTTCTTGATAACCTTCAGGTATCGCGGCTTCGTAGTATGAACGCCCTTCAAAGAATTTTCCCATCAGCTTGATAAGATGGAACTTCGGCAGCGGGCGATAATCCCACAACTTCGCGTATTCTTCGGCGGCTTCAATGTACTGCTTAAATTCAGTGCGTTTGATGTTAGCAAAATTGAGTTGTACCTCTGCAGCCATAATATCGAACTCGTTATCGTTCCGATTTTTTTCAATAAACTCGCGCGCAACTTTCTCTAATTCTGCCTTACGATCCAAGTCGTTCAATGTCCAAATTACACCATACACAGCGTGTGGTACAAAGGAGTCTTCTGGAAAATCGTCAACGGTTTTTTGGTACCATTCTAACGCCAGCTCAAGGGTCGCTTTCCACTCTTCTGTCTCGCCGGTTTCCCGTTGGTCCGTCCCAAGTTGGTAATATGCTTCGCCAACTTGGACCGAAGAATAAGGAGTCAAACTGAGTTCTGCGGCTTCTTCGTTTTGCATTTCACTTTTTTCGTGGTCAATAACCGCTTGATACGAAATGGCCGCATCGCTCCATCGCTTCAATCGGAACTGGCTGTCAGCTATACCGAGTTTGGCATCCCCAATGAGTGTGCTTTCCGGATATTCGTCTATCAGTTTCGTGTAGGAAACAATAGCGTTTTCATAGTCAGCTTGCTCGAAATACGTTTGCCCAATGGTAGACTGAATATCAGATTGCACTTCTCGGTCTCCTGTATTTTGAATTGCCAACTCGTAGTTAACGCGTGCGTTGTCGTAATCTTTCTGTTTCGCATAAATCTGTCCTTGGTCGAAGTACGCTGCGGTAACAAGTTGATGTTCCGGAAATTGTGCAATGAAGTTGGTATAACGACTGATAGCGTCATCATGTCTGTCAAGTTGGTTTAAACAGTAAGCGGCTTTATACATAGATTCGGCATGCAGGTCAGGATAGTTCTTAAACTCCTCAGTCGCGAATTTATCGAATTCCGGGTAAGCCTGTTCATAGTTACTTTCTTTCAGAAATGATTCGGCGATGAGCATCTGCGCGTCATCCTTGAATTCGGAGTTAGGAAAACCAACGAGAATATTATTGAAAGCGGTTCGAGATTCCTCATATTTTCCTAACTTATAGTTCAATTGACCGATAGCGTACCATCCATTCTCTACCCGTAGGCTGTTGGGGAAGTTTTCGATTAACTGTTTGAACTTTGCTTCAGCAAGTTCAAATTTTTCAGTTTTATATAGAATATGTCCCCATAGGTATGTTAACCCTTCTTGGTGTTGGGCTATAGTAGCGGTAGGGGCAACTTTTTCAATAAACTCAAGCGCAGTGTCAAAGTGGTTGACATCGCCTGACACCTCTGCAAGTCGAGAATAGCAGACAGCGATTTGAAAGTTGGCAAGCGTTGTAAAATCTTTATCAATCACATCGGTTTTTACACCACGTTTCGTCGATTCTTCAAGGGCCTCAGTATATTTGACAATCGCCCCTTCATAATCCGCTTGATCATATAACTCTTTAGCGGAATAAAAGAGTTGTTCCACTTTTTTGGAACTGCCCATCATAAATGGTGAGAGGAGTGCGACTACAAGGGCGAGACCTCCAATAATGCCCAAAATTCTTGGATTCATTACATTCTCCTTTTAGATATAAATAAAAGAAACCAGGGAACTCAAAAATATTTCCCCGTTAATTTTCAAAATGCGGACGGAACCGTAGGAACCGCCTGTCTTTTGCAAATCTACCTTGATTTGCAATTGGTTACAATTTACTTGTGTTATAAAGTTCTGGTATAGCAGGTATAGAAAGTACTTCTGAAGGCACATTCATCAATTTGTCAACAAACCTGGGCAACCTCCGATGCTTCCGTTTATATTTCTCTGAGAAGGGGGCAACTTGAAGTTCCAACGGAAGTGCGACATAATTAGCATCTTGTAATGGTGATTTCCTACTTAAGATGTCAGGTTGTGCATAAACGATCAGTTCGGAACCAACAGTATCGTTCGGAACAGAACGATCATTGTCAATATGCATAACAATAATATGTCCTTCTGTCTCAGTCGTTAAGGGGTCGGTCAATTTCCAATAACCTACTTTCTCCACATCAGTTGCAGAGGTTGTTGAACTGACTTCACTCAGAGCTGTTTGTTTTGCTTTACGATCATTGTAGATCCCATGCCGTAACTCCGATTTTTCGTCACCATTAGTAGGTTCATCTACTTCTTGTAGATACACCTTAGGTGGCAATGAAACTTCTTGTTTTGGCAGATGCGTTACGACAAACCCTGCTACGATTAACACGAAAAGCATCCCTAATGGAAACGCATTCACCCTGATAAAACTATATCTACCAAAACTTTGACGAAGTTGTGTAAGCAGAGACCAAGTGAACTGTAGCACCGAGGTTTTTAGACGCTGCTTTAGCGGGGTAGGTCCTTTGTTTTCAATGCAACGGTGCAACTCTACCTCAAATTGATGGTAGTAATTATCAGGTGCTTCAGGTTCAACATAGAAATCAACAACAAGATCACGGGTCTTTTTGAGAGCGTTGACTTCATGTTGACATACTAAACAGAGCTGTAGATGTGCCTCAACCTTCGCTGTATCGCGTGTTGAAAGCGTCTCATCTATGTAATCTGATATAAAATGTTGTATCGCGTTACACTTCAGTTTCATAACTTTGTCAGTTTCCACGTTTTATTCTGTTTACTGGAAACCGCTCCTAAAAGTATAATTTAAATACTTTTGATTTACTAGCAATAGTGGGAAAACCCGTTAAAATTCGGAGTTTGCATCAACGTACGGCTTTAACAACGTTCTAAGCTGTTTTCGGGCATAGTGCAAACGTGAACGGACTGTTCCCTCAGAACAATTTAAAATTGATGCTATCTCCGGATGTGTTAATCCTTCTAATTCATGGAGAATTACCACAATTCGATGTTTAAGTGAGAGGCTGTTAACCGCTTTTGTTACCCAGTGTCGTAATTCTGCCTGCTCCGCTTGGACTTGCGGGTCATTCGCTATCTCCGCTTTTTGCCGCACATCTGGATGAAATTCGGATTCTTCCGTAGTCACAAGCGGAGATTCACGGCGTCTTCTACGCCGTTTGACGAAGTTGAGTGACTCATTGACAGCTATTCGATACACCCACGTTTCAAAAGCTGCCTCCTGCCGAAAGGTATGGATTGAATGATAGACCTTAATAAAGGTCTCTTGCATAACATCGTTAGCGTCCTCATGGTTTCTGGTAATCTGCATCGCGAGACGGTGCACCATCCGTTTGTATTTTTCAATCAATGGTGCTAACGCTGTTTCATCTCCTTCACGGAGATGGTCAATGAGCAAGGCTTCAGTTCGTTCCACGTAAAATTCTCCTTCGGCTTCTATTATATTTAGACAACGCTATTTTAAAAACCGTTCATTTTTTTCTAAACATTATAGCATAAATTTACAAATTGCATATATAAAAAAAGACTCTGTCCATATTAACGTGAGTTCATAATAATATAGAACGGACGCATGAAGATTAATTTTTTAATTCGGGCCTTTTCTGTCCAATGCAAGTGTACTCCCTTGTTGGCGAGGCGGGGAATGCCTAAACGGCATTCATACCGTTGATTTCTTCCTAACCTTGCCACATTACCAAATTAACGCGATTCCTCTCGGTAGGCGGGGAATCATGGCGAATGCGCCAAATACTAACCTAAGTTGCCACCTATTTGTGAATGCTCTTGTAGGAGGGGTTTCTAACCCCGATTTATAACAGAAAACATAAGAATCAGCGGAAATGCCCTGTTTTTTTCGTAAAAAGCAGCGTCCTCCATCTCGAAATTTTGTAAGTAGCAACTTGAGTTAATACTAATAAAACAAGATAAATCCTGTTGATTTGGTATAATACCCGAAACAAGCAAATTACGTAAACCCATCCATAAAAAAGGACAGCGCATCAGAGATACGCTGTCCTTTTTAGCAAAATAGTCGAAAATTTACTCTTTAGCTTTAGTGGTAAAAGTGATGCTGACATCAGCTTCGTTACCAGCACCGTCTTTGACCGTACCTGCGACTTCGTACTCGGTTTCGTTGCTGAGTTCTTGACCAGCATTTCCTGTAAGGGTGATCGTATCGCCATCCGTAGCGGATGTCCAACCGACATCATCATCACCATCCATTAGCATGAGATCACCTGTGACAGGTTCACTGAATGTAACCTCTATGCCATCTTCAAACACGTCCGCGGGATCAACGCCTTCAGCGCCATCCTTAGGACTGCTGGCGGTAACTTCTGGTGCGGTTTCATCTGCGGCAACGACGGTATAGTTGAGCGTATGCCCATCTGCGCCGCCATTTTCCCAGGTAAGATTAAGGGCAAGCGCGCCAATTGGGAAACCATCTGCCGGTGCCGTGATGGTCCGGGACTTACCAGTCCCACTAACTGTGCCAGCACTGGCTTCTACGGCACCAGGATTATTGTCAAATGTGACTTTGACACTACCGTTTGCCGCGAGATCGCCGCTTGCGGGTTCAGCACTTACAAATGCTGCATCTGGAGTTGGTTCTGGATCATCGCCTCCACAACCGACCATGTAAACGGCGAACAGGGCTGTCATGACTATTGCCAAGGTTCTAAAAAAAAGTTTCATGAGTAAGTAACTCCTTAATTAAGGTTTATCAGAATATTAAGGTACCCGAAAATCGGGCACAGATTAAAACTTCATATAAAGATGGAGTCCCCGTCTCGTTATTTATTCGTTTCGACGAAAGTGCCGGAAACCTGCCATCATGTCAATGTTTAGTCAAGTAATTTTCAGACTATTTCGTTGTCTTCCTCTGTAAAGCCAGGGGATAGACAATGCTTTGAGAATAAAACTTTCTGCAGAACTGTAATGTAACCTTTTGAAACTATTAGATAGGTTATTTTCAGTTCCGAAAGTCAATACCCAAATTCTATACCTCTAAGTTTAGCAAATTTTGCATAATCTGTAAAGGTAAAAATCGATTTCGCTGATAATTATACAAAATATTACTTATTTTGTAAAGCGAAAACTAAAAATTTTTAATAAATTTGCTATAGATTAACATAAATTAAAATGTTTTTCAAGTAAAAATGACACATGTGCATTAAAATTTTACAAAATTTGAAATATTTAACTTTTTTGATGTTCAAAAAGTGGCATTTGTTCAATTGTCGTTCCGATAACGGCGTTCTGAAGACGTTCAGGATGTGTCAGCATGTCAACAACTGTTCCAAGTTGGTCTGGTAAAAAAGGCAAAGCACCGCTTCTAATAAGTTGACGTGTCCCTTCACTATATTGATTGTGTGCGTTCCACTGGCATGCAAAAACAGGACGGTCATGTAGCTGCGCGTATCGTGCCGTGTGCATTGCCCCTCCCTCTTTAGAAGTTTCAACCACTACCGTAGCCATAGAAAGTCCACTAATAATTCGATTACGTAAAACCAGATTGGCAGGTTTTGGTGGGGTTGGAAATGGATGCTCTGAAAAAAGACACCCAGCTTCATAAATTTTTACAGCAAGCTCACGGTTTTCAGATGGATAGATAGATGATAAATCAGTTGATACAACCCCAATAGTTGTTCCGTTTACCCCTAACGCGCCATAATGTGCATTTGTATCTATACCGCTTGCGAGCCCACTTACTACGGTAAAACCTGCTTCAACTAAGCGAATCGAGAGTTCAAGGGTTACATTAATACTTTCAACCGCCGGGCGTTTACTTCCTACAATTGCAACGCACTGTTCGTTTGCCTCAGATAATTTACCAGCTCTGCAAAGCACTGTTGGTGCATCCGGCACAGATTTTAGCAGTGTTGGATATTTAGCATCTTCAGGAAAAAGCACCTCTATACCCTGGTTCGTCAATTCCTCCAATTTCTGACGTAATTCGGCTAATTTGTTACGGGCAGTCAATATCCGTGACGCTAAGATAGGGTTGAAATGTGGCAACTGTACTATTTCAACAAGTTCTGCATCAAAGATACGTTCTACGCTACCGAAACGTGTTAACAGGCGTTTGAACCGAACTGCACCAATGCCTTCAACCGAAGCAAGCGCAAACAAGTATTCCCGATGTCTCTTTTCATCTGTTTCGGTTGAATGTGACATTCCGACAGTAGAATTCTCCCAAAAGTTAATTCAAGAACTGAAATTTACAAGATAAAATACCAAATCTTTGTTCTACAACTATAATATTAATGTAACACATATTGGCAAATTTTTCAACAGTAAAATGACTACATTACCTTCAATTGAGAAAATCTCAACAATTGAATGTCTCTGACATTACCTTCCAAAAGGTTGACTTTCAGTTAAATATTTGATATACTTGCAGAAAGACCTAATAAATTGTAAAATTCAAATATATCTTGCACACGCCCTTGGACAGTAAACAAAATGGATAACAATGAATTGTTCAGCAGCAACACTCAATCTGAACTGCCACCGAGTTTTAAGGAAAGACTTAATAAAAAGCAGATAACTGATATCGCGTCTTCACCAGACGGATCACGACTTGCTGCGGGCGGTGACGATCGAATTTGGGTATACGATTTATCCAATGGCGCACAAATTGCGATGCTTGCAGGGCATTTGGACCGGATACGTGCAGTGGCGTTCGCATCAGATAATCGCACCCTTGCCAGTGCAAGTGAGGACAGTACCCTTCGATTATGGGACACAGATACTGCAAACGAAATAGCAACACTCGCGGGAGAATCCTCAAGTTTAGTGAGCGCGTTAGCATCATCTCCAGACGGTGTGCCGTTGACCGCCTGGAACGAAGAGACAGCGCGTTTGTTGTCTGGATCAACTGCTGACCCCAGCAGAATTAGAGCCTTAACCTTCTCATCTGATGGAGATACGCTTGTCAGTGGCGGTGCGGACGGTAAGATTAGAGTATGGGAATTGGAAACCGGTCGGCAGTTGTCTTCTATTGCAGCGCATGATGGATTAGTTTTGTCCCTTGCATTCTCTCCTGATAGAAAACTGCTTGCCAGTGGCGGATCAGACACCACGGTGCGGTTATGGGAATTGGACAGTAAACATCTTCTTTCAACCTTTACCGCACATTCAGATTCGGTAAATGCGTTAGCGTTCTCTCTTGATAGTCAAATACTTGCGAGTGGCGGGAGAGATCCAGAAATCCGATTGTGGGACGTGAAGGTGATGGGGCACATGTCCAACATACCAGCACCAGAAGGTTTTGTATGGGAATTGGCTTTTTGGGAAAATAACAAAGCCGATGGACAGATGCTTGTCAGTGTTAGCAGAGATGGTGTGCTTTCTATTAGGGAATAGATATGACATTTCAATATGATCGTGATGTAGATATTTGTATATGGTGAAAAATACAAATAATTATACACTTACCTCCCACGGTAGGCGAGGCGGGGAACGCCTATAGGCGTTCATACCGTTGATTTCTTCCTAACCTCGCTGGTGCAGAGTGTATAAAAAATTCTAAAATCTACTATATAAACACTTGTGAACCTTATCCAGAACAAGAAAGCGAAGAATTTAAGGATGAAATTCTAGTAAGATTCAACCCGAAAACAAGTGAAATCGAAAATCTTGAAGTTTTATTTTTCTCTACGCGTTTGTTACGGGAAGAACTCTTTCAATTGCCAATTTCTGCACGTTTGTAATTATCCAAAACTTAAACCGCTCTGCAATCCACCGAAACTGACAATTCGTGCGTGCCACTTCCAAAAACAACCCCTTTAAGCGGTGCTACGTCTGAGTAATCTCTCCCCCAAGCAACAGTGATGTGTTGGTCAGTCGGGATTTGGTTATTGGTCGGGTCAAAGTCTATCCAACCAATGTCTGGCAGATATACTGAAAACCATGCATGTGATGCGTCCGCGCCTATCAACTGCTCTTGGTTAGGTTGTGCTACTGTTTCAATGTATCCACTGACATATCGGGCTGCCAAACCCATTGAACGTAAACACCCGATTCCGAGGTGTGCGAAATCTTGACACACGCCCCGACGGTGTTTTATCACCTCTGCAAGCGGTGTGGCAACCGTAGTAAAACCTGGGTCATAAGCAAAATCTTTAAAAAGACGATTAATTAAATCTTGGACTGCTTCAATCAACGGACGCTCCTTAGCAAACGAACTCTCAGCATAAGCGTGTAATTCAGGCATCTTTTGGATCATTGGCGAATCAAAGATGTACTGTCGTATCTCCAAAATCTCTGCGTTCTGGTCCGTATGTAACCGCTCTTGAACAGTTTCCCACACTATATCTTCCACGATATCCATATCTATTTGGGCATCTTTCACCTCTACATGACTTGTAACTGTAACGCTTAAATCTTGATGGGGGCGCTGAATGGTGAAATAGCAAACAGTATTGCCAAAGAAATCTTTTCGTTCACGGTAACTTGTAGGCTCCGGATCGACTGTAAATTCACTTTGTGTGCAGATCTGTTGTGCAAAACTTCGTGGAGTCAACCGAGCTTCGTTATGGCAGAGATTGACAAGACTGCTATAACTGTACTGAGTGTTATGTGTAATCTTATAGTTTATTGACATTGCCTAAACCTATGAAGGATCGGTATTAACCAGCTGTTGAGGTCCTTGGACATGACTGAAATATGTTTGTGTAAGAACATCAGATACTTCTATCAATATCTGTGCAAGTCGAACCAAAAGTTTTTCTAATCCTTGACGTTGTGTGCTTTGTTCAGGCCGTTGTGCAAGCTGGAATGTATTAGAGAGTTGCAGCTGCGTTAAGGCTTCTAATATTAATTGTTCTCCCTCACTAAGGCGGTAGCCAGACTTTTCCCGGGGCAGATCGCGGATCTGTTCCTGAAGCCGTTTTAATTGATAGACTAACGAACGCGGGTTAGTTTCATCAAGAAGTAACATCTCAAGTGCTGTTGGCAGGTGTAACGCAGATCGATAACGGTTTCGATAGGTAATTAGGCTTTCCGCGGCGGCAAGAATGGATTCAAGCAGCAGATGCTCAATCCATTCTTCCTGAACGGCTACGAGACTTGATCGACAAAGCACAATGAGAAGTAATGCTCGTTCAATGCGCCGCCCCATATCAAGGCTAACCCAACCCATTGTTTGCGTCATGCTTTCCGCGTTAAGACCGCTCAGTGCTGCCAGATAAATCATCAATTGGTCGAGTTCTGTTTGGATATGTTGTAGCGTGCGCCCATCAGATTCGCTGAAGGAGTGTTGTGATTGTAAGTTTTCGTCGGTAGTGTTATATTTTTCGAGTGCGTTACATAAGTTTTCAATGCTGTTCATAACACGCCATGTATCCGTAGACCAGCGATCACGGACAGCATAAGCAGCACTTACCAGTGATTGTAGTATTGACACAAGGCTGCCACTGTTTTCTGTATCAAGCATGATGAATAGCAGTTCGCTTTCTAACTCTTGTCCGGTTTTGCTAACAAATTCCGGATGAGATGAGGTTAAACCGGTCAATGATCGGAGCATGCTGCGTAGATAAGCAAGTTCTGATACATTCCTTGACTCTTCTCCGTGTATTTCTGTGAAAACTGCTGAAGGGAGATGTTGTCCTAAAGGCGAAGCTTCCAAACCTATCTTAATTTTGTCTAATGTAATCCTCAGAAGACGTGCCTGCCCTTCTGCACGTTCCGCATAGCGCCCCACCCAAAACAGGTTTTCAGCGGACCGACTTGATAACCCTTGTGAGTCTTCAAAAATAATGGAACCACTTCTTGAATGCTGCCATAAACTGATATGTGGTTCCGGTTCAGGTGCTAAAACCCAGGTATCTTTACTAACGCCACCGTCTTGAATAGTAAGCGTTAATTCACTTGCTTCACCTTCACAACGGGTAAGTCCACCCGGCATCACAGTGTATCTGTCTTTTTCGGCAAATAGGAAACTACGAAGGATCGCACGGCGCGGTTCAAGTTTACCTTTAATTAAAGAAGGTGTTGTGGAAAAATCAATGTATTCCTGCCCAACATAGAGATGTGGTTTGGCATTAATCTGAGCGAGGAGTGTGTCAAGTTCTGCAGAACTGAGTTTCGTTCCAAACAATGGCTTTGTGTTCGGCGGACGATAAATTGGTTTGATAACTAATTTTTTAATATTTGACAATACATAGTCTCGGTGTTCCGGTTGCCCGCACCACCATGTCGTTACGGAGGGGAGACGTAACTCTTCACCGATCAGCTGTTTGGCAATGTTCGGCAGAAACGACATCAGAGCAGGATTTTCCAAAACGCTGCTCCCAGGTGGATTTACGACAACAACGTTGCCTTGTCGGATTGCCTCCAACAATCCGACAACACCGAGCCGTGAGTCCTGTCGTAGTTCCAATGGATCACAGAATATATCGTCTACCCTGCGTAAAATAATATCTACGGGTTGTAAGCCATCAAGTGATTTCAACCACACACGTCCATCCAGCACCGTCAGATCATCGCCTTGGACCAATGTATAGCCGAGGTAACTCGCTAAATAAGCGTGTTCAAAGTAAGTTTCATTGTAGGGACCAGGTGTCAGGACAACGACGTGTGGATTGTCTTTTTGACGTGGCGCAAATTCCGCTAAACTATTTTGCATTGCCCGAAAGAAGAAAGAGAGACGGTGGACACCAACTTCACCGAAAAGGTGTGGCAATGTACGTGCCAAAACAGTACGATTTTCAAGGGCGTATCCAGCACCTGACGGTGCTTGCGTCCTATCATTCAGCACCCATAAATTTCCGCTGGAATCTTTAGCCAAATCTGCAGCGTACGTTAGTAGGAGATTATCATCCTGCAGGACCAACTCCTTACAAGGACGCAAAAATCCAGCATGTGTATAGACGACTTCAGGGGGGACTAATCCGTCTTTGATTAACCTTCTTTCTCCATATAGGTCTTTCAAAATCAAATTTAAAAGTTCAGCTCGCTGCGTAAGTCCCGCCGAGATGGATTCCCAGTCCGAGTTTGAGATTATCAGAGGAATAGGGTCTAATTCCCATGGGCGATGTCCCTGTTTTTCACCATGCACGAGGTATGTGACACCGTTTTCCCGAAGCAAGCGTACTGCATCCTTGTGTCGAGCGACCATCTCTTCAAGACCGAGCGTGCTAAGTGCGTGAATAAACGATTGCCAGTGCGGGTTAACCTTCCCCGACCTGTCCAGCATCTCATCGCCCTTTTCAGTGTCAGTAAGATATGCTTTGGCAAAACTGTCGTTAACTATGCCGCTATTTGTTTTATTTGTGTGTAGCATGTTTATAGTGCCGAATTAAAAATGTGTATTTGTATTCAGTAAATCCTAAATTTCACTCGGTTAGATCCACGGTGAGACGACTGAGCCAGTCCTGTCCGGTTTAGACATGTCTGCTTCCGCTTTCGGTTGCTTTTGTGTAGTGAGTCAAGAGACTCCCGCGGCTCATCACCGAAATTTCGAACAACAGTTGTGTCTCGTGTAACCGCTCTGTCAGAGAACTTCACTATCTTTTAGAGTTTGAATGCTTGTATTACCGTGTTGTGTATCTCCTTCTAAAACATATCTTAATTATACGATATATTCTTCTGTAAAACATGTAAAAGTTTGGGTGATATTGGATATAATGAAGTTTATAGTAAAACATATAATTATTTGGACATTTTGTAGCACAAACTGTATGAAGTTTAAATAAATATTTCGGTAGGGGGACGAGGTTAGGAAACCTCGTCAGCAGCAGGTGTACATCTCTGCTGGCGAGGTTTCCTAACCTCGCCAAATTGCCCAATTTATTTTTTAATCTTCATTTAGTTTGTGCAGATGCGGACACAAACTAAATGAAGATTAATTTATTAATTCGGTAACTTTTCTTCCCGTACGAGACACGCGTACCCCACTGCTGGCGAGGTTTCCTAACCTCGCCACATTACCGAAATATTTATTTAAACTTCATACAGTTTGTGCTACAACACCCCCTGGTAGGTTCGGTTTCCTAACCGAACATAATGCCCAATTAATTCTAAAATCTACTATAAAAAAACGATAATTTGGCGAGGTCCGGAAGAAATCAACGGTAGTCTCCCACGCGCTATCGCTATGGGGGCCTTGCCAGTTAGGCGAATACGCATAAGATATTCGCCATGATTCCCCACCCTCGCCAGCAGAGGTGGACACGACTTGTGCGGACAGAAGATGACCGAATTTAAAAATTAATCTTTATTCTATATATCGTGCGTTCAATTTTTAGGTCTTTTTTATTAAATTCATTGTCAACTACTATGCCTTGGGAATATGAGAAAGCGTTGTTTTTTCTTGCCTGCAATTCGGACAAGTTGTAAAATGATGGTAGTTTATTGTTATTTTGTGTTGATAATTGATGCGTATAATGTGCATGCTGCGCTAATAAAAAGGAGAAAACAAAATGCGGAAATATTTCTATGTTTTTGTGGTTTTGGCGTTTTGCCTCACATCTTTTGATATGACCGCTAAGGTTACAAAAGGTTTACACTTCTACATGCCGTTTGACGAAGGCGAAGGCAATATTGCTAAGGATATTGGACCAAAAGGCTTTGAAGCTACACTGCACAACACAGCGAAATTTGTTGAGAAAGGTAAGCGCGGGGGTGCGATTGAATTCTCGGCAGGATCAGCTAAGATAATTGAACCAGGTGGTAAAAGTGATCTCTATGTAGAACATCTGACCGTTGCTGTATGGATACATCCTTATGAAATATCCGACATTGCTATTGGCAACGGACATGTCTATGGGAACATCTTTTATCACAAATCTGGGGCAAGTGATGATAACGTGGAATTTGGACTCGGTAGCGGACAAGGTTTGTATTGGTATATCAATTCCGGTCAAAAAAATATGGGACCGTTTAACGGTGCTGACGTTGATACGACACTTCCTTTACCAAATTTGGGTTTAAAACCTGATAGCTGGTATCATGTTGCAGGGACTTTCGACGGTAAGGAGATTCGGATTTACCTTGATGGAAAACTTGAGGGACAGAAAGCGGTACCAAACAACGGTCCTGTGATGATTTGGAATGATAATAATATTGAATTTGGTGGACGAGGAACCGGTGTCAATGCTTACAAAGGATTGCTTGACGAGTTAATTGTCTATGATCGTGCGTTAACTGAGGAGGAGGTCGTGGAAGTCATGAACTCTAAAGATATCTTTGCAGTAGATGCTACTGGAAAACTGACGACGACTTGGGGTGTTTTGAAGGCGAGGTAGTAGGAAACACAAGGTGTAGTGCATGGTTTACACCATAACTGTCAACTTAGTGTCTGGTTTTCTTGTTGGAGGGCTTTGGAAGCCCGATTTCGTCTGTCTCACTCTGTAAATCGGGGTTACAAACCCCTTCAACAATAGGAAATATCCCTTTGTTTCTCACAACACCTCGCGTGTAAAAGTATACACACCTCTCAGCCACGACCCGTAATAGATACCATTTGTATAACAGAAATAGATCACCTTTAAGCCAATAACGCAAATCAAACACACCAATAGCACCGTAAGCAAGCAATAATCCCATTGCCCCATCTGTGAAGTGCGTAAAGATGTTCGTTGTCTCGCGATATCAGGAGAAAACCCGCGACTTTCAACAGATTCGCCAAGATTAGCTGCATGCCGAATGTTACCTGCAAGTATAGGTCGGAAACTGTTGATAACACCTTGCACAGTAGCAAACAGATTGATTTGTAAGTAGCGGAATCCACGCAATCGTTGAGACCGAATAACCGCAGCGGTTTCACTCGCAATCACAGGAATAAAATGTAATGCTGTTGTTACCATAAATGCAAGTGCGCCCGGCACACGCAACTGCCCCATCGCCAAAAGTAGATCGCGAGGTTGGGTGGTCCAAACAATATAGCAACCAATCACAAGCGTGGTATTAAATCGCAGAGATTGAATTATACCGTGAAATAGCCCTTCACGATAGATTTTGATGCCACCAGTCCACTCGCCAATAAACGGAAAGTCCAATGGAACGAGCGTTATCAGGACCGTACGTGGAAATGCGTTGTAGAACATTCCTTGACTGTAAATCAAGCCCCACGTTGTAAAAAAGAGGAAGATGAATAGCAATCGGATTTGTCTTAAGGTTGGCTTTGATATAGCAATTAGGACAAGACTGGCAAGGAAACATGTTAGCAATGCAGTTGGACTGTCCAGTAAAATGACAAGGCAACCACAAATCATCATGATGAGTATTTTGGTGCGGGATTCCAGTTTGGTATAATGTGTAGTCATTTTAAATTTACTTTAATATCAACATCTTGCGCGTTGCAGTAAAATCGCCAGCGATGAGGGTATAGAAATACACGCCGCTTGCAACGGGTTCACCGGCCCCGTTTTTACCATTCCAAAAAGCTGCACGGTTCCGATGTTTATAAAGTCCAGCAGCCTGCTGTCCCAAAAGTAAGGTGCGGATCAGCTGTCCATCGGCAGAATAGATGCGGATAGCCACATTGGCGGGTTCTGCCAGTTGATACGGGATCCACGTCTCCGGGTTAAACGGATTCGGATAATTTGCTAAAAGTGCTGTCTCTTGCGGCGTTAATGCTGCAAGAAGTTGCTGAAGGACTAAGATACCCCGTTGAAAAGCAGGATCAGTTAGTGCTAATTGTTGCGCATCCCGTAACCACTGTTCTACTTCTGCCTTTGTCGGAGCGTTTTCAAAGTTATAACTCCAGATTGGAGGTGCAGCACCCGCAGAATTCGCCATAGCGGCTGCAACCAAGGTAAGGTCAACGATATTGACGACTCCATCACCATTCACATCTGCGAGGTTTTCACCTTCTTGTGTAAAGTTTGAGGCAACCAAAGTTAAATCTTGTCCGTCAACAATACCGTCGCCATTCAGATCCGCTTGTTGACGCATAGGTTCGATTATTTGTCCGACTCCAACGCGCGCATAAGAAACGTTACCTCTGCTATCCGTCAATCGGACGTTAGATAAGGTTAACGTAGATGCTTTGGGCGCAACAACTTCAAAGGTTATAGTAGCCAACGTTCCTGTGCCAAAACTCTCTCCAGCAAGAGATGTTGCCGCAAGCGTAACAGTGTTTTCCATAATAACTGGTGGAACAGAAAACGCTCCCATTGGCAAAAAATTAGCATTTTCACTTTCAATATAGCGAAGTGCGGCGGGATCATACCTAATGGTTGCCTGATACCCAGCCACGCTTCCGGCATCTTCAATATTAAGGGAGAGCGTGAGTTGCTCCCCGATTGCAGGAGGCTGCAGATGGGAGGGCGAAAAATTGACAGTGGCATAAGTGTGAGATGATGGTGTAAAATTCCATAGAAGCGTTGTGCCATCTGAGCTGCTACTTGCAAGTGTACTACCATTCGGACTTAAGGCAACACTCAAGATACTACTTGTATGCCCAGTAAGCGTTTGTAGGGGTTGACCAGATACTGTATCCCACAAACGGACAGTCCGATCATTACCCCCACTTGCAAGTGTGCCGCCATCCTCACTAAAGGCAACACTCCAAACCCAATCTGTATGGTCGGTAAACGTGTGAAGTTCAATCCCAAAGATTGTATCCCATATTCGGACAGTGTTATCGTCTCCGCCACTGGCAAGCATATTACCATTTGGACTGAAGGCAACGCTCCTCACAAAATCTGTATGTCCAATGAGGACCTGTTTTTCATCACCAGAAGCAATATCCCACAGTCGTATCGTGCCATCAGTACTACTACTTGCAACTGTTTTTCCATTTGGACTGAATGCAACGCTCAGTACCGCGCCTGTGTGTCCGGTGAGTGTTTTCAATTCCTCTGCGAAAGCTGTATCCCATATTTTAATAGTTCCGTCTTGACTCCCACTTGCAAGTGTATATCCATTCGGACTGAAGGCAATACTCCAAACCCAATCTTGATGCCCAATAAGCGTGTCAAGGTGTTCACCGTTAGATGCATTCCATAAGCGGACAGTTCCATCATCGCTTCCACTTGCCAGCGTATTTCCATCAGAACTAAATGCAACACTCCAGATCCAATCGTCATGTCCTATCAACATCTGTCGGTGTTCTCCTGTGACAGCATCCCACAAATTGATTGTATTGTCTGCACCACTGGTTGCTACCACGCTACCATTAGTGTTGAACGCAACACCCAAAATATAATTAGTATATCCAGTAAGTACCTGCCGTTGTCCACCAAAAACAGGATCCCATAAGCGGACAGTTCCATCAGCACTCCCACTCGCAAGTGTTCCCCCACTTGTGCTAAACGCAACACTCAAAACAGCATTTGTGTGTTCATTAAGGACTTGTTGAAATTGACCAGAAACAGCATTCCACAAAATGACGGTACCATCTCCGCTTGCACTTGCAATCGTATCTCCATTAGGGCTAAATGCCACACTATAAACAGGGCCTGCATGTCCTGGAATTGGCTGCTTTGGTACACGAAAGGTTGTATCCCAAAGTCGAATAGTTCTATCAGCACTGCCACTGGCGAGCGTTCCTTCAGTCGGGCTAAATGCCACACTATAAACAGCATCTTCATGTTCGGTAAAGACATGTTGTTGTTCACCAGTTGCAGCATCCCACAGCCGGACAGTTCCGTCAAAACTCCCACTGGCGAGGAGTGTCCCGCCCTGACTGAAGGCAACGCTTGTAACAGCGTCAAAATGCCCAGGAAGTGTCTGCAGATGTTCATAGGTAATATAATTCCAGAGTTTGATGGTTGTGTCACTACTGCCACTGGCAAGGGTTTGGGCATCTGAACTAAATGCTAAGCTGCGAACTACACTTGTGTGCCCCGTAAGTGTTTCTTGGTATTCTCCAGTTGTAGCATTCCAGAGCCAAATTGTGCCATCGCTATTACCACTGGCAAGGGTTTGACTATCCGAACTGAATGCAGCACAGTAGACAGTCTGTGTATCTCCAGTGAGCAAGCTGATTTCTTCATAGGTTTGTGTATCATAGAGCCAAATACCGACGGAACTGACTACTGCCAGCCGCGTGCCATCTGGCGAATACTTAAGCTCACTTAGCCTACCTTTACCGAGCCGCGCTCTCGCGTTTTCGGGTAAACTGAATTGTGTAGGGTTTTGAGCAAAGGTTTCGGATAGAAAAAGTGATAAAATTAAAATTAGGGCTAAAAAAAATAAGGACAGTGTCTTTTTCATTGGGGAAATTCTCCTATTACAGTAATTAGCTATTATCTATTAAATCCAAACAATTTGAATAATGTCTTTTTCTAAAGTATATCACAAAGACGGCAAAAGTGCCAATTTTTTGTGGGAAGCGGTATAGGTTAGTGGGCTGGCGGTAGCAATACAATACGCAGTGCTTTTGCTTGCAAATTCTAATTGATTTCGGTGTAGCCGGCACTTATGACCAGACAAACACTTCGTCATCGTCTGGTGAATATCCGATGAATACTGCCAAAACTATTCTGGCACGCGTGCCTTGGACAGGTGGTACTTCGTGGATACACCGTGTGTTGAAAAAGTAGAGATCACCTTGTTCCAAATTGACCTGACAGTTTTCTATTCCGTTTTCTGCTGCGTACTTGTCAAACGTTTCTGCAGCAATATGTGGTTGAATGTCTTCAGACCAAAGGCATCGGTGTAGGATAGCTTGTGTTCCTTTTCCGGTGGCGTCCGCATTTTGGACGCACAACACACCCGCGAACTGATGTTCAAAGCGGTAAACGGCATAATCGGTGCGCTGCTCACGGTATTTAACACTATCAATGTGCGGTTTATAGCTATGTGTTTCGTAGTGGACTCGGAAGATCGCAGGACCGTAAAGTGAACCGTCAGGTTCATTTGCAACTTTAACCTCTTTTCCGGGGGAAAGCGCAGCGAGGGATTCATAAATCAGATCAACGGGGTTATCAAATCCATCAAAAAGAAATTGAAAAAGATGGTGTGTTGCTTCAGCATGCGTTAAAAAACGGGTTTTATCGCTACCACGATTGCCAAGGCTTGTTCCGATGTCTATTCGGGTGCGCTTGTCGGCAGAGTTGGTGTCTGCTTCGTCACGCATCAATCCCATGTTTGTGAATCTATCAATGAGTCCTTGACATTGTGCGGGAGAATAGGCATTCCGTAAAATAATGGCAGGTATTTCCGCTTGTGAAAGTGAATAGATGGGATCACTGTATTGTTCGCAAACTGTTTTGAGATTGGGCTCTGCAGGAAGCCAATTGGTTTGAGATTTCATGGGCATCTCCATATTTTGCGGGTGCTTAGGTGTATAAGAAAATTTTGGTTCGGACAATACTTGAGATGGACGTTTTTGCATTACGGGTATGATATAACTCTGAATAGTCAGGTCATCAAATGTGTCCGTTTCAACAAGCGGATTCGGGACATCACGATGGTCAAACACAACATAGTAACCTTCTGTAGCTCTTTCCATGTTTAGATATTCTGCAAGTTGCTGCTTTCCCGCTTGATAGCGCCGTTCACTTCGCCATATCTTCGTTTCAATAATGTATTGCTTACCGTTGTGTGAAATAATAATGTCTGCTCTACCTCTTCCTGTTTGAACTTCTAATCGCATTGAAGCACCTATGGCTTGCACGAACTGATCAAGATAGGCATAGAGGAGATATTGTCCGACAAATTCTTGAGGAGAATCAGGCACTTGTAGAATTTTATATCCTGCGCGAGTGATGAAATTCTTAAAATTATCAATCACGGAATGCATCTGTATCATGCCTGTTGATGTGATATATCCTGAAAAATCCATCGGCCCGTCTTCTGAAAAGTATTCGCTTTCAAGGCCATTTGCAGGCGGTTGAAACGCCTGGATTACACAATGCAGGTAAATCGGATTTAAAATTTTACACAGTCCATCTTCCCCTTTCGTAATGACACCATAGGATACCAGCTCACTAATGATTTCGTTGCTGAGGTTATAACGTCTACCTTTCTCAGAAAATGCAATTTCCATTAGCATCTCTTCAAATTTGCGATCTCTTCGGATATTGGTAATTAAATGTTCAATGTTTGTGTTACGCTCTTCAAGGAGTTTTGCGTGCGCTTGTAAAAAATGTGGAATTTGAATCGGTTCGCTTTTGGGAATCTCAAGTTCTTCTGTGAGAATCTGTGCGATTCTATTGACTAAGAAGGGTTGTCCAACGGTTTGTTGATGAAGCATTTCAATGACTTCTGATTTAAAAGCTTGTCCAACTTCATTCGTATACTGCGAAAGGAATTCACGCACTTGTGCAAGCGTAAAGTTTGGCAACGTGAACTCATCTTGTATGTTGAATGGTGAGATAGAACGATCATAATTCAGTTGTGTGATGTTTTTAACTCCAACAATGCCAACACTGTATGGTGATCGAACATCCCTTCCGGTAAGATATATGCGACGAAGTGTGTGTAGAAAATCGCTGACAACGGGTTCTGGGATGCCATCAAATTCATCAATTATTAGCACGATGCGAGGTGGTAGAGATGTAGATGTTTCACATGTAAGCAGATTAGGAAGTTGCCTGAAAAATCGTCTGAGTGCAACGTGGTCATTAATTTTTACGCTACCTAAAAATTCTTTAAGTTCTTGAGAAGGCGCGATACCTCGCCTCTTTAATAGTGTATCAATTTCTTCCAGAATATCTTCGCAGATGTCAGCGTAAAATACATCAGAGGGGCGATTTTTATAGTCCTCAAAATTGAGTTGAATTGGGAAAAAAGTCATCCCCTCCTCTGTGAGCGCACTGAGAGCGTTTTTAAAGAAGGTTGTTTTTCCAGTTTGCCGCGGAGCGAAAAGGACAATGTATCGTCCTTGTTTTACACGCTCAATGTAATCGGCAAGTTCCTGTTCACGCGGAACAACATAGTGATCTTTAGAATTAACAGGGCCTTGTGTCCCAAATTTTCTCATCTTTACGCCTTAAGTTTTCAAATTGTTCTTTTCAAAGAGGCTACATTATTTTGTTGCTTTGGACAATGCATCAGAACTTCGGATTAAAAAGATAATCATCCAATTTCTCATCTACGAATTCAGCATTATGGTCAAGTTCACTGTTTTCAAAAGCGGCTTCACATCCGGTTTGGTATTTCAACCGTCTGCCAGAACGTAGCCAGCGGGCGCGGTGAATCATGGCTATCATGTGGCGTGGTGTGTCGGACAAGTTTGGGACGCCTCGATGCCAAAGCCGCATATCTCGAATCAACATGCTCCCTTTTTTCGCGTTGCCGCGGATAGGCGGCGCTATTTCGCGGCGTTCTGCCTCATGTGTTTCGTCTATGTGTCGCCCACTAACGTCCAGATGCGACCCAGGCCAGAGTTCCACACTGCCGTTCTCTTCCGTTGTCCCCTGAGGTGAGATATTCACAACCACCTCGGCTGCAGGATGTGCCACCTCCTGATGTGGCCACAGATGATCACCGTCTCTGTGGAGCGGTTGCGTACCGCTGCCAGGGCAGTTTGTGTTGCCGTTGTAGAAATTATTGTAGACCCCTGGGCCGAGTAGTTCCTTTGTTACCTGCACGACGTAAGGGTTCGCAACAATGTCGCTGAAAATATACGGGGCAAACGGTGGCGGTCCCTGCTGAAGATGTCCCTTGAGCATTCCTGCGCCACCCCATTTTTCTGCCTTAATCAACTTTTGCGAATCGGCATTCATCCGTTCTCGCAAAATATCCAGGTGTTCATGGGCGATAATATTCTCTATAACGACACATCCATCAACGCGGATTGCTTTAATTGCTTTTTCAACGTGAGTGTCTGAGAGTTTGCCAGCTGTTAATTCATTCGGTTGTGCTGTTACTACTACCATTGAAAAATTCCTTATAGAGTGCTCGAACTGCTGTATCCATATCTGTTGACTTTACGCCAAACATCATGCTGACCTCATTTGAACCTTGGTTAATAATCTCTATGTTTACATTCGAACTTGCTAAGGCGCCTGTTGCTCGTGAAGCTACACCGACGGTGTGCTGCATACCTTCACCAACAACCATGATGAGAGATAAATCACGTTCTACAGATACATCCTCAGGTGCAAGTGTTTGGCGTATTTTTTCAACAACCCTTTTCTCTTTTTCAACTGGCAGATTTTCTTCACGTAGGATGACAGACATATTGTCAATACCAGATGGAACATGTTCAAAAGAGATGTTTTCACCTTCCAAAATTTGTAGCAGCCGCCTGCCGAAACCGATCTGTCGGTTCATCAGATATTTGCTGAGATAAACACAGCAGACATTGCTCATGGCGGCAATACCAACAACAGGAGTTTTCCTCGAGTTGCAGTGCGGAACAATCAATGTACCTGCAGCTTTCGGGTTATTCGTATTTCGGATGTGAACGGGCACCATAGCACGATATACGGGTTCAAGTGCCTCATCGTGAAATACAGAAAAACCAGCGTAGGAGAGTTCGCGCATTTCACGGTAGGTTAGTTCTGAAATGGGAGTGGGATCCGACACAATAGAAGGGTTTGCCGCAAACACAGAATCAACATCTGTGAAATTTTCGTAGACCTCTGCCCGGACTGCACTGGCAAGAATAGCCCCTGTAATGTCCGATCCACCACGGGAAAACGTTACAATGTGACCTTCTTTGGAATAGCCGAAAAACCCCGGAAAAATCGTAATGCCGGGACGTTCGCTCAGATTCCGCAGGCGGTTATATGCTTCTGGCAGCACTTGCGCATTCCCTGGTTCGTCTGAAAGCAGTAAACCAGCATCCTTCGGATTTACATAGTGTGCTTCTACGCCGCGTGCCTGCAGCACTTGTGCAATGAGCCGCGCACAATTGTCTTCGCCACCTGCTTTCATTGTATCTATATAGAAATCTGCATCATCTGTGCTGCCTTCAAGACGTTCTGTTAAATCACGGGCAATAGGTTCAACAACTTCGGCAGGGAGTTCTAATTCAGTAGCGATGTTCCGATAACGTTCAATTGCCTCAGCACACTCAGAGGCACCGATTTTTCCCATCAGCCGCTCCGATGCCGCTGCTATCAGCAGGTCGGTTACTTTAATGTCTTGGCTGTGACGTTTCCCGGGGGCAGACACGACAATTAACCTGCGTGCAGGGTCAGCAGTGATGATGTCACAAACCTGGCGAACCTGATCTGCTGTGGCAAGGGAACTTCCACCAAACTTTGATACTTTTAACAATCCATGTCCTCCAATTCAATATTCTATGCAGAAAATGGACGGAAACCTCGCACCATCAAACCACGATCACTATTGGATTTTTTTGCTTCTTCCGCTGCAGCAGCTCGCTTCTCCGCCTCTGTCCGATTTGTGGTTGTTGTCCCGCCAATTATCACAAAGTCATCTGTCCGTCGGTAACGGTTGATAAATGCTGGTCTCGGTTTGTCTGACATATTTTGTTTAGAACCGTGTACCGTTTTGACATTAAAAAAGATTGAATCACCAGCCTTGCCAATAACAGGGAGTGCGCTTTCCCAGGGCCACTCATCCTCTTCTAATCCAAGGTGTGAGAACGTATCCACGTGCTTCAGTTGTCCAAGGCGATGTGAACCTGGCACGACATGTAACGCTCCGTTCACAAGGTCCGTGTCCACAACATAGTTCAAAATACCGACAGGTCCCTGATAGCGATGCTCAAAGTAGGCGGAGTCTTGATGTAGGTGCTTCGGATGCCCGCCTACGGGTTCTTTATAGAGACACTGTCCATTACCGAAAATTTCAACATTCGGACCTAATATCGCCTCAACGATACTTATAGTTTTTTCATCAAAAGCAGAATGGAAAAATGCGGCGCTTGTCTGATAGTTCACCGCTAACACCATAATCTGTTTATCTCGATCATATCCTTGCGGAGCAGGAATGAAAAGTGTGCCATTCGGTGTGCGCCACCCCTCAACAATCTGCTGTGCCTCGTCAAGTAGCGATAAAGATTCTGCGGCGGCAGTCTCAATATCCTCATGAATTGCCTCAATATAAGGATTCATCAGACCCCGCACAACAAGACACCCGTGTTCCTCAAAGATGTCGGCAGCTTTTTCAACATCTACCGCATCTACCGACATTTCAATATCTTCAACAGTTACCTTTTGTTCCTGATTCACGAAATATACTCCTTAAAAGTCATTTATAGTAAAACCTATAATTAATGAGACACTTCTGTAGCACAAACTGTTAGTTTGCGTCTTATAGAGCACAAACTAAATGAAGATTAAAAAATAAATTGGGTAATTTAGCGAGGTTAGGAAACCTCGCCAGCAGAGATGTACACCTGCTGCTGGCAAGGTTTCCTAACCTTGCCAATTACCGAAATATTTATTTAAACTTCATACAGTTTGTGCTACTACTTCTTTGTCCATTATGTTTCCAAAACAGGTTTATGAGGGTGTCCCAATAATTTCCGAGTTCAATATATAAGTTCTGTGAAGCACAAAGTATAATGCCTTGAAAGAAGCGACACTTATGCATTAACCCCAGGGCGGACGGCGTCCTGTTAACTTTTCTAAATATTCTGCTGTTTGCCGTACTTCAGCTTCAAGTTTTCTTGCCGCTCTCTGTTTTTGTGCCTCTTCAGTCCTATATTGCACTCGGTAGGTGCCTTTTTCCAGTCTCCGTAGGGCAAATTCGCCATTAACGTTCTGGTTAATATACCTGAGCATATCATGCAACAACCAGTACACATCTGTCGGTGTGTATTGGAAATCACAGTGCTCGGATTTTCCTTTTACAGCTTCAAGTGTTGTCTGCACAAGCTCAACGACTTCGGCAAGTGTATAGGTTTTATCCTTATCCAAATTAATATGATTCATTTTAACTTCTCACAATTTTATGGTTGGCATCTGGGCAGGCTGTGCCTCAAAAGCTTGCGGCTTTTCTGCTCCGTTGCGTACCTGAATTAACTGTGAAGCAATGCTTACTGCTATCTCTGGCACAGTTTTGGAGTTAATATCCAAGCCAATCGGTGCGTAAACTCGCTTCAGTTTTTCAATCGGTATACCAATCTCCAACAGATCGTCAAAGATTAGTTTTATTTTCCTACGGCTACCGATCAATCCGATGTATCGTGCATCGGACTCAACGACACTATGAAGGGCAGACTCATCGTGCTGATGTCCGCGTGTTACAATGACTACATAAGTTAAATGGTTAATTGGATATTTTCGCAGTTCCTCAGCAATATCTCCGATAATAATTTCGTCTGCTTCCGGTAACCGTTCAGTTGAAGCAAAATCTGCTCGGTCATCAATGATTGCGATGTCAAAATCTAACCAGTTACCGAGGTGGCAGAGTGCTTGACCGACGTGTCCCGCCCCCGCAATAAGCAGAGTCGGTCTTGGCTGAAGCGGTTCAAGGAAGATTGATGTAGTTTGATTCTGTTGGAGGACGCTAGCGCGATTTTCTTCAAGGACAGTGGAGATTTGGCTTTCTACATCTGCTTCTAAAGATGAATTTCCCAATGTGCCGATCCGTTCACCATTAGCCGCAAAGACCATCTTCATGCCAACATCTACACCTTGCTGTTCACTTTCCACAACTGTTGCGAAAATGAGTGGTACCTTCTCTGCGTTCAGTCCCTGAAGGCGAGTAAACATCTCTGCTTCAGCGCGAGTTCTCGGCAAATCTATAAAGATTTTCATATTTCCACCGCAGATAAGACCATCGTCCCAACCGTAATCACTATCCAATTGAAACTGAAGCAGCCGAGGTTCACCTCCTTGCATTAACCCGATGGCTTGTCGGCGCGCTTCCGCTTCTACACATCCACCACCGAGCGTGCCGATATTGCGTAAATCTGGGAGAATCAGCAGTTTTGCCCCCGGTTTTTGCGGTGTTGAACCTTTGGTCTCAACAACAGTGCAGTAAGCACCGACTTGATCCAATTCAATCAATTCTGGGATTTTTTGATATATTTCTCTCATCTGCGTTATTATATCTATCTTCTGTAGGAGCGACTTCTTCCTAATCCATGTCCCCTGCGAATCCATATAATGCGCGATTCAGACAATTGACAATGATTGATATACCTATCCGTGGATGAACGCTTAGATGTATGTTCAACTAAAGTTCTGCGACGCTGCACTCTGTGCAACAAGTTGCGTAAACTGTTCGCGTTGCAGATTTGTCAATTCTAATGGAATAATCTGCTCTATGCCATCACTACCGATTTTTGATGGAACGTTCAGGAAAACCGATGTCGTGTCCGTTGAAATCCGTGTGCCAACACTCATAACCCGCTTTTTATCTAAGCTGATTGCCGATAGCACTTGAAGAATATGACTTACTAACGTATATTCACTCGCTGAAGTATATGGACAACGTTCCGCAACGGCTGCCGATAGACTTTGAATATCCGATTCATCCATCAATTGCGTGAGCGGGATACCGTTTATCCGACAATACTGTGGCAGCGGATATGTCACTTCGTCATTTCCAATTGCCAATGCGGATATATCTTTCACTGAGAGTCCAAGTCGAGTCGCTATTTCTGATTTTAGATGTGCCGTAGAAACACCGTTTGCAATGCCGATCACTGCTGCTGTTCCGTGGGTGTGATGTATCCATGCCGATATATAGTTGGCAAAAGGCATCGCAACCAGAAATTTAGCATTTTGCGTCCGCTCCAGCACCTTCGGCACAATCTGACGCGCTATTGAAAGATTCGTTGTCTTCAATGCTTGTGCTGAGTGAAAACCAAAGGGGATGGATGCAGGCAGCAGAACAACCACGTCAGAATTAGATAGTTCCTCGCCGGAATCTGTGAATGAAACTGCAGTATCGCTTGCACTCGTAGCAGTTGCAAGCGTAATATCTTGGACACTGTCGGCTACTGGACGTGAGTTTCTTGAACTGCGATTTCCATGTTTGCCACTGGATAGCGTATTTGTGAAAAAAACAACTTCTTGTGCTAATTCCGAATGACAAATACCCCAGGCAACCGAAAGTGCTAACTGACCGGATCCTAACAATGCTATTTTCATGCCGTTTGTTCCTATAAAAGAGTCTCAACAATTTCTTGAAATCGTGATTCAAGGTTTTCACGCTCAACGTTCATCTCAGAATCGGCTTCCAGTTTAGTCTGTAGCAATTCATCATAGCGTTCAACGTACTCCATTAAAGCCTCTACCTCTTTTTCATAACAGATTGCCGAAGTTAAAACCTTTTCCTTTACGACAATCGGAAGTTGCTCAGAAGTAATTTGTGTTAATTCCCAACGCCACACTTTTTCAGAGATATAGGCAATAAATCGGTCTAAAACTTCGCCTTCATAACTACTGTTTTGGAGTTCTTTGACCTCCTGAATGAGGCCTAAAACCTGATTAAAAAGGGAGTCGGACAAGATACCGCGTAATTCCATCAAAATACGTCCCGTTGTTGAAATCGGCAGCTTATTTTGAAGCAGGAACATGCGTAGATTTGGATAATCTTCTAACGTCTTGATTTCAGTGAGCCATGTTTCATCTATCGCAGGAAGTTCACTTAAATCGAAACTGAGTACTTGTTGTTTTCGAATTTTTTCGAGTTCAGCGGCACTTTTATTCAGTCCGGCGTTCGCGAGTGTACTTATAACCTCTGATTCTCTATAAGGTTTCAAAAACGCAATCATTTCAGTGACTTTTGTCTGTTCTGCTTGAATTGTCTCAGAAGTAACGTTGCCGTTATTGCGTGCTTGAACAGTATTCCCTTTTTTACCTTTCCGTGTCGGATTTGTGAGGCGGGTGGCACGTTTGGTCAACGTTCCATCGTACCGGACCAATTCTTGGCGAAGCAGAGAGAGTGTCACATCTCCGTGAATAGCCAGTTTTTCAGATGTCGTGATGTCGCGCAGATTATGTCCAGTTTTCACAACAAGGGCACGATTCAGGTTACGTTCCAAAATTTTCCGATCCTTTTCGTTTTCTACAACAAGTTGACTACTCAACGTGAGGTTCATTAATCGCTTCGTCTGGTCTGGCACACTCAGGTTGATGTCACAGGTAGGTTTGAAATCGTCTAAGAGTTTTTCACGATATTTTCCATTAAGCACTAACACCCACAACGTATTGTAATACGTCTGGAGTTTCTCAGTTTCCCGCGGTGCCTGCTCAACCCATCGCTTTATGGTTGGAAAATGATCTTTCACATGCGTTAAAAGTTCTTCAAACTCCGTATCTGTGACTTCAAACCCTGAAAATTTAGGTTGCGTTTGACGGTTTGTACGGTTGTTCCGCTGAGCAGTTGCAGATTTCGTTGCTAACAGGATATTCTCAAGTGATTGGATAACCTTTTCAAAATCCTGACTGTGTCGGCTTGCAAAGTTAGCAATTTCAAGAAGTGTTAGCCAGACGTTCCGCATTCTCTCAATTTGCCTTGGATGTAAAGTGGATCTCAGTCCGATCCGTGTCATCTTTTCACGGACAGTGCCGGATGTCCATTCAGGCAAATAGATTTCATCTAACGGCAGGTCATTCTCAAAAATGTTTGCTTCAACTGGGACAACAAGCCCTGTCGCGATGAAATTTGTTTCAAAAACAAGATCATGGAAAAGCGCTGCTGCCTTATCTAATATCTGATTCGTCAAGGTGTAACTTGATTGAATCATGTGGTTGAGTGTAAACTGATGGTTTTCTTGTAGTTGCCAAAATTCAATGATTGGATCAATACTTTCTCTCAGTATCTCTGTCGTTGTTTTTGTTGCTTCCTCCTCAAAATGTTCGCCAAGATATTCGGCATAGAAGTTAGAAAACGCACCTATTGTATTACGTAGTTCGCGAATAACGAGATCATCCCACACTTTATTATGAATCCGTTGCCCACGATTGAGCATCAAAGCCCTCAGTCGGCTTTCAACTCCCTGATGGAATTGGGTCATCAACTGATACGCATGTTGACTGGCTTTGGTCATATAGTCTTCAATTTTTGAAGAACTATTTGTTATCGCTTCCTCAATTTCTTTAGGTGACGCGTTGAATGCTACTGGAACAAGTTTCAACGTTTGAGACTCAAGTGGATCATAGACAGCGGCTGTTGATAACACTCGGACAGCTGGTTGAGTTTCTGAAGTTTCGTCCTCCAAAAAACGCTCATGAAGCGCCAAACTGTATCCTAAGTCAACAAGATCAGGATAGTTTTTAATATGGGTACGCAGCACTACCAAAACCGTGTCGTACCCTTCTTTTTCAACTTCTGTAAGCACAGCATCTTCGTTGAGATGTATTCTGTGGATATGGGTTTGTTCAGGAATAACAACCTTTGCGGTAGAGCAATCGGTATCAGCTGTCTTTGCAAGGACAAAACCACCTGTTTTGATGGTACTCGGTACTATCAAACGCGATTGTAAAACCTCTTCCGTCAGCTCAGAGAGTGTAAGAGATTTTCCTAAGTGTTGGACAGTGATATTAGCCAGAACACCATCAGCAAAATCGGTGATTTGGCGTGCGTTGCGTTCTAACTCTTGCACACTTTTGTGAACGCGATCATAATCGTCAAGTGCTGAAGCTTGTACCTTTGTTTCGTCGATCCAGGATACCCAAGCCCCTGGACGCGGTTTCATTTTTAAAGTGAGTTCTCCATCTTTGGAGTCAAAACCGGGAAGGATCTGACGCTCGGATGTCACTTTCGGTGTCCAGACAATCAAATGTTTATTACTCTTGCTACCGAGCCCGATTCCAAAAGTGTCTCCCCAACTCATCCGTCCCTCAACGCTGGCTTTGATCTTATCGGTTAATGTAAAAAGTGAGTCAGAGTGAAAATTAAAAGATATACTTTGCATGTGTCAATTAGTATGTGTCCTCCTTTTATTTTGTAGTTGGGACTCTGACGAAATTTTTTCCGTGTTCAATTCTTGTTTAATTTCAAGCCCCCATACGTCCCAACCTTTAACTTCTTTGCGTGCGAAAAGCTCCAGTTTGCTCTGTTCAGGAAACATCTCCTCAATACGGTGCCGAACTTCATCCGGTTTTTCTGAATGTTTTGTCCGCTCCGATTGGACAAACTGTCTAATATTTCGAGTCCCCCTGGGCCGGGGAATTGTCCCACGTTTAAATACAAGACACAATTCGCACTGGCTCATTGTATAAAACCCTGGATTTACGCGACATTTATCCCAGACAAACGCCACTGTCGCCCAGCGAAATCCCCAAGCTTTTCCTAACAAGATTGCTTGGTCCAGGTGAGGCGATGAACTCCACATAAACAGCAGGCAATTTTCAGAAGATATAGCCGCAATATTCCATTGCGCCATCTCTGATACAGAAATGGTCGGATAATGTCTAATTGCACCACCACTGTCTTTGCCCCCAGAACCTGTGTGCTGGAGTTGACCTTTGTAATCCCAGGGAGGGTCCGCGTAGAGTATTTGATATTGCTTATTCGGAAACGGGGGGTGTGATACCATATTTAGTTTACAGGCAGTACCTTCCTTCCTAAAAAGTAGCACTAACTGTATTACAAGCGCGCACTAAGCACTATAGCTAAACTTGTCTACATAAGTTCTTACCGCGCATCGACGCTGAGTCCTTCCTGAGCGATGTCATTGTTTGCAACTAACATGTCACGGTTAAAGATGAAATCACTACGGGTGCTTCCGAGTTTTTCGCCTTCTTCCTGACGTTCACGGAAATATTGCGGCAGCGTTAATCCTGTCATACGAATAGCATCTTCAGGACACGCTTCAACACAATAACCACAGAATATGCAACGCAGCATATTTATCTCAAAAACATCCGGATATTTTTCACGTTGGTATCCCTCTTTCGTTGTCCAACCTTCCGGGGCAGGTGCCGCTTGTATCGTTATACAATCTGCGGGACAAGCGGTTGCGCACAAGAAACACGCCACACACTTAATTTCATCTTTGTCGGTTGTCGTTAGTTTGTGAACCCCTCGGTACCGGTCATTCCGTTCATTTACGCTTCTCGGATCCTCAGGGTACTGAACTGTTAATTTCTTTTTTGGGATGTGTTTTAACGTTGTAAACATCCCCTTAATCAACGCTGGAATATAAAGCCTATCCCAAAATGACATCTCTTCGTTAACTTTCATAACGATTTCCTTTCTGATTATAGCTTATACAAATTCTTTCTCATTTACGTGTAAATCCTTATAGGTCGGGTAGAACAACGTGAAACCCATAAACGGCAATTTAGTGAGTAACATTTGTGCATTTGATACACCTATCGCCCCGCTGGGGCTTGCTCCTGGCAGGATCAACTTTCCTATACACCTTTCGCCTCTCCGAGGCTTTGGCAAATCTCATCTTAGCACCAGCGGGGCGGAAGGTGTATAGAATGTGTATCACCCCAAACCCAAAGCACCAGCGGTGCGAAAGGTGTAACTGATAAAAAACCCTAAAAATAGATTCATTTCTTAAAATTGACACCTATGGGTAGAACAACGTGAAACCCGACAAATGCCACACGCGTATTTGTGTTGATTTGGGCAACATACTATAGCGTTAGGTTTCGCTTGCGCTCTACCCAACCTACAATCTTGCCAAATAGTTTTATGTGTTCAGGCTTGCAACTGTATAGTTCGGTGCTTCTTCCGTAATATCAATATCGTGCGGATGGCTTTCCCGGTAACCACTGCTCGACATGCGCACAAATTGAACATCTCTACGTAACGACTCAATATCTGGTGTCCCACAATATCCCATAGCAGATCGAATTCCACCCACTAATTGATAAACATAATTGCTCAGTTTGCCTTTATGGGGCACTCTCCCTTCAATACCGCGCGGTACAAGTTTTGCCATCTCTTCGTCACTCACCTGTTCTCCAAGAGCAGCGCCTCGTTTTCGTAAAGCACCCAGCGAACCCATTCCACGATGAATCTTATAGGTTCTACCTTGATAAATGACTGTAGACCCCGGACTCTCATCTGTCCCCGCAAGTAAGCTGCCAATCATCACAGAGCTTGCCCCTGCACCGATAGCCTTCGCGATGTCACCTGAGTAACGGATACCGCCATCTGCTATTATAGGCACACCTGCTTTGTCTGCTTCTTGTGCGCAATCGTAAATCGCAGTGATTTGTGGAATGCTAACACCTGCAACTACACGCGTCGTGCAAATAGACCCAGGACCGACTCCTACCTTTATGGCATCGGCCCCAGCGTCAATCAAACTGCGCGTCGCTTCAGGGGTAACAACATTCCCCGCAACAAGTTCAACATCTGGAAACTCTGATTTAATGTACTCTGTTGACCGGACTACATTTTTAGAATGGCCATGCGCCGTGTCTAACACAAGCGCGTCTGCTTCCGCCTTCACCAACATTTCAACGTCTTCTAAAGTGGTTGATGGCACGATCGCTGCACCAACACGCAACCGTCCCATGTCGTCCTTACACGCGTACGGAAACATTTGCACTTTATCAATATCCTTGATAGTGATTAAGCCGCATAAACGGAAATCGTTATCAACGATCGGCAACTTTTCCTTCCGAGATTGATGTAGCACCTGTTTTGCTTTGTCAAGTGTAACGCCTGGAGATGCAGTAATTAATTTGTCTGCTGGTGTCATCCGGGCAGTAATGGGAAGGTCCAGGTTATCCTCATACTTAAGGTCTCGGTTGGTAATTAAACCGACAAGGTAACCGTCTTCAGTGACAATAGGCACGCCGCCGATGCGGTAACGCGCGGTTATTTCAAGCGCATCGCGAATCGTTTTATCTGTTGTTAACGTAATTGGATCAGTTATCATCCCGCTTTCAGAACGTTTCACTCTATCAACTTCAGATACCTGTTCCTCAATAGAACAGTTGTAGTGAATTATGCCGATACCGCCCTCCCGCGCAATTGCAATAGCAAGGGTAGATTCGGTGACAGTATCCATCGGAGCACTACAGATAGGTATATTAAGCCGAAGATTCCGCGTCAACTGTGTGCTTGTATCAACGTCATCCGGTAGCACACTCGATTCCGCAGGAATGAGCAAAACATCGTCAAAAGTTAACCCTTCTTTTTCAAACTTCGGGGGGAAATCATCGGAAATTTTGGTGTCCATCGGAATCATCTCCTTATGATGCAAATTGTGGTGGGTGAAAAGACTTGTTAAATCTGTTCTAAAAATATGTCTTGCCAATTATAGAATATTATAGCATATTTTCTCTTTTATGTCAAAAAAATTTTGGCATTTCGCGAAACTACCCGACACTTTCAACTGTATAGCAACATTCTAAAAAAATAACAAATTTATATCAACAAAATTTTATCTTAATAAATTCCGTAACTGTGCTAAAATATCGTAAAACATTGCGTATAAGGAGTTTTTAAATGGGTAACTTAAACGTTGGAATTGTTGGTCTCGGTTGGGTCGCCGGCGCGCATATTGAGGCATTCAAAGCAGTTACTGGAGCGGATGTTACTGCTATTTGCTCACGCCGCGAACACGATGAATCTGTTTTAGCGGATACTTACGGCACACCGCTTAAGGCATATACTGATTATGAAAAGATGCTCGCCGATCCAGATATCCACATCATAGATATTTGCACACCACATCCCTTTCATGCGGAACAGGCAATTGCTGCAGCAAAAGCGGGGAAACATCTCATCATTGAAAAACCGATCTGTCTCACTTACGAAGATGCTTTAGCTATCCGCGATGCAGTAAAGACTACAGGTGTTAACGTATGTGTTTGTTTTGAGTGCCGCTACAGCGCACACTTCACAATGATCCGTTCTGTGATTGATAACGGTTTGCTTGGTGAACTGCATTATGCAGAGGTGGATTACTACCACGGTATCGGACCTTGGTACGGACAATATGAATGGAATATCAAAAAGGACTTTGGCGGTAGCACCTTACTCACTGCGGGGTGTCATGCCCTTGATGCACTTCTGTTTTTCATGGATGGCAATGTTGAGGAGGTAACCAGTTATCATACACAATCCATCGGTGAAGCATTTCAACCCTACGAATACAAAACAACCAGTGTGAGTCTACTTAAGTTTGAAGGTGGTCAGAAGATAGGCAAAGTTACTTCTTGTGTCGATTGTCTGCAGCCATACTACTTCCATATCCATCTTGTTGGCAGCGAAGGGAGTTTGCTTGACAACCGCCTCTATTCAGCCAAAATTAAAGGTATGGATAAAAGCAAATGGAGCAACCTTGAAACATCGCTTATTGACTCTGGTGATGTGAGTGACCATCCGTATGAACCACAGTTCCAAGCGTTCATAGATAGCATTGGACGCAACGAACCAATGCCATTGACCGATTTTGATACAGCTTTTGAGACGCATCGTGTTGTGTTTGCTGCTGACCAATCTGCAGAAGCGGGGGGACAGACTGTTAAGTTGTCTGAACTTGCGATTTAACCCAAAACCATTCAATTCTCCAATAATTCTGCCTTTTCATTAAAACCTCTTACTGTAGGAGCGACCTCCTGGTCGCTCCTACAAAAGAAATCGGGCGGACAAATCCCTCCTACAAGAGTGCTTCACGACAATTGTCTGAACTTGCGATTTAACCCTTGGGATATTGTGGATTTTCAAGGAGCGGTCACAATCTGTATATTATTACTGCGCTTTATGCCATTCCTGCACCGCTTTCGGAATTTCTTGCAGGTTTTCGATTGTCGTTTGGAGCGGAATAGCACACTCCGGACCAATCAACGGCACGCCTGCGTCAAGGTTCTTTACCACTTCCGCTTTTACGTCTTCCGGTTCTTTGGCAAAGAGTGTTTCGGGGTTATTGATATTACCAACAAGAGCAATCCGCTTTTCAACGATGTCCATCGATTCTTTGGGTTCATTTTTGGAGTCGTAATGGAAGGCTGCCATGCCGGTTTGCGCGATGTACTCCATTCGATCAACAGTACGTCCGCAAATATGTAGGATGAGCGGTATCGGAATCCGTTCCACGAATTCAATGTGCAAGTCGCGGAGATAACGTTGGTAGTATTCACCGCTAACGAGGTCGCCTGTTGCGTGGTCGGGAAGTGTGAGGGCATCCGCACCTGCTTCTATTTGGGCAATACCGAACTGCACAGTCGCTTCCTTCATTCGATCTAAAGCGAGTTTCGTTTTTCCGGGATCATCAAGCGATAATAATAGGAAAGGTTCAACGCCGAAGCAGTGATAGCCAAGCGACCAAGGGCCCATCGTTTTGCCGATGACTGCGACCTCATCACCATATTCTTTCTTTAGAATTTTAATCGCTTCAAGCACGCATTGCGTATCGGGGTGAGTTAAGAAATCGTTAGGGATAGTAATGTCATCAACATCTTCCCAGATCGGTTCACGCATCTTGACGGTTGGCCAGTTATCCTTTTGTTCCCACTGAATTTTACATCCGAGCGCACTGGATTCTTGGATAATTGTAAAGACCGGCATTATTGTGTCAAAACCGAGTTCGGTATAACCTGTCGCAGCGAGTCTCGCCATTAATTCAGGTTCTCGGTTTGCCTGCGGAAAGGGCGCATCAACCAAATCCATCAATTCAACGGTGGCAACAGACGTGGGATTGCAAATAGGCGTTCGGTCAGTGGGTTCATTGCGGAGCGCAGCGAGCACACGTTCACGCCCGGACATCGGTTTAACGACTTGGCTATTTTCATTATGCACTGTGGATTACCTCATGTTTGCTGACTCGGTGCAGATAACACACCACGGGAAGCACCTGCTTCCTCTTGGCGTAGAATAACTCGAACGTTTGGGGCACGGACTAATAGCAGTCCAACAAGCTCATCGTGCGATTGTCCGCACGCAAAGGCGACAGTATCATTTTCTTCACTGGCTTCCATTTCACCCAATTTTATCAAGCCGCCAGCAATTGCAGAAACCCTTCGTTCAGCAGGACGCCCTTCACCATTTGATTTAACACGGTAGGTACCGTTTCCCATAGAGTCAACAGTAATAGTTAATTTAGATTTTTTATCCAGTGTGTGCAATGGACGCGGTTCAACCGGTGTATTCGGTTCAAGTTTGCATGCCTCTAAAAATACACGTCGACATGCTGCTTCGTGTCTTTCACCGCAAGGAAAATAGAGCAATCCATCCGGACGTTCCTGCATCCCACCTAATATTTTCATTGACTGCACAACATCTTCAATCCGTGTTGCAGCACCTTCAATCCGACTGTAGGTATGCACTCGGAAAACAGCGCGTTCCTCTTGCTGTTGACGGTAAAGTGCAATCGTAATATCGTTGAAATGTGGATCAATCGGTACGAGTTCGATTCGCCTGCCGATATTAACAATGGATGCCATGAAGTCCCTTGAATAAGCAATTTGCGATAGATTGCGATAGATTATGGTAGATTTTAGAATTATTTGGACACTTTGCCCCAGCGAGGTTAGGAAGAAATCAACGGTATGAATCATGACGAATCATGTAGAATACCTTACGTGTATTCTACCAAGCGCATTCACCTTTAGGCATTCCCCGCCTCGCCAGCAGCGGGTGAAAGTGTATATTTATTTTTATAATTCACCATAAACTACCACCGTCCACCGTAGCTTTTATAAATGTAGCCGTAAGCTTTTTCTGAAACCCTGCGTAGAACATTTGCACGTTGACTAACCCAAGTACCAAAGGAGATACGCCGTCTTCCATAAGCTTTGCTTCGATCTTCAATCAGTCCGGTAAAGACATAAGGACGGAGTTTTCCCTGTGGATCACGCATAACTATGATACCACTATCACCTATCAATCCGTAAACAGTCCCTGTTTTATTGTAAACCTTCACTGATGCGGGGATACGCGTCTTTTTGTAGATGTAATCTCCATTTGGAAGACCAAGATACACCTTCATTTTATGGGAGTGGGGAAGGTTGTCACGCCACAACTGTACATAGAACTTATTCAAATCATGTGCCGAAGTCTTATTTTTATATGTTCGGCCGTTTGAGGGAATTCTTTCAACAATTTTCGTCTGCTGAAAATAAGGATAGTTGGCTTTTAGAATCCTGTTTGCTTTATAAGGTCCACCGACCAAATTTATAAAATAGTTCGTTGAACTGTTTGAACTTACCTTAATCATTTGCTCCAAATGATAGCGATTTCTTTTGGTATGTGCCAGGCGTCCCTGCTTCACTTCATGAAAATACACGAGCATGACAAAGTTTTTTATTAACGAGGCAGCCATTCTTGGCGTATCTTCGTTGATAGAAACCAATTTTATACCTCTTGAGAGATCGTAAACAACAAAACTGGTCCTATCAGTTGATGCCAAAGGCCCTTTACGACGGAATTGTTTCACAAAGTCATCAATATTTTGTTCAAGTGGTGAATCTATTGTTGGATCGTACTTAGATCCAACTACTGTGGTCCCGCAGAGTAAGACGGCAAGTCCACAGCAAACCGATAATTTAAAGATATTTTTAAGATACGCTTTCATCAGTATTTGTCTTCCTCTTTTTATGTAAAATGTCCCCGATAAATGTGGGGTATGATAGCTTCTAAGATATTGTAGTGATGCTGTTGCGCGGAAGCCGTTTATTTTGTTGGCAACCAGTAACAAGCTGCTTCTCGGCTGTTTCTAACGAGCAGGTAATTTTCAACGAGTGTGGGGTTATTCCATGTCTGCCCATCTAACACAGTGAATCGCGCAAGTTCTTTGTGTGCCTCTGGATTCGGTTCTAAAAGCACAACCTCTCCAGATTCAGTAAGTACCAACAAGATATCTGATATTAAGAGTGTCTGTCCGTGCCCGTACCGTCCTCGCTTCCACTGACGCGTCCCATCTGCGGGGTTGATGCAAGCGAAAATCCCGTCATCAAGCCCGTATAAATAGCCTTCGTAGTAAATAATAGTTGTGAATTTTGCTTTGAAACGTATACTTTCCCATAAAAGATTAACGTTGAATTCTTGTGATGGGTTACTTCTTGAGATTTGAAATAATTTAGCACCGACACCATAAGCGGTGGAGACGAGAAGCTTGTCTCCAGGAAGGGGTGTTGGCTGCGCAGCACATTCTACGACTGGCCACGGCTGTTTCCATAGGAGTTCGCCAGTAGTAGGTTCATGAGATGTGACAAGGCCGTTGTTAAATAACACAACCTGCTCAGTACCTGCCAAGGTAGTCAGAACAGGTGAACTGTATCCGCTACGATGTCTATGTCCTGTCCATGCAATATCGCCTGTCCCTTTGTCATAAGCCACTGCCCCACCAGCACTCACGATAACGAGTTCATCAAAAACAAGTGGCGAAATACTTACACCCCAAGGCGGAGCTTCTGCACCGTTTTCCTCAAAGATATTAGTAGACCAAACCTGTTTACCTGTTTCAAAATCCAAACAGTTTAGAATACCTGTTGCTCCGACAGTATAGACATGATCGCCGTCAATAGTTGGTGTTGCGCGCGGGCCGAGTTGGCCAAGTGCCGTATAGTACCTTGCCTTATCTCTGTGTGCCCATTTTTCTTTGCCGGTGAAAAAGTCATAACAGACAACCTTTTCCCATTCGTCTTCCTGTTCCTGCGTAATTGCGGAGTTGCCGACAACGGCAAAACCTGACCATCCAGCACCAATAGGTTGTTTCCACACTAATTCTGGCGGATTATTTTTCCAATCTGTGTTGAGTTTGATACTGGTGATGATAGCGTTTCTGTCCGGTCCGAGGAATTGTGGAAAGTCTGTCTGAAGTTCTGCAGCTTGTGGGGGTTGTTTTTCGGCTAATGCCACAAAACTCTCTGGTTCTGCACGCCATCGCCATTCAAATTTCGGGACGAGGTCACCACTGAATCCATTAAAACGGAATAGGGTTGCAAATGCAACAATGCTCAGAGGGATGACACCAAGAGATAAGAATCTAACTCGCCATGCCAAGCGGGAAAGGCATAACAACCATACGATGCCGAGAAAAACCGTTATGATAAGTATTAAAACCGTAAGGGCTACTTTGTCCGCGCGATGACCTGCATCCAACGACCACACGAATCCAATCGCTAAAATAGTGAGACTAACGATGATGAACAGGGGCCACAAACGGATGCTTTTTTTATTTAATGTCATGAAACAGATAACTTGTTTATGTATTTAATTTATTTGGTCTTGATTCTATCATAAATTATTTGACATAAATTGTCAAGTAAATTTGTATATTTTTTATTTTCTGCTGAATTTGTGAATCAACGTGTCAAGGATTGACAGCAACATTTTCAATTCTTCAATCTGTTGTGCAGATGCATCATCAACTTATCAAATCTATCACAACGAATTGGAAACAGTGGAAGCGTGAGAGTTCCACGCTTCCACTGCCTTATCAAGATTATGCAAGGTCAAAGCGGTCAAGATTCATGACCTTGTTCCATGCTGCCACGAAGTCATGCACAAATGCTTCTTGCGCGTCATCACATGCGTAGACTTCCGCAATCGCTCGAAGCTGGGAGTTTGAACCGAATACGAGATCGACACGTGTGCCAATCCACTTGATCTCGTCTGTCAAGCGATGACGCCCTTCAAACACACCTTCAGCTATAGGGGATGCCACCCACTCAATGTTCATGTTAAGCAAATTCACGAAGAAATCAGTAGTTAACCTCTCGGGACGATCAGTGAAAATCCCGAGTTCGGATTGACCGACGTTTGCATTCAGAGCACGCAAGCCACCGACGAGAACCGTCATCTCAGGAGCGGTTAGCGTTAGCATTTGTGCGCGATCCACAAGTAACTCTTCGGCTGTTCGCTGGTGCCCATTTGCAAGGTAGTTACGAAATCCATCAGCAGTCGGTTCAAGCACAGCAAACGATTCAACATCAGTTTGCTCCTGCAACGCGTCTGTGCGTCCCGGTGTGAAGGGGACTGCTACGTCGATACCGGCGCTCTGCGCAGCCGCTTCGACTGCTGCACACCCAGCCAGAACTATCAGGTCAGCAAGCGAGACCTGCTTCCCGTCGGACTGCGATCCGTTAAATTCTTCTCGAATTCCTTCAAGGGTTTGAAGTGCCTTCTCTAATTCGGGCGGATTGTTGACTTCCCAGTCCTTCTGCGGTGCAAGGCGAATGCGTGCCCCGTTCGCGCCACCGCGTTTGTCGGTACCGCGGAATGTTGCCGCAGATGCCCAAGCAGTCGAGGCCAATTGGGAAATGGACAGTCCTGATTCAAGGCACTTACCTTTGAGGGTAGCGATGTCTTGCTCCCCAATCAATTCATGATCAACATCAGGGACAGGGTCTTGCCACAACTGCGGTTCTGCAGGAACCCAGGGACCGAGACACCGTGTACGAGGTCCCATGTCGCGGTGAGTCAACTTATACCACGCCTTAGCAAATGCGTCTGCGAACTCGTTTGGATTCTCATAGAATCGTTGGGAAATCTTCTCATAGGTTGGATCTGCTTTCAGAGATAGGTCGGTCGTGAGCATCATCGGAGCATGCTTCTTTGAGGGATCGTGAGCGTCCGGCACGGTGTCTTGTGCAGATTCATCTTTGGGAGTCCACTGCCACGCGCCGCCGGGACCTTTTATCAGTTCCCATTCATAGTTAAACAGGTTGTAGAAGAAGCTATTGTCCCACTTGGTCGGCGTGGCGGTCCAGGCACCTTCCAATCCGCTGGTAATCGTGTGCACGCCTTTGCCACTACCGTAGCTGTTCTTCCAGCCGAGTCCTTGCTCTTCCAGAGAAGCTCCTTCCGGTTCGGGGCCGACGTACTCGTCCGCATCGGCAGCACCGTGGGTTTTGCCGAATGTATGTCCGCCAGCGATAAGCGCAACCGTCTCCTCATCGTTCATTGCCATGCGACGGAACGTCTCTCTGATGTCTCTCGCTGCAGTGACCGGATCCGGGTTACCGTTCGGTCCTTGTGGATTCACATAAATTAATCCCATTTGAACGGCGCCGAGGGGATTCTCCAGTTCCCTGTCGCCAGTGTAGCGTTCATCGCCCAGCCACGTGGTCTCCTTTCCCCAATAGATGTCTTCTTCAGGTTCCCAGACATCCTCTCGTCCGCCAGCGAACCCAAGCGTTTTTAACCCCATAGACTCAAGGGCACAGTTCCCAGCGAAGATTATCAGGTCCGCCCACGATATCTTCTTGCCGTACTTCTGCTTGATTGGCCAGAGCAACCGAACTGCCTTGTCGAGACTCGCGTTGTCGGGCCAACTATTGAGGGGGGCAAAACGTAACGTGCCGGAGGCTGCCCCGCCGCGTCCATCGCCGATGCGGTATGTGCCGGCACTGTGCCACGCCATCCGAATGAAGAGAGGTCCATAGTGACCATAGTCGGCGGGCCACCACTCCTGCGATGTTGTCATTATTTTAAACACATCATCTCTCAAGGCATCCAAATCAAGTGCCAAAAATGCCTCAGCATAGTTGAAATTCCCGCCCATAGGATTAGATGTCGGGGGGTTCTGGTGGAGCATCTTCAAGTTCAGCTGATTCGGCCACCACTGTTGGTTTGCTATAGTGCCCCGTGCATGAGAGTGTCCCATCACTGGACATTTACTTTCGTTGCTCATATTTCCTCCAATTGTGTTCTGCAATTTTTCCAATCTATTCTTTGAATATATTATACATCAACGCATCAAAGAATGAAAACAAAAATTTGACTTTCTCTCGTACACAGCATATATAGCGAACTTTGAAATTATTGGGACACTTTGATAAACCTATTTTGGAAACAGAACCGACAATATTGTTCCATGCTGCAGGGCATTTATCAACCTATAACAAAAGTGTGAAAATGGTTAAAGTTTTGGACTTGAAAAGGCGTCGATATTCTGGTAACATATTATTTATAGTGAACTTTGAAAGTATTGGACACTTTGATAAACCCATTTTGGAAACAGAATCGACAACAGAAGTGGTAGCATAAACTTTTAGTTTGTGCATATTAGGCCGCAAACTAAATGAAGATTAATTTATTAATTCGGTAATTTTCATTATGCATATTCGGAACA
>JAPPES010000032.1 GCA_028824125.1 Candidatus Poribacteria bacterium
CATGGCGAATGCCATACGCGCATTCGTCTTTAGGCATTCCCCGCCTCGCCAGCAGCAGTTGTACATCTCTGCTGCGAGGCGGGGAATCATGGCGAATACCATACGGGGAATCATGCAGCATGCCACACGGGGAATGCCAACAGGCATTCATACCGTTGATTTGGCGCATGCTGCCACGTGTATTCATACCGTTGATTTGGCGTATTCACCAGGATTCATACCCGGGGAATGACTAAACGTCATTCATACCGTTGATTTCTTGATTTCTTCCTAACCTCGCTAAATTATCCAACTTATTTTTTTAATCTTCATAAAGTTTGCTCTACAAAAATTGCTTACACCGAACGCACGTTATAATTACTGATCCGGCTGAGATCCATTAAGTTTGTCTAAAAAGCCAATTTCCTCCGATTTAGTCCAGGGTTATTTAGTTTAAGGATTTTCTAAACATAGGAACCTTCTTCATGCTATAAACATATCATCCCTGCCAAATACCATGCGCGTATTTGGCGTTGATTCACGGGACTGAAGAGCACTTAAAATGTTCCGAATATGCATAATGAAAAATTACCGAATTAATAAATTAATCTTCGGACAGTTTGTGCTACAAAACTAATTACTCAAAAAACTGAAGCTCTCCGTCCTTGACCACCATTATAATCTGGTCATACAGTGCGTCTCCGTCAGGATTGAAAGAGAACTTACCTAACTTTCCTAAAATTGTAGGAAAATCTGTCGTTTGTGCAAGCGCGTCCCGAATGATGCTCGGATCTGTGGATTGTGCCACCTCAATCGCATTGGCAAGCACATAGAGGGTTGCATACGACTGTGCCGCCCACGGTTCAGGTTGAATACCATATTTCGCCTGATAATTCCGAACAAAGGCTTGGTTTCCGGGTGCGTCAGATGTATTCGACCATCCGATAAAACCTATTGTCCCTTCGGCGGCATCGCCAGCCTGTTGGACTTCATTCATGGTTAAATCGGGAGCAATAATATCAATACTGTCGGGAACACCTACCTCGGATGTTTGCGCGATAATCTTTGCTATTTCTTGCGAAAGTGCGGAGATAAAGAGCGCGTCAGGTTTTACCGCTATTATATTGGTTAGTTGCTGAGAAAAATCGGTATCACCGGTTTGGAAAGTTTCCATGGTTAGAATCTCGACACCGTTTGCCGCAAGTGCTGTCCTTAGCACTTCATTACTATTTTGGGCGTAGACATCGATCTCATCAAATATCGTTGTCACTTTTTTATAGCCAAGTTTCTCCTGAGTCGCCATCAAACCACTGGGAATGCTTATATTTGTGGCGAGGCTGGTGCGGAAGATAAAATCCCCGATCCCACTCAAACCTGCAGCGGAGGAGACTGAACTGAAAGCGATAACGCCGCTTTCCTGCGCAATCGGAGCAGCCGCTTTAAGGTGTGTCGAAATAGCAAGTCCGACTATAGCAGAGACACCTTGATCCACTAAGTGCTGTACAGCTGCCTTTGCCCCCTCTGGCGTGCTTTGATCGTCCACAGTGATAAACTTGAGCTTTACATCACCGTGGTTGTTAATCTCTTCTCGTGCCAATTCAAAACCGCGTTGCATAGCAAACCCATACGCCTCGGCATGTTGCCCTGTCAGTGCCACAACAACACCGATGGGGACATCTTCACTCATCTGATTCCCTTTGTTATCAGCCGTTTTACAATTGAAAAGTCCGACAGTCAAAGCAACAAGTGTTAACACATATACGAATGTTATAATTCTTTTTGTCCTCATGCCAATTTCCTTTATTTCTCCACATAAAAATTCGAGGGCATCCACGTGTCTTTGAACGCAGCACCAGCTGCCTCGCTGCCAATCGGCGCAGCATAGTTACGGTTAGAGTTAAACGGTGGGTCAAGATAGATGAGGTCAACGGACTCGCTGTCTATCCCGCGTAGAATGGGGAGGTTATCGTGTGAGAATACCGTACGGTTTTGAACGTTCATTCGCCTAAGTTACTCTCGCTTTTAAAACTCCAATCTTTAAACCAGAAGCCAGAGCATTTTGGAGGTCATTCAGATTTTCTTCAGCTTCTGTTTTATTATCATAAGAGACATAAATTTTGCTGTTGTCTTCCACATTAATGATATGATACATACCATCTAATTCCTGAACACGTAGACTGCAATTACCAGATAAAATATAAGCTATTTCATCTGGAGTTTCTGTAACAAACATAGTATTCTCCTTTCAGCTTATTAGTGTGAGGTTTAGTGTCTCCCAATAGAACGAGGCACGAAGACCTCACGCTACAAATTGGGTTAATTTGGTATTACAAAGGCATCAAGAACCGAGTGTTTGAAGTTGTTTGCGAAGGTTCGCCATTTCAATTGCAGTTACAGCGGCCTCAGCACCTTTGTTCCCTGCTTTTGTGCCTGCACGTTCAATCGCTTGTTCAATCGTATCTGTGGTAATAATTCCATAGATAATCGGAATTCCCGTATTCAGAGAAACGTGCGCGATGCCTTTAGCACTTTCACCAGCAACATAATCAAAATGTGGCGTTGCACCGCGAATAACAGCACCTATACAGATAAGTGCATCGTATCGCTCACTTTCGGCAAGTTGTTTGGCAATACTTGGTGTTTCAAAAGCACCAGGAATCCACACAACATCCACTTCATCTAAGTTGCCGCCGTGGCGTTTGATTGCATCAAGTGCGCCATCCAAAAGTTTTGTTGTGATAAAACTGTTAAACCGACTTACAATGATCCCGAATTTGAGTCCACTGCTATTTAGGTCACCTTCATATATGTTTGGCATATTTCTTTTTAATCCTGAAAGAAGATAATTTGTTTAATAATCCAAGTTACTACTTTGTCCCACAATCTGTATAAAGATTAATTTTTTAATTCAGTAATTCTGATTTCTTTTCTGTCTGAATCGCGGAGAACACGGAGAACGCGGAATTAAGAGATTCTTTGTTACCGACCCGTCTCTTAAAAAAGGAAATGCCCGAAACACAAAAGCATTTTCCGCGTCCTCCGTGAACTCCGTGCCTTCCGTGATTCAGACAACAAGATAATGGACCTCACACAAGAACAATATAAAACAAGATGTCTATGGTTATGAAATTACCGAAATATTTTTTAATCTTCATTCAGTTTGTGCATCCGTAGAACACGGGGAATGCCATAGGGCATTCATACCGTTGATTTACTAAAAGTTTGCGCTACAAAATCTTGTCCATACCAACTTGGGTTAATTTAGAGGAGATGTCCCAGTTTTGTACGCTTCGTTTGTAGATAGCTTTGGTTAAATGGATTCGGTGTTGTTTGTAAGGGGATTTGTTCTACAATCTCCAACCCATAACCTGACAATCCTTTGACTTTATGCGGATTATTGGTCATAAGCCGCATCTTTTTCACGCCTAAATCCACGAGAATTTGCGCGCCGATACCGTAGTCACGTAAATCTGGTGGAAATCCGAGCCGTTCATTCGCTTCAACAGTGTCCAACCCTTCGTTGTCTTGGAGATGATAAGCACGAATTTTGTTTTTAAGTCCCATCCCTCTGCCCTCTTGGCGCATATACAACAACACGCCCCTGCCCTCTTTCTCAATGTTTTGAAGCGCAATTTGGAGCTGTTCGCCACAATCACAACGGAGTGAACCAAAGACATCGCCTGTTAAACACTGCGAATGCACCCTCACCAATATAGGCTCTCCATTCGCAATTGTGCCTTTCGTTAACGCAACGTGTGTATCAGCTGGCTCACCCGGTGTAGGTTCCCCATCAACGTTGCTCTCATAAGCGTGTAGTTTGAATTCTCCGTGAGCAGTCGGAATTTCTGCCGTTGAAACCTGTTTAATCAAGGTTTCGGTTCTTCGGCGGTATGCGATAAGGTCAGAAATAGTGATAATTTTGAGGTTGTGTTGTTGTGCGAATTTAAATAGTTCAGGGACACGCGCCATCGTGCCATCATCGTTTAGGACTTCACACAAGACGCCTGCAGGATATAATCCTGCGAGTCGTGCTAAATCCACCGTTGCTTCCGTATGTCCAGCGCGTCGAAGTACGCCGCCCGGTTTTGCTTCCAACGGAAAAATATGCCCCGGTCTCACAAAATCTGATGGAACAGCGTTTTCATCAACAAATTTCCGAATGGTGTAAGCTCTTTCTTGAGCAGAAATCCCTGTAGTGACCTCTTTCGCGTCAATCGTCACAGTAAACGCAGTCTGCATCTGTGCTGTGTTGTCCATGACCATGGGATTAAGTTGGAGTTCCGCGAGACGTTCTGAACAAGTGGGAAGACAGATCAATCCGCGCCCGTGCTTTGCCATAAAGTTAATGGATTCTGCCGTTACCTTCTCTGCCGCCATAATGAGGTCGCCTTCATTCTCGCGGTCAGGTTCGTCAACAACAATAATCATCTCACCCGCTTTAATAGCAGATAATGCCTCAGGGATGGTACTAAATTTCATAATATTTTCTCGCCTTCGCTTCCTTAACCGTACCCATGTTTTTGTAAAAATTCTAAGTCTATCGTTTGCGATGGTGGGACATGGTTTTGTATCAGGGTTTCAATATAACGCGCCATCACATCAACTTCAATATTCACGCTATCGCCGCTTCGCTTATTTCCAAGGGTCGTAACTTGTAAAGTATGCGGAATGAGCGCGACCTCAAACTTATTATCAGATACGTTTGCGATGGTTAAACTCACGCCATCAACAGCAATAGAACCTTTATAGGCGATGTAGGGTTTCACTTCTGGACTAACTGTTACCTGCATGACTGCAGAGGTGCCTTCGTTCTTCCATCCGCTAATAGTCGCAATTTCATCAACATGACCTAACACCAAATGCCCGCCAATACGATCCCCTAACCGAAGTGAACGTTCCAGATTGACACGTGTGCCGACTTTGCATGAACGTAAAGTGGTTTTGCGGAGCGTTTCCTCACTTATATCCACAATAAACGTTCCCTGTTCAAGATTGCGGACTGTCAGGCACGGACCATCAACAGCGATACTATCACCTATTTTGGCATCTTCCAGCACCGTTTCTGCCTTAATTTTGGCAGTTACACCGCTGGATTGCGGATGTACTTCGGTAATTGTGCCAATTTCTTCAACGATTCCGGTAAACATTATTTAACGAAATATCCTTCAATCAATAGGTCACAGTCAAGTTGGGTGATAGTCAGTCGTTCTAATTCGGGTGCATCAACTAAACGCGCTATCCCTTCACCGTCAAACACACCCGGTGCATCTTTGCCACCGATGAATTTGGGAGCAACAAAGCACATTGCCTTATCCACAACACCTGACGCTAATGCACTCGCATTGACTTTGCCACCACCTTCTACCAAAACACTTGTTATCCCGCGTGCTCCTAATGTCTTCATCAACGTTTTGAAGCAGACCTGACCATCTTTCGTAGGTGTAACGATAACTTCGGCACCCGCCTTTTCCAAAATAGCGATGTTTTTGTCAGGGGCTTGCGGCGTAACAGCAATAATAACGCCAGCTTCACTTTCTGGGTTAAATATCTTTGCTGATGTCCGTGTGCGCCCGTGTGAGTCTAATACAACCCGCGTCGCGTCTTTTCCCTGTTTGTTCGGTAGTCTTGTCGTTAGAGCAGGGTTATCGCTTGTAATAGTCCCAATTCCGACAAGAATTGCGTCTACTTCATCGCGGACCTCATGCGCTTTTTGGCGTGATGCTGGAGACGTAATCCATTGCGATTCACCTGTGGACGTTGCGATTTTTCCATCCAAACTCATCGCCATTTTCAATATAACAAACGGGTAACCCGTTTTCACATGTTTTATGTAAATCTCATTTAAATTTTCCGCTGCTTCTGCACACACTCCCACGTTAACTTTTATACCTGCTTCTACTAACTGCTGAATACCTTTACCTGCAACTTTCGGATTCGGATCTAAATGTGCAGCAAAAACCTGGACAATTCCCGCTTCAATAAGCGCATCAGCGCAAGGTGGTGTTCGTCCCCAATGACAACACGGCTCAAGATTTACATAGAGTGTGCCACCTTTTGCTTTCTTATTAGCTGCGCGCAATGCGTGAATTTCCGCGTGGGGTTCACCTGCTTTCTGATGCCACCCTTCACCGACAATCTTCCCAGCATTAACAATCACCGCGCCGACAAGTGGATTCGGACTTGTGCGTCCTTTTCCTTGCTGCGCCAAAGCCAATGCGCGGTTCATAAACGCTACGTGCGTCTCATTCATCGCATGCATCACCTACAATGCTGTACATATAATATTATACCACATCTTTACTGCAATTCAAAATCATTTTATTGCTATCTATTGACTTCAGACATTCAAGCACCTCAGTATGATCCACCAAATCAAACTGGTGCGATCCGATATACATATACCGAATTGTCCCAAGTTTGTCAATGAGGAAGGTGGCTGGTCTGGCAATGTTATATGCCTCAAAACTGAGCCAGTGATATACGCCATAACTCTTGATAACGCTCCGATCTTTGTCAACTAATAGTGGGTAAGTAATTCCGTTTCGTTCAGCAAAACCTCGCAGTTCGCGAGGCCACTGTCCCGCAATAGCGATCGGTGTTGCGTTATATTTTGCGTAATCGTCAGAATGTTCTTGTACTGCAGCCAACTGGCGGCGGCTGTTTGGTCACCAGGTGCCTCGGAAAAAGGCTAAAATCACGTGTTGTTCTTCACGATAAGAGGCAAGTGACACAACCTGTCGCCGATGTGATGGCAGTGAAAATAGGGGCGCTGTATCGCCTATATTGAGGATTTTGTTTTTGCGTGGCATACAGTTATTTTCGCAGAAAATAGGGGTTATGTCAAGTGTGTTAATCTGAATCGCGGATTATGCGGATTGCGAGAATTTTAAGAGTATCAGTGTTTGTAGTCGCGCAATTCATTGCACCTCTTTGCCAACTATCAATCATCAGCGGTAGGCGCGTTTTGTAAACGCGCCTATATCTGTGCCAAAGTAACTACGGCGCGATTTTGCAAAATGCGCCTACAAGCGGCAGTGGAACGCTAAATTGACACCTATGGGTTAAGTTGCGAAAACTAATTTGCACGCTTGTGTATTCAGCATAATACGTGCAGGCAATTCCACCTCAAAGCCATAATCCGAGATTCAGACAAGTTTTTAGACACCCCAAATCAAAAATAGCTGAGTTTTCATTAGATTATGTGTTATAATAAGAGCATTGAATTTTGAACAATTTTAGGATTCTAATGAGGAGTTAGCATGGTCCCCGAAATACAAACTGCTCAAGATATATGGCCAGAACTTGCTTCTATTGTATTCGTCCCGCGCACAGAGACTGATTATCAACGACTTTCAACGCTATGGGATGAGTTAAAGACTCTCATCGGTAAAAGCGAAAATCATCCGTTGGTTTCATTAATGGAAGTGGTTGAAGCACTTATTGAAAAGTACGAATTAGAACAAGCGTCCGCAGAACGCGAAGCATGGTGCGATCTCTCCATGAAAATGCTTGCACGAGCATACGGTGAAGATGAACCTGAGTACACAACAGATATGCTTAAATGGGTGAACCCAGATTATGAAGGAAAGTGATGTCATTCTTGCGCCGTTATACCAGTCTGATGAAGAGCTAAAGTACAGACCCGCAATCGTTTTGCGAGAAATGCCAGCACCTTATCGCGACCTACTTGTATGTGGTGTAAGTACGAGATTGGATCAAAACATCCAAGGATTTGATGATATTATTTCACCGTCTGACGCTGATTTTGCTTTAAGCGGTCTACGCTCGGAATCACTAATTCGACTTAGTTTTTTGGCAGTGATCCCGCGTAGATTAGTACGTGGCACGATCGGCAACATTTCAGAGGAACGTTACAACCGTTTGAGGCAGAGGTTAGTTGATTATCTTATAAACATCTAAATAGCCGGAGCTGTAACACCTGAAAATGAGGATTCGCGTAAGTCCTATTTTTACACTGAATAACCCCGCTGTGGCAGTGAAAAGTTCTTAAGGTTTAATCAAACGCAAACTTCGTCCGAAATTCGCCTAAAACAAAAATTCCGCCGCCATAAAATACAATTGCCAACGGAATCAGAATCCAAATAGACAGAATCCCCTTCAACAACACCAAACCTACGCCCATCACAGCAGAAAGAAGAATGGATTTAAAAACAAAACGGGTTTCAGTCAGTATAGCAATCCGTTTTGAAATATAGCCAAACCCAACGACAAGTAGATATATTTCACTAATGACCATCGCAATTGCAGCACCAACGTGGCTGAAACGCGGAATCAACACCAGATTCAAACCGATATTCAGTAGTGTCGTTGTTCCCATCAGAACTGAAAACGCGCGACGTTTATCGGCAGCACGCAACATTGTCAAGACAACGGTCGTCAAGAAAATCAATCCACCTGATCCGCTTAACCAAAGCAACGCAGTTGCGATTTTCTCTAAAGCATCTGGCGTATAGGGAATAGGAAGCACAGCGATAATTTCATGGGAAAGTGCTGCAAGACCAACTGCAAACGGCACACCGCAGATCACCATCCAACGCACCCCGAATGTATATGCTTGAGGTAATCTATCGCGTTCATTTACATATAAACGGGATAGCAAAGGAAACATCGCACCCATGAAAGCGCCCGGTAGAATCGTGAAAGCATTAACAATCGTATACGCTAACCCATACCACGTATTTGCATCAACGCCATAGGGACTCAGTTTTGACAACATAATCACATCAATTCGCAAATAGATAAGATTGAACAGATTGCCAACTGCAAACGGCAGTGCCTGCTGCATCAGCACTACCACAATCCGACGACTCGGTTCAAAGCGTAACGGTGTGAAACGGGACCGGGTGAATCCGATGCTCAAAATTAGGTTAATACCGCTTGCTATCAACATCACCTGACACACATTTACAAGTTCATATCCGAGTAGAATTGCTCCACCGCCGCCGAGAAAAAAAACACCCCGTTCTGCAACCACCGTCCACGCTTCATACTTCATCTCTTCATGGGCACGGAAAACGCATCTATAGAGTTGTGCAATGGAATTGACAATTTCTGCCAATCCTAAATAGGCTATCATCGCCACGATTACTGAGGTATATCCGAGAGATATACCACTGATAATCATGAGCGCGTATGCCACAACTGATAAAACGAGGCGGACGAGGAGTGTATTACCAAGATAATGACACGTTTGCGAGAGGTTTAGTGTCATCTCCCGAATCAACGGGTTATGTATGCCGAGTTCTGTCAGACTCGCAATTAGGTTTGTTAGGGCGATTGCAACAAAATAGCCGCCCAACGCACTCTCCGAAAAACGAGGCATCAACCAAAGCGTTAGGACGAGTGAGCCGAGGCGGCCAATAAGGTGGGCACTAAACAATGTAGATGTGTTTTTGAAAATACGGTTCATTTCATGGAAAAGCGAATTGAAGAAACGGGTGGGTTATTTAGGAATCAGTTTCGGTTGTTAATACAATCCAATTCTAACATAGTTCGGCACCAAAGTCCAGTAACTATCGCTGTCACTTTGCGTTAGGCGTTGCGCACCGAGTGTGGCAATCGTTGCGCCGCGCGGCACATTAAAAATGGCATCTGCGAAGTGGACTGTGTCTCCTCTTGTCCGAGGGGTTTGTAACCCCGATTTTGTCTTATCAAATTTCTCCCGGACTGCGTCTCCATAACTTGAAAGTCCGTCCCCTACAAAAGTAATAGCAGAATCTGGTGAGATATGGCTATCCAGTTCGTCTAAAAATGCATCAATCGGTAAGCAGAGATCGTCCGTGAGACGTTGCCATTCTGCGCCACCGTGAAAGATACCACCATAAATCTCATTCCGCCGCGCATCAAGGATCGGACAAACAACACCATCTGTCCATCGTAGATTGGACGCAATAGCCTCTAATGTTGATACGCCAACGATTGGTTTGTCAACAGCATAGCAGAGCGATTTTGCTGTCGCTACACCAATGCGGATGCCAGTAAATGACCCAGGCCCAATACCGACAGCACAGCCATCTAAGGCATCTGGCGTAATCTCTCCCCATTTCAGAACTGTGTCAATTGCGGGCATCAGCCTGGAGGAATGAGTATGGACGATATTAAGGGTATGTTCAGCAACTATGTTGCCATCATCTATAAAGGCTACACTGCCGATAGGGGTTGAGGTGTCAATACCTAAGATTTTCATTTAAATTCAATCAATAATTACGTAAGTTCGAAATAAAGACTCAAGTGTAGGTTGGATAGAACTCAGCAAAACCTAAATTAACGCTATGAATGCACTTGGCAGAACGTGCGTGGTAGAATACGCGTATGGTATTCTACATGATTCTGCATGATTCAGTGAGTGTCCACTTAAGGGAATATCTTTGTTATTTTAAACCCTTTTCAGTCCGCATGATTATTGAGAAAATCCTATATTTAGTCCCGTAGGGACGCTATGTTTATAGCATTTCGCATCTATACATTGAGCTCCGTAGGAGCGACATATTCCGATGGGTTAATGATCGGACAACATATCACCCCTACGGGGTTCAAGAGGTGGATTATCCGTTTTCTATAAACATTACGTCCCTACGGGACTAAAGAAGGTTTTTCATATTTGGAAAATCCTTAAGTTTACACCTCTGGGTAATCATAAAAACTCCTTAATTCATCTTCGCAAGTATCTTTCGGAGCATCCGAATATTCTCAATCACCTGTTCTTCGTTGAATGGACTCTCTGTACCATCTAAATACGTCTCAAAAGCGGTCAATGCTTCATTATAATTCCCTATCTGATAGAAGAGATTTCCGAGGCGGCGGTATGGAGTCATATACTGTGGTGTAAGCCATGTGATACGTTTAAGTGCTTGAATTGCTTTGTCATATTCATTCTCATCAGTATATATCCGTGCCAAATTACGTAAGATCCGAGCTAACGTCTCCTTATTTGCATCTTCATTGAGCGATCTACGCTGTAGATCAGCCTCATCTCCGTATGCAATTTCTAACTTCACTCGGAGTGCTTCCTCCGAAATAATCCGTCCTTCGTCCCCTAAATCTAAAAAAATATCAAAATGCTTGAATTTATACTTGACAATGCATTGGGAGGGCACATTTGCGGCTGAAAGTGGCAAACCCGCTTTCCTACCGATTTCAATATACAACACATAAAGCGTTACATCAATGCCGATTCTTCTATCAATCACATCATTAAGATAGTTGTTAGCGGGATCGTAAAAACCGACAATCTCTCTTTTGAATCTATTTTCCGTAAAGAAATAGCGATTGTATTCAGCGATCTGTTCGTGAGGTGGTGACGTTTCAGATATCCTCTCCCGCACTTCATCCGCCATTTCACCTAACTTTTGAAGGTAGTCGTCAATATCAACATTTGGATATTCACTTTGTGCAATAAGTAACGCACCGATGGCGAGTCCTACTTCACTATCCGGCTGATCTGCAAAATAAAAGAATACATCCATTTCACTATTATCCATAATTTCCCTGAAAAACTAAAATTTATTTGCATTTTACGCAGATATATGTTATCATTAAAAAAAGTTAAATCAGGTGGGGGATTAGCTCAGTTGGGAGAGCACTTGCATGGCATGCAAGGGGTCACCAGTTCAAGTCTGGTATCCTCCACCATTTTTATTGCGATGTCTCTGTCCTGCGATTGTTCAGCAGGCGTTGGAGCATCGTTATTTTTTTGTCTTGCCGCTTTATCTGTTTGCGCCCTTGATGTTCTGCGTGGCAAAAACCGTTGTCGAAAATACCTAAAACTGTTAGATGGAGTTGTACTCGTGGCGATAAAGTCTGTATTAATGATTCTTCTGCCTTATCAATCTCTTCCACAATTTTCGCATAGTTCTTCTCCTTTTGTTTAAAGAATAGCATAACTTTTGCAAAATATCCAATTTATGTGGAGTGCAGGGTTATTTAGTTTTAGGCATTTTAGTCGTTTCTTATCACAAACGTTAATATTTTTGGATATGCAGATATAGCGTGATTTTCACGTTATATCTGCTATATTCACCTTAAAAATCCTAACCTTTGGGGTGAAAAATGCCAAAGAAAGACGCTCGACACTTGTTAGATAGATTAGCAGAAATCGAAGATCCGCGCAACGAGAAAGGAAATGACACCTGTTGCACTCAATCCTTGGACTTGTCATCATTGGTTTTATGTCTGGACATAAGGATATACCTCCACCGCAAAGTGGGCACGATCTCAACAGCCCTCGTCTAAGCACTCAGTTTTACACACAAGACATCGCCTTGTCCGGCAACGATACATAATGTTCTGCGAGTGCTAAAAGTTGATGTTATTGAGAAGACATTTGTAAATGTCAGCCTGATTTAGAAGTTGTTTTGACGTAGTCGCTATATTTGCTGGGGTTACACGTATAGCAAATAAAATAAAATATTATGCTTCAAAACCTTTACTTTCAGTTAACTTGATAACTGAGGGTTTTTAAAACTAAATAACCCTGCGATAGGGCATTTATACTTGAAAAGATGTTGATAGTCTGATAACATATATCTTAAGTGGGAAAGAGGAAACGTTTTGAATATCCTTTAAAAAAGTATTAATATATACTGATCTGCTTTTTGTCTTAAAAAATATTAAACCTGTCCAAACTGTATTAAAAAAGATAAGTCTTAGCCCATTTTTGACATTTTCAACATGAAATGCAAGGAAATTCTGATGGAAGCGAAAATATTGATTGTAGAGGATGAACGCGATATCGTAGAGTTGCTAAGATATAATCTGCGGGAAGCAGATTTTAAAGTTGATACTGTGCGGAATGGTGCCGACGCATTACAGCGTGCAGTAGATAACCCGCCCGACCTCATTTTGTTGGACCTCATGCTGCCTGAAGTTGACGGATTAATTGTCTGTCGACTCCTAAAGAATGACCCCCGCACCAAAAACATTCCTATCGTGATGCTAACCGCAAAAACTGAGGAACAGGATCGCGTAACTGGACTTGAATTGGGCGCTGATGATTATATTACAAAACCTTTTAGCCCACGCGAGGTCGTCTTACGTATCAATGCTGTGCTCCGGAGACTCAGAGCGAGCGAGCAGGATGATGAGGAAAACCAGATCGAAACACACGGTGTGACAATTGATTTAGCTCGACATCAAGTATTGACCGAAGATGGAGCAATTGATCTCACTGCGACTGAGTTTAAACTCATTACATTGTTTGCCCGTTCACCCGGACGCGTTTTTTCTCGCAATATCCTGATGGATGCTATTTGGGGACAGGAGTATTACGGCATTGATAGGACAGTTGACACACACGTCAGCCGTCTCAGACGTAAACTCGGTGATTTAGGAAAACATATTGAAACGGTGTACGGCGTTGGTTATCGGCTTAAAGAAGAGAAATAATTTGCTTATAGGGCATTTGATACCGCAGTATGATAAACAGTGTTTATAAAAGACCGAAATGAACATGGAGCCATTTTATGAATTTAAGATTAAGAGATAAAGTTGTCGTTGTAACAGGTGCAAGTCGTGGCATAGGGAGAGCAATAGCAAACGGTTTTGCTGAAGAGGGCGCACGCCTCAGCATCTGTGGGAGAGACCCTGATACCTTACAAGCTGCAACCGAAGAACTCAGCGCACACGGTATAAAGGTGTTGTCAAAACCTACCGATGTAACTGATACTGCTCAAGTAGATGTGTTTATAACGGAAACATTGCATCGTTTCGGTAGAATTGATGTTGTCGTTAATAATGTCGGTGGGAGCCGATGGACACCTTTAAATGAGATTTCTGATGACGAATGGCACGAGATTCTCGATCTGAATCTTGTTTCAGCAGCGCGTATTAATCGGCTTGTTGTCCCTGCAATGCAAAAACAGGGTGGCGGCGTAATTCTGATGATCGCCTCTATTTACGGTAGAGAAGGTGGCGGACACATCACCTACAATGCAGCAAAAGCCGCAGAAATTAGTATGGCAAAGTCGTTGGCAAAAGAACTTGCTCCCGATAATATACGTGTCAATAGTATTGCCCCAGGGTCTATTTTGTTTCCGGGCGGCGGTTGGGATCGCCGCATTAAAGCGGACCCTGAACGCATGAAAGCGTTTGTTGAAAGCGAGATGCCACTCGGACGATTCGGAAAACCGGAAGAGATCGCGAATGTTGCTGTTTTTCTTGCATCTGAACGGGCAAGTCTTGTTACTGGGGCGTGTATTAATGTTGATGGATGTCAGTCGCGGTCAAATATATAGTGCCATATCTATGCCATATCTAATTGAAAGGTGAATCCGATTGCACTACTATACATCCTTCAAATTAGATTTGCGTAAAATCACCAAAAATGTTATGATGATCACGTTAACCATTTCACGCAAGTGTGCAAATCTCCATTCTCATTTTCATTTTTAAGGAGTATAACCATGAAAAAACTGCTCTATTCTGTTACAATTACGATAATTAGTGTTACGATTGCTTTCTACTCTGCAGCGGAAACTATCGTGACTGATGGTCTGGTGAGTTATTGGACGTTTGACGAACAAGATATTACGGATAAAACAGTCAAAGATGTCTGGGGTAAAAACAGTGGTACAATTGTTGGCGATCCAAAAGTTGTTGCTGGAAAGGTGGGCGATGCCCTGGAATTTGACGGTTCTGACGATTATGTAAACCTAACTAACCTTGGCGATTTCGGCAGTAAAGTCGGCACATCAACATTCGAAGCGTGGGTCAAAACAGACTTCAAGCAGGATTGGACAACGCTTTTCAAAGTGCTTGATGACGGTTGCAATATGGCGTGGGCAATTGATGTCAACCGTAGCGCGAAAGCCGGATTTCCGCTGGCACAAGATATAGTTCATTACTATGTCCGCCATCAAGCTGCCGGAGGATGTATTGATATTGCTGTTGAAATTGAGTTCGATCTATCAGATGGAAACTGGCATCACGTCGTTTTTGCAATTGAGGATGCGGGTGAACCAAAAATTAGTATCTATATGGATGGCAATCCACAGGAAGTAATTGTTGGGAAAGAATCAAAGTTAGACAACTTTGTACCGTTTGTGCGACCTGTCTATATCGGTGCTGCGAACAATCGTGGTAATGTAGAAAGGCACTTTCCTGGTGTAATAGATGAAGTCCGTATTTATGACCGCCCTCTCACAGCAGAGGAAGTGACTCGTAATTTCGAATCCAAAGTTGGACTTGCTGTTGAACCTGATGATAAGCTGCCGCTTGTATGGGGATCCATAAAAAGAGCATTTTTAAAGTAGCAAATAGGATTCCACCTTTCCTAAAAAATATACTATCACTTCCTTCTTTATTCTATCCATTCTAATTTAGTATTTGCATCAAAGGTTGCATTTTATGCAACCTTTCCATTTACCAAACATCTCTTAAATTATAAGAGACAATGTTTTTAGAGGTGATGCATGAAAAACGACGACGCCAATTTAATTCAACGTATTTTAACTGGCGATGAAGATGCTTTCAGTGCCCTGGTCCAAAAATACCAAAAACCTGTCCATGCACTCGCTTGGCGGATAATCGGAGACTTCCACATTGCTGAGGAAATCACGCAAGATGTCTTTCTAATTGTGTACAAACAATTATCTACTCTGAAAAATCCGAACAGTTTTTCTGGATGGGTCTACGTTGTTACCACTCGCCACTGTATTGCTTGGTTAAAAAAGAAGCGGATTCCGATAAAGTCGTTAGATACAATGCCCCCTGAAGAATTAGAAGAATTAGCTTATGCGCAATATCACACTGAGCATCTAAAAGAAATTGCAAGTGAACGACGGTGTGAAGTCGTCAGACGTCTCCTCCAAAAGTTACCAGAAAGTGAACGCACGGTGGTAACATTATATTATCTCGGTGAAATGGCATGTGAAGATATTAGCAAGTTTTTAGGAGTATCACCGAATACAGTTAAGAGTCGACTCCATCGCGCCCGAAACCGACTGAAGAAGGAGGAACATATGATTCGCGAAACTTTGGACAATTTTCAGTTATCAACTAATTTTACCGAAAACATTATCCGAGAAATTGCACATATCAAACCTGCTAAACCAACGGGTGGAAAGCCGCGTGTGCCGTGGACGATAGCTGCTTCAACAGCTGCCTTATTGATTTTATTGATCGGAAGTGGAACACAATCTTTAGTACGCTTTCAGCAACCTTTCAACTTGGATGCGGCATCGGAAGCTACTATTGAAATTGTTGAGACCCCATTTATCCGAGATTCTAAGCAAAAACTGAGTTTGCGAAACCAATTTGGAAACACAAATATACCAACAAAAAATGACGGTAACGGGGATCCGGGAACAGACTCGTTTCAAGCCGCTGCCGAAAAACCTGAACAGTCTGACACATCCCTGATAAAATCGAGATGGATTCCAACTGAGGGACCAGACGGCACCTCAGGTGGAAGAGTTGGTCTATTCGCTACATCCGAAAAAGCCCTCTACGCTGTTGCTGCAAGAGGTATTTATCGGCTAACTGAAGATAAAAATGCTTGGAAACTGATCTGCGAAAGCACACCGACGCGTCAGCTTCAAATGCCGATGGCAGAACAAGGGAATACGCTCTATGTTGTTACACCAGATGAACTATTATTCTCAACCGATGAAGGGAAAACATGGAATACTGTTGGACCTCGACCTGCGGGGCGGGCTTATGAATTACTCCTCACAGATGAAGCATTTTATTTAGTTTTTGAAAAAGACATGTTTCGTTCTGATGATGGCGGCAGAAATTGGGTGTCAATAATGTTAGGTTTGCACACCACTGTGGCAAGGAAAGATGATGCGTCCAACATCTCAATTTCGGACTGTGTTGTACTTGACAACAGAGTCTTCGTCGGAACAAATCAAGGACTTTACCGTTTTACCACTGGAACTTGGGAAAAAATACCTGTGCCGTTTCACCGGTTAGGTGATTCTCCTGGTTCCTGGTACATTACATCGTGGGATAAGTGCATCAATTCATTGATAGCCACAGAAAACCTGCTCTACGTTATAGCGGGTATTGACCCTACAGTATTGTCGGGACATTTTGAGGGATCCCGTGAACTCGGTAGTTCAACCCAGGTGGAGATGGGACTACCGAGAATTTTCCGCTCAGCTGACTTCGGTGTATCATGGGTCAATATCTCCCCCTCGGAGGATAAATCATGGATTAGGCTCCCTGCTACAGATGGCAATTCCCCGCTCAGGCTGTTCAGTGGGCTCCAGTTAGCCGCATTCGGAGAAACGCTTGTGGTGATGGGTGATAAACTGCTGATGCGTTCAGATGATGGCGGCGATACATGGACAAACCAAGATACGGGGAACTATTATTCAATGAGTCAGAGTATCTTCCCAACCGTTGCATTGGACGAATACAATTTTTACACGTCAGATGTCACTGGTATCGCTCGTTCAACAGATGCTGGTGCATCATGGTCCCCTTTTATAAAAGGGATGGTCGATTCTCATGTCCTCAGTTTGATAGCTCTTGAAGAAACTCTTTATGCCCTAATCCCTGGCGAAATTGTCAAATCAACCGATCAAGGGGAATCATGGACACCTATTGACGCTAAACAAGGACGTTCAAATCCTTATCAAGGGGTGACAGATAAAAGACCTCCGACTTTATTTTCCCTGAGCCAACAGGTACAAATTGCGAAGTCCGGTAGTCTTCTCTATGTTAGCCTTGACATTACGCGAAATGTTCAACTTTTTCATCTTTCTGCTGGAAGCGATAGGTTGGTTTTCTTAAAGACATTACCAGGAGGAGAAGTCACCGTTCCAGCAGAATGGCATAAGAGATTTGAGGAAGCAAAAAAGAAAAATGCCGATTTGCGCGAATTACTTCGTGAGATAAATGCGGATATTCCCGACTCTGTTTCTCTTGAAGAAGAATTAACGAGCGGTGGATTTACTGTGACCAACGAAACGGTTTTTATAGAATTCGGACGCAAACTCTACAGATGGCGGCGAGGTGAAGCGGAATTGTTCACTACAGGTATTGTGGATACCACCGAACGCGCTCTTGGTGCTGACACATCTATAGGTTTCACGCTCGCAGCTTCTGGAGACATAGTTTATGCCGGAAAACGGGATGGATCGCTATTTCAATCGTTAGACAACGGAGAAAGTTGGCAGGATATAACTGCTAATTTACCTATTTCCTTTGCATATTTTAAAGAAATAGTGTTTGCGGGTTCGACCGTTTATATAATTACAGATCAAGGTGTTATGAATTCACACGATGGCATCAACTGGAATGTCCTGCCTGATACCGAGGGTAACCACATTCTTATCACCCGTATAGCCGTTGATGGTGATACGGTCTACGGTGTATCCAACCAAGGCGTATATCGTATAGATTCTGATGCAAATACCTGGATCCGGATTTCTTCCGAAATTCCATATAAAATAACCGCTCTCGCAGTTGATGGTGAAATGGTCTATATCGGCACGCGCCACCGTGGTGTACTTAGGTTGCAACTCGGTAAACTATAGAAAAAATCAATTTTTTTCATGGATATTGAATCCCCAAATTTACCCATCCTACGAACCATTTCGCAATTTTACCTTACATGCCCCGAACCCTTCGGGGCTTCAATTTTTTATCCTTCGTAGTATTCAAATTCGGACTACTGTTCTGTCTACACCAAAATTGCGAGTCGTGTGCGCAGTCGGGAATCAGAGTTCCCTCTTACAAAGAGGAATGTTCTGTAGGAGCGATCTCCGAATCGCGACCTTTACCCGCAAAATTGCGGCAGACACTCCACTACATATCAAATACAACTAAATTACCGATTTACTGCATTCAGTTATCAGTAATTATGGTATCCGAAATTTAAAACCTTTCTCAAAATATCTAAAATTGGTATAATGGTACCTAAAGTATAAGTTTATACCTTTTCAGTATAGAATAATATGATGCAATGGCTTGGTCACTTAGAGATCTTAAACATAAAACCTCTTTCATCGTCTTAAAACTACAAAACACATATAAAAATGGATAGGAGGAATAAAAATTTGCGCTATTGTAAACCGACCTTTTGTCGGCTATTCATCTTTTTTCTTTTAATTACTATGTCGATGTCCGCTGTTGCCGACGATTGGCCAAGTTGGCGTGGACCTAATCAGGATGGCACATCTGCGGAAACAGGACTTATATCTAATTGGTCTGTCAAGGGCGAAAACCTTCTCTGGCAGGCAGATTTTATAGGACGTTCTACACCAGTTGTGCTTAACAACAGAGTCTATGTCCTCGGACGCATCGGCAAAGATATAACCGAACAGGAACGCATTGCTTGTTTTGATGCAAAAACTGGTGATCTGTTGTGGAATTATCAATTTAACGTTTTTCATACCACTATCACCTTCAACCGTGTCGGTTGGACAAATCCTGTTGGAGATACGGAAACCGGTAATATCTACGTCCACGGTGTTCAAGGACTTTTCATCTGCTTCAATAAAGATGGAGACATTGTATGGTCCCGATCTCTTACAGAAGAATATGGACGGATTTCTGGGTATGGTGGACGTGTTCATACGCCGATTATTGCTGGTAATCTGGTGGTAATCAGTTATCTAAATGTAAGTTGGGGCGCACAAGCTGTTCCACGCCACCGTTACTTTGCTTTTGACAAACGGAACGGAGACCTGATTTGGGTATCTACTCCTGGCGGCAGACCGCTTGATACGACCTATTCCACGCCAGTTGTCACAGAGATCAATGGGCAATCACTTATTATTGGTGGCAATGCTGATGGAGGCATTTACGCGATGAAACAGACCACTGGTGAGATGGTGTGGGGTTTCAAACTAAGTAAGCGCGGTATCAATACCTCTGTCCTTGTCGCTGGCACAAAGGTTTACGCTTCCCATAGCGAAGAAAATTTTGACACTACGGCGATGGGACGTGTCGTCTGTATTGACGCTACAGGGACCGGAGATGTTACCGCTACCCATGAAGTATGGCGGTATGATGGCGTGGGGGTTGGCTATGCTTCGCCTACACTCAAAAACGGGCAGCTTTATGTGGTTGATAACTCAGCAAATATGCATTGTCTCAATGCTGAAACTGGTGCAGTGTTATGGCAACACAGCATCGGCACCGTTGGAAAAGGTTCACCTGTGTGGGCTGACGGAAAATTGTATGTTACCGAAGTCAACGGAAAATTTCATATCCTTCAACCCAGTACGGATACGTGTGAGTCGCTCAATGTACAAGAAATAAGCCGAGAAGAAGATGAGCACTATGTTGAAATCTTCGGTTCACCCGCTATTGCCAACGGACGTATCTATTTCACTACAGAGGAACGTCTCTACTGTGTGGGAGGGAAATAATGAAGAGAATTTGTTTTACGACAAAGCAAAAAAAGTTTGTTTTCGAATATTATGTTCTTTATGCAAGCTTGATTATCTGCCTTTTTTCTATCGGATGTGCTACTAATACTAAAGAGATTGAAGTTCTAAAGATGAGTACTGACCCCGCAGTTGCGCTCCTACTCACACCTGCTGAAACGGTGACATCAGGTGAACCAGTCGAACTTAACGTTATCGGTTTTGATGAGAATGGAATACAGACAAATGCAATAGGCACAGTGGAATGGTCACTCACAGGTTTAAGCGGTGCAGTTGAAGATTCCAAATTTACGCCTGAAAAAAGTGCAGGTCCACATGCGGGTACAGTCACTGCTCAATCGGGAGAGTTAAAGGCGACTGCTCGGATTCGGGTTATTCCACCTCTACCGTGGACAGAAGACTTTGAAAAGGTTGAGCTTGAAAAAGCACCTTCACATTGGATTGCCGCTACAAACAAATATTTTGTTCGTGAAAAAGATGGTAACAAGGTTTTAGTCAAGACACCTGTTCAGCGCGGTTTGAACAAATCTAATGTCTATATCGGTCCGCCAACAATGAAAGACTATCAGATTCAAGTTGACCTGATGGGAACAAGAGACAAGCGCCGTATGCCCGATATGGGATTAATTGTAAACCGCTATACGTTGGACATGCAAGGTAGACAGCAACGTCTTCAAATTCGGTCTTGGGCATCTGATTTGCGCATGGCAAAAACGATTGACTTCGCATGGGAGGCAGATGTCTGGTATACCATGAAAATGAAGGTAGAAGTTATTGACGATAAAGCGATAATCAGTGGCAAGGTGTGGCGCGCCAGTGAATCGGAGCCTGATGAATGGACAATTACTGCTGAAGACCCTCTCCCAAATCGAGAAGGTAGCCCAGGTATCTATGCCTATTCCGCGACTGAAATCTATTATGATAATCTTAAGGTATGGTGATTTATGATTTTTGAATTTAGAAGCGATGTCAAACGCATCGCTATGTTTTCTGGTGTTTTAACTAAATTTTTTCGCAAATTAGATTACACGCCAAGTACAGGAAATTTATTACACAGACGCACTTCTGAACAAAAGCATAGCTACGAAGTACGTTCTTATTCTTATGTCCTTTTCATTCTTTTTCTTGGTCTTCTCAGTATATTTCAAGTGCCAAATAGTTTTGCAGATTCATACGGTTTTGCTGAGAAAGAAATTGCGTTGTGGGGTGGTTCTTTAAGCCGTAACATGGTTTCGGATGAGAAAAACATCCCTGCCAAGTGGGATATAGCAACAAGTGAAAATATCAAATGGATAGCCGAACTCGGTTCACAAAGTTATGCGGGGCCTCTAATCAGCGGCGGCAAAGTGTTTGTCGGAACTAATAACGATGCGTTGAAAAATCCGAAATTGACAGGTGACCGTGGGAATATCATGGCGTTTCGTGAATCCGATGGCGAATTTCTGTGGCAAATTACACACACAAAACTCCTTTCTGGACGTGTTAATGATTGGCCACTGCAGGGAATCTGTTCAACGCCTTATATTGAAGGGGATCGGCTCTACTACATCTCTAACCGCTGTGAAGTTGTTTGTGTTGATACAGAAGGCTTTTTGGATGGTGAAAATGACGGTCCCTTTAAAGATGAAACTGAGACGAGCGAAATTGACGGGGACATTATCTGGATTTACGATATGATGGATGAGTTAGATGTTTTTCCGCACAACCTTGCTACCTGTTCTCCACTTGCTGTAGGCGACCTGCTTTTCTTAGAAACAAGCAACGGTGTTGATGAAACACATATCCACATTCCTGTTCCCGATGCTCCGAGTTTTATTGCCCTAAATAAAAACACAGGTGAACTTGTTTGGGAAGATGCTTCCCCTGGCGAAAATATACTGCACGGGCAGTGGTCAAATCCTGCTTACGGTGTTATCAAAGGCGTTCCACAGGTAATTATTCCTGGCGGTGATGGTTGGGTCTACTCGTTTGAACCGGAAACCGGTAAGATAATTTGGCAGTTTGACTGCAACCCGAAAGATTCTGAATGGGAACTTGGGGGGCGTGGCACACGGAACAATATTATTTCAACCCCAGTCATTCATGACGGCAAAGTCTATCTCGCTGTTGGACAAGATCCAGAACACGGCGAAGGTGTCGGACACCTCTGGTGCATTGATGCTTCACAGACAGGTGATGTTTCCTCAACTGCTGCGGTTTGGCACTTTGGCAATGAACAATTTAATCGGACAATGTCAACCGTTGCTATCCATGACGGACTTCTCTACATCGCTGACTTAAGCGGATTCCTCTACTGCTTGGATGCGAAAACAGGCGACCTTTTTTGGACACATGACACGTTTGCTGCTATCTGGGGATCACCCTATGTTGTAGACGGCAAGGTCTACCTCGGTGATGAAGATGGTGATGTTGTCATCTTAAAAACAGGTAAAGTCAAAGAAGTACTGTTTGAAACTAATATGGGAAGTTCGGTTTATACCACACCTGTAGCAAAGGATGGTGTGCTTTACATCGTAACCCGTAATCAGCTGATTGCAATTTCTGAATAGATGTTTCTTAACCTCAAATAATACCCCATTCTATTCATGTATTTAGGAATAATCGCATGTCGTATAGCAACTTTACTTTGCCAGCTGCGCGGGCAGCATTTGAATTAGAAGAGGTAGATACTGCTGGTCTATTTTCTGATATTGAACCAGTCGCCCCCAGTGAGTTACTTATATCTTTGTTAGCTCGAAACATACCATTAGCGACCGCAATCGGGACTGAGAAGGCAAAGTCAGAATTGATTGTTGCCCATGTTCTTGTTGAACTTCGTGAGCAATTGGACCATCGCGTCAGCCTTTTTTCCGGGATCGACTTCAATGTTGACGATGAGAGTGGATTGACCGGTGTTTGTGACTTTGTGATAAGTCTCTCGCCTGTCCAATTTGATTTGCAGGCACCGATTATTGTACTTGTTGAGGCAAAGAATGATAACCTTGAAGTAGGACTTGGACAGTGTGTGGCAGAGATGGTTGCTGCCCAATATTTTAATGTTGAACATGGAAACGACATTCCGCGAGTTTATGGTGCTACAACTTCAGGTACAGAATGGCGATTCCTAAAATTGGAGGGCAAAAAACTTGACATTGACATGCTACCCTACCAAATTGAGCGATGCGACAAGGTCCTCGGTATCCTGGCAAGCATGGTAGCGCAAAAAGCATGAACTGCCTAACCGTAATCAATTGATTATAATAGAAAAAAAGAAATAGAGCGGTTTTGTAATACATGTATATCAGTCAACTGGAATGGGACGATTTTCGTGTTGAGTATATTGCAAAGCATGATGTAGAACCTCATGAAGTATGGGAAGTTTGTAATGACAATTCCCATTTAGCTCGCCGTCAAGGACGTGATCGCTATCTTGTTTATGGACAAACCTTGGATGGACGATACTTATTTGTAGTTTTAGAGCAGATAGAATGGTCTGTCTATAAACCAATTACTGCACGAAATATGACTGACCGCGAAAAAAGAAATTTTAGGAGACTCCGAAAATGAAAACGTTGCAGGTACCAGAATTTTCGACTTATGAAGAAGAAGCCGCTTTTTGGGATAATCTGGATACCGCCGATTTTATGGAAGATGATGGGCAGTGGTTCCGTTTTGATACTAACAAAGCGATTCGTGTGGCAATTCTTCCGGAAATAGCAGAAGAATTGATTAAAAAAGCCCAATCCCAAGGTGTATCAATTGAAACCTTAGTGAACGTTCTTTTGATTGAGCATATTAGGGAATCAGTTACTGCAAACTAATTGGTTAAAGTTTGTAAAATTGAATAAAAGGACACTGAATAAAAGAACTTTATGCAAAAAACCCTTTCTCAAAAAATTGAAAATGCCCGTACTGCACTTGACGCGCATGTTCGGGAGATTGTAAACTGGCATTTCAGTCCAGAAACTGGATGTCCCTTTTGGTTAGAATTCGCTGAAAATTTGGATTTCGATCCACGAAAAGAGATTGATGGTTATGCCGATCTCAAATGTCTCGGACATTTCCAAGATGAATGGCTCCGTGGTGGACCGGTGCGCCGGTGGGTGCCAAAAGCTTATGCTAACAAACCGATCTATGTTTTTGAAACAGGTGGTTCAACGGGCGTCCCGAAATGTCGGATCAGTATCCGGGATTTCCATATTGATTATGAAATGTTTAGTAAAACGCTTTCCGATGAAAGTTTCCCACCCGGTAGCGATTGGCTGATGTTGGGTCCCACCGGCCCCCGTCGATTACGGCTTGCTGTTGAACATCTTGCCCAACATCGCGGCGGTATCTGTTTCCTTGTTGATCTTGACCCGCGCTGGGTGAACCAACTTGTCCGATATGGGAAACATCAGGAATTGGATGCGTATAAGAGCCATGTCATCTCACAGGCACTTAACGTTCTAAAAGCACACGAAAACGTCCAATGTCTATTTACCACACCGAAACTGCTTGAGGCATTGTGTGAAAAAATTTCACTGGAAAAAGTTGGGATTAAAGGCATTTTTTGTGGCGGTACTGAGATGGATGCACAATTTCACCGTTTTGCCAGGGAAGAACTCGTGCCGGGGATCGATTTTGTGCCAACTTATGGCAATACCCTTATGGGATTAGCCACTTGTAAGCCCTTTGATCCTGCTGATAACTACGCGATTATTTATTATCCACCGCAACCGCGTGCTGTAATTGAATTGGTTAATCCCGAAAACCCCGAGCAACTTGTAGATTATGGTGAAACGGGACGCGTGATGCTCACGACATTAACTAAGGAATTTTTTATTCCCCGATTTCTTGAACGCGACGAAGCAGAACGGGCTGAACCTATCTCAGAGTATCCTTGGGATGGCGTTGAAAACCTACGTCTGCTTTCTGAACTGCAGGAAAGTGTCGTGGTCGGTGTCTATTGAACTCTCTTAATCAAAGGAGATAATCATGGAACATATCCAGATTGTTGAAATAGAAGACCCGGTATATGAAGAGACGTATACTGCACATATACAAAAAAACGGTGCAACGTGGATCGGATGGGTTCCAGAAGTTTCTGAAGTAAGTTGTGAAGAAAACACACAAGAAGAATTGCTGCAAACACTCGTAGAAAAACTTCATGAAACCTTAGTCACTGTAGATGAGGCGTGGGAAAAACAGTTTGAGAAAGATGTAAAAGCAGGACACCTTGACGATCTTCGCAAAGAAGCTCTTGAGGATTTGCGGGCAGGAAAATGTATTGATCTATAGAACGAACCGTAAATTTTGGGAGTTTTATCAAGTACTACCTGAAGAGATCCAAAAACGTGCAGATGAGAAGTTTGAACTGCTAAAGCAGGATTCAAAACATTCTTCCTTGCGGTTGAAGAAGGTTGGACCAGATTGGGTTGTACGTATCAGCAAGGGCTATCGGGCTTTGGCAACTGAAGAAGACGGTAGCTTAGTTTGGTATTGGATTGGAAAACATGATGAGTATATGAGGCGGATCCGAGAAAATTGACGAAACAGATCAAACCGAACCAATTTCTGGTGTAGATATTAAATCTCTGTTTATTTCTGAACTCCAAGAGAGTGTCATTATCGTTGTTTACTAAACTTTCGGCATGATTTTATCTGAAGTCATATTTAGCAAATGTTCCACCAAAAAAGAGGAAATTGAACATGACAACAAAAATTGAAAAAGTCTTTCGTTCACCCTACGCAGTTCCAAATGGTTTGCAGGTTACAGACGAAGGCTTGTGGATAGTAGACCAAATCACCGACAGAGTCGCTTTGGTTGAGATCACTTGTGATCCAGAGTATCATGTGCCGAAACATATCCGTGATATTCCAAGCGACTCCTCCAACACCAGCGGTATGGCGTTCGGTGGAGGGGCACTCTGGTTAGCAGCGAACGGTCCAGGGGATCGATGGCGCGCCGTTCGCGATACGGATGCCAAACCGGGTACGGGTGAAATTTTCCAAGTTGATCCTGCCACTGGTGAAACACTCGGACGTTATCCTGTACCAGAGGGTGGCGGCACACACGGCGTGGAATATGACAACTATGACGAAGGACATCTCTGGGTACAAACACTAAAAAATCAGGAGATACACAAGGTTAGAATTTCCGATTGGTCAATCCAACACACGTTACCCTTACCTTATGGCAGAGCACATGGCACTGTCCGAGTAGAAGACGGACTGTGGGTAACACACACCTCTGACCGGGTTATTGTCAAACTTGACCTTGAAGATGGAACAATATTGGATAGAATTGAAGTGTCAGAAGATTACCCTGAGCCGCACGGTTTATCCATTTATGGTGATGATTTCCTGTATTGCGATGCATCTTCTGGGTGGGTTGCAAAGATTACAAGGTAGCCGAAAACATGGTACACATCCCTATTCTACGCGCTGGACGTTCTTACAGAAGTTTGAAAACCGTTAGCGTTTCCCATATCAAAACAGGTGAACCGCTGGTTGAAGTTAGCCAAGCGAACACTGGTTTGATAGCCAAGGATCTGCGCGACCTACCACTTCACAAACAAACACTTTCACAACATTCCGTTTCAGAGTTGATTGGGATGTGCAACGATGCTGCGCGTCTATTCACTACTGCAGACCTTCCGCTTGATGGCGGCACACAATCGCCGACAGATTATATCAAACAGGTTTCTGGAACAACGGGTTTACCCGAGACACTTTGTCAACAAAACATGGGAAAGATACAAGGTGTTTTAGAAAATATAGAAACCGTTTTGGATGGCTTGACCCGTGGACTTGATTTACAAATTTTAGACACCGGATGGGGTGTCCAAAATAAGCGTACGTCGAGTTACGTTTGCGAAACGGATGCGCTTGGTGCTGTGTTGCCGAGCAATTCTCCTGGTGTCCACTCTCTATGGATTCCTGCTGTTGCCTTAAAAGTGCCTCTTGTGTTAAAACCGGGACGTGAGGAACCGTGGACTCCGTATCGGATAGCGCAGGCGTTTATGGAAGCAGGGGCACCACCAGAAGCGTTCAGCTTCTATCCTACAGATTATCCCGGTGCCAACGAAATTCTATTCCGCTGTGGTAGATCTATGCTTTTTGGTGGTGGTTCAACTGTTGCTCCGTGGCTAAATGACCCACGCGTTGAAATTCATGGGCCTGGGCGCAGCAAAATTATCATTCATGAAGGGCAGCAAAAAAACTGGGAAGAATATCTTAACCTTATCGTAGAATCAGTTTCTAAAAACGGTGGCAGGTCATGCATTAATGCATCTGGCGTGTGGGTAACGGCACATGGCAATGATATTGCTGAAGCGTTAGCAGAACGTTTGGGACGAATTGAACCGAAACCACTTGATCATCCAGAAGCGGGGATTGCGGCATGGGCAAATCCGAAAGCTGCCCACAGTATCTCTTCGTTGATTGACCGACACCTCAAAGAACCTGGCGCAACAGAACTGACAAAAGGTGAGCGAGTTGTTGAAATAGATGGTTGCACCTTCCTTAGACCAACGGTTATTTGGTGTGAAGACCCTGAACACCCCTTGGCAAACACCGAATTTCCATTCCCGTTTGTGAGTGTCGTAGAAGTGCCAACAGCGCAGCTTGTCGAATCTATTGGCGCTACGTTGGTTGCCACCGTTATTACCGAAGATGAGAAATTGACTCAAGAATTCCTCTCAACGCCTCTTGTTGATCGGCTAAATATAGGGGTAATTCCGACAAATCAGATTTCTTGGGATAGTCCGCATGAAGGCAATTTGTTCGAGCATCTCTACAGACAGCGCGCATTTCAAATGTCTTTGCTGCTGTAGGTTTACACTTTTACCCATTAACTCTTTTGGGTAGAATTCATAATCTTATTGAGGTTGTTTCAAAATTTGAAATCGACGGAATATTTTCAGTATATGCGTCAGAGACCTGACCGAGCAAAAATCAAAACTGAATGGATTGAAGAGACCATTAGGAATCCTGTCTATACAGAAATACAAGTTGATGGCAGAATAAGAAAATGGAAATTGATAGCCGAAGAAGGTAAGTTTCTCAGAGTGATTTTGCTGGAAGATGAAGAAACAGTTCATAATGCTTTTTTTGATAGAAATTTTAAAGGAATACCAGAATGAAAGTGAAATATTTTCATGACACTGGCACAGCACTCATTGAATTTTCAACACATCCTATTGCCGAAACAAAAGAAATCAATGAGAACATATATATAGACCTGGATTCTGAGGGTAATCCTGTGGCAATCACAATTGAACATGCCAACTTACATGCGAATCTACCTGATTTGCTTTATGAGCAGATAGGGGCACCGAAACCACAACCCCTATTGTGAGAAAATTAGGAGTTATGCACCTAACAAACATTGCTTTGACTGAAACAATATAGGTAAAACCTGATAACCCAAATTTCTTGGGATAGTCTGCCTGAAGGAAATCTGTTTGAGCATCTTTACAGACAGCGCGCATTTGAAAAAAGACTGCTATAACGTATCTCATAAACCAAACCAATGCGGGTTGCGCTTATGATATTCTTTAGATTTACGATAAGATTACAATGTATTAGAATCGCGTAAATTTGAAGAAAAATTGAAAGTAAAACAACAAAATCAACACATGGATATTAAGCGTTTTCCATTATACTTTTGTATAATTTCTTTTTCTATTAGTTTATTAGTTTACGGATGCCAAGATCCTATAATTAATGGTGGCAAAAACGATTCTGAAGTAGTCCTAAGAGACTACCTACTTTCAGAAGGCGAAACTTGGGAACCTGAGAAAACCTATATTATACACGGAACATTAGAGATTTTACCTAACAGTGTGCTTGAAATATTGCCTGGAACGGTTGTAAAATTTGGTCGTGATGCGCACATTGAGGTACGGGGAAAACTAAAAATAGGAACCCCATTAGTTAGGGTTGAATTAAGTGAACCTGTGTATTTAACCTCAAATAGTACCAATCCACAATCTGGTGATTGGAATGGTATACTATTTGACCACACACATGATTCAGAGAGTTTCCTGAGAAACACAGTAATAGAATACGCCACAGTTGCGCTTGACATTAAAACGACCTCCCCTACATTGATAGATTGTACATTCCGCTATAACGAAACTTCAATTGCTTTAGATGGAAGTAACGCAAAAATTCAAAATAATGCTATTCATGATAACGACATCGGCATTTATACTATTGGTCGACAAACCCGCCCACGAATTGAAAAAAATAACATTACAAAAAATGAGACTGGAATTTTTTGTGAGAATGTACAGTCTATCATTCAGGATAATAATCTTGAAAACAATGATTACGCGCTCAAGTTAAATGTCAAATTTGATCTTGGAATTCCTAACAATTGGTGGGGAACAGTTGTCCGTGAAGAAATTGACAAGACTATTCTTGATGTTCATGACATAAACATTATAACGAAACCTCTCGGAACGGTAGATTATGAGCCGATTGCCGAAATACGTTTCGAGGATGCTGGGCCTCGGGAGTAAAAATTATGTTGACTATTCTGAATATCTCCCAAAATCATTTTGTTCGCGGCGGTTCCGATAGGTACTTTTTTACGATGGGAGAACTGCTACAAAAACATGGACATAGGGTAATTCCGTTCACAGCAGCAAATCCGAATAATGAACCGACTGAATGGGAACAGTATTTTCCGCGTGCGGCTGATTTTGAAAACCCGAAACCAATTGACCTGCTCCGTTTTTTGTATTCACGCGATGCTGTTAAATCAATCCAAAGACTATTGAACAATACAGACGTGGATATGGCGCACTTTCATATCTACTATGGCAAGTTAACTGCCTCAATTTTAGGACATCTAAAAAAAGCGGGCATACCTCTTATTCAGACGTTGCACGAATATAAATTAACGTGTCCTGTCTATAGTCACTTATCAAACGATGAGATTTGTGAAGACTGTGAAGGCAAACACTTCTGGCGTGCGGTTCCAAAGCGGTGCAATAGAGGTTCACTTGCACGCACTACTCTAAGTGTTACCGAATCTTATGTCTCTCGTTTTCTCGGTTCAGTAGATAAGTTTGATCACTTCATTTCAGTGTCTCATTTTTTGAGGAAGAAAATGATCCAGTATGGAATTCCTGAAGAAAAAATTTCAACGGTTCACAACTTTACAGATGTCTCCCACATAACCCCGAATTTCTCGGTTGGTGAATATGTGCTTTATTTTGGGCGGGTGCATAAAAGTAAAGGTATTCTGACACTAATAGAGGCTGCAGCGCCGTTGCAGCAGGTACCACTCTATATTGTCGGTGACGGAGAAGCAATGCCTGAAGTTCAGCAAATTGTAGAACAAAATGGGTGCGAACATATTCATCTCTTAGGCTTTAAACAGGGTGACGAACTCCAGGAACTGATTCTGAATAGTATCTGTACTGTATTGCCCTCCGAATGGTATGAAAATTGCCCTATGTCCGTTTTGGAATCCTTTGCTTACGGAAAACCTGTGATCGGTGCGGATATAGGGGGTATCCCAGAATTAATTGATAACGAAGTTGACGGTTTTCTCGTTCCTTCTGCTGGAGCAGAAGCACTACGAGAGAAATTACTATGGATGTTTGAGCATAAAACCGAAGCAGCGGAGATGGGAAAAGCCGGCCGTAAAAAAATGGAAACCGAGTTTAATGCTGACATTCACTATGAAAAGATTATGAAGGTGTATCAAAAATTTTTGTAATACAGTAATTTTGTGTGAAATAGCATCTATATTAACGCCAATTGCTACCTATAGAAAATCCACAGGTTTTGACACAAACAGCGTGTTTAATCTCTGGCTTATTGGATAAGTTAAAAAATCAGTGATAAATTAGGTTATGATATGTATGAATGGAAATTTACAGAAACACGTCCGTTCAGTCGACGTGATTTTCTGTCAACCAGTATGAAGGCAGGTGCTGCTGCATTCACAACAGCTCTTTTACCCAAACTCCAGACAGAAGCTCAGGAACAATACAATGTGTTATTCATCATGGTTGACGATCTCCGTCCTATGTTAGGATGTTATGGATACTCAGAGATGCAAACACCTAACATTGATAGGATCGCACAACAAGGTACCGTCTTTAACAGGGCATATTGCCAATTTCCACTATGTAACCCTTCAAGGGGCTCTCTTCTGACTGGGTTACGCCCGAATACGACAGAAATAAAAGATAACACCTCTACTAACAAAGATACGCTTCCTGGTACTACGATCCCGCAGCAATTCAAAGATAACGGTTATTACACATGTTCAGTTGGAAAAATTGCACATGGGTGGTACGCTTGGACTGACAAAGTTTCCTGGAGCAAGCGTATATGGAAAATACCTTTTGAAGAGGAATATTATAATGCAAAACCCACCGAATGGAAAATACTTGATGTCGCTGATGAGGAACTGAGAGATGGTATGGCTGCCCGTAAAGCAATTGAAGAAATGTCTACAATAAAAGATATCCCCTTTTTCCTTGCAGTCGGTTTTGATAGGCCACATGTTCCATTCCATGCACCCCGAAAATATTACGACTTATATTCGACCAAGGATTTCTCTTTACCCCCCAATCATAGAAGTCTTCCCAAGAATGCACCTGGCTATTCATTGTCTGCTGACCTACAAAAGTTCTCTGAAGAGTTAATATTACAACTTACACATGCGTATGCGGCATGTATAAGTTATGTAGACGCTCAGGTAGGTTTGTTACTGGATCATCTTGAAAAGTTAGAACTGACTGAAAAGACCATATTAGTTTTTATGAGTGATCATGGATTTCATCTTGGGGAACATGCAAAGTGGGAAAAAGGCACGTTATTTGAGGTGGGGCTACGTACACCATTGATTGTTAGTGTGCCTGGACAGACACAAGTTGGCGTAAGAACTAATGCCTTAGTTGAACTTGTAGATGTTTTTCCAACTTTATGTGATGCATGTAACATTTCTATTCCATTTGAACTTGAAGGACACTCCATGCTGCCTGTTATTAAACAGCCTGACCTGCAATGGAAATCTGCTGCGTTTAGTCAACTCAGACGTAGACTTGGGCAGGTTTACTATAGAAAAGAATCTTTGAAAAAAATGACTGGTATTGAACTTACTGAGAAAGATACTGTAGATGGTTACTCTATGCGGACTAACAGATATCGATATACCGAGTGGGGGGCATATACTGAACACGGCGAGAAATTCGCTGATTTAAGTGTTGAACTCTATGATTATCTTACTGATCCTGATGAAACTGTCAATATTGCGAATCTACCCGAAAATGCCGAACTTGTATCACAACTTAGCAAAAAACTCCAATTAGGATGGCAAGAAGTATTGTCTGAAATAGATGGTTCAATCTCCGTTTCCCATAAAAAATTACCATGGGATATAAACGAGGACGGAATTGTTGATACTGAAGACTTACTGCTCGTGTCAAAAAGTTTCGGCTTAGAAAAATTGGAAAATCCTAAAGTGGACGTAAACCGAGATGGAAGTGTAAACATCATTGATTTACTTATTGTAGCAGCACATTTTGGTGAAACAAGTAATTCTTCGGCGCCACAAATTCGTGCCAACATCCCTCAACATCAACTTGATATTTTAGCAAAACGCCTTTCTGAAGCATACTTAGCAGATGATGGGTCTTCAATTTTTCGTGAAGGAATATCCGTTTTGGAATCCATTCTTGATTCATCATTGCCTGGAAAGACAACACTACTGCGAAATTATCCAAATCCGTTCAATCCTGAGACGTGGATACCTTATCAGTTGGCAAAACCTGCGAATGTTAGTATCTCCATCTATTCTATGAATGGAACACTCGTTAGGACGTTGAAGTTAGGGAACTTGTCTGCTGGTGTATATCGTAGCAAATCGAGAGCAGCGTACTGGGATGGTAAGAATAAGTTAGGTGAATCAGTTGCAAGTGGTATCTATTTTTATACACTCACCGCAGGAGAGTTTAAATCAACGCGTAAGATGCTGATACGTAAGTAAAACAGAATCGTGCTATCACAAACGTTCTTATTTTTGTAAGGAAATTTGTTACATAACTACGCCACAAGGAGAAAAATGCGAATTTTCATAACGTTATTGTTCATTTTCTGCCTGCTATCCGCAGCATTCAGTGACATCCAATTTCAAGAAGTATCCCATCAGGCGGGAATTACGCGTATAGGCGAGAGTTGGGGAAACGCGTGGGGAGATTTTGATGGTGACGGGTATTTGGATTTATGGGCAACCAACCATAAACACAAACCGAGCCTGTATCGTAACAATCGCGACGGGACATTCACAGACATTATTGACGAGGTATGGGATGCAAATCCGCATGCAGACACGCACGGTGTCGCATGGGCAGACTTTGACAATGATGGTGACCAAGATTTGATCGTTCTGTGTGGGAGTGGTGGTGGAACTAACCCAACAAACCCGAGACATGACAATCACTTCTATGTCAATGAAAATGGCATACTGGTTGAAAGTGCAGGTGAGTTCGGGATTGATTTTCCAAAATTGCGTGGCAGAGCACCGCTTTGGTTGGATTGGAATCGGGATGGTCGTCTTGATCTCCTTCTGACAGGAAGGGTCCGCCCCGATGGAGACGGTGGATTAGTAAAATCTTCTCTGTTTGAACAAACTCAAAACCGATTTGAAAATATGAATGATGCTGCGGGGTGCCAAATTGATAAAGATTCATCTTTGGCACAATTAACTGATTTGACCGGAGATAGTGTTATGGAGATTGTTGTTGATGGCAGTCCTTATCCACAAGTGGTATATGATATATCATCATTCTCCTTTAGGGCACTAACAGAAACAATTAATTTCCCCAGAATATACAACGTCCAAGATACTGTTTTTGCCGATTTTAATGGAGATTTATTACCAGACCTCTTCCTTGCGCGAGGCATATATCGCTCCTATATTGACACTAATACACCCAAACAGATAAAGATACAGATGCAAACAAATCGGGGAGAAAAAGGAGTGAGTTTTAAAACGGATGGAGATGTCCGTTTTGAAATCCATTCAGTTTGGACGACGCGAATTTGGCAGTTGTTTATCGGAAATGAGGGACACACATTAAGAGAGTTTGGAGGCGAACATATTCCAACCGATCCAGTACGAAATGTGTCTTCTTTCATATTTGTATTATCTCCTGATGATCCAAGAATTGCTGGTTTGAAACCACGGCCTGAAGTGGAGAACTATGGAATTTACGTTGGCTATAATCCAGAACAGAAGATATGGACGCTGCTATACCATACAAATCCAACAATAGACACCAATTGGACCGGATTAGAGGCGCGTATTGAATCAGAACATCCAATTTCAGAAATAGAACATATCAATTTTACACAGTTTGACTTGACAGCAGATCCGCAATCAATGCTGTTAATTAATAAAACTAACAGGTTTGTGAAATCCGTTAATTTTTCTGAAGGACGCTCGGTCGCCGCGGGTGATTTTGACAACGACATGGACATTGACCTCTATCTTGTTCGTTCAAGTAGTGCTGGAAACCTGATAAATCGGCTCTATGAAAACCAAGGGAATGGTACTTTTATCCAGAACCCTAATGCAGGTGGTGCCGAAGGCAGCATGGAGGGTAAAGGGCAGAGCGCTACAATGGCAGACTACGATCAAGATGGATATCTTGATTTGTTTGTCACTAATGGTCGAGGAGGATATCCTTTTAATAATGGTCCCGATCAGCTTTTCCGTAATATCGGGAGTGGTAACAACTGGCTGCAAATTGACTTGGAAGGCACTGTCTCTAATCGAGACGGTATCGGAGCACGACTGTTTGCCACGACTCCTGATGGCAAAACCCAATTGCGCGAAAACGGTGGCGGAATCCGTTGGTCCCAGCAAGACCAAAAACGGATTCATTTTGGACTCGGACAAAATGATAAAGTGAGTGAACTGGCAATCTATTGGCCCAGCGGAATACTCCAAAAGTTAACTGACATAAAAGTTAATCAAGTGTTGCACGTCGTTGAGAAAGGGGTTCAAACGCAGCTTCCAGGCGATGTTAATCGAGATGGACAAGTAGATATACTCGACCTTCTTGTCGTTATATCTCACTTTGGAGAGGATCCTACCTCAAACGAGCGAATTGATGCTAACAAAGATGGAGAGGTAAACCTTGATGATGTGACTTGGATTGTCCAGATAATAGAGGGTAACCAGAACAACGCCGCCGCGCCGTCACAGAAAGATCAAAGTGTCGTAATTTCAAGCACAATGTTAAATCGTTTCCCCTCGCTGACAGAAAACGATATTGAGCTTCTCTATTCTTTTTATCTAAAAATTGAAGAAATACAGGACGACTCCACACAAATAGAATTGGTGAAACAATTTTTAAGACGTCTCTTGATGCCGGTCAATGGTCCCATGAAAACACAACTCCATGCGAATTACCCTAATCCTTTTAATCCTGAGACGTGGATTCCTTACCAACTTGCGGAGGACGCTGAAATTACTATACGCATCTATGACACCTCAGGTAAGATTGTCCGGACGCTTTTTTCTGGACATCAGGCATCAGGGTATTATATCAGTCGAAGTAAAGCTGCATATTGGGATGGTCAGAACGAATTCGGTGAAGCTGTGGCGAGTGGTGTCTATATCTACGAACTGGTGACACCAAAATCTAAATTAACAAAACGACTTGTAGTCCTAAAATAAAAGGCAAGAATATGAAAAAAACCTCATTGGTTACTGGTGGAGCAGGTTTTATGGGTGCCCACGTTGTCAATGAATTGCTCCACGACATTGACCATACAGTTGTTGTACTTGATGACATAAGTGGTGGATTTCGTGAAAATGTAAACCCCAAAGCAACATTCATTGAAGGAAGTATACTTGATGTGCCACTCATAAACCGACTCTGTGAACAGTATAAATTTAATTATATCTACCATCTCGCGGCGTATGCAGCAGAAGGATTAAGCCACTTCATCAAACGATTTAACTATCAAAATAACCTTATCGGTAGCGTTAACTTGATAAATGCCGCTGTGAACTATAATGTTGAACGTTTTGTATTTACCTCTTCCATTGCTGTTTACGGTGAAAACCAACTTCCAATGCACGAAGGACTCATACCGATGCCTGAAGACTCCTACGGTATCGCCAAATATGCTGTGGAACAAGAACTTGTTGTTTCTAAACGCCTCTTTGACTTGGATTATACCATTTTTCGACCACATAATGTTTACGGAGAACTTCAGAATATTAGTGATAAATATAGAAATGTTATCGGCATCTTCATGAATAAAATTATGCAGGATGAACCTTTAATCATATTTGGCGATGGAGAACAGACACGCGCGTTTACACATATTGCAGATGTCGCGCCGCATATCGCGCGCTGCGTAGATATACCGGAAACCTCATGTGAAGTTTTCAATGTCGGTTCGGATAAACATGTTTCTGTCAATGAATTAGCACATCTCGTCATGACAGCCATGGAAAAGGAAGTGCCTATAAAATATCTTAGAGAGAGGGAAGAGGTGAAACATGCCTATTGCACGCATGAAAAATTCCACAAGGTTTTCGGGGAGTCGTCACAGGTTTCACTTCCAGAAGGTTTAGGGAGAATGGCAGCATGGGCAAAATCTGTCGGTCCACGGGATTCTACCTTATTTAAGGACATTGAAATTCGCAAAAATCTGCCTGAAGGTTGGAAATAATCTTCGCCTCTGACTTGAAATTGCCATGGTGAAAAAATTCCTACGGCACAACACCTTTTGGGTAATGGTGATTACCTCCGCTGGAATGGGATTGAGTCTCCTCGTCCGTGCCATCTTGATTCCTAAACGGTTCGATATCGGCATAACCTCAGACGCACTCATTACCGCATTAAAAGTTGTCCTGTTAGCCGATACAGTGGTACGAGAAGGTGCTAAGTTTAGTCTTGTTCCGCTTTTTATCACATGTGAAAAGGAGATGACAAAAACAGAATACCAGCGTTTTACCAATAGTCTCCTCAATTTTTTGCTCTGTGTAGGTTTAGGGGTTTTTATCTTAATTGAACTTTGCGCCCCTTGGATTGTGAGAGCATTATCGTCAACTATTGATGTGCAAAAGACGACGGTCCTGTTGCGGTTATGTGCCCCATTGATTATCTTTGGATGCGGCAGCACAGTGCTCGGGGCGTTGCTGAACAGTCGGCAACATTTTAAAACAGTTGCCCTCCGAAACGCACTACCCCCTGCTGCCGCCGCGGTTGTTTTTCTATTGCTATGGAACACAGAGAACTTGGAAAACTGGATTGCAGTCGCATACACGGGGGGTTTTATCTTATACTTTGGATGGTTATGTATCGGAATGTCCCGAACAGGATATCAGTTTCGGTTTGAAGGAATCTCTTTAGATACGCTGCGTTCTTTGAAAAACACGGTTACTTTGCCAACACTCGGTTTTACTATCCGGCAAGTTACGAATCGTTTGTTGGTTGAAGTATCCCTTGTCTCACAACTTGGAAATGGGGCAGTTACACTCTATGAATGCGCTTTTAGGATTTTCTCTGCATTACAGACACTCATCGGGATTAGTATTGCTACGACAGGTTTGCCCGAAATGTCTACTCAAGATGTGGAAGATAATCAATTTAAATTGAGACGCACACTTAAGCGAAACATAGCAATAGCATTTTGCATCGCACTTCCGGTGACATTGCTACTTCTTTTGAGCCATACAAAAATAGTCTCGCTTTTGTATACGGGAAATAAATTTGATCAGACATCAATTCAACAGATAGCCAAAGTGCTCTTCTGGCTCAGCACAGGTTTGGTATTTTCTTGTTTAATACCGGTACTAAATGCTGGACTCTATGCTCAAAAAGCATATCGTCTCATTTTTAGAAACATGGTAACAATGGCAGTTTTGAATTTTGCTTTGGCTTATGGATTTGTCAAAGCATGGGGGCTTCTTGGTATTGCTTTAGCCGTTTCGGTCACTGCAGTTCTTGCTGTTGTAAATTTGACATATTTACTTCGAAAAACCAGAATTGTCTTGCTACAACGAGATTAAAGCATGATTTTATATCTAATTAACGTGAGCCGTCTCGCTAAGTGTGCGGTTAGGAAACCGCACTATAAATGTCAATTTAAGAAAAATCTATGTTATTGTGAACATCTCTAAAGACGCATGATTATGGAGATTAGCCCTCTTTAGTCCCGTATGAAGATTAAAAAATAAATTGGGTAATTTAGCGAGGTTAGGAAACCTCGCCCCCTTACCGAAATATTTATTTAATCTTCATTAGGGACGATATGTTTATAGAAAAACGAAATAAACGCCCTCTTTAGTCCCGTAGGGACGATATGTGGATACCAATGCAAGTCCATACACATTGCGTCCCTACGGGACTAAAGAGGTGAGTTGAACATAATTCTATACACATATCGTCCCTACGGGACTGAAGAAGGTTCCCATGTTTAGAAAATCCTTAAATTGACGCATAAGGTGCGGTTAGGAAACCGCACCCGCTAAATCATGCAGAATACCATACGGGGAATGCCTAAAGACGAATGCGCCAAATCAACGGTATGAATGCCATTGGCAGAATGCGCGTGTGGCATTCTGCATGATTCCCCGTATGGTATTCGCCATGATTCATACCGTTGATTTGGCGTATTCTGCCAAGCGCATTTAGCGTTGATTCACCGTCGGGAAAAGATAAATCCCGTTAATTTGGTATTAGTTGACTTGAACCTAAATGATTGCAAAATGCAGGCGAATTTATGAGCATTCCTACAAAAAAAGTCAGCGATTACCGTTATCTAATTGTAGGTGGGACAACTAAGGCAGCGACTACGTCCTTGTTTGCATATCTTGCAGACCACCCCACAATTTGCGGAGCTACATATAAAGAAACACGATTTTTTCTCCACAGTGATTACCCGTTACCCTCAAAATATCGATACAGTGGAGATTTAGAAGAATACAATCTTTTGTTTCCGCTTTGTGATGAAGATCAAGTACGCCTCGATTCAACACCGGATTATCTGTATTGCGGACATGCGCTTGAACGAATTGCGAAATTTTTACCGCATGCCAAGTTAGCCTTCAGTCTTCGCGAACCAATTTCACGGTTAATCTCGTGGTATCGGTTCGCGAAACAAATCGGAAAATTGCCGCAAGACCTCAGTTTTGATGCTTATGTGAAAAAACTTTTTGATATAGAAGAACAGTTTCAAATGGACAGCACGCCTACAGATGAAAAACCTATTCATGAACAGTACATGCAAGCACTTAGGCAAGGGTGTTATGCTATCTACCTGAAGGATTATTTTAAAGAATTCGGGGCAAATCGTCCCTATATCTTCTTTTATGAAGACCTTGCTGCATACCCTTCAAAAGTTCTTACGAACTTATGCAGCTTCGTTGGTATAGATGCTAAATTCTACGAAGACTACGCGTTTAAAGTCACAAACCGTACAGAAACGATGAAAAATACTGATTTTCATAAAAAGTATAGAGATGTCCGATTTCGTATACGTCAGTGGACTCATAATAAACCAATAATTCACAACCCGTTAAGATTATTGAGACGCACAATTGAACCACTCTATCTTCGATTAAACACACGTCCTACCGAGAACGTCCACATGTCAGAAGGGACGCGAAACCAATTGATAAATTACTACAAGGGCGATGTTAATGACCTTGCAGAATTAATCGACAAAGTGCCGCCTTGGGAACCGTTTTCTTCGGTGTCGTAAGATAAGTCATCCTGTTTTTCTGTTCGAGGAGATTCGTTTTGGCTAACAAGTTAATTCAACTCATGATTGTGGGAACACAGAAGTCAGGTACGTCTTCGTTGCTGCGTTACTTAGCACAACATCCCGATATCTATACACACCTACAACCTGAAATGACTTTTTTCCTCCAAGACCATGAGTATATACGCGGGTACGAATCAGCATTCGCAAAATACTTCCCTCAGTGCCCGGAAGACAGAAAACTTATTGCCAAAAATGTGATGGTGATGCACTCACCGGAAATTATGCAACGAATTTATCAACACAATCCAGAGATACATCTCGTTGTCCTCCTGCGAGAACCAGTAGCACGAGCGTATTCTGCTTATTGGTGGGCAAGACGCAGAGGGTGGGAAAACATCAAAACATTTGAAGAAGCACTCACTGCTGAGGAAGCACGTCTAAAGGAAGATTGGTTTAAATGGCGACAGTGTGGTTATCTCAATAATAGCACTTACTATCCACACATCAAAAGTTTAATTAGCCAATTTGGAGAAAGCCACGTGCATTGCATTTTGACCGATGAATTAAAAGAAAATCCCCAGTCTGTTTGTCAACGGCTTTTTAAACTTCTTGATATCCAATCCGATTTTGAGCCTTTAGCAGAAGAACGACACAACCAAGCAGCAATGCCTCGGTCTGAAAAGTTTAGTTTTCTGTTTACACAATTTCTATCATCTCACAATCCACTAAAACGTGCGCTTCGAAAACTTGTGCCAGATGCTGCTGCTTACAAATTGAGAAAAACAATCCTAAACTGGAACGATAAGCCTTTCACACCGCCACCAATGAACCCGAAGACACGCGAACAATTGGAAGACTATTTTAAACCTTTTAATCAACAATTATCAGAATTATTAGGACAAGATTTAACACATTGGGATACTCACAATGTCCCAATTTAGAGTTCAAAACTGATCTCATCCGGTTTGTGTCTGCAAAATGTTAATAATCTATTTTCTTACAGGATACGTCGCTTTTGAAGAGTTTGTACTGAAATTTCTACCTGTCAGTGATGCTGTTTATTCCTACCTAAGATTCTTAGGAGAACTACTTATCTATACAGCATTTGCCAAACTTGTAATCCACAAACTCTACAAAGGAATACCTTTCGTCAAAACAGCAATAGATATCCCCGTTATTGGGTTTTATATTGTGGTCTTTGTTTCAATGGTGCTAAACCGTTCACCTTTGATTGGAAGTGCTTATAATATCCGTCCATTCGCGCGATATATTGTTCTCTTTTATCTTATTGCTAATTCCCCTCTGTCTGAAAAACGTATTGCGACCCTTCTCAGGATAATTTTGTTCGTTGGGATAGCGCAACTCTTTATAGGTATGATTCAATGGGCTGGCGGTCGCAGTGCTTTTGACTTCTTCCTCCCGCGTGCATCAACGCTTGAAGTGGGTGGGTTCACAAAAGAGTACAGATTGCTTGAACTCGGTAGAGAAATTGGAAGCATTTACGGCACTTTAGGGGACACGGTTATTTATGGCGTATTTATGATTCTTGTACTTGTAATTTTTCTTTCACGTGTAAAGCGGTTAGAGTATCTAAACCTACTCGGTATAGCCGTCCTATTAATGTTCATTGCGCGTTCTTACTCGCGCGCTGCTACTTTTTCCGCAATTCTTGCTTGTGCTGCATGGTACTTTTTTCAGTACGGTTGGAAAAAAACGCTCCGCTTATCGTTAGCGATTCTACTCGTTTTCGGAATTGTTTTAGCGATAGTGAACCCATTTGGCTTAGATTACGTTAATCCGCGCAAGGCAAAAGTTGGTTTGGTAGGGAATCTAACAGGTGTATTTTCTGGTTCTTATGTCCGTGTTGCGCAAAAACAGAGACTCGGTGCTTTAATTGGAAATGTGCCCACAGTACTTGCGAGCAAACCGATTTTAGGATACGGTGCAGATCAGAACAGCACAATTGAAAAACTGAATATGAGTAAACGTTCATTTCTTTTGAAAGTCCTGAGTAAGAAAGGATTTAAGGATGTGTATTGGGTTGCGATTCTCTGTTTTTACGGTCTGTTAGGGTTAGGTTTATTCGGTTTAATATTTCTCCGTCTTTTTATGGCAGCGTTAAGTCTTTACAAGCGTGCAGTTAGTAAATATACAAAGGAGATCGCAATGGTTATGCTTTGTCTCATTACAGTTACCGTGTTTCTGCTTTTTTTCAATCGAACACTCGAATTTCGGGGCTACGGGTTCTACTTTTGGCTATGTGCAGGGCTAATGTTTGCAAGCGATGCTTCCCTTAAAACCTATAAACCGCTCAGGATTACTTTATGAGACATATTAACCAGGCTCGAACTGAGAAACGGAAATTATTTTCATCACTGACATTCTTATTTTGCATCGTTTTAGCGGTATGTCTGCTACTCTTAGTGGTAATTCGTGGATGTGAAAATAGATCGCTAATTTCCGAGGGAGTCCGCTTTGAGGTTAACACGCAAGCAAAAACGCGTTTAAGAAAAGAACTTTTTGGCTTCAATACAAACATGATAAGTGGAGATTACGGTTATCTTGATGATGATTTTTTTGCTTTAACAAAAGCACTTCAACCGAAAACATTAAGATTTCCCGGTGGCACAGTCGGCAATTTTTATCATTGGAAAAACAAAGGTTTTCTCAAAGATGAAATGGGTTCAACTCTCAGCCCTCAACTTAATAAGCGAAACAAAGGGAATTACGTTAAGCTCCAAAAGCGGCGGAACGGTATTATTTCTTTTGATGATTTTATGCAGTTATGCCAAAAATTAGATATTACGCCTATTATCGTTGTCAATCTGTGGACAGGGACTCCCGAAGAAAGTGCTGAATGGGTGCGTTATGCAAAAACTAAAGGATACAAGATTACACATTGGGAACTTGGTAATGAGTATTATCTTCCGCATTATGCAAACAAATTTCGTACTGCTGAAATCTATATGAAGGAAGCCAAAAAACATGCTTTAGCAATGAAAGCGGTTAATCCTGATATAAAAGTATCTATATGTGCAACGCCTGTAGCTTTCCACAAAGAGGGTTGGTTAATAAAAACCGCACAACGTAAATGGGATGAAAAACTCGCTGAGAACATTTATCCCTCAACAAACAGTTGGTATGATGCCTATACTGTTCACGTCTACGCTTATAAAGCAGTACGAAAAACAGATATTGAGATGATGCGAGGTTACCTCTTCGGTTGGATTCACTTCGGCATAGATGAAGCAATGGAGTACTATGAGCAATTATTTCCGAACAAGGAGATGTGGGTAACGGAGTGGAACATTGCTAATCCCGCGAACCGCGTTGCTAACACACACCTACATGCAATGTACGCTGGCGATTTCTTTCTGAAATTGCTCAGTATACCAAACATAACACAAGCAAACTTTCACGTGATTACTGGTCCTGGCAAAGGATTTCCAGTTTTTTCGCGGATTACGCCCGCATCAAAACGCACCTTTTGGAAATATGGTGGTGAACCTGAAGCAGACTACGGGGACACAATTCGCCGCACTGTCTACTACTCTTTTCAATTAATTGGTGAAACATTCGCAGAATCAGATACGCAATATGCTGTTTCGCTACAAAATGCACATACACTTGAAGGACAATTAGAGTATAAAGGAAAACAGATGTCAACAATTCAAGTTCAAGCAATCGGGAACACAAAAACTACCTATATTATGGTAAGCAATCGTTCCGGGGACCAACTGACTCCACAACTTCTTTTTGATGGAAAACGGCTCAAGGGTGAAGTCAGATATCGTTATGTTGCAAATGAGAGACTTACAGCAACCAACGGCGGGAATGCTGAAATGGAAGGTTCTGGCAAAATTGAGGTGGATATTCAGGAATGGACAGGAAATTCTGCAGAACTCATAATTCCTAAGAACAGTTTCGGCGTGATAGAGGTCAAAAAGTGAAATTAGAAAAAATGCTTTTTGTTGTAGGGAATAGTAGAAGTGGCACTACAATGATGGGACGTATTTTGGGTAAACATTCTGACGTTTATACTTTTGGTGAACTCCACTTTTTTGGACAGTTATGGTCTCCTGCATCCTCATCTGAATTATTACATAAACAGGAAGCAGAAAAATTGGTTGCGCAGTTATTTTGTATCCAACGTCAAGGTTACCGCACACACGGTAAACCAAGTAATTTTCTGAAAGAATCTCGAAATTTTCTCAGTGAATTAGCCGAATTTCCTGCAACACCTGACCATCTCTTTTCAGCGTTTCTCCAATACGAGACAGGACGAAACGGTAAAACTATCCCTTGTGATCAGACGCCGCGCAATGTATTCTATATTGATGACATCCTTCGATTTTATCCGCAGGCAAAAATCATTAACATGATTCGGGATCCACGGGATGTACTCCTATCTCAAAAGCAAAAGTGGAAACGTCGCTTCCTCGGTGGGACTGATATGCCAATGAAGGAAACGTTTCGTGACTGGATTAATTATCATCCTATCACTATCAGCCGAATCTGGCGGACCGCTGTTACCGCCGCAGATAGATTTGTTGATAATGAGCGTGTCATTTCAATCTACTTTGAAAAACTTCTGGCACATCCTGAAACTACCGTCTCTGATGTTTGTCAATTTATCGGTATTGATTACGCTACTGCAATGCTGCAAGTGCCGCAGGTCGGTTCATCTGTTAACACTGATAAACCTGATCAACTCGGTATAAACCCAACTCGTGCAAACAACTGGCAAATTAGGCAAAATATGAAGAAAAGTCCTGAGCTTCCTTTGACCAAAAATCAAAGAACACTCAGTAGTACTGAAATTTATATATCCCAAAAAATAAATAGAACACTAATGGTAAAGCATAACTATGTTCCTATTTCAATTCGTCCAAATATTCTTAGTTTAGTTGTTAATGTTCTCTCATTTCCAATGAAATTAGCAGCGGCATTTGTTTGTAACTTGGATAGGATTAAGAACATACGTGAAACCTTAAAAAGACGTGTGTAACCCTAAGATCGATCTGTATGAAAACATGATTGCCCAAATTAATTCTGATTATATCAAAACACGCCCAACAAAAGCACTAACTCGTCTCATGAGCTATGCCTTCTTTGAAGGGCGACCTGTAACAACAAAAGGCAGATGGATAAATCCGATCGTCTTTTTTATCCTGAAAACGGCAGCAAGAAGTAATAGACGATTTACACCTATTGAAAAACCTATCTTTATTCTTGGCACAGGACGAAGCGGAACAACAGTCTTAGGGGTTGTACTTTCTATGCATAAAGATGTGGGGTATTTAAATGAGCCAAAGGCGATGTGGCATCTCATTCATCCGCAGGAAGACATCATCGGTAACTACAGTCAAGGGGCCGCTAAGTATCGCCTCACTGCCGAAGATGCAACAAGCGAAATGTGTGAACGTGCTGCCCAGATGTTTGGAGCATACTTGTCAGTAACTGGGTCGAAACGTTTGGTTGATAAATATCCTGAACTGATCTTCAGAGTAGATTTTGTCTGCTCCCTATTTCCTGATGCGCGCTTTATCTTTCTTGTACGAAATGGATGGGATACGTGTCATTCAATTGCCAATTGGTCAAAACGACTGGGGGTTCAAGTCAATGGTGAGAAACACGATTGGTGGGGAATAGATGACCGCAAATGGAAGTTTTTAGTGGATCAGTTGGTTACTACAGATGCTGACTTGAAAAATATTATTGAAGATGTCCAAAATTTTGATCGGCACTTAGATAGAGCAGCTGTTGAATGGGCGTTGACTATGCGTGAAGGGCTACATCTAATGAAAAACTTTCCCAATTCTACCTATAAAATTCATTTTGAAGAATTAACATCAAAACCTGAAGAGACACTTTCACCGCTGTGTGAGTTCTGCGAATTGCCAACTGACAGAACATTTGTAAATTATGCGCGACATACGCTAAACCCGGTGCCGCCAAGAGATCCTTTTGAGTTACATCCGAAGGTAGCACCGATTTTCTATGACACGATGACAAGATTAGGGTATAGTATAACTCGTTAATTATAGATTTTACTATATATGTAGAAGAAATTAGGGAAAGACTAAACAGTCTTTCCCTATTTTGTGTCCAGAAGTGCATCCATTGATGTGTAACAATAAAAGCGTAACTTTTGAGAGTGATTTATTTCTTTAATTGCTTTTGACTGTTTCAACCTAAACAACGCACAACGGAGGAATTAATGTCTTTGAGTTTATTGTTGACTTCTGCAATAGCTGCAGGAACAGAAAACGAAACGGATGCACCCAAAATCCGCGTAGATTTTGAGGATGAATCCCTTATTGCAGCACAGGAATCTGCAAACCTGAAAATATGCACACAAAACTTGGCAGCAATTGGCGAAGCGCTACAAACCTATGAAAAGGAACATGACAATTTTCCTGAGTGGCTTTCGGAACTGCATCCCAAATATTTGACAAATACAAGCTCCTTAATCTGTCCCGCAGATGAAGATCAAGGTGTGCCAATTTTACCTTACGACACAGACCCGAACCTACCTGTAAGTTACAACTATGATTGCGATCCAGTATATTATCAGCAGTGGTTAAAAGAGGAACGACATGTCTACAATGATGCCAATCCGATTGTCCGATGTCCACACCACGCAAACCCCGATTCAGATTCTACATTTGTGTCAGAACTTTATTTAAATTTAAGCTTTTCCAATACTATCTACTTATCGGAAGGAAATTGGAGAAAGGATCCGATAGGAATGTACGGAAACCTTGAAGCAGCAATCGCTGGGTATGAAAGAGCACTTCAACTCGTGCCTGAAGACCCAAATTTTTTCAATTTCTACCCTGAGTTGATTCGTCTCTATGTTAGAGCCGAACAAGTAAAAGATGCGGAAAACCTGATTGATACCTTCAAATCCATCATGAAACCACATGATGAAGACATCATGCGGTTCCGAGATTATTTTACGCTGCTGGAAATGTTACGAGCATGCAACAAACATCAAGAGGCACTTCAACTGTGTGAGAATCTTGAAAAAACAGAACAGAAAAACCCCTGGCTAAAGAGTCTTTATCGAGAATTTGCAGTGACTCACGAAGAACTGGGTAATATTGAACTTGCAGATACGTATTTTGATAAGTATGATTCAAAACGGGAGATGATTGGAAAGCCAGCACCTGACTTCTCAGCAATTGGTATTGATGGAAATCCGATCTCCCTTAAAGACTATAGCGGAAAAGTGGTGTTACTCTATTTTTGGGCAACTTGGTGCGGACCCTGTATTGGTAATATGCCAATCGTCAAAAAGGTATATGATACGAATAGAGATTTCGGTTTTGATGTTATCGGTATTAACCGAGATACAGAAGAATCAGATATGTCCGAATACCTAAATGTGTGCAGCTTACCTTGGCGACAGATTTTTGATGGAAAGGATGGCCCTCTAAAAAAACTGTACCGTGTTAGTGGTATGCCATCTAAGTGGTTAATTGACAAAGATGGTAATATAATATCGCATAACTTTAGAAGTACAGAGTTAAATAAACTGGTCAGAAATATAGTGAATGAATCCAAATAAGTAAGAGGCCTGACTAAAGAAATGCATTTTGGAAAACCGTTTCAGCACCAACATGGATATTTACTGGAACTAAATATTGATGAATTGCCTCCGTATCCACCTGCACACCAAGTCCAGGTAGATCATTAACGCGAACCATTCCATCTGGATCAATTGGAAACGGATCCTTTACAAGTCGTTGTGATAGTTCAGAACCGGCAGCAGGAAATTCTAATAGGTTGAAATCTGGGTTTGTGGCAAAAACGTGAAGTGCGGAGGCAAGACTCAGATGACTTTTGAAGGTATGATTAACATATTGGATACCTCGCTGTTCAGCAAGTTGGCGCACCTGAAAAGATGGCATAATACCGCCGATGCGTCCGGTGTCAATTTGCACAAACCGGATTCCGCCATGCACGATTAAGTCTTCTGCCATGCGGTACGTATTTGAACCTTCGCCTGCAGCGATAGGAACACGCGGATTCTTTTTTGTTAGCGAACCGTAAGCATCAATTGCATCGGGAGCAAGTGGTTCTTCCAACCACGTCGGAGAAAATTGTGCAAATGCTTCAGCGCGTTTGTAAGCGGTTTCGTAATCAGTTCCCCAAACCACCCCTGCATCAATCATAAGCTGCGTGTCGGAGTCCATACCTTCACGCGCTGCACGTACAAGTGCAACATCGTTTTCCTCACCGAATTTTCCCATCGGTCCCCAACCGAATTTGGCAGCGCGATACCCTTGTTCACGCAATCCTGTTGCAATATGGTATGTATCTTCTGATGTGTCGCCAAATAGCACGGACGCATAGGGGAGTTTCGGATGTGCAATGTCAGATGCGCCAGACATCTCCGCGAGAAGAAGGCAAACAGGTTTTTCAAACTTCTTGCCGATAATATCCCACAACGCGATTTCTGCACCGCTATAAGCATGCTGTATCTGTTGAATGTCCAACCCATTCCGCAGTACCTTTTCACTGAGGCGAAGTACATCATCGGGACCATCAAGCGTTTCACCAATTAGTGAAGTACGGATGTTGATGATATTCCCATGCGACATCGGGCAGCAGTAAACCGCAATGCTAACCAAAGGCGAAGCATCACACTCTCCCCATCCTTCAATCCCCGTATCTGTACGAATTCGGACTAAGAGCGTATCTTGTGTTCCATCTGCTGCAGTTGTTACGTCTGGCATCCGCAAATAAAAAGGATCTACCGATTCGATTTTCATTCTTCTGTGGCTGGATTTTCCGATGCGGTTTCAACATCCTCAGCAGAATTGGCAGCCGCCGAAAGTTCACCATCTTCGCTATTTGGCACTGCAAGTGCCCGCATGACAGAAACGACAAACCAACCGACTAACCCAGCAGCAGCACCCGCACACACAGCAATCGCAGCACCTCTTGGTGTCGCAAACTGGTCTAACGTCTCTCGGTCTACCGCACAAGAGATGTTATTGATATTTTTTATAGCAACACTACGTGTTTCACCATGTTGCACATATTCTACAGTGGGTGGTTCATCTGCCTCCATTTCAACATTCGCGCGCCATTCGCCAGTATCCATTTCGATGCTGCTTTTACCTTGTTCACCGATCCAACATGCTTTAATCCCTTTAGCACCATCTTCCTCACGAATCGGTTCAACACGCGTACTTGAAACAACACGACCAAGAAAATTAAGTGTAATATCCTTAGATTTTGATAAAGCCAAGCGTAGATTTTCTGAATTCATGATTACTTCCCCCTAAGACTAAGAAATTCTTAACAACCATTCTTCCATGTTCAAGTGAAAAAAGCAACCTTATTCGGTGTTTTTTCTTGCTTTATAGTAAAATCCGAAAATATGTCCATATTTCAATGAACAACAATCCCTACACGCTCACGCTGGCGAGGTTTCCGAACCTCGCCAATGTCCAGGTAATTGTGGGCTTTACTATAATCTGAAAATAATTTTGACATCGGTCAAGTTTTAAATTAAAATGTAAATGCGGAATATACAAAGTCTTTCAACATTTAACGTCAATCTAATAATTTTGTTAACACATAAAAGGGTTGATAAATCTTTTGCGGATGATATTTTGTGAATTTAGACAACTGTGTAGATGGAATCTTCATTACGGGAACAGGCACAGAAATAGGAAAAACAGTGATTGCAGGAGCTATCGCAGCGTCCCTTAAACATGCTGGAGTGAATGTTGGTGTTATGAAGCCAATCAGCACAGGTGATACAACTGACGCCCAATTTCTAAAACATGCCGCGCAAGTGGATGATCCGCTTGTGTTAATTAATCCGATTCAACTCCTTCACCCATTAGCACCTTCTGTATCAGCAAGATTAGAAGGCAAACAAATAGACCAATTGGTAATTGAGGCAGCATTCACTAAACTGAAACAGAAATATGATTTTTTGATAGTGGAAGGTGTTGGCGGTATTGCTGTACCAATTAAGGACAATTTCTTTGTAGCACATCTCATCAGTCAACTCAAATTGCCGATATTAATTGTTGCTGATGCAGGCTTAGGTACTATAAATCATACAGTGCTAACCGTTGCGTTTGCCAAACAGTTCGATCTCCAAATTGCCGGAATTGTGCTAAACTTGTATTGTCGCGAAACGGCGGGGCCTGCTGAACAGACTAATCCTGCAGAAATTGAAAGATTGACACAAGTGCCAGTGATCGGTGTGGTTCCTTATGAACAACATTTAGACACACCAAATCCTAATATAAAGTTTTTAGCAGATTTTATAAATCAACACGTGGAATTGGACAAATTAAATGTAGTCATAAAAGGATATCTATAACAGACAAATTATGAAGAACGCTATAGTTTTAGCAGCAGGATTAGGGCGTAAAGTTTGGCCGTATGGAGAATATCGTCAGAAATGCACGATCCCTGTCGCAAATAAACCGATAATTCGCCGAATAGTAGAGAATCTCGTTGAAATAGGATGCTCAAGGATTATTGTCGTGGTAGGGCATTATGCGCAGCAGGTACGTGGTGCCATTGCGGATATTCCAAATGTTGAATTTGTAACCCAACACTCTCTTGATGGTACTGCAGATGCTGTTTTAACTGCGTTAAAAGAACTAAATGATGAAAATTTTCTCATAATTTACGGGGATGTTGTAACCATATCTGAAAATATTCGTAATTTAGTTAAAGAGTTCAATAATCAAGATGCAGAAGCAGCTGCGTTAATTCAGCCACTTAGCGATGAAGACGCGAGCAATTGGCTCTGTGCCAAAACGACTGATGGATGTTTGTCAGGTATTGAAGGGCATCCGCGAGGCGGTTCATATCGTCTATGTGGGATTTATGCTTTTAAACCGACTGCAATCCCTTATTTTTTAAGGAACCCCGGCATCGTCACGCAAGTCCCTGTCGGGGGCATGCCACCGCCTGAGGCTGAAGTTGCACAATCTCTCCAACTCATGATTGATGACGGGATAGAGGTGTTAGCAGTCGAAACAACCGACTTTTTTGTTGATGTTGATAAACCTTGGCATGTTTTGGAAGCAAACCGTCGGTTAGTAGATTATCTCACAAAACAGATTGATGAAAACTCCATAGCAACGGGTGCTAAAATATCCGATGCTGCGGAAATTAATGGACGCGTAATATTAGGAGAAAACACAGTTATTGGTCCGCGTGTTGTTGTAAATGGAACACTTATAGCTGGTGCAAATAATAACATCACGAACGGCGCAATTTTACACGGAAACATATACATCGGTGATCAATGCCGCATCAGTGACTATTGTGATATTGAGAGCAGTGCCATCGGAAACCGATGCATTGTAGGACACGGCGCAGAAATGTCCGGTGTCATGTTTGACAAGGTTTATCTATATCACTACTGTGAAATGTCCGGAGTTTTTGGATGCGCGACAGATATCGGTGCTGCTACAGTGTGCGGTACCCTGCGTTTTGATGACCGTGATACACCAATTCAGGTAGAAGGACGGTATGAAGTGCCAACTTACGGCGCAAACGCTACCTATATGGGGGATTACTGCCGCACCGGAGTGAATGCGATAATAATGCCGGGAAGGCGTATCGGTTCTTATAGTGTTGTAGGTCCAGGAGTGATTCTATACGAGGATGTTCCCAGCAAAACTATGGTCATGGCAAAACAGGAATTGATAACAAAGCCGTGGGGACCAGAACGTTATGGATGGTGAGAAATAGGTTGCTGCAATACTTTTACAGTGTGGAAAAGTTAGTCTGAAAGAAGTTCCTTCAGCAGAGATGTTAATTCTGCGTTTCCAGCAGCAAGTTCAAAAGCACGTTTCTTTTTGCTTTCTCGTGAGTCTTCCTGTTGGTTGGTGGCATCCGGTTCCCAAAGCACTTCAAGGTCTTTTGGATTTAAACGGTCATAAGTAATTTTGACAAGAGTGAGTGGGTAATTTTCAGGAATGAGGACAATCCAATCAATCGTTTCACCTCGTGCGGAATATTGTCTATCTACAGTAAGTTTTGTTTCTTGATGTGGCACGTTTTTCTTGATCCACTGTTTACGTCCGAGTGAGTCAACTTCAAAAGTTCCGACCTCAAGCCAATTGCGCCCAGCGCCGTTAGGTTTCGTGGTAACTTCAATGCGTTGCATGATTTTAATTCTCCGTTTGGGAATTCCAATGTAAAGCATATAAATTTTAGCATGCAGAATAAAAAAAATCAAGTTAAGTTACGTGTGTTACATAAGATTTGGGTGTTTTTAAATTAACATATTGCAAGTTTCATGATATATTTGAATATGGCATCATAATTTTTTAAACTTAATCAGTTCTCTCGTTTCAGGAAATTATTCATGCAAGTCGAAATGAAATATGGGCACAGTACAGTTGCGGTAGAGATACCTAACAAAAATTTGGCAGCTGTCTTGGAAACTGCGCAAAGCACTCCGTTAACCGATGCCGACCAAGCGGTGCGGCAAGCAATTTCGCAACCTATTGCTTCACCCCCCTTAGCAGAAGTAGCGAAAAGGCGTGACTCTGCTTGCATTGTGATTTCTGATATAACGCGTCCTGTGCCAAATCAAGTCATTCTACCGCCGATATTAGAAACACTTGAACAAGCAGGAATACCGCGCGAGAAGATTACTATACTCATCGCCACAGGCATTCACCGTCCCAATGAAGGGGAAGAACTTGAGGAAATGGTCGGTAGTTCAATTATGGACTCGTACCGGATTGTTAATCATTTTTCTCAAAAGCCAGAGACACATACATATCTGGGCGAGACAAACAAAGGCACACCGGTTTACATTGATAAGACATACCTCGCGGCGGATTTGAAAATTATAACCGGGTTGATTGAACCTCACTTGATGGCAGGATACTCCGGTGGACGGAAAGCTATCTGCCCAGGACTTGCATCTATTGAAACAATGAAGGTTATGCATGGTCCTGAACTGATGGAACATCCTAAATCTGCTGTCGGCATTTTGGATGGAAATCCATTTCACATGGAAGCGACCGAGATCGCTCTGATGGCAGGTGTAGATTTTAACCTGAATGTCGCAATTGATAAACAGAAACAGATAACCGGTGTTTTTGCGGGGGATATGGTTGAATCTCACCTTGCTGGTACACAATTCGTGGAAAAATACGCTAAAGTTGCGATTCCAACCCCTGTAGATGCGGTTATTGTTTCCAGCGCGGGATATCCTTTGGATACTACATTTTATCAGGCAATAAAAGGTTTACTAACTGCAGTTGAAATCGTCAAACAAGGTGGAAGTATTTTGCTTGTAGCTGCTTGTAGTGAGGGCATTGGGAGTAAACCATTCACAGATCTATTATTTAAAACTGATGACCTGACTGCCTTTGTTCAAGGTCTTTACAATCCCGCGAACTTCGTTATCGATCAATGGCAGTTGGAAGAATTAGCAAAGGTTGCGCGTAAAGCCGATATCTATTTTTATACTGATGGCATCCCGTATCAACAAATATCTAAACTTTTTGTGCATCCGTTGAGAACGCCACAGGAAGGCATTCAGGAGTTTTTGGCACGTTACGGTGAGAACGTACAAATTGCTGCGATCCCTGAAGGACCTTATGTCTTAGCTAAAGTAGAGGGTGCCACAGCATAAGAACATTTTTAATTACACAATGAGCATAGCCTCATAAGACAAAATAGTTTGGGTGTGAAAAAATGGAAAATTCAATCGTGAAACTTAGAGGATATAAGGATGGTCTGCATCTGATTATCAATCCTAAAGTCTCGCTTACTGAGGTTGAAGCCGCAATCCGAGACTTGCTAAACGGGATGAACCAACCGTTAGCGGGAACTTCTATTCATATTGATATGACGACATCTCCTTTGACATCTGACGATCTGAAAGATTTGGAAACGCACCTGACAGAAAACTACGATCTTGTTGTCAGTGGTGTCAACATATATGATGAAAAGAACGAATCCCCAATTTTGGCGGCACCTGCAACGCATAGTATTTCACCGAGTTTGACGACGGACAATCATCCGAATTTTGAACAAGCTCAAGTCGTCCGCCAAATGATTCGATCAGGACAGATAATATCCTGTTTAGCAGGAAGTGTTATTGTCTATGGTGATGTTAATCCTGGAGGTGAAGTTGTTGCTGCGGGAGACATCATTGTCCTTGGCGCTTTACGCGGCAATGCTCATGCTGGGGCCCACGGGAAGCTTTCTTCCGTTATTATCGCTATGGAGTTAGTCCCATTACAACTTCAAATTGGTTCGTATGTGAATCGTCCCCCGATAGACCAAAAGCCAAGGGGATATCCTGAAATAGCTCGTGTTGGAGCTGAAGATATTATCATCGTGGAGGAATTTATTAAATTCTAAAAAAAGGAAGGTTTGACTATGGGTAAGGTTATCGTAATTACTTCTGGGAAGGGAGGAGTCGGCAAAACGACATCAACTGCAAACCTCGGCACCGCATTAGCGATGATCCGCAAAACAGTGGTTATGGTTGACGCGGATATTGGGTTGCGGAACCTTGATGTCGTGATGGGCTTAGAGAGTCGAGTCGTTTATACATCTATGGATGTAATTGAAAAACGATGCGATCTTGATAAAGCCCTTGTAAAAGACCGACGTGTTGAAGATTTGATGTTACTTGCTGCTTCGCAACGAAATAGAAAGGACGATATAAAACCGGAACAGATGCAGGTAATTTGTGAAAAACTAAAACAAGAATATGATTTTGTGCTCATTGACTCCCCTGCGGGGATTGAACAAGGGTTCCATAATGCCGCTGCTGGAGCAGATGAAGCGATCATTATCACGACCCCTGATGTATCAGCCATTCGAGATGCGGACCGCATCATCGGACTCTTGCAACATCAAGGTATTGAATCAATAAGTCTTGTACTAAACAGATTATCGCCAACACTGGTCAAAAATGGAAATATGATGAGTAAGAATGATGTATTAGACCATCTTAACATCGATCTTCTCGGCGTTGTTCCTGAAGATACCGGTGTTATCGCATCTACAAATCGTGGTGTGCCCCTTGTCCATAACGATGGGTCTCCTGGCGCGGCTGCATATATGCGAATCGCACGGCGCATGACTGGGCAACGTGTCCCTATCCCTGAAATGCGAGAAGAAAACTTTATGTCTAATCTATTAAACTGGTTTTCAAGAAATAAGTAGAGGATACTATGAATTTTAGAAGTTTATTCACTCGTAAATCAAAATCAAGCAGTATTGCTACACAGCGTTTACAGCTCGTTCTTACACAAGATCGATTTGAGGTAGGCGAAGATTCTATGAAAAAGTTACAAATTGAATTAACCGAAGTGTTGGCGAAATACTTTGAATTTACTATGAATTCTGTCAAGATGTCCTTAAAACGTGAAGGTAATTCCTACGTGTTGATGGCAGATTTTCCGTATAATCAATCGAACAAACTTCGTTAGCTTCGTAGTTGTTTCTTAGAAATAGTAATCCTTTACTGGTATCACAGAATTAATTCCGAGATCGCTTTGGCGACCCCGTTTTCATCGTTTGTCGCGGTGATGTGATCTGCGCAGTCTTTAATTGGAGCAACTGCGTTTCCCATCGCTATACCGAAGCCTGCGGTTTTGAGTAGGCTTTCGTCGTTATAACTATCACCAAAAGCGACAACCGAATCTATCGGAATGTTGTACTGTTGTGCAAGTGCAGTCAGTGCCCGTCCCTTTGTAACCTCCGGATTCATGAATTCAATATACTCTGGTTGTGTCTGCGTTACGTAAAGTTTGCCTGCATATTGTGTTTTGAAACTGTCTAAAAGCAGGGGCAGTTTTTCTGATGGATGAATGATAAGCAGTTTTGTCGGTGTCTCACCAGCTAATTGCCGAAGATCACCTATCGGTGTGGCAGGAACCCCCGTGCGAGTTTCGTATAGTTCACTCCACTCGTTTCTTTTTACAACAAAGAGTTCATCGTTCAAGCAAAAATTGAGATGCAAATTTTGTTTAATGCAGTCATCAACTATTGCCATAGCATAATCTGGGGGAACCGGCGTATGATGGTATACATCTCCAGTCATTGCATGCTTTACCATCCCCCCATTATACGAAATTATTGGGTTTTCTAAACCAATTTGATCGCTTATCGGTTTAATAGATCGGTGCATCCTTCCTGAAACTAAGACGACCAGAATTCCGTTTTCCGCAAGTTGTTGAAGTGCTTTGCAGTTTTCAGGCGATAACTCGTGATTACTACTCAATAGTGTTCCGTCTAAATCGAAAGCTGCCAAACGACAAGGTATTTTCATATCTACTTTTATATTCCATGTTTACCAGATTGCCTGCTCCGTTTTCCGGTCAAAAAGGTGCATCTGATCGTCATCAAAATCCAACCAGATTTTATCTCCTACTTCAACATGAAAAGTTGGATGTGTTCTAACTCGGAGAAGGATAGGTTCTTGTGTATCCCGATGTGTTCCGAGCGTTAAGTCAAGAATGTTAACTGAACCAAGGGGTTCAATCAGATGGACATCGGCGGCGATTTTACGCCCGACCGGTTCCCTGGATACTGTAATATGTTCAGGTCGGATACCGAAGACATAACCATTATTTTCAGTATTGCTGTTTCGGTGAGACTGCTGTTGTAGCGAAAGGTCTAACTGCACATCAGTATGACTTAGTTGCAACACGGTTTTGCCTTCCTGAGAAGTAAACGCTGCATCAATTAGATTCATAGCTGGCATTCCCATAAATCCTGCAACGAAAAGGCTTTTCGGTTTGTTATATACTTCGTGAGGAGTGCCAATTTGCTGTAGCACGCCTTGGTGTATAACAGCGATTCGATCCGCGAGAGACATCGCTTCAACTTGATCATGTGTAACAAAAATAGTGGTTGCCCCGATTTCGTGTTGAAGCCGTTTAATTTCTGCTCGTGTATCAATTCGAAGTTTCGCATCTAAATTTGCCATCGGTTCATCAAGCAGGTAGGCTAAGGGTTGACGGACCATTGCGCGTCCAAGGGCGACGCGTTGCATCTCACCTCCACTTAACACACTCGGTTTTCGATTTAAAATATCAGTTATCTGCAAAATCTTCGCGACCTTTTTAACGCGTGCATCAATCTCTGATTTTGCGACCTTCACCGCTTTAAGCGGAAATGCAATATTATCATATACATTTAGATGCGGATAAAGTGCATAGAATTGAAATACAAATGCGATATCCCGATCCGCAGGGGACAAATCGTTGACACGATGCCCATCGATCAGAATATCACCTTTTTCAGGTTGTTCTAATCCAGCGATTAATCGCAGCGTTGTCGTTTTCCCACAACCCGATGGACCTAAGAATACGACAAACTCTTTATCTTGAATTTCCAAGTTAAAATCTCTGACTGCGACAACATCGCCAAATCGTTTTTCTATATTTTGTAATTTGATATGTGCCATTATTTCGTAATAACCGTGCTTCCATTTTCCAATTTAACGTTTGCCAAGCGTGGGGTCCATCTGGATTTTCTTTTATTTTTACCTAAGTTGTCATCTTTGTAGCACAATCTGTTAGATTGTGTCTCCGTGTAGCAGCGCAAACTAAAAGTTTGCGCTACAAAGATTGCTTGGATCGAACTCACGTTAGTTTAGCATACATGAAATTAGTTTATCACAAATTATGCAAATTGAAAAGTGAAAATCAGCATTCGCCCTCAGGGTGTGGAGACAAAGCGATTCAATTGTCGCGTTTTCTAATCCAAAAGTAAATCGCGTTTTCCAAAGTTAAAGATATGTTTTAATTCTTTTGACAATCTGACAGAGGATTAGTTAAAATAATAAGGACGACAGCAAGATTAAGCAGATACATAGTTTAAACACACTATGTATTTTAGAAATAGCCAACCGATATTGTCTGCACACGTTTAAATCTTATGATCTATAAAACCTTTTCATATTGGATGTGGTTCGCAATTTTTGGGATTTTAGCATTAGGGCTTGCCACAAAACCTCTGTTCAATATACTCGCTTTTGAGTTTTGTGCGATTATTACCCTCTGTGTTGCTTTTGCTTGTTCTCACGTTGCAATGACCGAATTCCAAACAATGAAACGTGATCCTGATAATCTGATTGGCTCAGCGAGTCAGGTTATTTTTGGGTGTTTTTGGCGTGCGTTTTTAGCGAATATTGTAGTACTAATAGCAGCGCTCACTATAATTCTGCTAAATGCATTCCGCATAAAAAACTGCAATTTCGGTGAAGGATTTCTCTTTTTTCTGCTTTTGCCCACACTTAGCTGCATGACTGCAACCGCAGCAGGTTTATTCTTCAATGTGTGGATTCAAAAGAGATGGTTAGCGTATCTGGCATATTTAGCGTTTCTTCTTATTTCATGTGTGCCTGTTGCCGTAAATTTGATTTTCCATCCGCCGGTGTTTGCTTTTCATCCTATTTTCGGATATTTCCCTGGACCTATATACGATTTCGTCATTTCAATCACAAGCACCTTGCTCATTGCACGTGGTGAGACACTGATATGGGCACTGTTATTTCTCACAATTTCCATTTATGCGTGTGAAATTGGTCGAGAGACAAGTTTTGTTCCAAAACTTCGATGGCGTAATCTTATTCAATTCTCCGCTAAGAATTCGCTTTGGCGGATCATAACAGTATGTATATTGATTGTTGCATTAATCAGTTTGGAATTTTTCTCAGGAAAGTTAAGGATTCGTCCAACGCGAGGTGATATTGCCCAAGCATTAGGCGGTTATAAGGAAACAGAGCATTTTGAAATCTTCTATGCGCGAGAACTTGAAGATGAAATAGATTTATTTGCTGACGATTGTGAATTTCGTTATGTGCAGCTGTCTGAATATTTACAGACAACAATTTCGAGGAAAGTTCGTGCGTATTTGTATGCATCCCCTGAACAAAAAAAGAGATTAATCGGGGCTGGTAGTACGTATGTTGAAGACCCGTTTGGTTACGGTTTTCACATCCATTCAGCAAGTTTCCCGCATCCTGTTTTAAAACATGAACTTGCACACGTATTGACTGCCGATTGGTCACCGTGGAAGGTTAGCTTGAACGTAGGAGTGCATGAAGGCATTGCCGTTGCTGCAGATTGGGATGAAGGGCAGCTGACAGTGCATCAATGGGCGAAAGCGATGCGTCAATTAAAGGTAGCTCCGCGTCTTTCCAGTGTTATGGGTATAGGGTTTTGGAGCCATGCAAGTTCACGAAGTTACTTACTCGCAGGTTCTTTTATCCGCTTCCTTGTTGACACTTATGGGTTAGAGAAGTTAAAACAGGCTTTTCCATTTGGGAACTTATCGAAAAGCTACACGAAAGATTTGAGCGTTTTAGAAGCAGAGTGGATTAAATTCTTATCCAATGAAGTGCCGTTACAAGGGACAGACTTAGCCTATGCTGAACGTAGCCTGAAACGTGGCGGAATCTTTGAACAGGTATGTGCTCATGAAATGGCTTCGTTGCGCAGTAAAGCGTGGGAAGCGTATTACCGAAATGATTTTAGATTTGCAACGAACACTTTTCAGCAAATGCTATCAGATGAACCAGAAAATTCAAGAACGCTCTTGGAATTGATGTACAGTGCATTTAAAATGGGGGATTACAAGCTAACGACCTCACTGGCTAAACGTATGATTGCAGATGTAAACTCGCAATACAGATCCGAGGCAGCGCGGTTGCTGGGAGATATCTACTGGCTGCAGGAGGACGCAGAAAAAGCGTTGAATCAATATAAGGAAGCGGTTTTGTTTGCCACCCGTGAAACTGTTGAACAGCGTCTTCTCAAACGTATTGCAGCACTTTCGGAAAATTATACACCTCAATCCAGAGAACGGCTGCGCACTGTTATACTACCTAAAAGTTCAGCAGGTCGTATGGGGAGCGGGACGAAAATGGCACTTCTATTGCAAGTCATTGAAACTGAACCTGATGAGTGGTTAGCCTATTTTTTAGCAGGTGAATTACTTCATAAAGAGCGAACATGGGAATTGAGTACACAATATCTGCACCATACCATTGCCTTGGGTAAAGAAAAGGATAAACAAACAATGCCGCCTCAAATTGCATTGAAATCGCGATGGTTATTGGGGTTGAACGCTTTTCACATGACAGATTATAGAATCGCAGAAGAAATATTTTCATCCGTAGCAACCGATCAAACACAACCGATGGGAACTCAGCTTTCTGCCCGATATTGGATAGAACGGTGTCAGTGGATTAAAAGCCGTACACGAGATAAACAAAATCACTAAATTGACAGTTATAGGTTTCGCTATGTTTTAACCATAAGCGTTGATTTAAAAGTAGCAGGCACGCTCTGCGGGGAATGCCTAAATGGCATTCATACCGTTGATTTGGTGCCGTCCGCAAATTGACAGTTATGGGTTTCGCTACGTTCTAACCGACCACAACTATTGTAAACGAATGCCATAACTGAATATCGCTTCAATTCCAAATTTGTTTTGAATACCTAACCCAATTATGATAAAATGTAGATTAAATGTCCCATTCTACGCCTTATCTTTGAGGAGTTTACATTGCAATCCAAATTTCAAGAACTTAAAACCCGTCTGATTGAAGTAAATGATGTTCGATCAGCATCAGGACTTTTGCACTGGGATCAATCCACCTATATGCCACCCGGTGGTGCTGCAGCGCGCGCCCGGCAAACTGCGACACTTAGCCGTATAGCACACGAAAAATTTACTGACCCCGCCATCGGAAAGCTGCTTGATACCCTTACACCTTATGGAGAGAGCCTCGGTTACGACTCTGACGAAGCCAGCTTGCTTCGTGTTACCAGAAGAAAATATGAACGTGCCATAAAAATCCCGGCAAAATTCATGGCAGAGGTAGCAACCCATACATCAGAATCGTATCAAGTTTGGACAGAAGCGCGTCCTGCAAATGACTTTGAGAGAGTGCGTCCTTACCTTGAAAAAACACTTGCGTATAGTCGTCAATCCGCCAATTTCTTTCCTGGATACGATCACATCGCAGATCCGTTGATTGAACCGAGGGATTACGGTATGAAGGCAGCAGATGTGAGTCGTGTCTTTGGTGAACTCCGCAAAGAACTTGTACCTATTGCTTCTGCTATTACATCACAACCCATCGCTGACGATTCATGCCTACATAAACATTATCCAGAGGAGAAACAGTTGGCATTCGGTATGGAGGTTGCCAAAAAGTTTGGTTATGACCTCAATCGCGGACGACAAGATAAAACACACCATCCGTTTATGACAAAGTTTTCATTGGGAGATGTTCGAATTACAACCCGTTCGAAAGAGGATAGTTTGGGCGAGGCACTTTTTTGCACAATGCACGAAACGGGTCACGCGCTTTATGAACAAGGAATCCGCATGGAATTTGAAGGCACACCGCTTGCCCGCGGCACTTCAGCGGGTGTTCATGAAAGCCAATCGCGTCTTTGGGAAAACATTGTTGGGAGAAGCAAAGGGTTTTGGAGATGCTTTTTTCCACAACTGCAAAATACCTTTCCTGAGCAGCTCGGTTCTGTGCCCCTTGATACATTTCACCGTGCGATAAATAAGGTTGAACGTTCACTCATCCGCACAGAGGCAGATGAGGTTACCTACAACCTACATGTAATGCTACGTTTTGATTTTGAGTTGGCATTGTTAGAGGGTGAGATGGAGATCAAAGACCTACCTAACGCTTGGCGCGAAAGATTTGAAGATGATTTTGGTATTGTACCGCCAGACGACAAAGACGGTGTTCTGCAAGATGTGCATTGGTATTTTGGACTTATCGGTGGTTCATTTCAAGGATATACATTGGGCAACATTTTGGGTGCGCAATTCTTCTCGTCTGCGCTTGCAGCACATCCTGAAATTACGACTGAAATCGAAAATGGTGAATTCAGCACACTGCACAATTGGTTGAAAAACAATGTTTACCAACACGGATCAAAGTACACTGCACCTGAAATTATTGAACGTGCAACCGGGAAATCTATGACGATTGCGCCTTATATTGACTATTTACGGACAAAGTATGGTGGATTATACACGTTATAGTCCAATCCGAAAATATGTTCACATTTTAATGAACAACGATCCCACACCATAACGCTGGTGAGGTTTCCTAACCTCACCAATGTCCAGGTAATTATGAATTTCACTATAAACTAAAAACAGGACGACTGTTATGGTATTTCGGCACATTTTGTTTTTTTCTTTTATAAGCTGCTTGCTTGCAGGATGTGGGGCAACCAAACTGATTGATATTCCGAAAAGCAGTTCTGCGCTTCAACTCACCTATGAACAGAAGAAAATAATCCAACCTAAACTCAAACTTATTCGTGATATTGTTGATGATTACGACTTTGAGAAGAAGCAGCTGGATGGAGATTTGAGAGAATATCGTGCCCTGGCAAGTGATAGGAGACTTTACCGTTACGACGGCGGACTGAGCACTACACAAAGGCAACGTAGTCTTAACCAGATTCGCACCAAAGTGAGGAAATTCCTTTCACAAAGAAGCACATTGCTCAAAGAAATTGAAAAACTCTTGCAAGAAATTCACGCTGAACTTACTGCTGAGCAAAAAGTTGCTTTCACTGAACTTAAAATGCCTGAATTAGAGATACCACGCGCCCTACGGCGCGACCCACATGCTGATCTACGTCGTATTCCGAGACATCTGATAGGCGTGCAATAGTTCAAGCGTCCATATTAGTCGTTAATTTCTCAAGCAAGAAAAGGAATTCTCGGTTCGGTTTTTCAGCTGCGCCCACCCATTCAAGTGTCCATCTCATATCTGCCATGACGTTCCGTTTGTAATTCATTTCAACAACAGCGAGGAGTTTCCCGTTTTCTTGCATCACTTCGTTGAGTTCTTCGGCAGTAGCACGACCATCAGAACTGTAAGATAGGATAATCCAACGTGCTTGTGTGGCACGAATCAGTTTTGCTATTGCCTCAACAGCGATGAAACGGCCGTTTGTGTTACGTCGAAACTCCTCAAATACGGATGCAGAAAGTTGATCAGACGTATCCTCGCGCCGTTTCGCCTTACCGAAAAGCGGCGGTTTGTCGAAAAGAATAATGCTTTTCCAAAGATGGTAATATGCCGCATATCTGACACGAGATGGCGGCATCTTTTCGTTGTTTGAACCGTAGGGTGGATCAAAATAGGCAAGGTCTACGGATACGCGCGAAACAAGATCAAAGACGTCAGTTTGGCAAACTTTATGGTTTCCTTCTGATGTAAAGACTTTTGGCACTTCAAGCACCAATTCTTTATAGGCGCGAGGTGCCCAATCTTTGAGGTAGGCAGAGAAATGTCCAAGCGTACTGTCAACGCGATCTAATCCTAAAATTAGGCTTGTCAGGGCAACCGCTTTATCAACTGGATCAAGACAAAGATTTTCAATTTCCTGTCGAATCGCATCTAATTTACGGGTATTGTGTAACTGCCACGGTTTTTTGAGTCCATCTGTTTGGATTGCACACCCGTCGTTGACATGTCCACCGTAATGTTCTGTGAACCACCCATCAATCGTTGGCACAGCGTTTAAGTGGTTAATAAGCGGTTGATATTCTGATGGATGTTTTGTGTTGAGAAGGTAGCAAGTTCCAAAAACTTCTGACCACGGGGCGATGTCGTTGCAGATAACGGTATAGCCGAGTTTGGCGAATGCTTGTGAGACACGGGTTGTGCCTGAAAAACCGTCTAATATTGTCTTGGCGTCAACTTTTTGGGTGAGTTGGAGTATTTGAGGGATAAGTTTTAGTTTAGAGCCTGCGTACTTTATACCTTCTGTGGATGGCACATAAAGTGCCGGTTCATCAAAAAGGGAAAGTAGATCCGTCATAGTCTTATTCCCGACTTCTGCTTCAAGGTTTCAACGGCCAACCTCCCATGCCAAATGCTGTAATTCTGGGCCGATGAGTTTTTCCCACGCCAACCGCACAGCAGCATTTGAACCGGGCGTAGAGATAACCACCTTTCCGCGATAGACTCCCGCCGTTGCACGCGATAACATCGCAGCAGCACCAACTTGATCGTAACTAAACATCCGAAAAAGTTCACCAAACCCCGGCAACGTCTTTTCTAATTTGCGATTGAGTACATCAAAAGTGGTGTCTCGCGGTGCGATTCCTGTACCACCATTGAATAAAATGACCTGTGCATCAGTCTCTGCCATTGTGTCCAAAACATCAGAGACTTGGTCGGGTTCGTCTTTTATAATTTGATAAGCTGTTACGCTGTTTCCTTCTGCTTCAAGTTGTTCGCGGAGAAATGCAGCATTTGTGTCTGTTTCTGGCGTGCGCGAATCGCTTACAGTCACAATAGCAACTGATACGGGGCCCTCTTCTGCTGCAATTTCCCGATGTTGTTGTGTACTTGTTGATTTTGTCATGAATTTCCTTTTTTCGTCAAATTATTGATTTGGATACGTCTTCTCTAAATGCTTAGGCATTGTGAAAAAGATTCCGCCGGTTTGTTTCGCAAGAGTCGTTTGAAAATCAGTAGGCTCCGGATGACCAATGACATAGGCAGTGATACCTAACGATTGACATAGCTCCAGTGCCTGCTCGGCAGGATATTTTCCGGTAGTAGGTTCATCAGTTAAAATAAGTAGGAATCGCCTTGCATAAGGGCTAAATTTCACTTCCGGTAGTCCTTCAACAATGGCATCAATAAGCTGTTCGTCTCCACCAAATGGATCCTCCATAAGACTTTTTATCAGAACTTCATTAAGTGGCATCTGAGCCACGTCAACACCATCAACAGCCTTAATAGCATCTTTTGCTTCAGCAAAACGGATGAGTCCAATTCGATATTTAATCGGTAAAATTGATAGTCTACCAATAAGAGTGCTTAATCCAAGCATGATTGCTTGCGACTTTCCGCCCATACTCCTGCTGTAGTCTAACATGATCATAATGTCTACAATCGGTTCCGCAGCATTATGAGTAGCCGTGCCTGGTTGTCCTCCAGTGTAAACTTTAAGGAGGTTTTTATTTTTAACGAATGAATATATTTGGTTATTCCGAGAATCAGTGAGTATCCATCTTTTACCTTGTTGCTGTGTCCGTGCAGTAAGATTCGCATCTAAATTCCAGTTTTTTGGGTAGCTACTTTGATAAACGTGTAATCTATCTTCAATCCTATGGGTAGCCAAAATTTGCTCGTTCTCTCTGTCAGTAAGTATCCACAAACCGTTATAATTCTTCTCTAAAACTGTTGAATTTTCGCCGAGAAAAACATAATTTTTTAACCAAATCTCGTTTTCCTTGAATGTTTGTTGTAATCTATCAGCAGGAATCTCTCCATCTTCAACAGGTATATCAAACTTCAATTCAAGACTAAAATATGCTGTGACACCACTCTTCCGAATATCACTAGCAATGTCTCTAAACACTTTGAGAAATTTCTGGTTTCCAACGCGATTGTTAGGGAGAGCAGCGGCGTTATAGACGCTCCCTGGAATTGGTTGCCATACACCACCTGTAGTCGTAGCTAATTCCTGTTGAAAAGCTTCAGGAAATCCGAGGATGTTAACGCGAATTTCCTCCATTTGAGATTCATTAATCACTCTCGCTCGCATCGTCCCGAGACCATTCTTTTCTCTGAAGCTTGTTGTTGCGGGTTCATCTGTGACCAAGATCAAGTGTTTATCTGCATCCGCATGAAAATCCATAAAATTCAACGTGTCTAAAAGTGCATCAAGAGCATTTTCATCTCCACTCAGTCGGACTTTTTGCATACGACGACGGAGGTAACCTACATCAGGAGCAAGAGATCGGGTTTCAACTTTTTGCCCCTTTTCCCTAACGCTGAATTCAGACATACCCAAATGATACTCTATGTTAACAAGATCAAATGCATCTGTCATACTATATAGGTTTTCGGCAACCTGTTGGATGTTATCCCCCATGCTTGCACTTGTATCAAGCACAAAGACTACGTTGACTTTATCAAGTGTCCGAGTAGCAATGATATGGTTAGCAATTTGCTCAAGTGCTTTGGCAAATGGGTTAGAAGCCCCCTTGTTGCCTATTTTCTCTCCGCTGCCACCGTCTCCGATTCCCTCGCCAATAGGTCCAATATCGGCAACTCCCGTTGATTCAAATCTGTTAAGTCCGTCTTTGCCATCGCCTTTAACCCGTTGCCGTAAGCTTTCTTTCCCTGCGCCAGAGGTTATTTCAAAAGGGCTTGCAACATTTTTCGGAAGTGCAGCTGTTCGACTATTCAATTGTTCCGTTTGTGTTGTGAGTTCAGGCAGGTTTGTTGCAGTCTTGGATATCGATTCTGTAGCACTATGCATCAGGATCTTCTCGGAAGGACGAACGGTCTCATCAATTAAATTAGAAGTCGCGGATGAAGCCACATGTCTCGGACGGCCTGTACTCAACGATTCTGTCTGTTTTGGGGTCCGCAACTGCTTTGGAGGTGTTCGTTTAAGTCGACGTTTCTGCCTTTCGGGGTCTTCCATATCTATAAATTCCACGCCGACAGCATCTTCAGAGTCATTAGCAACTCGTGCGTAATGGAAAAATGTTAAAAGTATTGCAAAGCAGAGATGAACAATCCCGGCAATCAGGCAAGCATTCAGCGAACGTTGTTTTCTTTCAAAACGATTCATGATATTTTCTCCCAGGTTTTCAATCCTGATGATTACTTTTTTATACCGTAGAAGTTACTATTATGATTATATCAAATCTTGCCGTTAATTTCAAGGAAGTTGTACGTTATGTAGGACTATTTAGTTCTCCAGATTTACGTTAATTTGTTCTAGCCAAGCGATTCAACAAAAACCATTTTCAATGAATAACAATCCCCACACGCTATCGCTGGCAAGGTTTCCTAACCTTGCCAATATCCAGGTAATTGTGGATTCACTATAAACTAAGCCTACCAAGATTGCGGCACTTATGTAAGTAATGGTTTTAACCAGCGTTTTGCTGTTTCCAAATCCATGTCAGTCCGTTCTGCATAATCTATAACTTGGTCCTCCCCAATTCTGGCGATACTGAAATACCGTGCATCCGGATGCGAAAAATACCATCCACTGACAGAAGCTGCAGGTGACATCGCAAGGCTCTCCGTGAGAGAAATTCCTGTATTTTCTGTCCCGTTCAGCAGATCAAACAAAACCCGCTTTTGGTTATGGTCAGGACAAGCAGGGTACCCTGGTGCCGGACGAATCCCACGGTATTTTTCTGCAATCAATGCATCGTTAGCTAACGCCTCGTCAGCTGCATAACCCCAAAGTGTTGTACGCACGTGCTGATGCAGACACTCAGCAAAAGCTTCGGCTAATCGATCTGCTAACGCCTTTGCCATAATGCTATTGTAATCGTCTTGTTTCTGCTCAAACTCTGCACAGAGATCAGAAACACCAATACCTGTTGTCACCGCAAATGCGCCAATATAGTCGGGGAGAGATGTGCTCTTCGGTGCGATGAAATCGCCAAGGCTGAGGTTAGGTCTGGCGAAAGGTTGCTCTGTCTGTTGACGCAAATGATTTAGCGTACCAATAATCTTAGTCCTATCTTCGTCAGCATATATCTCTGTCCCTTCACCGACACCGTTCGCAGGAAAGATTCCCACAACTGCACGGGCATTAAATTTTTTCTGTTCAACGATTTTATTGAGAAGTGTTTTGCCATCCGCAAAAAGTTTACGCGCTTCTCCTCCCATATCGGAATTATCCAAGATATTCGGATATTTTCCTTTAAGTCCCCATGTCGTAAAGAAAGGTGTCCAATCAATATAATCAACAAGTTTTGCCAACGGATAATCGTCAAAGACCTTAATACCTATTGTCCGTGGTTTGGGCGGAAGGTAATTTTTCCAGTCAGGAATAAATTTACGTTGTTGTGCAGTAGCAAATGGCAACAACTTTGTCTGTTTCTTATTTTTTTCGCGCCGTTCCCTAATTTCAGCATATTCTTCGCGCGTCTGCTCAACAAAAATTTGCTGTTTTTCATCGTTCATTAGATTACCAACAACGCCTACGCTGCGAGAAGCATCTTTGACGTGAATCGTAGCGCCACCGTATACAGGTTCAATCTGCACGGCAGTATGTACCTTAGAAGTGGTCGCGCCGCCGATGAGAAGTGGAATGCGGAAACCTTCACGTTCCATCTCTTCTGCGACATTTACCATTTCATCTAACGATGGCGTAATGAGTCCGCTCAAACCGATCATATCAGCGTTCTCTTTCCGTGCCATTTCCAAAATATCTTCTGCTGCCACCATCACGCCGAGGTCAATAATATCATAATTGTTGCAGCCAAGTACCACGCCCACGATATTTTTGCCGATGTCGTGAACATCTCCTTTCACTGTAGCCATCACAATCTTACCTCTGGATTGAATACCGCCTTCCATTTGTTCCTTTTCAATATAAGGGATCAGATGTGCAACAGCTCTTTTCATCACGCGTGCACTTTTGACAACTTGTGGTAGGAACATTTTTCCATCACCAAAAAGTTCACCTACGCGATCCATGCCATCCATCAAGGGACCTTCAATCACCTGTATGGGACGTTCATACTTTAAGCGTGCTTCCTCAGTATCGTCTTCAATATATTCAATAATGCCTTCTACGAGTGCATGGCTTAAGCGTTTTTCAACAGACAATTTCCGCCATTTCTTGTTGACGCGCTTCTTCTTTCCTTTAGTTTGCAGCGTGCCTGCAAGGTTAACGAGTCGGTCCGTAGCGTCTTCACGCCGATTAAACAGCACATCTTCTACTGCTTCTAACAATAGTTTTGGTAGATCGTCGTAGACAGCAAGCTGTCCAGCGTTGACAATCCCCATGTCCATTCCCGCATTGATTGCATGATAGAGAAATGCCGCGTGCATCGCTTCCCGGACAGTATCGTTACCACGAAATGCGAAAGAAATATTGCTCACACCGCCACTGACTAACGCATGTGGGCAAGTTTCTTTAATCTTTTTGCACGCCTTTATAAATGCATGTGCGTATTCGTTATGTTCTTCAATACCGGTAGCAACAGCAAAGATATTCGGATCGAAAATAATATCTTCAGGTGGAAATCCGACCTCTTTTGTCAAAAGCTTATAAGCCTTTTGACAAATTTCCACTTTACGTTCAAAAGTGTCTGCTTGCCCCTCTTCGTCAAATGCCATCACGATAACCGCTGCCCCGTATTTTCTAATAAGCCGTGCCTTATCTAAAAAGTCGTTTTCACCCTCTTTTAAACTAATTGAATTGACAACACCCTTCCCTTGAACACATGCTAAACCTACCTCAATTACTTCCCATTTGCTTGAATCCAACATAATAGGCACACGACTGATGTCCGGTTCAGCTGCAATTAGGTTTAAGAACTTGACAATTGCAGTTTTAGTATCTAACATACCAGCATCCATATTGATGTCAATCAGTTGTGCGCCGTTTTCTACCTGATCACGCGCCACCTCTAATGCCGTTTCATAATCTTCGTTTTTGATAAGGGTTGCAAAGCGCCGTGATCCAGTTACGTTTGTCCGTTCACCTACATTAACAAAGAGAGAATCGGGAGTGATGTTGAATGACTCTAAACCGCTCAATCGGCAAGCACGTTCTTGCGGTTCGGGGTGTCGGGGAGGATATTCAGCTGCAACTTTGACAATGGTTTCAATATGCTCAGGTTGACTACCACAACAGCTACCCACGATATTGACAAATCCATTTTGAGCAAATTCGTGCATCCAATTTCCCATTTCTTCCGGTGTTTGTGTATAATGTCCGAGTTCATTAGGAAGTCCAGCGTTGGGATAGCAGATAACAGGGACATCGGCAAGTTTTGCGATTTCCGCTAAGTAGGGGCGAATCTGTTTTGAACCGAATCCGCAGTTTAAGCCAACAGCGAGTAGGTTTGCATGTCGAACGGAATTCCAGAACGCTTCAACTGTTTGCCCTGACAGGTTGCGCCCCCCGCCGCCACTTCTGTCTGATGAGACAATCAGGGGAATATTGATGTTTCTTGTTTCAGCAAGAGTTTGTATTGCAAAGAGCGCTGCTTTACAATTAAGTGTATCCATGACGGTTTCAACGAGAAGAAAATCAGCACCGCCATCAATTAAACCTTCGGCTTGTGTAGTATAGGCAGCAACCAATTGTGTGAAGCTGATATTTCGGTATCCAGGGTCGTTTACGTTTGGTGAGATAGAACAGCTGCGATTGGTAGGTCCCATACTACCCGCAACAAATCGGGGTTTTTCTGGCGATGACCACTCGTCTGCTACCTCGCGAGCGATTTGCGCTGCCGAAAAGTTTACCTGATACGCTTGATCCTGAAGTTGATAATCCGCCATTGAAACGGATGTGCTGGTAAAGGTATTTGTTTCAATGATGTCTGCGCCTGCCTGACAGTAATTTGTGTGTATTTCCCGCACAATATCGGGTTGGGTAATAGAAAGTAGATCGTTATATCCTTTAAGCTCACACGGGTGATTGGCAAACTGTTCGCCTCGGAAGTCTTCTTCCGTCAGTCGATAGGTTTGCAACAGCGAACCCATTGCACCATCAAGGACCAAAATCCTTTTCTTTAGTTCATTTTTTAATTGGGTTATCCGTTCAGAATCTGCCATACTTTTCCCTTGTTTCTTAGGTAATTATGCCCTATATTATACCACGAGTGAGGCCTTATGTCCATTTCATTTTTATAGTAAAACCCGAAAATATGTGGACATTTCAATGCACAACAATCCTCAAACCATAACGCTGGCGAGGTTAGGAAACCTCGCCAGCAGGCGGGTACACCTGCCTCGTACTGACAGAAAATGACCGAATTAAAAAATTAATCTTCGGACAGTTTGTGCTACATAAGAGATATTATCAGAAATGGTATAAGGAGACAAATCATTTGCAAAATTCAAAAAAATATTTTCCAGAAATGCAAAATGCTGGCATATCCTTTTATGCCCACAAATATGCGATCCATTTCGATATTTTGCCCGAAATTTCATATCTCAATCAGGAGATACCTATTATAATTGCAGAACTACTGCCAATTCTGCATCAATTTCCCGAAGATGTGTGGATTTCACAGCAATCAATTGACGAAGGACTTGATTTTTGTCGTGTGGTTTTCTGGGTGTTTTCGGAGTCGTCCGATGCGCTCAAAACATTTAGCATCTGGTTCCAGGCAATATTTCGTGAAGCACAAGTTGCCGAAACATTAGAACGTCTTGTCGGTTGTGCATTAGATGACCCAGATGCTGCGAAGATAGAACTAACTGATTGGACGCGGTTACATGCTTTAGAAGCAGATATTGAGAAAGCGATCCAATCCGAGCAAACAAAAAGAGAGGTGTAAATTTTGTAACATACCCAAAAACCTTATTTGAGATTATGGTGTTCTTTTCTGAAAAGGGTTTTCAACGCAATAGACCTTGTTTACTCGGTAAAACATCGTTAAATCTGTTCTGATACGATTGTTTACTCTGCTGGTAGATTTCTGCTTCCAGATTAAGTTGTCCTACATAATTTCGTGGAAATAACGATATTTCGTTAGTCTGATGGGTGGGCTGGAATGGCGGTGAAACTGAGTGTCAGATTAAGAGGTTGGTTCCCAAAAAATGTTTTGGAAAAGATTTGGGCATCGTGCCTGAAGCGTGAAATTTGCAACTTCCCAACCATGTTGATATAGTATGTCGTATTCGTCTACTGATAGTTTTCTAAGGGTAGTTTCAAAAGTTTCTGCGAAATGTGCGTCTCTTGGTGGCAAACTATTTTCTGTTAATTTATCAATCATATCAACGTGCGTATTCACAGCTTCTAATATTCTACGTCCAGTATTCCCTATTTTAAAGTAAACCCCCGAATTTTTATTATTTTCAAAGTGATTTATCAGAGTGCGGGTTCTTAGACTTCTGACTTGATCCATTGAAATATCAATAAGTCGAATTGCGCGTTTCCAAAAGTTTCCAGTGTGCTTTTTAGTGCCGATAGGATTCGAGGCATCACTTACAACTAAAAAATTGCAATCATCCTGATATTTGCGTTTTTCTCCAATTTTGAAAAGAGGTTCTACTCCTAAATTTTCGTAGAGCCCTCCGTCCCAAAGGTGCAGTTTCTTGAATTTCGGTTGAGTCTGATTTTGTGTTTTACCTTCATACTCATACCAGCTAAATTTTCGTGTATCTAAGGTAAGTGGACCAATTAATCCAGGATAAGCTGCTGATGCAGCCATTGCATCAGCTAAAAGGATATCTGGGTTTTTGACATGATTTACAATATAGTCGCCCATCCTACGCTGCGGGATAAAACGCCAGTTTTTGCCTGATTCATACGTAGTGGCGTTTATAGTCCATCGGGGTTGGAGCGGTAGGTCATTAAGGTTTCCTGAGATATTCCAACAATCTTGAATGCTTTTAGATATTAAATTCGCTCTTTTTTGAATGAGAGAAATCGGTTTGCGAATACCCCAGATGAATGCCTTGATTCGAATATCTGCTTTCGTAAAATAATATCGCGCTTGGGTAAGGCATTGCTCAAGGTAAAACTCACTACTTGGCCATTTGTATCCCGCGATTGCAAAAATCATTCCTGTTACAAGCGTTCCTCCAGACACAGTTGAGATACGCGTAATATTCTCCAAGAGTTTGTCCTCTGCAAGTCTACCAAGAATCCCCAAGTGAAAAACAGAAGCTCTAACACCTCCACCTGATAAGGCTATTCCCATTTTCAATTCATTTTTTAACATTTCTATTCCGTCCATGAAGTTAATCAATTTCTTCTAAGTAAAAAGCGTATTTTTCATGATCACCGACAATAAGCATTAATGGAGGGAGACCTTCAACTGTCATGAAATCTGATATCCACTCAAAAACCTTTCGGTCATCTTGACTCGGTTTAACACCACAGTTCGGCGGGTGAGAATGCCATTCACCAACATACTTTATCCGGTTTGTTGTGCTTTGCTGTATTTTCTCTATTTTTGAACGTAGTCCTTGACATCCGCGAATATAATGTGTTGGCCATTCTTTACTGTCGGGTGGAGAAGGGAGATAATCGACGACATAGACGATTTTACGTTGCATGTCATACGATCCAATTAATACTCCTCCAGTTTCATTTGGGAGTTTTTTTGCCCGTTCTTCGTAGATTTTCTTAATGAATCCCTCATCAGTAAATAATCTCCATTTACCTTTTTTATGTTCTATGGTTTTTTTTACAGGGAATGAGTATTTTTGCACACTGAATTGATCAGCATCGATTCGCCATATTGATAGTAATGGCTGTTTATTAGATGTTAATTGGTAAATCGTTCTACTGCAAATTGCAGCATGCATAGCCACAAAATCTTGTGGAATAGTAGCACTCACGTCGCTACAGGAGTTGGAATATCTAAAGTGTTCAGGTTCCATTTGTAGAAGGCCTTCCAAACAATCTTCATTTATAACATGACGGTAGTATTGCATCTCTAAAGAATCAAGTGTTGTCTTGCGTTCAGAATCTTCAGCTAATACAGTAACATCTGTTCCCACAGGGTTGAGAAATAGTGATATTCGCCGAGTTGGCGAATCAACATCATGAACTAAGTATCGTGCAACTGCTATAGAAGCTGAAACATCTAAAATAATGTCAGCTGTGTTAAAGGCTTCCTTTATTTTTTTCAGAGTTTCTGGTGCTTCTACAGGATTTAATATGTCTGCGACTATAGAGTTAGCAATAGGATTTCCGTCTACTGTCTTATTAGCGATGACAGCAAGTGTATCGACCTTGGGATATCCAACCGAAAAACCGTCAAGAGCATGACGAGCAAGATTGTGTGGGAGTAAAATATCTTTGTCAATCAAAGTCCATTCACCTTGACCAGCGCGAATCATATTCATGAAAACCTGTGAGCCAAGAGCTCCTAAGCCAACAGCAGTAATTTTTCTACTAACTTTTTGGGATAAACCATTTAGGTAAGTGCCTAACTCCCTTGAAAAGTGAAAATGAGTATTGAGCATGACTATTTGAATATTATTGCCTTTCTTGCTCCAATCAATAGGAACAAGATAATGGAGATCAAGATCAAAATAACGAGGATATCGATCCCTATAGGCCCATAAACCAATTTCAATACCGATTTTTCTTATTGTCTCGCCTGTCAGGAAAGCACAAAATTCTGGTTCTTCTGGTACAAGGTTTCTATTCCGAGTTTTAGGGAGGCAGATAACTAAAGCTAATTGTGCTTCTAAAATATCTATTTCTTTATGTTTATCTTTCCACTCTATGAAACGGCTTCTCAACTTAGGTATTAGATTTATATTTCCTTGATTATTTAAGTAATCATGCAATTCTAATAAGTCAGCTGGAGCACTACGTACAATGCCGTGTGGTTGAGGGGTGCTTTTGAAAAAAGTTGCAACATATTTTACGGAACTCGGTTTTTCATCTACAACCTCAAGGCGTTTTGCAATAAATACCGGTCCTCGGTTTCCTGTTCCTACAAAAGTAACAGAAAGAAGTTCAGAGTCTGCGGTATTTGTAATAAAATCAGAGGGAAGAATCAGTTCACCTCGTGAACCTGCGAATAAAGGTTCTAAAGGTTGGTCATCAGCATGAAGTGTGTCTTTCGCAGTTAAGGTTAACCATTGCCGAATGTCTTCAAGTAAGGAAGCACCAGTGTATTGCAGTCTCCACTCACTGTACTGCTGTTCTGTTATACAGAGACTTCGTGGAAACTCTTCTGAGCGTAGATTAATATGTGGCACGCGAGGAAAGTCTTTACGCAGTGCTAAAACTTCTGGCATTACAGCATCCGAACTTTCAAAGACTACCGAAAGCCGCTCGTACTTTCTAATATCATAGACTGTTTTTTGCCCAACCTGAACCTTAGTATCAAAAACAATAATTTCGCTATCAGATGTTGTACACTTACATTCAACAAGCCGCGCATAGTCTGAATTTACTACAGCACTTGCAAAATCTCTTGCTTTTGAAATACTAAGGTTATTAGAAGAAAGAACCTCACCGTTAAGTTCACAGAATTCATCACTCATAGGAATACTAACCCGCTCTTGGCGAAATTCGGCTGGTCATAAAAGTAGCAGCACTAATACTTAATTCCTCTATCGTTGCTTTTGCGCTGTCGATAGTAATGACAAGTGGTTTAGGATCAGATTTTTTCGGGTGTTCCATTGTCACCTTGAATTCACCGTTAATGCTCTTAACTACGTCTTTATAATAGTTTGATGCTTGCCGATGAGGCGGTTGAGTTGTATCTTCCGATGGAATCGGGTCGCTTGTTGAAACTAATATTGCTTTATCGTGCCCTTGTTCAAATAGCCACTTAACTTTTGAGACTGGAGTGGTTTTTGTTACACCTTTCGTGTCACTCAGAGCTGTGTAACTACAATGATGAGAAATATTAAAGATATCCCATTTTAACCTATCATGCCGGTTGTAATATTGCGTTACTTGGACAATGTCGGTCCACACTTCATGGTTAATATCAGCTCCCATAATTAACTGAGTTTCCACATTATCAACTTTAAAAGTAGCTTGGACTACGAGAGCTGCGTCATTCCGCTCAATTTGATCACCGTTAATGCTATCAGAAAAAGGTGCGTGCACGAAAAATTCAACACCATAGGCGTCAATTTAGTGAATTCTTGTGGCATTTTCAAGATGTTCCAA
>JAPPES010000155.1 GCA_028824125.1 Candidatus Poribacteria bacterium
TTCTATCATAAAACAGAAACAATGTTGCTTTAATTCTAAATGCTACTATAAATAAATATTTCGGTAATCGGCAAGGTTAGGAAGAAATCAACGGTATGAATGCCATTGGGCGAATACGCGTGTGGTATTCGCCATGATTCCCCGCCTTGCCAGCAGCAGGTGTACATCTCTGCTGGCGAGGTTTCCTAACCTCGCAAAATTACCCAATTTATTTTTTAATCTTCATTTAGATTTTGCATGTGCGTACCCAAACTAACAGTTTGCCCTACGGAATCTTGCAAAAAATAGATCATTCTGTATAAATAATGGTATTTGCGGGTCTAAAATCTTACTTATAAGCAGGACGGCTTTATCATTCTTCACTGTGATGTGTATCTAATTCTTCTTTTTTCTCTAAAACGAGTGGCGGACGTTTGAAATACTCACGAATCTTGTTAGCAGCTAAGTAGACCGCACGTGTACGGATAAGTCGGCGTGCCAACCGTTTTTTCCCAGGAAAATCACTGATAATCAACCCTGAAAAAATCGTTAATAATCCCTGTCCCGGTATACCGGGGACTGACATGAGTGCGCCTACTATAATAAGCACCCCTCCTACTATATTTTTAAGTAAAGACACAAAAAAACGTAGAATCGGATTTTTGATATGTTGTCCCTGTTTTGTTTCAGTAAAATAGTCATGTGGTAAGAAGGTTATCAACGCAGTACACCCAGCAATACTGAACACTAAACTTGTTATTGAGAAAATTAGTACAAATGAGCTGTAGGTTACTAATAACTGCCAAAGAGCTACAAACCACCCACTGATTTCCTGCCAACAAGTTTTTAAAGCACCAATCAACCACAAGAGATTCTTCTCCTAACACCTTATCGGCGCGAGATGGCTCCGCCATCGATCGTCATAATATCACCGCTAATGTAAGCGGCATCATCAGAAGCGAGGAACAACACCGCTCCAATATAGTCCCATACTGTTGCTCCACGGTCAAGCGGCGCATCCGGTGAAGCAGGTAATAGTTCAGGAAGACTATCATTGGTCGGAAGATTATGTGGCGCGTTCATACCTGTCGGTGCACCGCCGCCAGGCGCAACAGCATTCACAGTGATGCCGTGCGGACGGAGTTCCAACGCGAGACTGCGCGTTAAACGATTGACTGCTGCTTTGCTCACACAATAGCTTAAAACCCCAGCATGTGACTCTTCAGCAAAGATAGACGAATTATTTATGATTCGTCCCCGTATCTTTTCTGCTACCATGACCTTTGCAACCGCCTGTGCACACAGTAAACATCCTTTGACGTTAACCGCCATTACTTTGTCAAACCCTTCTGGCGTTAATTCAAAAAGTGTTTGGCGATTGATAATTCCTGCGTTGTTAAAAAGAATGTCAATCTTTTTAAATGTTTCCATTGCTGTATCAACGGCTGCTTGAACCTGTGCAGGATCAGTAACATCTAACGGCACAGCGATAGCATTCCCACCTTCGGTGCGAATTTCTGCGGCGACTGCATCTGCGTTCCTGCCACCTGCGACAACCACTGACGCACCTTCACGTGCAAATGCTAAACATGCAGCTCTGCCAATGCCTAAAGGCCCGCCACCGCCTGTTACAAATACAACCCGATTTTCAAAACGCATTTACTTCCTCATGTAAAGTTTTCTATAATTTATTATAGCACAATATGCAATAGATATGAAATGAATTGTAAGGAAATTTAATGTATGGATGGACGGGATCAATTTCTTGTAGGAGGGTTTTGTAAACCCGATTTCCGTTGAAACGTGCAGGTGGGAGTAGAGTACCTACTCACAAGATGGTGGGAACAGTTAGGGAGGGCTTATAACCGAGTTTTCAAAACGCAATAAGTAGTTTTGGGTTGGGTTAAATTTGGTATAACGAATTAAAGGGTAAGGCGTTGGAACAAACCAACGCCTTTTGTTGTTAGCGAAAAATAGGCAAATCGTGCAGTAGAGTATAAACCAATTCTGATCTTAACCCATTGGTATTCCTTCGTCTATTTGCCTCATACTTCTGTAAATGCCCTTGCTGGTGGAAGTATTTGAGTACCCGAACATCAAGAATAACATAGTCAGTGATATGCTTGCAGTTAAACCACCCATAGCAGAAGTAATCAGGAAAGACTTGCAAGTTCAATTCAAAGGGTTTCTGCGCGAACACAAGCACCTCTTCCAGTCTTCCTATTTTTCCACCCTCACTCAATATCTACGATCTGAATATTGTTTCCGCAAGTATCATTGAAAACAGCAAAAATTGTTGTTCCTATATCAGTAGGTTCTACACTGAATTCGACACCAAGGTTGATTAATCGCTCATATTCTTTCTGAACGTTTTCTACACTGAATTGGGTATAGGAAAGTCCTGCATCAAATAAAGCCTTTTGATACGTTTTGGCGGGTCCAAAATGATTATCAGATAATGGTTCTAACAAAAGTTCAGTCCCGTCTTGTTCTTCTTTTGATACTACTGTAAGCCATCTGTCACCATTTCCTAAGGGAATGTCCCTCTTCTTAACAAATCCCAATTTTTCAGTATAAAATTTTAACGCACTTTCTTGATCTTGAACCAAAATGCTGGTTACTCTAATTTTCATAATTATTTACCTCAATATTGCTTATTTGGTAAGAACTTATAAATAAAAATTTCTGTTCTGTCAAGAAAAATCATTTTTTTCTATGAGTTCATACAACGAATTGGGTTATTCTTGTGTAGGGCATGCCATAATGTCCCAAGTGATTCCAAATTTATCAGTACATTTGCCGTAGTAGGAACCCCAGAACACGTCGCCCATCGGCATCATGACTTTGCCGCCATTAGATAGTTTCGCAAACACTTCGTCTGCATGCGATCTTTCACCCGTCTCAAAGCAGAGCGAAAAGTTGTTACCTGGGACACGTGGCGGCCCGAACGATGAACACGTATCGCTGCCCATCAGGACATTGGAACCGATTGGAAGGGAAACGTGCATAATACGATCTAAATCTTCTTCTGCAACGCCAAGGTCTTCTGGGGCCTCACGGAATGTTGAAATGGTCATGAATTCTCCACCAAAAACGGAGCGATAGAATTCAAACGCTTCGCGACATTCATTGTTGAAGGTTAAGTAAGTGTTGAGTGTCATAATCTTCTCCTAAAAATGTGAATGTATTAATTATTGCAGGTTGTCAAACCTATCCATACATAACACGTTTAGGAGGCGATTTTGGTTTCAATTTTGAATCACCGTTTATGTTTGGGATTATACAGCACTGTTTACACGTAGGAATTCGGCTACCTTCCGTTTATTCTTTTCCATTTTTATTGCACCTTTCAACATTTTTGGACATCAGTGTTGCTACAAAAACTTTACACACTCAAACAACATTCATACTTTCTCCTTGACATACTGTTCGAAAATTGTGTATACTTCATGATATAGTTTGAACTTGTATGTGAACCGTTAGGCTGCTTGAATTTAGGAATGCTGCAAAATGATGTCTCTTTTTTTAAGAAAAAATAACGCTATTATCCCTCTGGTTTGGTTATTTATCTATTTTGCCATAATTCCGATGCAATTGTCCAACTATGTCCTCTGTATTGGCGAGAATGGACACATTGAATTTGAATTTGCAGTCAACGGATGCTGTGCGGATGTCCCTTCTCAGGATTTGGATTTTCCAAAGACAACTGCCGCAGCGGATAAAAACCACTGCGGTGAATGTATTGACCTACCTATCTTTGCTTCTTTAAACAGCGAGTTGTACGTTGTTTCTGTTCAAGAAAATTTGTTATCAACACACAATACTGTTTCTTCAACTTCGTCAATTTCACATGAAATCCCTGATTCTTTTATTCCAACAACCACCCCATTTTCAGTCGTTCCACCATTAATTGATCCTACGCTTATTTCTCTTCGTACCGTAACACTCCTCATTTAATCCTTCCTGTGGTGCTATTAAAGCATTCTCCTTGTCCTGAACTCTGTATAATTTAATTTCTTTATGAGAAGGCATTAGGTCGTTCTGAATTGATGCCTATCTAAATACTATTGTGTAACCCATGTTGTATGGTCTACGCGGAGCAATCCAATTACTATTTGATTGCCACCTACTTGCGTGTAACCTTCTATACCATCTAACTTGTGAGGAGCAAGATATTCATGAAAATCAGATTGCGCTTTACCATCACAATCATAGGAATGTACTTTTTAACCTGCAATGTTTCACCGATAACCACTTTCGCAGTTCAAAACGATGAGATCAATCTTGAAACTGCAATCCAAACTGCGTTGCGTGAAAATCCGGCACTCAAAGCGATTCGCGAAAAAATTAAGGTCGCACAAACGCAACTTAATGGTATCGCTTTGCTGAGCAATCCTGAATTGGAATCTGAATTTATCGGTGGTTCTCATGCGGAACAGATATTTGAATTAACGAAAACCTTTGAACTTGGCGGTCAACGTCGCCATCGGAAACAGATAGCGAAGATAAATCTCGAAAAAGTAAACCTTGAACTAACAGATGAATCTCGAAAACTCATTAAATCCGTGAAACTCGCTTTTTATCAGCTTATTCTTGTGCAAGAAAAGCTTAAGTTAGCAAAAGAGATTATCAAACACAATCAACAGATGCTCGACATGGCACGCATTCAGTTTGATGCTGGCGATATTTCTGTTACACAAGTTGGTCTGGGGAATATCCAGCTACAATCTGCACGACGCGAATTTGCTACGTTAGAAAGTGATTGGCAGTTGGCACAACTTGACCTGAACGGTTTGATGGGAACACCGCTTGACGCGACACCGGCTGCAACTGGAGGGTTGCCCAAAAAGGTCCCTACGAATTTGAAACTTGATACTTTAAAGGTGCACGCACTTGCACATCGTGCCGACCTGAAGTCACTCAGATTAAACGTGAATCAGACCGAAAGCACTCACAGGCTTGCAAAAGCAGCAAACATTCCTGATCTAAGTATTGGCGGCGTTGCAGAACGTAGTTTCGGATCGACAGGATTCGGGGTAAAGTTCTCAATACCTTTGCCGTTGTTCGATTGGAATCGTGCTGAGATAAATGCTGCAAAGGCACAAAAACAGGTTGATGCGGTAGAAATCACCAATTCTGAGAGACAAATTGTTCGTGAAGTGATGGCAGCATTTCTGTCTGTGAATGCTGCACAAAAAAACCTTAAGTTTTATGATGGCAATTTATTGAAGTTGCTCAACGAAAACCTAACCCTCACGCGTTCTGCTTATGAATTAGGAGAAGCAGAACTCTTGGAAGTAATCTTAATGCAGAACGAATATGTCAAAACACGATTTGCCTATTTTGACGCACTCGCAGCGTACCACAAGGCATTCGTAGAACTTGAATCTGCAATTGGCACACCTATTGAATTAGTGGAGTAGGTCTTTTAACAACTAACAACATACGAAGCGTGCCTATATCAATAAGGAGACATAAAATGCAACGCTACTTTCATCTGACACTACTATTTTTCGCAATTTATGCTATAGCGACAGGCGGTTTGTTTTCATCAAACCCTTGTCTCACATTAACTTGGGCTGAAGAAGAACAGATAAACAATGAAGACGAAGGAAATAAGCAAGACGACGCGCTTACACACGCCACGGAAAACGCGGTTACTCTCACCGATAAAGCGAAAGCCAATATCGGGTTGAAAACAGCTGAAGCAGACCTTCATACTATTGAAAAGGTTGTCCAGGTGACCGGCAACATAATTGCCCATCCAGGAAAGCAGGCAATCGTTACACCCAGAATCGGCGGTATTGTAAAACGCATCCATTTCAATCTTGGCGACTCCGTAAAAGAAGGTGATGTACTACTTGAATTGGAAAGTGTAGACTTGCAATTGGCTGAGATTGACTTGATTGAAGCAGTCCAGCAACAGAAGTCGTTAAACACCAAATTAACTAAACAGAAATCGGCTTTTGCTAAGCAGATACGCTTAGAATTGCAAACCCGACAAATTGACTATCTGGAATCGCTTGCTGAGATGCAAGAGCAGAAAGCAGCTTATCTGAAACATAAAGCATTAGCTACTGCCAAGACCATTTCGGCATTAGAACAGATGCGTGTAGACCTCGTCAAAGCTGATGTTGAACGCAAACTACTTGCAAATACGCTTGAACGTATTGAAACGCTTACCGAGAAACGTATTTCTGCACAGAAGGAGCTTATTGCCAAAAAAGCAGAATACACGAAAGCGACTAACGCATTCGCTGGTGTGAAGCGGCAATTTCAGATACTCGGTGTCAGTGAACAAACGCTTGAAAAAATACTCAGTGATGATGGCACAACACCAATCCTCGTCCTGCTGAATGCGGATGGCAAATCACAATCAACACAAACGACCAATGGTGTTGATGTTTTGAAATATGTTACTTTAATTGAAGAAGCGTCTGGATTGGTTGACGCAGAAACTGCCTACAAATCTGCTGTTGTCAAAGTTAAAGCAAACAAGCAACGTGCTTTAGCTGCAGATTTGACTGAAACGCATCTTGAAACTCTTGCTAAAACCGCTGCAATTGTCCCATTTAAAGATTTATCCACTGATAAACTCATTGAAGATTACGCGCCTTTCATGACGAGCTCAGAGGCGTTAGAGGCACTACTTCAAACAGAAGAAGCGCAACGTAACGCTGCTATCGTGTTAACAAAAGTTCGGCAGAAACTTGCAGTATTCGGGATGATCTCTGATGAAATAGATAAGCTTGTTGAAACAGGAAAATCTCACGCCCGATTCCACGTTACAGCACCAACCGCAGGCCAGATCATTAAGCAGGATGTGACACTCGGCGCAACCGTTGAAAAAAGCAGCTCTTTGTACGCTATACTAAACACTGATGTCGTCAGGGTTGAAGGTGAAGCTTATGAAGACACGCTCGCTCTTTTACAAGAAAAATGGCAAGTCGGTAGCGAGGTGCGAATTCGCGTCCCTGCTTATCCCGGAACGGTTTTTACGGGTGAGATTTCTCAAATCTCTGCCGTTGTGAACCCTGAGAAACGCACCGTCCATTTTTGGACAACAGTTGATAATTCCACACATCAATTGAAACCGGGAATGTTTGCTGAACAGACACTTGTCCTTGAAAAATTGGATGATGTCTTGAGCGTACCGCTGAATGCTGTCCTTGAAGATGGGGCAACTAAGTTTGTCTTTGTTGAGTCGGACAACACATACCTCAAGCATGAAGTTGTAGTAGGAGCAAAAGATGACCAATATATTGAAATCAAAGATGGCTTACATGCGGGTGAACTTGTGGTCGTTCAAGGGACCCATCAACTCATGAGAGCTTCAGCAGGTTCCACAGTCGTTACTGACCCGCATGCCGGACATAACCATTAATCACAGTCCCAAGGAGGAAAATCAATGTGGTCAAAAATCACCGAAGCTTCACTGAGGAATAAGCTCCTTGTTATATGTGGAGTCATCGCGGCAGTCATTATCGGCTTCAGGATGTTTCAAACGGCACCAATCGACGTGTATCCCGACATCAATCCGCCTCGTATTACTGTCCTAACAGAAGCACACGGGTGGTCTCCTGAAGAGATGGAAACTCTTGTCACATTACCGATCGAGAGCTCCATGAACGGTGCGCCCGATGTGACACGGGTTCGCTCATCATCAGCAATCGGTTTGTCCCTTGTTTTCGTTGAATTTGAATGGGGGCTGGATATCTATTTGGCACGGCAGATGGTCTCTGAACGTCTCCTACTTGTTGCACCGAATTTACCGGAAGGCGTTGATGCTCCAATTATTTTGCCTACTTCTTCCCTTTTGGGAGAAATAATGGAATACGCGCTGATTGATGAATCAGAAGAAAAAGCAAAACTGAACCCGATGGAGATGCGCGACATTGCAGATTGGGTGATACGGTATCGCTTGCAATCACAGGGTGGTATTGCCAATGTTATAAACATTGGAGGATACATCAAACAATTTCAGGTCTTTGTTAATCCCGAACGATTGGTAAGCTACGGCATTTCACTTGAAGATGTTGCACATGCACTCGAAAAGAGTAACGATAATGCTGCGGGTGGATTTCTTATCAAGGATGCGCGTGAATTGATGATTAGAGGGTTAGGGCGGATTTCCTCAGTTGCCGACATTGAAAATGTTGTGATTGATGTCCGGGAACATAACACGCCTGTCCTTGTTAAGGACATCGCAACAGTTAAAATCGGGTCTCTACCTGAGATCCGCCGGGGTGCGGGGAGCCGCAATGGAGAAGAAACCGTATTAGGTAAGATCATCAAACAACCCGGTGAAAATACGCTTGACCTTAGCGATAAAGTAGCTGCCGAATTGGACTCGCTTGAGAAGACGTTACCGGAAGGCGTAAAACTTGAAGTTGAATACGCACAAGCTGATTTAATTCGACGTGCTGTGGATACTGTCAAAGAGGCACTACGGGATGGCGCAATTTTGGTTGTTATTATCCTCATCATTTTTCTCTTTAATATCCGCACAGCACTCATTACACTCACTGCTATCCCGTTATCTTTGATTATCGCGATCATTGTACTGCTTTCACAAGGGGGCACGCTCAACATCATGACACTTGCAGGATTGGCAATTGCTGTTGGCATGGTAGTTGACGATGCGATTGTGTATGTAGAAAATATCTTTCGGCGATTGCAGGAATATTTTCATCTGCGTGATTTAGGAGATGAGACTGACGAAACACCGACACAAGTTGTAACACGCGCAAGCGATGAGATGCGCGGTTCTATCGTTTTTGCGACCTTGATTATCATTCTCGTGTTTTTACCGCTATTCAGTCTCAGCGGAATTGAAGGTAGAATGTTTCGGCCACTTGGCTGGGCTGTTGTGATTTCAATGGCAGCATCGTTACTTGTTGCCTTAACAGTGGTTCCTGTTTTAAGCGATTTACTGTTGGGACGCGTTAGAGATATACCGTTACATGAACCCATTCCAGGCGTTGATTCATCACGAAAACGGGTTTCTGGCTTTTTTCGGAACCTTGTGGTGCAATGGCGGCTGTTTGTTGTTAGATTAGCACCCGATTCGGATGTAGAAACTGCCTTAACGTTACAGCCTGTTGTGATGTGGATTAAGCGAGCGTATCGTCCCATTCTCTCAGTGGTCATGCGTTTACGTTGGATAGTTGTAACAGTTGCGCTCCTATTAGTGATATTGACTATAACAGCAGTTCCGCGTTTAGGACAAGAATTTTTACCTGTGATGGATGAAGCTACGTTTACAATCAGCGTTTTTTCACCACCTGGCACCTCACTCGGAGAGTCAACACGTATCGGTCGCGAAATGGAAATCAGATTGAAGGAAGAAATTTCAGAGGTAACAAGCGTCAGCAGTCGAACAGGGCGCGCCGAAGCAGATGAACACGCCCACGATGTAAACACCCATGAAATCGTACTGAATTTCATTCCACCAGATAAACGTGACAAAACACGCGAAGAACTCCTTGCTGAAGTACGCGACCTGCTTTCCACCGAAAACTTTCCAGGCGTCCAAGTATCCGTTGGTCAACCGATACAGCACCGCCTGGATTATCTTTTGTCGGGTGTTAGCGCGCAGGTAGCGTTGAAATTGTTCGGTCCCGACCTTGACACGTTAAGACAGAAAGCAGAGGAAATTGAAGCAGTGATGGATGGAATTGATGGTGTTGCTGATTTACAAGTTGAACAACAGGTACAAGTTGAACAACTACAAATTAAAGTTAAGCGTTTTGAAGCAGCACGTTACGGTTTAAGCGTTCAAGACATAACACACTTTGCTGAAGCGGCTTTCAAAGGCGAAACAGTCAGCCAGATTATCCAAGGACAACGGCAGTACGACCTCGTTGTTCGGATTGACCCAACACTTGTCAAAACCGTTGAATCGTTTGGCAATCTAAAACTCCGCACGCCTTCAGGTGCGTTCATTCCACTGAAACAGGTGGCAGATGTCAGTTTTGGCTTCGGACCGAATACCATCAACCGTGAGAACGTCTCACGACGTATCGTGATTCAATGCAACGTCCAGAATAAGGACCTCGGTAACTTTATTTCTGAAGTTCAAAAAGAAATTGAGGCGCATGTTGATATACCTGAAGAATATTTCCTTACCTATGGCGGGCAGTTTGAAAGTCAACAGCGCGCGCAAAGACGAATTCTAATTCAGACATGCTTTGTTTTTATCGGTATCTTTATTTTATTGTATCTCGCGATGGGTTCAATACGGCTTTCAATATTAGTGATATTGAACCTGCCGCTGGCGTTAATCGGTGGGGTTGTGAGTGTTTTCCTCACTGGCGGGGTTCTCAGTATTCCGTCTATGGTGGGCTTCATTCTACTATTTGGTATTGCTGTACGCAACGGAATCATCTTGGTCTCACACATCAATGCCTTGCGTTCAGAAGGCATGTCGCTATATGACGCTGTAATGAAGGGGGCATCTGAACGGATTAGCCCGGTGTTAATGACAGCTTTAACTACAGGGTTAGGGATGCTACCCCTTGCGCTTGCACACGGTTCAGGGGCGGAACTTCAGAAACCACTTGCTATTGTCATCAGCGGCGGCATGATAACTGCAACTTTTTTGACGCTGCTTGTTTTACCAGCGTTGTATTATCTGGTTGAAAAACGTAACGCTGAATCATAAAGAGAATGTTATAGTAAAATCCGAAAATATGTTCACATTTCAGTGAATAGCAATCCCGATACGCTCTCGCTGGCGGGGTTTCCTAACCTCGCCAATGTCCAGGTAATTGTGGATTTTACAATAACTGAAGGTTGCTGAAGACGTTGTATTTTAGTAACATATCTCAATATATGCCCTTACAGAAGGGTGTGTAAATATTTTCGCAAAAGTTTGGCCTAAGTTACGATGGCTGAAACGTTTCTCATTTTTCTGTCTGAATCACGGATTTTCTCGGATGACACAGAGGACGTTGATTATCTCCTTGCTCTGTGCAAACGCTAATCATAAGGACAACATTTTGATGGACCAAGTCAAAATCCGCG
>JAPPES010000121.1 GCA_028824125.1 Candidatus Poribacteria bacterium
ACCTCGCCACATTACCCAATTTATTTTTTAATCTTCATACAGATTGTGCTACATAGCGGCAACTTGGGTTATTAAATAAAAAGGGGCAGTCTGTATAGCCTGATATAAAAGGGAGGTGTCAAAATGACACGTTCAGTAGCGTTTAGATTTTTATTTACAATACTGATTTTATCAGTATTAATAACCTTATCTGCATATTCGTCAGATATAACAGTTGGATTATTGGCAGGAAGCAATAATCTTGGCGAAGTTGAAGAAGCTGCTTATGAATGGGCAGAAGAAAACTTTGAAGCAACAGTTCTTATAGCAGATGCTAACGGTAATTTTAAAAACAGTAATGGCACGACATTAAAATTAGATGAATTTGCTGTGTTATGGTTTTTTTATACAGAGACAGGAACATTGCCTGATTCATTCCTTGCAGATTCAACTAAAAAATCGATACTTGACTATATAGAAGCTGGAGGCGGTATATTTCTTTCAGCATTAGGTCTTCGCTATGTAGCAGACCTTGATATTGAGAAAGGTGGTATTCCACGTAATCTTTCTCCTCTTGGTAAAGGGCCACCTGAAATAGGTATCATGCCGACAGCCGATAACAAAGACCATCCCATCTTTAGTGGGTTTGATACTAACGAACCTATTTTTCTAACAAGCATGCCACAGGCAGGATTTAGTTCAGATTTTATGAACTTCGGAGCTACATCTCCCGCAGGTGAAGTTCTTGGAACAAAGACACGCGGTGGTGGTGCAGGTGCAGGTGAACGTCCCTGTATTGAATATGATGTTGAAGGTGGTAAGGTTATCACACTTGGACATCATAACGGTGTCTATACAGATATAGATTCAGATGAGGGCAAGAATCTAAGAAAGCTTACAGCAAATATATTTGATTATCTTGCTGAAAACTCTACGTTTGCGGATGTTGAACCTTATGGTAAAATAGCAACAACGTGGGGAAATCTGAAAGCATTATCAGAATAAATATAATATTTTTAAGTTTTGTCAGTAGGTTCGGTTTCCTAACCGAACCGGTGTTTATTCAGTCTCGTAGTTCGGCAGAATGCGCTTGGTAGAATGCGCGCATGGCATTCTACATGATTCTGCATTGGTTAGGAAACCGCATCTACCGGGGAGTGTGAACATATTTTCGGATTTTACTATAAACACACAGGCTGTGTGCGTAATACTTTGAGCAGCTTTTCTTTTTCTCATTCAAAAGGTGGGACGAAAGGCAGGGGTCGCGTATAGTAAATCCCATAATTACTTCAACACTATAGCGATGAATGGTATCAAGCAGCGTGTGCTTCCAAGCACCAAGGCCTCGCCCTGCGGAGGCGTGTCCAAATATCCGCAGTAAAACGTTTCACACGTCCTGCGGGGAGACGCTAAACCCCCGCACTACAAGAGGTGATATAAAGGTGTAATTCAAACAAATTCCATTTATGCCTCCGGCAGTGTATACACACCCCGTTTGACCTTTACAATCTCACCGGCGCTTACGAGACGCGTGAGTTTTGTATTTATTGCTTTTGGATTTCCTTGAATCGCAGCGGTGATTTCTGGTGTTGTTTTCTCTCCATCAGCGAGAAGTGCAAGAATTTGCTCGTGGAAAGTGACACGTGTCTTCCCACCTCTCATCCTTTGCAACACCCGGTTCGCCTGCCGTGAGGAGCATCCCAAAACCTTCTCTACCTCTTTTCTGCTGGATTCAACTGTCAGATTGTCGCGTTCCGTCTCAAAACGTTCGCGTGTCGCTATCACATCGGCAAGTTTGTCTAACTCACCGGCGACATCTAAATCTTCCCAGTCAAACAGGAGCGTTTCGGGTCTGTCGGTGATCTCAGGAACTTGCCAACTTGTAATTAACATAATTTTCTTGTTTGCCAAACGGTTTAGTTGAGCCATCTCTATAATTTCTTTGAATATACGGAAGTTTGTTATTTCGTAAACACTCTGGACGCGTTCGTCTTTGTAACGGTAGTACTCAGGTTCCATTTCATAAGAGAGGGGTTCTTTGTCGTTTCCAAAAAAGATTCGACTGCGTTTCAAAATGGCGCGTGGTCCCATGTCCGGCATGCCGACCATCCAGATAACCTGCGCCTCTTGTAAAGCGGCTTCCAATCCTTCTGTCTCTCGAAAAATCGTTAGGAAACAAACGTTCTCGTGACTCGCGACATCCTTCAGCTGTTCAACTGCGTGAGGATGGACTATAATGCCATGTTTAATATTCGGGTCCCTTTCAATTTCAGCTTGGATTCTCCAAAAAATATTCTGTCCGGTTTTGGAAATTCCGAAAACGTCCCAAGTGTTTTTGGTGTCTACAATTGTTTTTCGTGGATAAATATTGGAACGTATCTGAAAAACTCGGTTTCCGGGAACCCACGCCACCGGTTGGGTTTGAAGAATTTCAATTTCTGCATCTAAAAACGTCCGACGTAGGTGTTCGTTGTGGAGAACCGGTGCGATGACCAAAAGGCGTTTGACGCTTGGATGTAGTACTGGCGGCATCCAGAACCGTAATACCCCGTCCTCCCATTGCATTGGTGCGTCAGCGTCTCTTGTGCAATGGGTAAAGAAACGTTTGAGTTGATGCCAAAACGTCCAGCTTGGATCTGCACAAACCGTTGGGAACTGATAGATGTTTTCAACAGTCGACGCGTCCAAGATACCTAACCTGATGGCATCCGCTATCGGCATCCGGATTTTGATATCCTCGTTAGGCACAAAAGTGTGGAGTTGAAAATAGGGCAATTCTTGTGCCGCCAGTCTATCCGCAGCCGTGGTATCCAAAGGAATATAAGCAGAGATGTCTTGTTCAAATTCAATTGTCCAACGTGCTAATTCCTCTCCGGTCTCTGGATCAATTGTCTCTTGTGCGACCACCTTGCCCCGTACATTGATGTGGCACATCTGTTGGATGAGTTCTTCTTTCAACCATTCAAATGTCTGCATCACTGTGCGGAGACGTCTGATGAAATTGTCATGGGATTTATTTCTGATTTCCAATGCATTCAGTAGAACTATGGCAAAGTTTCCTAAAGCATCACCTCGCCAGTTAGCAACCCACTCCTCTAACGTAGTTTTTGATAGTTCGCATTCAAGAAACAGTCTGTTTTCTCTCGTAGCATAGATGATACAAAGCCGCTGTGTTCCGTCACGCGCTTCAAGTAGTTGTTCCACTATTTTTGCGTATTGTGGGTCCAAAAACATCCGGCGACCATCTATTATTTGTGCTTTGGCAGTCTGTAATGTGGTGGGTTGTGATAAATAGCCACGCTCCTGACATGCTGTATAGACGCGGCACTGCGGACAGATAATTTCGCTCGGATCCCCACCTTTTTTCTCAAGTGCTTTGCACCGCTCAGCATCCTCACAGACGTTTCCATGCTGAAAGGGAGTTTCCATGCGCTCGTCAGCGGAGATATCTTTTACCTGATCCCATAGATACATCCGATCTCGCCAGCGTCCAACTGTTCCCACATTTCGTTTTTGAAAAAATTGTTCTGCTTCTACCGCGATCTCAGTGTTTAACACGTTTAAACAGATTACCTCACTATTCTGCAGAAGGGATTCTACTTCACGGTTTTTCTCTGAGTCTGTTTCGGGCATAAGTCCAAGAACGCGCACATCCCTATCAAAAGCACGCTGCACCTGAACGCGAATTTCTTCGTGTATATCATCAATCTTTTCGGTAGGTTTGGACTTGTGTAATATGGGCTTAGGACGTCTTATTCCCAGTGGACTGAGTTTCCCTTCTCGCACGGCAAGCACCTTATCGTCTATAGGCAGCCCCGTTGCAGGAATCGGCGGCAGGATGCCAGTATCGTTCCAAACGTCTGTTATAAGCGTTGCCTCCGTAGGCAGCCCGGCATCAGACGTGGAAGCACGTACCCATACACCTCCTTCGCTTTCCCATAATGATACTTCTGCGCTGTCAAGTCCAGCATCTTGTAGGTTCCAGTAATAAAATCCGTCCGTTTGTCTGACATAAGAGAAACCGCGCTTGAGAAACGCTTCTTTGGCGAGGTCAAGTTTACACGATCCGAGAGAGTCCGGCGCGTCGGGGATGCTCTCTTTGTGTTGTCTGCTTTGAGAAACATGATCGTGAAGCGCAGCGCGAAGTGCATCAATCGGTGCGAAGAAAACCTCTTTAGAAATCACAGGCGGATCTAATAGATCTCCAACCAGAATTTCATAGCGCGCATCCCAGCAATTGTATCCTTTCTCACCCAAGATTTCAATATGTGCTTCGTGTTGGTGCGAATTCTCTGTTAAGGCCTGTTCATAGACATACAACCGGGCCTGCTCGGTGTCCGGGTGCAGGTATCCCGGTATCCTACATGAAAAGCGCAACCCACCAGACTTTAACATCGTCAATAAAGGGTTCGCGACACTATTAACAAGTGCTTGAACACAAGCAAGAACGGCATCAGGCGCGTTACAGATAGCTTCGTATTTAAAATCAATGTCATGCCAGGGCGCACCATCGCGTGCGGAGGGCATACCCGTATACACTTGAATCCCCCGCGACCTGTGCAATCGAATGCTATCCCAGTCTGTTGCTTGTTGGCGTTTCAAAAACCGTCCTCCTCCAAAACGACGTGGGGGATGGTCTGTTCCAGGTGCTCGTCCTATCGGCATAAAGGAAATGCCTGCCGCCTCCAAGTCTTGAAGCATCACAGGGTACTTGTGGGCACAATAGACTGTGAAGTGGTAAGGAAGCCCTTTGTAAAGCGCAGGTGTTGAGATCGTCTTCTGTTGCTTTAGTGGCTTCTCGTGCCGTTGGTGGCAGCGTGAAATAATATCTTGCAAAACATCGGTTGTCATCAATGCACTTCCCTAATTACAGTAAAAGTTACTATAGTTTGTGTGCAACAAGAGCAGCCCTAAAGGTGTTTCTATTACCCCAGGCTACTACACAAGAACTTTAAAAGCTATTCGACTATAGTTATTTTACCACTGTTTCACTTTTATGTCCAGTACTAAACAAAAGCACATCCCAAAAAAGCCACTTGACAAAATTCTAAAAAAAATGATAAAATTAAATTCTAAAGATATAGAGAGGATAGCAATATGGCATCACAAACAGAATTAAAGTCAATGTTAGACGCACCCATCGCTTTAGCACCGAATACATACTTGCACTTCTATAACGGCGGAAAACTTCGGGCAGAGTTTATGGGTGAACCCGATCCAAAAGATGACTATTACTCAGAAGAATGGATTTTTTCCACAAATAGAGCGATTACCCCGGGTAGAGAAAATCCGCCAGACAAAGGCTTTAGCCGAATTCAACTACCGAATGGAGAAGAAGTCTTACTAAAAGAATTGTTAGATGTATTTCCAGAAGAGACGCTCGGTAGCGCACATGTTGCAAAATTTGGCACTGATTTAGGCGTACTTCTCAAGATTTTTGATGTGGGTGAAGGGGCACATATCCCTATCCACTGGCATCCGAATCCAGATTTTGCAAAGGAACATCTTGATTCACCTTTCGGCAAAAATGAGGCGTGGATTCTAATCGGCACGCGTCCTGGCGCGAAGGCATGGATTGGATGGAAAGAAGCGATAGAAAAAGCCGAATTTCGCCGACTGATGGAAGCACAAGATATAGAAACCCTACGAAGCCTGATGCATGTCGTTGAACCGAAGGTCGGAGAGGTCTACTTTTTACGTACACCGATTGTCCATTCACTCGGCACTGGACTTTGTGTGCTTGAACCGCAGGAACCGACTGATTGGAACATTCTCGCTGAATGGGAAGGATTTCCTTACGATAAAGAAGATGGACATCTCGGCCTCGGTTGGGATTTGGCGGTAGACGCTGCTGAATTTGACAAACTTGAACTTGACTATCTGAACAACTACATTCGGCGCACACCAGAACTTGTGAGAGCAGAAGGGGATAACCGTGAAGATCGTATTGTGCCAGAAGAAGCATCACAATACTTCGGATGTTCACGTTTGACGGTGAATTCCACGCTTAGCATGCCAGCAGACAAAGGTTTCTATGCTCTCGTAACTCTCGGCGGCGAGGGTGTGTTGCGTGGTGACTTTGAAGATGTCCCACTTAAACGCGGTAAATCTGTTTTTATTCCACGATGCTTATCCAGCTACGTCATCGTTAGCACTGGAGACGCGCCGATGGAGATAATCTGTTGTTATCCGCCAAGCCTTTGAAAAGTATTAGACACGCGCTGTAGGTCTAACCTAAGTTACCAGCTATGTAGCACAATCTGTTAGATTGTGCATCTTAGTACGCAAACTGACAGTTTACGCTACAAAATCTTGCGAAATATGAATTATTCTCTATAAAAAACGGTGTTGCCTGTCTAAAATCTGGTAGGTAGCAACTTGAGTTAGATCTAATAAAAAGTAGTGGTAACACACGGTGTGATGCAACGGTAGCATGCAATGTTGGATTTTAAACCTCCTAAACCAAATATAACTGCAATAAAGGTTGCGCAAGCACTTATACCTCTTGCCAACCGATTGTTTTTGAAGGGGTTAACGATTGACATTGATGCAGAGTCAATTACGCAATTAAAATCAACTCAGGAGAATCCTACGGTAATAGTGCCAAACCATGCGGCGTCCGAGGACCCTGCCGTTGTTTTTTTATTGTCAAAACGGTTATCTCAGCCATTTTATTACATGGCAGCATGCGAAATCTTTGACAAAGGAAAACTGGGGAGAATCCGAAGTTTTGTCATGCAACGGTTGGGTGTATACTCAGTTGTGCGAGGCACAGTGGATAGAAACGCTTTCCGAACGACGCGCCGACTCTTATGTGAAGGCAAATGGCCACTCGTCATCTTTGGAGAGGGAGAAATATCACATCAGAACGACACTGTCATGCGCTTTGAGAGAGGTGCCACACAACTCTGTTTCTGGGCGATAGACGACATGAAAAAGGCAGATATTGACAAACCGCTCTATGTTGTACCAATCGGTATCAAATATCGCTATACGAAAGATATGTGGCATACCATTGATACAGCACTCACAGAATTAGAACGGAATATTCTCCCGCCTGCTGCCCGTACACCTATAGAACGTTATCAACGGTTGCGGCGTATCGGTATTGCGGTCTTGAAAACACTGGCAGATGAATATCAATTTAAAGTGGAACCCAATACCTCCCTCAATGAGCAAATTCAGGGACTTAAGGAACAGATATTATCACACGCTGAAAAGGTTATGGGTATCCATTCTAACAACGATGTGCTTGCCCGCGTTCGTACTTTGAAAAATATTGTTGATGCTGAAGTTTACAGAGATGTTGATGAGATGACAGAGTACGAACGAAAAATACATGAAGAACTACTCCAGAAATTCCAGCAATTTTATCCAGATTTAAATCGGTTAGTTAATTTCATAGCGATTACGGATGGATATGTGGCTGAAGAACATTCCCCGGAACGTTATCTTGAAGTGATATTCAGGTTAGAAAAAGAGGTTTTTGGTGAGGCAAAGATGCGGGGACCACGCGTCGCGTCAATCCGCGCTGGCAAACCGAAAAATCTTTTAGAGCATTACGACACCTATAAATCGCAAAAGAAAGAGACTGTTGAACAAGTTACAGTTGAGCTGGAGACAGCAGTTCAGAATTTAGTTACTGGATTATCGTAAGAAATGAATCTATTTCGGATGGAAAATCAAAGTGTCTAAAGTTGATGATCTGGAACCTGCTTCACAACTTTAGACATTGCCAATTTTTGTACATCAGGACTTACGCATTTTTCTTGAAGTCCCCTTGATAAGGGGGATTTAGGGGGTTAAATACCTGAAATAGCACCTTTTAACCCCTTACCTCCTTATCAAGGGGGAAATGTGTAAGTCCTGGTACATCTCAAAACTATTCCTATAGGAGGAAAACATGGCAAAAAAATTGTCAATTGGAAGTTGGGCTTACGCGTTTGGACCTTATGAAGATAACCCCGTCCCGTTTGATGATGTCGTCAAACGGCTCGGAGAATTGAAATTTGATGGAATTGAAATCGGGGCTTTTAAACCGCATATTGACATCAACGATTACCCGATGAAAAGTGATCGTGATGCTGTCAAGGGTTTGATTAGCTATTACGGCTTAGAAGTATCTGGTTTAGCATCTGACTTTTGGTCACACCCTGGTCCCGCAACGGACGAAGCACAAGAGGATGATAAATACTATAAACTGTTCAAAGAGAATCTCCAACTCGCCCTTGATCTTGGATCGCCTTCGATCCGTGTAGATACTGTTACCGATGCTGAAACAGATCCGGGGGTTGAACGTGAGGTAGCATGGGATCGGATTGTTTCTCTCTGGAGACGCTGTGCGCAAGTCGCAGAAGACCACGGCGTACTGATGCTCTGGGAATTTGAACCCGGATTCATGTTCAATAAACCGAGCGACATTATTAATTTACCAAAGGCTGTAGATCACCCAAATTTCAAAGTGATGTTTGATACATGCCACGCGCAGATGTGTGCAACTGTTGGATCACGACAGGTAGGTGAAAAGGAGACGCTTGGCGATAATGGCGTGATTGAACTTGCACGGCAACTCAAAGGGCAAATCGGTCATTTCCACCTCATTGACTCCGACAACACGCTTCATGATGACCACACAAGTACACACGCACCCTTCGGGGATGGTGTGCTGGATTTTGACGCTATTATTCCTGTCATCATGGATGAAACTGGATACGATGGGGAATGGTTCTCAATTGATCTCTGTTTCTGGCCGAATGCATGGGATGTTACCGAAGATGCTAAGAAATTCCTCACCCCTTATTTAGAGCGGTATTAAGAATTTTCCATAGCAGAATAGGCGCTGTTTCAAACCGCGCCTATTATAACCTAAAGTTGCTCCCTTGTAGTACAATCTGTATGAAGATTAAAAAATAAATTGGGTAATTTGACGAGGTTAGGAAACCTCGCCGGCAGAGATGTACACCTGCTGCTGGCGAGGCGGGGAATGCCTAAAAGGCATTCATACCGTTGATTTCTTCCTAACCTCGCCCCCTTACCGAAATATTTACTTAAACTTCATTTAGATTGTGCCTGTGAAGACGCAAACTAACAGTTTGCGCTACGGAATCTTGCGAAAAATAATGGATCGTTCTCTATAAAAAACGATGTTTGCAGGTCTAAAAACTTATAGGTAGCAACTTGGGGTATAAAATGGTGAAAACACAGTGAAGAGAGGTAAGAAGTCGAAAAAACGGAAGCGTGGTGCGGCATCTCGCGCACGGGTCCGGTTAGAAGGTAAAAAATTTGTTGTACAAGCACTTGAGCGCAGACTGAACCGGCTTAAGGAACTTGAGGAAGAAACCCGGGAATGCTATGAAAGCGTACTCAAACGTTATTCGCTCTCAAGGGAAGATCAGGAGGAGTTAGAATTTGAATGGAAACTCGGTTTGCAGATCATCGCCGACTACGAAGATGCAACACCGGAAGAATTACTTGACCTTGGTATAACTTCTTATAACTCGAAACCTTTTAGTGAGTATATAGAAGGTTCGGGAATCCCAGAAGCATCTTGGCGAGCAGGTTTTGATTTAGCAAATGCACTGGGGTTGGCACTGATTCAGATTGACGAGGCGGGAAATATCAACGGTGAGATAATCGAGTATTAAAGATGATTTCAAATGAACACCGCAGCAATTATTCCGAGTTTAGAAACATTTTACACCCATAGAGTAATAAATGCTTAACCTGCGTTCATTAGACCCCTTAATAGAACTCGCCTTTGCAGAGGACATTGGTATCGGCGATATAACGACAGAGGCGACAGTGTCGTCATCTCAAAAAGGCATAGGCACGCTGTTTGCCAAGAGTGAAGGTATTGTTGCAGGACTGCCCGTAGCTGAACGAGTATTTGCAAAGTTAGACACGACGTTGAGGTTTCGGGCACTTGTCAACGATGGTGATGCCATTACTACAGGCATGCCTCTTGCTGAGATTCAAGGCAGCGCAAAAACAATTTTAATCGGTGAAAGAACTGCTCTCAACTTCCTTCAACGACTTTCAGGCGTAGCAACGTTAACATCACAATTTGTCAAAGCGGTAGCAGACTACGATGTCAAAATTGTTGACACACGCAAAACAACCCCAGGCTGGCGGGTACTTCAGAAATACGCAGTACGTGTTGGTGGTGGACACAATCATCGTTTTGGACTTTACGATGGTATCCTAATTAAGGATAACCACATTGTCGCAGCTGCAGGAATCCGGAACGCCGTTCAAAGTGCAAGGGAAGCTGCACCACATACCACAAAAATTGAGGTTGAGGTTGAAACGATTGAACAGGTCAACGAAGCACTTGATGTAGAGGTTGACATTTTACTTTTAGATAATATGTCCCTTGACATGATGCAACAGGTTGTCCAATTAGTTGGCACTCGCGCAGTTACTGAAGCATCAGGAGGCATTACTTTGGAACAGGTGCAGGCTGTGGCAGCTACCGGTGTTGACCTCATTTCAGTTGGGGCTTTAACACATTCTGCAATGCCGCTGGACATCAGTTTAAGGTTGACGTGAGTTCGGTGTCCGAAATATGAAATTCTTAACGTTTTGAATTCTGCTTACATAACCGCACTTTGTAGCACAAACTTTATGAAGTTTAAGTTATTAATTCGGTAATTTGGCGAGGTTAGGAAACC
>JAPPES010000041.1 GCA_028824125.1 Candidatus Poribacteria bacterium
ATTCGGCGAGCGTGTCGGTACACGGCATCGGGAATATTGAGTGTGACTTGATGTTCCATTATTTTACCTTTTTGTTTACGATAAAAGCATCGGGTTTCCATACCGAGAACATTATACTACTTTCTGTGAAAACATGCCAATTATTTCCGTATCAGCATCTTCCGCGTTGCCGTGAATTCACCCTGTGAGCACCCACTTAACTTCTTTCATTGAGAGTATCCGTTTTTAGCTGCTGAACTGGTACTTTTCCTTGTTCCTCACATACTTCAAAGTAAACCTCAAGTGACTTCTGCATCTCTTCCCGAAGTTCGTTTACTGATGCCCCGTAAAATGTGATTACGTCCTGTGTATTTATTACTGTTCCGTGGAAGAAGTCTTTTTCCGGATCGAAATCAATGACTCCGATGTAACCTTTGTATTCAATCATAACTAAAACCCAAGTTGTTTATCAACAACATTCTTCAATTCTTCACCCTTCAGATACCGATCAAGGTTATCCAAGAAAAACTCGGTGATACGCCGCATACGGTGCTGAGAACCGCCAGCAGCGTGAGGTGTAATAATTACGTTATCCATATCCCACAATGGACTCTCTTTATCCAGCGGTTCAACTTCTGTCACATCTAAGCCTGCCCCCGCGATTTTACCTGCTTGTAAAATCTCAATCAAATCGTCTTCCTTAACAATCGGACCGCGGGCAACATTGATGAGATATGCTGTCGGTTGCATCACAGACAGGTTTTCGGCATTAATCAATCCACGCGTCTCCTCAGTCAACGGACAAGCAATCATCACAACATCTACCCGACTCATCATGTCTGCAAGTTTATCCATCGGCATCAGTTCGTCCACATTATCTGGTTTTTCGGTGCGGTAAGCATCTACAGCGATAACGTGCATGTCAAAGCCTTTCGCGCGTTTCACCATTTGCATCCCGATACCACCTAACCCGACAATGCCAATCTTGAAACCGTCAATCTCAATCATTGGTGATTTACTGCCACCCCACTGATGCTTATCTTGGTTGCGCACAAAATGGTGAATACCCCGTGTTAAACCGAGCAGAAGCGCAAACGCTTGGTCAGCGACGTGTGTTCCGTAAAGTCCTGCAGCATTTGTCAAAATCACATCGCTCTCACGCATCGCAGGATACACGTGTTTGTCCATACCTGCGCTGGATGCCTGAATCCATTTGATATTGGGCAGGAGCGGGAAAATATCCTCACTACAAAAACCGAAGAAAATATCTGTATCTTTACCTTCTGCAGCGATTTCCTCGCGTGAACCTGGAGCAACATAAGTATGTTCATCCCCAATAATATCTTCTAATCGTTTTAACTGTTCACCTTCAACTCGATGTTGTAATAAAATTTTCATAATGTCCTTTCATAACACTGTTTACGAATTCAGCTTACCATGGAGGCGTTTCTGGTAGTAATTCTTGGAATTTGTCAAGCAATTCCTCTTCGTAGCTGCCTGCATATTGCCCGTTGAAGAATCTATCTATGCCTTCGTCAAGGAAGTGTGCCCAAGATGTGTCTTCAGCACCAGGATTGACAGGAAAAAACAACGCGTCTACACTGCGACCCGCTTTTAGGTCGCCTGGGGAATCACCAATCATCAGAACATGGTTCTCAGGATATTTGTCCTTTGTTGTAATGGTAAGATGTTCGGTTTTCGTTCCCATCTCCTGTCCAGCAATCAGTGCAACATATTGGTCAATATCGTGCTCATCCCATTCCCGTTTGAGTGCCTCATCTGGTGTAGCAGAAACCACAATAACATCCGCTTTTCCTTGCAGTCTTTGCAGTGTTTCGCGCACACCGGGAAACGGCGGAAGGTTATAGACAATCTCCGCAACGCTTTCGTTCACACCAAGACTCCAGCGCATCACATGACTCAATTCATCGTGCCTCTCACCGGTTGCGGCATCAATCGCTTCCTGCAGTGCAGGATTCCCAAGTTTTGTTTCGGTTTCAGTCCATTCTCGCAAATGCGGTAGTTCTGGCACTTCTACCCCCATCTTCTGTACGAGAGGCATTTCACGTAGATAATCAAAAACGAGCAAGACTGCTTTAAACCGATTCGTGCCACGCATCGTAGAGTAGAGGTTGACAAAATCCCACGCTTGATGCACCTGCCGTGAAATTGATGCCAATCCAAAATGCTTGACGACATTCACACTAAAGCAGTCGTTGTGTTTGACCTCCATGCTATTGAAAACGCAGCCATCTGAATCAATACCGACAAAAAAGTCGTGTTGCGGTTTAAAATCGTATAATGCTTGTTGTGGTTCTTGAGTCATAAATTCTCCCTAAAAGACTGTCTTGGGCTACGGCACACGGAGTGTGCCTGCTACTTTAATCAACAATAACTTCTGGGCGGTTCTCCAGCATCCACTCTGTATGGAATACTGTTGGTTCACCATCATCTCCGACAACCGTGTTGCCCTCAGCGTCCAATTTATGATAGGTATGCGCACCGAAATAATCGCGCATCGCCTGAATAAGATTTGCAGAAAGCCTGCTACTGCGATAGCTATCAAAATAGGCCAACGCTGAACTGAACGCTGGAATTGGAACACCGAGCTGCGTAGCAGTGCTAATCACATTCCTCCAATAAGGTTGTGCTGCTTCTATGACACCGCGAAAGTAGGAATCAAGCAACAGATTCGGCAGGTCTGGATTCCGATCAAATGCTTCGGCAATGCGGTGTAGGAATTTTGCCCGAATAATACAGCCACCACGCCACCCCAAAGCGATCTTTCCAAGATCCAAATTCCATTCATACTCGGTACTTGCTTCCCGCATCAGTGCGAAGCCTTGTGCATAAGAGCAGATTTTAGCAGCATAAAGCGCGTCGTGAATAGCTTGTAAAGCTGCCTCTCGGTCACCGTCAAAAGCACCAACTGGCCCGTCAATAACTTCAGATGCCTCAACTCGCTCATTTTTGATGGCAGAGATGCAGCGGGCAAAAACTGCTTCAGCGATAGTGGGAGCAGATATACCGAGGTCCAGTGCCGAAATGCTTGTCCATTTGCCAGTCCCCTTTTGTCCCGCTTGGTCCAGTACAACATCAACAAAAGGTTTACCGCTTGCATCGCGTTGTGTGAAGATGTCAGCAGTAATTTCGATGAGATAGGAATTCAGTTCTCCTTGATTCCATTCGTTAAAAACCTCGTGCATTTCGTCCGCGTTCATCCCCAGAACACCTTTCATTAAGGAGTAAGCCTCGCAAATCAGCTGCATATCGCCATATTCAATACCGTTATGCACCATTTTGACGTAATGCCCCGCCCCATTCGGGCCGATATATGAACAACACGGCGTGCCTTCTACTTGTGCGGCAATCTTTGTAAAGATCGGTTCAACGAGCGTGTATGCTTTAGCGGAACCCCCTGGCATCATCGCGGGCCCCTTTAATGCACCTTCTTCACCGCCAGAGATTCCTGTTCCGATAAACAGAATATTTTGTTCTGCCAGCTCTGCATGTCGACGGATAGTATCGTTGAAATTGGAGTTGCCACCATCAATAATCAGGTCACCTTTTGAGAGATGCGGCAAGAGTAACGCAATAAACGCATCAACAGGTTCTCCCGCTTTCACCATCAAGATAATTTTTCGAGGTGTCCCTAATTTTTCAATAAATTCCGGAATCGAGTGTGCGCCAGTGATATTTTTTCCGTTCGCTGCACCGGCAATGAAATCATCAATTCGCGAAACGGTTCGGTTAAAAACCGCTACCTCAAAGCCTTTACTTTCCATATTCAACGCGAGGTTTTCACCCATCACGGCTAATCCGATGAGTCCGATATCTGCTGCCAAATTTGTTTCCTCCTATGGTCTTGTGTGTTCTGTATATCATACACTGTAAGCGATAATAATGTCAACAGCTAAATAACAGATGACCAGAGGCATTCAATTGTCGATTTTCACTATTGTTGGAGTGAATCAACGCAGCATCCGCGTCTGGCATGCTGCGGGTTTGTAACCCCGATTTGAGATATACAGGCTGAAAATCGGGGTTACAAACCCCTCTAACAAAGATGTTTTGGGACAATTGAATGCCTCTGAATAGATGACAGATTCTGAACATTATTAATACCCGTAGGATCGTGTCTGGTATGAAGTATTTAAGATTGAGTCAAAATTTTTACACATTTTTATCATTTTTCCCTTGACATAAGTTTTTTAATAGGATATAATTAAATAATTTAATATCGTAAAGTGCGGTTAGGAAGGTTTCCGCTCCGAATTTTGCATCATTACCAAGGTAAAACCCTCCGATGTAATATGCAACAACGTTAGTATAAAGAAAAGTTCAACTTGTCCGTGATATTTTTTAACTAAAAACAGGAAACATATTGAAACTTATCTCATAAAGTGGTAATAGATATAAGTTTCGAGCGTACTATTCCGAATTATGAGATAATTGCTAACCCAAATATTAGGAGGACAATTATGCCTCGAAAAGACTGCACAAACACAGACTGCGAAGGTTTTTATCGCAGGGACCTAATTAAAGCTGGTATCTTAGGTTTTTTTGGCTTCGGTCTGACTGACTTTTTCCGTCTGAAAGCGTTAGCCGAACCGACTGTCAAACCAGGCTCCGCGAAATCAGTTATTCTTGTATGGTTAGGCGGTGGTCCAAGCCATCTTGATATGTGGGACCTCAAGCCTAATGCGCCTGAAGAGATCCGTGGTCTGTTCAAACCCATTTCCACAAACGTTAACGGTATTCAGATTAGCGAACACATGCCAAGGCTTGCAAAACAAACAGATAAGCTGTGCATCATCCGTTCAATGACTTCTCCAGAAGCTGCACATGAGCGTGGCACACACTATATGATAACAGGTTATCAACCGTTGCCAGGCTTTGCTGTTCCAGGGCACGGTGCTGTTGTTTCCAAACTCAAAGAACAGCGCAGTGCTTTACCGCCTTACATTGCTATTCCATCACCTGTTGCTTATGCAGGTGGAGGGTTCTTAGGTGCTTCGCTGGCGCCATTCTCTCCAGATGGCAACCCAGCAAGTAATAATTTCAAAGTGCGCGATTTAGAACCTCCAAGAGGTGTTACTTACGAACGCGTTGAAGACCGAAAGAACCTACGGCAAGCCGTTGATAATGCCTTCAAGAAATACGAAGCAGGGAATCCACGGGTTGAAGCCATGGATAATTTCTATAATGCAGCTTACAACTTGATGAGTTCTGAAGATGCGCGCGCCGCATTTGATCTCAAAAATGAACCGAAACAGATGCGCGATGCATATCGACGCGACACTTTTGGACAAAGTTGCTTGCTTGCACGAAGGCTTGTTGAAGCTGGGGTTAACTTCGTTACTGTCAGCAATGGCGGTTGGGATAACCACAACAACATCTTCTCATCCCTGCCGGGGAAACTCAATGCCTTTGATCAAACAATGGCGGCTCTGATTAACGACCTCTCCCAACGTGGACTACTTGAAAGCACATTGGTAATCGCAATGGGTGAATTCGGTAGAACCCCCGTTATCAACCGAAACGGTGGGCGTGACCATCATCCCCGCGTTTTCTCCATTATGTTAGCGGGCGGCGGTGTTCAAGGTGGACAGGTTGTCGGCGCATCCGATCCGTTCGGTATAGAACCCGCTGAAACACCCGTCCGACCTGAAGACTTGTCAGCCACTATCTACCAGAGTCTCGGTATTGATTATAATCAGAGCATTGAATCGCCTGATGGTGTTCGTATCGTGCTTTCACGGGGTGGACGACCCATCCGCGGCGTTTTGGCTTAGGCAGAATAACAAGCGTAACGGTAGGTGCGGTTTCTAACCGCACCGATCCGGGATGTTTTAGCTTAGATAGGATAATATATTAATATTGATGTAGCGCGAGGTCAATGGAATTGATCGTTGACCTCACGCTACTTGCTGCTAATCAGTTTAGCACGTAATTCCTATCTAAATTATAGATGACGCGGGAAACCTTGTAGTAGCCGAATCAATGGGCGTTTTCTGGCAGTCAAATTCCACTACAACCTTTCCCGTTATCTACTCATTTATCAACTACATTCGTCAACTTAAAACAAAGCCATGAAAAATCGCAATTACAACATTCTTCCATTATTTGTTGTCTTGTTACTTACATTCTCCACACTGTTAGGGAATATAGTTCAAGCAGATGAGCATTCACAGGAAAAAGAGAAAACTTTATCACCTATCTGGGCACTTGACTTTAGTCCGGATGGAAAAACACTTGCAGTTGGAAAATACCAGTGGATAGAACTTTGGGATCTTGAAACTCAGCAGATACTTCATGAATATGAACCACACGCGGGCCGGGTTCGATGTCTCAAGTTTTCAACGGATGGCAAAATGTTATACGCTGGCGGGGGGCAGGCAGCACAGAGGGGTGAAATTCGCCTATGGGATGTTGCTTCAGAAGAACTCATCAAAACGTTTGAAATCCACGGGGATACCATTGAATCTATCGCCATCAGTCCCGATAATGCTAAATTACTCACCGCGAGCATGGACGAATTTAGTGCTGTCATTGACTTAGAGAAACTTGATGAAGACACACCTATAGATGAACAAGCAAAATGGTTAACACAACACGTTGGCAGAGTACTTTGTACGTTGTACCATCCAAACGGCAACTACTTTGTCACTGGTAGTGAAGATAAAACCCTAAAAGTATGGAACCCAGAAGACTACACGGTGCTTGTCAGTTTTGATGGAAACGATGACTCAGTTTATTCGCTCGCCTACGCAACACAAGAAAACCTTATTATTTCTGGTTCTGCTGATAACGTAGTCCGATCCTGGAGAGTCACACAGAACAACAATGGTAATACCCGCGGTGTACTTGTTCGACAATACGGCGGACATCAGGGACCTGTTTATAGTGTTGACTGTGGTGTTTGGAACAACCAAGAAGTTATTGTGTCCGGTGGTGCCGACACTTCCGTGATTGTGTGGAACATCGGCAGTGGCAACCGAATCCGAACCTTTAACCAGGCTACAGAGGCTGTCTATGTTGTTCGGATAAGTCGGGACGGTAATCACGTCGCCGCTGGCAGCCGTGATGGAAAAGTTCGAATCTGGAATATCAGAAATAATAGATTAACCCACGAATTCTAAAATTGTTATTGTGGAGATGTTGTGCCTGAATTCAGCCTATTATAGTTGTCAATAATCAGTTTTCGAACTGGAAAAAGTTCCCTTAACTGAACTGAATGCTGACGGTTACTTTGGAGGTAACATGCCATGCGTATCAATAAGAAAAATATCTTTTTATGTCTAAATCAGCACCGCGATTCGCGATCAAGGTGGAATTTAAAACTTCTTCTGTGTTTACTGTTTATCGGCGCAATGTTTGCACCGATTTCTCTATTCGCGCAAGCAACACCACGACTGAATTCTCTCTTTCCGGCTGGCGCGCAGACTGGAAAGACCGTTGAAGTAAAAATTCAAGGTTCAGATTTAGATGGTGCACATACCATCATTGTTGAAGGGGATCCTGGTATTACCGGCACACTCAACGCAGGCGGGGGTGCTGTTGATGAAACCCATAAGCCTGTTTTTGAAGCAAATTGTGGTCAGTGCCATGAACTCCGTTCCCCAAGTAACCGCTCTATGACTGCAACACAGTGGCAAGCTGTTGTCAAACGTATGGTCACAGACAAAGGCGCAGAAATCAGTGAGGACGATCAAACCAAAATCGTTCACTACCTTAAATCTGCGGCGAGGGCAAGTGGCGGGATGACCGCTGAGTTAGTCATTGCAGCCGATGCCCCAATCGGTGTACGTGAAATTCGTATCGTTGGAAAAAATGGAGCATCTACTGCGTGGCCCTTTGAAATAACCGACGTTCCCGACACTTTTGAAACCGAATCTAATAACCTCAGCGAATCTGCTACTACTATAGAATTGCCTATCATCATCAACGGTGTAGTGAATCCAGGCGGTGATGAAGATTTTTACACCTTTAAGGGAGCTAAAGGCGATCGCTGCGTTTTCAACGTGAAAGCGTATCGCTATAACAACATCAGCCAACAGTTCTTCAACCCAACGATCTCACTTTTTGATGCAGAAGGCAAGGAACTTGCGCGGAGCAACGGATTCTATAGCCTTGATCCGCTTATTGACTTCACGCTACCCGAAGATGGCACCTATTTTCTACGGATCCGAGACCTGCTCTATCGTGGAAATCCAGATTCTGTTTACCGCTTGACAAGCGGTGTTGTCCCTTACAACACCTATATTTTCCCAACAGGTGGTGAAATCGGAAGTGTAATTCAAACCACAATAGGTGGCGAAAATCTTCCAAAAACCAAGTGGGAAGTCAAACTACCGAATGATCAACAACCAGGGGTTATGCTCATCCGCACACCCTACGGCATCTTTCCATTTATCGCCAACGAGTACTCTGAAGAGATTGAACTTTCACTGGAGAAAGCCGTTCACAACGAAAATACCGATAATTCAGCAGAAAATGAAAGTCAGGCAAAAAATGCTGAGTCCGAAATTATCTTCCAAACCAAATGCACAGCATGCCACGAACTTCGTTCACCGAATAACCGTGCTCTAACCGCTGAGCAGTGGGAAAACACTATCACGCGCATGGCGGAGAAAGAAAACGCGGATATTACACCGACTGAGCGCGATCGAATTATTGCCTTTGTTGCTGAGGAAGTCATCCGCATGGGACAGCTTATTGCGAAACAGATCGAAGGCTCGCAACATATTACGACTCCCGGCGCGATCAGTGGCCGTATCGCTAAACCGGGTGAAGTAGACTATTACCGCTTTAAAATTGAAGAAGGTTCTCGTCTCGGACCGTGGTGGGTTATCCATCCGTTTGATAATACAGACGAAAAAGGGTTTGAAACCGTCTATCCGCCTGAGCGGGAAATTGATCTCGAAAAAGATTACATTGGCAAAGACGGACGAAAAATAAGGTGGTATAGGACTAACCGCAGAGGCGAAAACGTCTTCTCAAATGTACCAGAAGATGATGTAACCGGATACGCTTTAACCTATTTTGAATCTGAACGCGACCAAAAATTTCTCTTGTCCCTCGGTTCGGACGACACAATTAAAATATGGGTGAACGATCAATTGATCTTTAGCAAATACGTGCATCGAGCACTTAGGCGCGGAGACGACGTGATTGAATTACCGGTTTCCAAAGGCAGAAACAAGATTCTGTTTAAGATCACAAACGGTTACGGTCCCTGGGGATTTTTCGCTGACATCGGGGGTTATTCCATTGCTCTATCCGCAGAAAACCTAAATTCACCACTGAGTCCTTCCTTAACCTTGTTGGACGCCGAAGGCAGGGTGTTACGGAATAACGCAGGCAGAGGCGGAAGACGGGATGCGGTTATTGATTACAGTTTCGCACGACCAGGTATTTATGGTCTTCGTGTTGAAGATATTTCCGGTAAAGGTGGAGATGGATATGTCTATCATTTAGACGTACGCCCAACCGCACCTGACTTTGCTATCTCAGTGACCCCTGATAATCCAAATATCGGTCGCAGTGGCACAGTACTTTTGGATGTTACATTACAACGAAGGGTTGGGTTTACGGAACCGATACTGCTCTCTGTTGAAAATCTTCCCCCTGGTATTACAGCAAGCCAAAGTGCAATTCTTTCTGAAGGTGGAAATAACCAAGGATATCTCACGCTAACTGCTGCACCAGATGCAGAATTAGCGCACAGCGTTGTTCAGGTAGTCGGCACCGTCACAACAACAGCCGGACATCAGATACGGCGTGCCGCCACGCCAGTGGAGATATACCGCATTCGGAACAATGATCAGACTGTCCAACGGAAAAACATTGTCGTCAGTGTGACAGAGGCTTCGCCTATCACTGTTTCTGCTACGCCTGACGAAATTGTGGTAACCCCAGATGGACCGGTTAACATTACCGTACACGTTGATCGACGGAGAGGCAACAGACAAAACATGAACTTGACGGTAGTCGGTTTACCTACTGGTGTGAGACTCCAACGTCAGACAACCGTACTCCGAAGAGGTGCTTCTGAGGCAACATTAACGCTTGTTCCGAATATCGTCTCCAGTGGTAGGGACGAATTGCGCCGAAACCCATTCATCGGAAATAGGCAGACACGCCCGTACACCTTTGTCATCAATGCTTCCGTTGGAAATCGACGTATTGCAAGCAGCCCTGCTGTAAAACTCTGGCTCGGAAATCCATCAAGTTCTGATGAGCAGGCGAAATTAGAAGGAAATTGATTTTTCCTTTCTATTTCGTACAATACTCCGAAAACGTTAAGGCGAGGTCTGTGCCTCGCCTTTCATATTTTTCTTTTGTTGTGAAATATAAAAATATGTAGGCGCGCTCTGTAAGCACGCCGATTGACAGTGTATCGCTAATCGCAAAATCTACTATTCTAACCTAAGTTGCTACCTTGTAGCATAATCTGTTAGATTGTGCATATTAGTCCGCAAACTGACAGTTTGCGCTACAAATATTGGCTAATTATCAGCATATTTCATTTAAGACGGTGTTTCCATATCTAAAACTTATAGGTAGCAACTTGAGTTATTCTAACTATAGTAAAGTTTAGAATTAATGATACATATTTATGATTTCATCTATGGCTA
>JAPPES010000131.1 GCA_028824125.1 Candidatus Poribacteria bacterium
AATGCGCGTATGGCATTCGCCATGATTCATACCGTTGATTTCTTCCTAACCTCGCAAATCTCCAGGTAAGTGTGGTTTTACTATAACATCCATCTATAAGAGGAGGCTAATGGTTACAGTATCGCTCAGACCAATCACGCAAACAAATTTTAATGAGTGTATTTCTCTAAAGGTTGCTGATACTCAAAAGAAATTTGTTGCCAGCAATGTGCTTTCTCTTGCCGAAGCGTTTGTCAATCCGACATATCATCCTTTCGGCATCTATGACTCAGAAGCGCATTACCAAGCGAATCCATCTATGGTAGGATTCACAATGTATGAACTTACCGATGCTGTTGGTTTCATCTTACGGTTGATGATAGATGAAAAGTTTCAAAGAAAGGGTTATGGTAGGGCAGCTATGCTTGAAGTGATACGAAGATTGAAATTACATCCAGAAGTTGAACGGATTGCAACAAGTCATGTCAGGGAAAATGAAGCTGCCGCGCGACTCTATGAAGGTTTAGGATTTGTTGATTGGGAACATGAATTAAGAGATGAGGGGTATTCTGGCGAAAGATACCTGATTCTTCAAGAAGATAGTAGTTAATCAGATGGAGAGAATAGTGGAATATAGAAGACTTGGCAAAAGCGGCCTGAAGGTCTCCGAAATCTGTTTAGGCACAATGACATTTGGTCACGGTGCAGATGAAACAGAATCCGAACGCATGGTACATCTCGCGTGGGATGCAGGCGTGAACTTTTTTGATACTGCAAATTCTTATGGCGGTGGAGAATCAGAGGTGCTGCTCGGTAAGGCACTTAAAGGCAGGCGCAGAGGTGCGATTGTAGCCACTAAGTTCTTCAATCCAATGGGTTCCGGTCCGAATGATTCTGGAATGTCCCGTGTGCATATCATGCAGGCAATTGACGACAGCCTTAAACGATTGCAGATGGAATATGTGGACATCTATTATATCCATCACGTTGATACGCAAACGCCTTTGGAAGAAATGTTACGCGCGTTGGACGACCTTGTTCGCCAAGGGAAGGTACGTTACACGGCATGCAGTAACTACCAAGCTTGGCGGTTATCTGAAGCGTTATGTCTTAGCGATTCGCTTAACTTAGCGCAGTTTGTATGCTACCAACCGCAATATAGTCTCGTTGTGCGTGATATAGAGCAGGAGTTGGTCCCACTCTGTGAATATAAAGGGTTAGGAATTGTTGTGTGGAGTCCATTAGCAGGTGGATTTCTTTCTGGCAAATACAAACCCGGTGAACGCACGCAAACAGGATCTCGGTCAGCAGAAGGTTGGGCGTTTCCGCAACGTTATTTTGCTGCAAACGCAGATGAGACGTTACAAACTCTCTTTGAGGTTGCAGAGCAATTGGGGCATAGTCCCGCACAGATAGCACTCCGCTGGGTGCTTGAACAACGAGCGATGACTTCTGTGATTGTCGGGGCACGACACGCTGCACATTTGCAGGACAATCTTGGTGCCGCTGGTTGGAAGCTGGAAGGAGAAGCACTTCAACGACTAAACGAAGTTTCTCATTTGCCAGACCGATATCCAGAAGCGATGGAAAAGAATATGCATGAACGTCGGGATAATGCGGTTGATATGCCACTTAAGTTGTCTTAAAACGAATTGAATAAGATGTTTACATATTTTCCTATGAGGAGGAGATCAACATGTCAAAAATTGCCGTGATTGCAGGCGTAGGCCCAGGTTTAGGCGCTGCGATCGCCCGTAAATTCGCGAATGAAGGATGCAACCTTGCCTTGTTGTCGCGTTCATCCGCATACAGTATCAATTTATCAAACAAATTGGAAGCAACTGGCGTATCAGTTATCCCTATCCCAACAGATATAACGGATGCTAAACAAGTTGCCGCGAGTTTTAGTCAGATTCGTGACGAATTAGGGGATCCAGATATTTTGGTGAACCACGCCGGAAATGCGGCATGGGGTAACCTGGCAGAACTGACACCTGATGCATTCGAAAACGCATGGCGCGTTTGCACACTCGGTGCTTTTCTGTGTGTTAAACAGGCAGTACCAGGAATGATTAAAAAGGGTAGCGGGACAATTCTCTTTTCCGGTGCGACATCCGCGGTGCGTGGCAGAGCAGGCGCTATTGCTTTTAGCAGTGCGAAATTTGCAATGCGTGGTTTAGCATCTTCACTTGCCCGTGAAGTTGGACCAAACGGTATCCACGTAGCGCACGTTATTATTGATGGCGTGATTGACACACCGGGTATTAGAGATCGGTATCAGTTGGAAGAAGATGAACCGTTGCTTGCACCTGACTCTATTGCTGATACTTATTGGGCACTTGTGCAACAAGAACGTAGCGCATGGAGTTTTGAGGTGGATGTGCGACCTCATAATGAGGAATTTTTCACATAAGTAAGAGTGTATATTATAACCTAAGTTGCCACCTATTTGAGAATGCTCTTGTCCGAGGGGTTTCTAACCCCGATTTATAACAGAAAACGTAAGAATTAGCGGAAACGCCTTGTTTTTTTGTAAAAAGCAGTGTCCGCTATCTCGAAATCTTGTCCGTAGCAACTTGAGTTATTATAGTTTATAAACAGGAGATTAACATGCTGAGAACGATTATAACTTTTTTCATTTTACTTATCGGTATCATGCTCTCTTTTTCGGACACGATGGCTGAAACGAATTGGACTGTCTTACGAGAAGACGATTTCATCCGTAATGATGGCGTTCAAGGGATGTTGCATGATGTGCATTTTTGGGATAATCAAAACGGTTTAGTGGTTGGAGATAGAGGTTTGATACTTGTGACAGAAGATGGTGGGAAAACTTGGACCAAAAAAGAGATCAATATGCGTCCTCCCGGTGCACCTACAGGACAGACACCTGGGCGACCCGCTGGTGCTGGGGGTGGTCCTCCACCAGGCTTCAGAGGAGGCGGTTCTCCTACGCTCTATAATATCTATTTTGTCAATGAAAAGGTAGGCTACATTACGGGTGCAAGAGGGACTATTTTAAAAACTGAAGATGGTGGGAAAACATGGAACCGAAAAATAGCAAGAAGCGAGGCTGCAGGGCAAAGTAATAACCCGCGTAGAGGTGGAATACGTGCCAACTTAATGGGAATTCAGATAATCAGTGAGACGGTCGGTTTCATCGTGGGTTCAGAGAACACTATCCTCAAAACTACCGATGGCGGTGAAACATGGGTGGGCAGCTCAGAACGTGCACGTGTCGGAGAAACACGAAACAACTTGGAAAATATCTGGTTTGTTTCACCAACTACAGGTTGGATTATTGGGTCTTATGGAACGCTCCTGCATACTACAGATGGTGGTGAAACATGGGAAAAGCAGAATGCTGGTTTCGATAACAACTTGTTCGGTATCCATTTTTTCAATAAAAAGACTGGATGGATTTGTGGACAAGAGGGATTAATTCTTCACACAAGCGATGGTGGCAAAACATGGAAGCAACAGAAAACTGATTCTTATGATAATCTCCATGATATTATGTTTGTGGATAATATGATAGGTTGGACAGTTGGAGATTATAATGCTGTTTTACATACCGTAGATGGTGGTAAAAAGTGGAATGCTTCAAAAGCCGGCGGGAGCGGCGGAACCCTCAAAGGTGTCCATGCTACAGATAAAGATCACTGCTGGACAGTTGATGACTGGGGTGTGATTTCAACATACAAAACGAAATAGTTTGCGGGTGAGGTTACCTTGCCTAATCTTTCTTTTTATAGTAAAATCCGAAAATATGTTCACATTTCAATCAATAACAATCCAGACACACGCTCTTGCTGACGAGGTTTCCGAACCTCGCCAACGTAAAGGTAATTGTGGGTTTCACTATAAAACACTTCTAATGGAGGAATGAATGTCAGAACAGAAAAGCCATAAAGTTACGATGCTCGGCACAGGACTCATCGGCATGTTTTACACGATGACGCTTCATAATCAGCGCGGTGCAGACCGCGTTCATGCTGTTTACTCTCGGCGCGAGGAACGCGCAACCGAATTTGCCAAAGAGTGGGATATTCCTAACGCAACAACCGACTTGGCAGAAGCTATCAATCATCCTGAGACAGATACTGTTGTCATTGGATTGCCGAACAACTTACATCTGAAAGCAGTTGAACTTGCAGCGGAAGCAGGTAAAGCAATCCTTTGCACGAAACCACTCGGACGCACCGCTGAAGAAGCAAAAACGATGTTAGATATCGTTGAAAACGCTGGTGTGTTTGGCGGTTACCTGGAAGATTTGGTATATCCGCCAAAAACCTTGAAGGCATTGGAATCCGTCCAAAACGGTGCACTTGGTAAGATTTTATGGGTGCGTTCCAGAGAGACACATCCCGGTCCACATAGTGATTGGTTTTGGGATTTGGAACAGGCAGGTGGTGGCGCAATTGTTGATATGGGATGCCATTGCATTGAGATCATCCGAAATTTTGTTGGGAAGAACAACAAACCGCTTGAGGTAATGTGCTGGGCAGATACACTTGTGCATCCAATTGATGCCGAGGACCACGGCATCGCGCTGATACGATTTGAAAGTGGCGCGATGGGACAGTTTGAGGTCGGTTGGGCATTCCGCGGTGGTATGGATTTACGCGATGAAGTTTCTGGTAGCGAAGGAACAATCTGGCTCAATCATTGGCTTCGAACAGGTTTTGAGATGTTTACGGCTGTCGGACAAGGAGGTTATGTCGCTGAAAAAGCCGAAAGCGATACAGGTTGGCTCTTTCCTGTCGGCGATGAGGTGGCTGAACTCGGTTACCGGGATATGTTCCTTGATATGTTCAACGCAATGGACGAAGGCAGGGAACCGCTGGAAACCTTTTATGATGGCTATGTTGTCAATGCTATCATTGATGCCTGCTATAAATCTGCAAAAACAAAGCAGTGGGAAATAGTTGAACTTTCAGACTGGCGCGGTGAAGCGGAAACTGATGATGCGCAAGCAGGAAAACCTGATGCTGATGAGCGATATGCTCACCTCAAAGATGAGCGGATGCCGGATGGTAGAATGAAACGTATCTATAGAGATCGTGAAACAGGTGAGATAATTGAGCGGGTTGAGGATTGAAATTAAAGATTCGGAAAGGCAATGATGGACATAAGTTGGCTTGAATATTGTGCTACGGAAGAACAACTCAATGCCTTCAACGATACCGGTTATCTCGTTGTTGAAGACGCAATAAGTCCTGAGATGGTAGATGCGTTAGAAAAAGTCGCTGATCGTATTGACGCTGAAGAACGCGCCAAATCGGGACTGGCACCGCACAAATTGCTGTCAAAGTTCCGGACTGTTATTGAAGATGATATATTGCTGGAACTGCTTGATACCAAGAAGGTTTTTCCGCTGCTTTGGGATATCTTAGGGTGGAATATCCAACTTTATATTTCACACCTCATTATGTATCCGCCAGAGCCTCCCGAAACACAACGTATCAATAAAGGGGCAGGTTGGCATCAGGACGGTGGCAGACCTATTCCAGAGATGGAACGTCCGCATCCACGACTGTCGCTGAAGGTGAGTTATTGGCTAAGCGATGTTACACATCGGGATAACGGTGCAATGCGTCTTATTCCGGGGAGCCACAAACTTGACACCTTACCACCTCGTAGTAATCCTGATGATGACCCGGAAGGTGCAATAGACCTGCTTGTTAAGCGAGGAACAGCAGTGCTTTTCGATCGGCGGATGTGGCATTCACGGGGTTGGAATTTCTCCGATGTGACGCGGAAAGTCCTGTTTATGGGTTATAGTTATCGTTGGCTGCGCGGCTTGGATTATAACCTGATGCCACCTGAGATTCTCGAAAAATGCGATCCAATTCGGCGGCAGTTGTTAGGGGACGGTGTGAATATCAAAGGGTGGTGGCAACCCACAGATGCGGATGTGCCGTTGAAGACATGGATTGCAGAGCATCGTGGAAAGGAATATGTGTGATAGATATTTTTGGACATTTTATCCCGTTCAGTTCACATGTGGTGTTTTTCCTTGAATTTTGGTGTAGAATATCGGATAATTAGGAGAATGCTTAAACGCGATATTTGCTGATAGAAGTTGAGGGAACATCAAAATGGATAGAGATGAATTGATTCTACAAAAATTATCTGAACTTGCAGAGGATGTAAAAGACCTACGAAAAAATGTAGGCGGTTTGCAGAAAGATATAACTGATGTAAAATTACAACAAGCTGATGACCGCCGTCGGTCAGAAACTGCGGATGTAAAGTTAGCAGGAGATTTGCAACGGATAGAATCCGAGTTAAAAGGGGATTTGCAACGGGTGGAATCCAAAATTGACAGCGTTGTCATCAACATCAGTGAGCGTAAGGCTGATACCAACGAACGGTGGAAAATCGGGGGCATTATTGTCTCTACTGCTATAGCGGTTTTGGCACTCATCAAGTCGTTTTTCTTTTAGGTGGTGGGCAGCCCACAGGTGCTAACTGCCGTTGAAGACATGGATTGCAGAGCATCGTGGAAAGGAATATATTCGGTAGAATTCTCGTCAGAATTTTTCGAATATCAACACAACTATAAAAATTTATAGAACTTTTCTCCCGCTAATGTTTAGACATGATCCTCAGGTTTTTTCGGCATTTTATGCTTAGACGGGTCAAACATTCATTTTCTAATTTGACTTGTAATATCCCATAAATCTACTTTGCCTCGATCATTGCCGCTTGCAAGTGTAACGTTATCTGGCGCAAACGTTAATACAGTAATTTCTCCCCACGAATCTGTATCTATCATAGAGATCAAACGATGAGTAGTCAGGTCCCAAATGAGAATTTTGCGACTACCTTTCCATCTTTTGCTGCCGTCACTGGCAAGGGTCTTACCATCCGATGAAAATGCGATGGTATCCACTCTCCGTCCAGGTGTTTTGAGGGTAGATGTGGATAGTCCTGTATCAACATCCCACAAATGGATTATTCCAGCAGTAATATCAAACGGTTGATATTCGCTCCGACTACTACTGGCGAGTGTTTTACCGTCTGGAGAAAATTCCAACGCTTGAACCGGGTAGATATGTGATGAAAGATAAATTGGCAGAAGATTGGGACCTGGTGTTATCGCAATGATACCATCGTCTTCAAACATTTTAGATTTTAAAATAGAAACTAAACTTTCCGACGTGTTAACGAGATTCGTGTCCTCAAACACTCGATTCCATCTTGTGAGGATATGTCCCTTGATAGATTCGAGATGGGAATAAGTTGGAGAAGTACGCCGGAAAAATGCCAAAGTAGTACGTCGCGCAAATGCAAATCTCCCAAGTATACGTTGTTGTATATTCCCAGTATCGGTATCCCAGGCGATTATCATACCATCAGGACTTGCCCCAATCAGAGTGTCTCCACTGGGTGAAAAATTTAAGGTAGCTATCCAAGATGTATGTCCTGATAAATAGGATTTTACTTGTCCTGTAACGGTATCACACAATATAATGGGGCTTTGATTTGACTTGCTACTACTTGCAAACGACATACCGTCCGGTGAGAAAGTTAGGGCAGTTACATAATCCGAAAACTCATTTACTGTGTACAATTGGTTGCCAGTTTTTACGTCCCACAATAGAATCTCATTATACGCAGCACAAGCGAGGGTTTTGCCATCTGGCGTAAACGCCAACGTGGTAACATGTTGTCCGGGGGCAGTGAAAGTAGCAAGATGTGTGTACTCTTGGGCATGTTCGGGCAGCAGATATGGAGTTGTATTTAACAACATGGGTAGAAAAATCTTGAACAGGACAAAGAGGATAAGCACATCACAAACCGCAAAAGCTGATACAAACCAAATTAGAAGCCAGTACCTCTTTTTTCGTTTACTTCGTGCGTACTCTAATGGATATTTGCTGATTCGTCGTATTAAGTACATCGGTTAACCTCCTTAAGTTTAGGCGGATAATACCGATCCGCCCAACAAAGGCAATCTTTACCAAATTAACTTGATTAGAGATTATCTAATAGGGTGGGAAGGATAACCGTGATGACAAATCAACACAAAATCTATAGTTTGCTCTTAATTCGGGTCACAGTGTATCCTCACCATCTGTCAACCATGCTAAATCAAACTTTGCGAATGACAACGTTTCGTAAGCACCGCGTTCACCACGTTCATAGAGACAACTTATGTTCATGTCTGAATCAACACAGAGATCAGAATAAGCAGCGGGACCTTCATGCAAGATTTTGCCATCGTTCCAACTACGACACTCATCGTAACTGATACGCACCGTCATCTTTTCGCGTCCTGTGCTTGCAGGATTGGAGAACAGCACTCGGTTTTTATCGTGTATATTTGCATCTGTATAACGGACCAAGCTGGCTTGACAAATGGGTTCAATTAGATCATCGTCATAACCGAATTCGGTAAATGTATCGCCGCCGTCAGAACTCCAAGCATAAGCGCGCCGTTTCGGTGCTACATAGTTTCTGCAGTTGAAATATAAATCACCGTTTACGGTTTCAACAACAACTGATTCATTGGTGCCGGGCTGCGCTTCACCGGCAATACGCCACGTCTCGCCATGGTCATCACTGACAATTAGATGTGAATACCCCATCTCGGCATAATTCCGGCTTTGTCCAAGCACATGATCACACGGAATCACCAACCTGCCGCTTGCCAATTGAATGCCGTGACACGGGCCTGTAGCATACCATGTCCATGTGTCCAATTTTGTACCTGATGTGATTTCTTTGGGGTCTGCCCAAGTTTCACCGTCGTCAGTGCTTGACGTTACCCAAACGGTACGCGGTGCTTCCCCCGCAATAATTTTGCCTTCTCCGCCATCGGCGAAGTTTTTGCAGAAAAGTAGCCAGATGGTGCCTGTATCACGGTCAACCACTGGCGCAGGATTACCATCTGTATCTGCTCCTGTGGAGACAGCAACTTGCATCGGTTGCCATGTGTCTCCATTATCAAAACTTCGTTTCAGCACAATGTCTATGTCCCCAGAATCACCGCCGCCTTTTCGTCTGCCCTCACAGAACGCCAACAGTGTTCCCTCATTTGAAACAGCGAGTGCTGGAATACGAAACGTATTATATCCTTCTTTACCTGCTATAAAAAGCGGATTTTCAGTTTTGTACATCTATAGACCTCAATTCAGTTGTATAAAATAACCTAAGTTGCCACCTTGTAGCACAATCTGTTAGATTGTGCTTGTAAGTGCGCAAACTTCCAGTTTGCGCTACAATATTAACGAGTTGTGCTAAATAACTTTGGTAAAATATTATTTCACATAAGTAGAATGTTTTGTCCGTGTTTCCTATTGTTGATATGCTCTTCAGTCCCGTAGGGACGATATGTTTATAGAAAAACGAAATAAACGCCCTCTTTAGTCCCGTAGGGACGATATGTTTATATGACAATATCTAATATTTGTGAAAACAACGAAAACAATTAGTTAACTGGCACAAGTCGTAATATTAGCTAATTATCAGCATATTTTCATTAAAGACGGTGTTTCCATGTCTAAAAACTTATAAGTAGCAACTTGGGTTAAAATAATATTCGAGTAGTTCAACTAACAGAAGCGAATAGGGTGGACTATAGTCCACCCTGTCGGTTATTTGACGGTTTTCAGTTGTCCCCAAGTTGTCGCCAATTTCCCAAGAGGTTGAACCGGTGCGGGATCATCAAGCACTAATTCACCCACCTCCTTCTGATGGTCAGATATCCGAAGCCCATCAACAACACAATTCGTTGGAAATTTTGGATCAGGCGGAGAAGCGTTGTTAATTTCAAAGGTTTCTGCGAAAACTTTAGGGCCTTCTTTTGAACCATTTTCCGCTTCTAATTTACCATTCAGATAGAGTTTTAACCCATCGGGTCCCCACGTTCCTGCCATGTGGTGATGTTCTCCTTTTTTCCAGTTAAGTGGGGCACTATCAGCATTAATCCATTTCCCCGCGCTTTTTATACGCATACGCGCTTTTCCACCATTGTCGAATTGCAAGAAAACCGCATCGGTGCCGCGTTTGTAAGTCATGAACACAAAAAGTTCACCCGTGATAGTGTTGGCATCCATCCCCATCGTCACCCATAACTCAACTGTGCCTTCATCAAGGTTGACGAAACGGTCTTCTACGGGAAAGTGGATAACATCACCAACTTCTTCACTGACAAACCCGTTGCCAAATTTACCGGGGGCAAAACTGCCACCGTCAACAGTGCCGCCCTCTTTTTCGACCTCCGCTTTGCTTTCAAGTGCTGAAAAGAACGTTTCTTTTGCTGTCGCAACAGAAAAACAGAACAATGTAATTGTTACTATAGTTTGGACAGTTTTAAGATTTTTAGAGACAAAAAGTAGAAAAGAGG
>JAPPES010000129.1 GCA_028824125.1 Candidatus Poribacteria bacterium
TCCCTACGGGACTAAAGAAATTACCGAAATATTTATTTAATCTTCATACAGTTTGCTCTACAGAAATGTCCCATTAATTATAGGTTTTACTATAAGGACACAGATACGTCTATCCATTTCTAAGCCTAATCCTATTCATAAAACAAGCGCTTCCTGGACTACCTATCTGCTAAAATACAATAGAAATACACTTTACTTTAGGATAAAAAATGACATACCGAAACATATTAGAAAAAATAAGACTTGCTTTCCCTCAACCAATATCTGATACCATACATGATTCGTACTTTGTTCATTCCATGATGCGCGCCTTGGACCAGGTAGACGCCCTAAAGACACATCTGCCATTCCTCGGTTCTATCATTCATGGTGATTTTGAAGCAGCAAAACAGACAAAATTAGCGGACACTATGTCCTCGGTTGAGGTGGTAACTAAGGAACTTGTCAGTTATCTTGAGGGTATGACCATCTTCGGACATCCCCGCACGCAACAGAACGTTGTTGCACCGACTACAATTCCGAGTTTGATAGGAGTACTCCTCGCTTCTCTACACAACCCTAACCTCGCTTGGGATGAATTTAGCAGACTCGTTGCGTTAGCCGAAGTTGAGGTCACCGCAATGACATCACAATTAATCGGATACGATCCGGAACAAGCGAGTGGCGTGTTTACCTTTGGTGGTACAGGAACGACACTTTATGGGGTAAAAATAGGGTTAGAAAAAGCCTGTCCAGAGACAATGCAAAAAGGAACACCCGAAAATGCTGTCGTTTTTGTGTCGGATACAGGCCACTACTGTGCAGCGAATATCACAAGTTGGCTCGGAATCGGAACGAACAATCTAATTACGATTCCAACAACGGTCGAAAATGAGATTGACCTTAAGTTACTTGAACAAGAACTCCGAAAAGCACTCACAGATGGAAAAAAGATCGCCACTATTATTGCTACATTGGGCACTACAGACGCTTTCGGTTTGGACAATTTACTGCAGATCGTGGGCTTGCGAGAAACCCTTGTTAATGAATTTGAACTTGACTATAAACCGCATATTCACGCTGATGCAGTGATTGGATGGGCATGGTCAGTATTTAACGACTACGATTTTGAGGTAAACCCATTAGGTTTTCGCCCGCGTACCATCCGCGCTTTAGCCGGCGCATGTAGACGTATCCGACATCTTTCCCTTGCAGATTCCGTTGGTATCGACTTCCATAAAACAGGCTTCGCGCCTTATATCTCCAGCCTCATTCTTGTCAAAGATCAGGTTGATCTGGATTTGTTGAAACGGTCTCCTGAACAGATGCCTTATCTCTATCATTTTGGACAGTATCGTCCAGGAATGTTCACGCTTGAAACTTCAAGGGCTGGAACAGGACCGCTTGCCGCGCTTGCCAATCTTAAATTGTTCGGAGAGGAGGGGTTGCGCGCTATACTGGGACACATCGTTGAAATGACGCAGCTTCTACGGGAACACTTAGAAGGACACGAAGGCACAACTGTGCTGAACCGAGGAAATTTCGGAACTGTTACCCTTTTCCGCGCCTATCCAGTCGGTGTAGATACCTTTGAAATCAAACGTCAGGAATTTGAGGATACTACGTATCGGGACAGCTTGATCGCGCACAATACTTACAATCAAGAAATTTTTCAATATGTTAATGCGGAGGCAATGGAAGGGCGGGGTGTTTTTATTTCCACAACAGATTGTTACCGTAAAACCACTTATGGAGAACCGATTGTCGCTTTGAAATCGTTTATCCTATCCCCGTTTGTTGATGAAGAAGATGTCAAAACAGTCGTTGCAAAGGTCCTGGAAGCGCGGGAAGTGATCGGTTGAAGTGTGACGACTTGCTCAGATGGAGGTGGTGGGAATTGAACCCACTTCCGATGGAAATTGAAAGCAACCATGCTTTCGCCCACCGTCGAATCCATTCACCCCCAGGCTTGATACAAGTATATCATCTTTGTCCCCACAATATCAAATGAATAACTCTGGTCAAACACCAATTTATTTGACTTTGCCAAGTCTCTGTGATAATCTATATATAAAATATCAGATGGGAAGGAACATTTATAGTTAATGGAACAGTGGATTGAACATCTTATTGGAGGATTACCCAGCGTAGTCCTTTTTCTTATCATAGCGGTAATGCTTTACACGCTCAGCAAAGGCGCAGATTGGCTGGTAGACGAAGCGGTAACACTTTCAACTCGGTGGGGTTTAGGGAAAGCGGTTATCGGTGCAACGATTGTGAGCATCGGCACAACTACGCCCGAAGCAGCGGTTTCCGTGCTGTCTGCAATCCAAGGCGAACCGGGACTGGCACTCGGAAACGCAGTCGGTTCAATTATTTGTGACACTGGTTTAATTTTAGGGTTGGCATCGCTGATTGCACCGTTATCGTTCAATCGTCAGTTAGCATCGCGGTTGTCCAATGTTCAGGTCAGTGCTGGAATACTCATGGTACTGGCATGTTTTCCGTGGTCATCACCAGCGAAAGTCTTTAGTCAAGGCGGCACGCTCCATCAATACATAGGCATTATTTTTGTTGTTCTGTTAGGATTGTACGTGTGGCAGTCCATCCGATGGGCAGGTTCAATAACATCTACCTCCGAACACGATACAGAAACAGAACTGCAGGGATCTAGTACATTTATTACACTTCTTAAACTCGTTGGGTCAATTGCAATTGTTGTTATTGCCGCACAAATCCTCATCCCAACTGTGAAGACGCTTGCAATTAGGTTTAACGTGCCAGAGGAAATCATTGCAGCAACACTTGTCGCTTTTGGCACATCGCTGCCAGAGCTTGTAACAGCGATAACAGCAGTTCGACGTGGACATGGTGAGTTGGCAGTCGGAAACATCATAGGGGCAGATATTTTGAATGTTCTCTTTGTTGCTGGCGTTTCAGCTGCTGCAACACCAGCTGGCTTACAAGCATCTGGTAAATTTTTCCAATTCTTGTTTCCTGCAATGGTATTTATTTTAATTGTCTTTCGAATTGGGATTTTCGTGTCGGGCAGTCAATTGAAACGGCCGTTTGGGGTAGTGTTGGTCGGAACTTATATTTTAGTGACAATTCTCAGTTATATTTTTTCTGTAGATATGCATTAGTGTCTTAGGCAATAAAGGGGTGTATAAAGTTTTTTGCATGCGTGTCTGAATCGCGGATTTATCGGAAAGGATTTTCGCGGATTTATCGGATTACGCGGATTAACGATACTGAAAAATAGGCATTTCTACTTACATGTGGCGGACACGTTCATTCTAATCCTATGAAAATAAATCCTATGAAAATAATTTGATAGACCAAGTCAATAATCCGCTAAATCAGTGAAATCCGCTAAATCCGCGATTGAGAAAAAATACCGGCCGTACTTGCATTTCTTGCCTTGTTATGATAAACTCGGTTTTGTCCAAATCAAAACCTCCAGAATGGGAAAATATCATGGCAGACGCTAACAAAGATGAAATTCTTAGCATTCTCAAAAAATCTACCGATCATAAAGAAGATACTGACAGAGCGTTAGTTAGAATTGAGTCGCGCCTTGAAGATCGGATTATAGAAGTAAAAACTGATCTCAAAAGCGACATTATGCAAGTCAGAGCAGACCTTTTGCAAGTCAAAACAGACCTTGAAAAAAACAATCAACAAGTCAAAACAGACCTTGAAAAAAATATCAGTGAAGTTAAAACAGACCTAAAAGATGACATTAAAGAGATAAGAAACACCTTGCGGACAATGACTAATATCATTATAACTTGTGGAGTTGGAATTCTTGCTGTAATTGTCACTTTAATTCTGAACACAATTTTGAAATAATAGAAACAGGAGATTAACGATGTCAGAAAAAGCTCCAGGATTGGAAGAATATGCCCCATCTCGTTTAGAATGGTTTGCAGTTTTCCTCAATTCCTTTTTTCATTACACAAACACGCAAATTGATACAGTTTTTATTCCTGAAAATGATGGTAAGACTATCCTGTTACACATGCGGTATGGGAAAGATATACAGGCACACGTTTTGGAAAAACATACGGAGAGAACGAAGACTTATGCTCAAGACATGGCAAAACGATACGGTTGGGATTCATGGATAGAGATAAATGTGAGTCAGGAACATTACTAATAATGCGAGATCAAATGTGTCCCGATGGAGCAACCGGATTCCGAGGGGGCATGTATTGTCTGCGGCACACAAGCAAAAGAGATAACAATTTTTGCGCGTGCATACTAACATAAACTCCTGTTTAAAGGAGAACATGAAATGAAAAAGAAGGTTTTACTTCTCGCGATCTGTTTCCTAATCTTAAGCACTAACGCATTTGCAGAACTCACACCATCCGATCTTGAAAATATAGATAAACTTATTCAAGCATCTGAAAATCGGATTAAGCAATATGTCGATTTAAAAATAAACGCTTTAGATGCAAAATTAAGCGGTGAAATAAAGGCTTTAGGCGAAAGGTTAACCGGCCAAATAAACGCTTTAGATGCAAAATTAAGCGGTGAAATAAAGACTGTAGGTGAACGGATCAATGGCGTAGAAGGACGATTGACACAGATATTTGGGTTTATGATTGCATTGGTTGCTTTGATTGCTGTGGCTGTCGGGTTGCCACAAATCCTTGTAGCAAGACAAGGAAAAGAGATGCGCATACAAGACCAACGAATTGAGGCGTTACAACAAGAGATAGAAAAACTTAAACAAGAACGTATTGACAAAGATCTTAAAATATAAACACTTTCTAACTAAGGAGATAAACTTATGTTAACCCGTTTATTTGCAGGATGCTATATTTTAACCCTCGTTATCAGCGTAATGGTTGTCCAAGCCGCTGGAATTGCCGTTGTTGATTTTGCTGACGAATGGACAAAGGTTGATGCATTGCGTCAGACACTGGATGAATTCAAAGTCGATTATGATGATCTGACAGATGCGCTTGAAGATGGACAACTCCCTTTCAAAGCAGAAAATAAAATCTTTTTAATCGGTAGCATGACGACCAACAATGCTACACTTCACCAAAACCTTGATAAGAATGCAAAAGCGATTCAAGATTTCGTCAAAAATGGTGGTATTGTTTGGGAACCGACACAAGCTGATCAGAACGAAGCGAATGTAGATTGGTTGCCCCCTGAATTGAGCTGTGTTCGGAGTGACCGTGATAGCCCAGATTTTGAAATACTGGCAGCAGACCATCTGCTCTTTAACAAACCCAACCGTATGGACGAGAAAGAGTTTAAAGGCTGGGGATTTGGAAATTGGCCTACTGTTTGGGAAGTCATCACTTCTCAAAACGGATTTGACGTGCTGATGGAAAGTTCGGGAGACCCTGTCATCATGGAAGCAGAATACGGAAAAGGCAAGTTCCTGATGATGGCAATTGCACCCGATAAATATCATATTGTAGGTAAAGATGGCCATACGAAAGATATGGCAAAACTTTTCATGGAGAATTTGCTGAACTATGTTGAAGAATATGCCGCTGTCGAAGCAGATAGTAAACTCACAACGAAGTGGGCGAATTTGAAAAGGTGGTACTGATGAGAAAAACAGATTTATGCTTGCCTTGATTATGCACGCGCCTCAGCAGAATTTGAGGATATATTAACAAATGATATTTGACAATAAACCCATATCTGAAATTACTGACCAAGATTTGATAAATCTAATCGGGGATCAAGAAGAAGATTTGCAGATTGATTTCAAGCAGCTGGACTACGAAAAAGATTCAAAGAAACCCGAAAAACATAAATATGAGATATGCAAAGATGTTGCCGCGATGGCTAATGCTGCAGGTGGATACATTCTTATCGGTGTCAATGAAAATAATAGAATCGCACAAGAGTTTTTCAATATTGAGAATGCCGCTGGCGTTGCCCAACGTATCAATGACATTTGCTTACAATATATCAAGCCACGAATTCCAGGACTGGAGGTGCGAGAATATCATTTGACACAAGAAAATAAAGACCTTGTGATTATTCATATTCCCACAAACGAAATGCGACCTCACGGTTTCACTTTGAATAACACGATTACGAATATCTTTGTAAAGCGATATAACGACACAATAAGAGATTACCCAACTGACGAGATGCTTGAAGACTATTCACAAAGGTCTCCAACAAAACCTGAGGAGTTAATCATAAATCGTATTGATGAACTTGAAACTAAATTAATACCTATAATTAGAAGTTTCCAAAGAGAGAGAATGGATTCAATTACACCGGAAGATAATGCTTTAGATGTTGAAAATTACAATGAACTCGTTCGTATTATGAATTTACGTTTTGATGAGGTTATATCGGACGAACCTTATTACCGCATCTTCACATTACCGAAAGTGCTTAATCCCGATGCTGTATCTACTGAGGATCAACACATACGCGAGATTCTGTATGATCCACCGAATAGAAGACGTCCTGCTGGTTTTGGAGTTACAGGACTATATGATCAGGAAGTATCTCAAACAAGAGAGGGAATAAATGGACGTAATTTAACGGGTGGCGAAATAATCTTACTAAAGAATGGATATTTTGAAGTTAGGTGTCCTATTTATAATCAGTTTCAAAGAGGATGGGGTTCCCCACAATTCGCAATTCCTAATTCTATAAAATGGTTGTATCCGTATGTTGTGATTGAGTTCCCTGTCTCATTCTTGCGATTAGTTAAGGATATATACAATGAGTCGGGTATTAAATCTGACATCTTCATACAACAGGACTATCATAATATCATAAGGTATGCGTTGCCAAAGGGAGCACCCACCCATCCTACGTTTGGTGTATTCTTGCATGAGGAAAGTGTGTACGAAAAATCGGACCCAATTCATTTTGAAAAATGGGTTTCCAATGATTTTATTCCTGACCATGAGGCTTACGGTTTAGTGAAACACGTGTATGCCGATTTTGGCATATCAGATATCCGAGCAATTCCTGCGTTTGATGAAAACGGATATTTTATTTTAGAATAGCGGTACAGAAAGGCTATCCAGTTTAATTTACGTAAAAAGTTAACTCATTGTGGAGTATACTAAAAATGACGAATAATGGATGTTCATGTATACTTGTCTTGATCTATTACTTAGTCTGTATAGGTTTTGTAATTTGGTTTGGTCATATAGTTTACTCAGAGATTTATTATTATCTTAAAAATGGGTATTGGCAAGATCATGGTTCATTACTTGAAACAATGGAAGCAGATGGTGAACCTGCTTTTACTGAATGGACAGGTATTCGTAAAATACTTCGACGCATACCCCGCTGGCCTTGGTTAGAAGTACTTCTTTTAGGATGTTTAGTTTGCGGTGTCACGTATCCTATAAAAGAGTGGATAGCGGATTGGGAATAAGAATAAATTATGCAAAACTTCAGTTGTCAACTTGATACTTCACACTCGGCATGCACAAGAATTTGTTGAGTTTTGCTGCACTCTAACCTTATGTATCAATTTAAGAAGCAGAATCAAAATATTTATAAATAAAAAAATGAGAAAGACTTAACATGCACTACACATCACAACAAAACGACTGGTTAGTTGAACCCTTCGTCAACCTGCTACAGTCCAAGAAACGGACAATCGATTATCTCTTGATAATGTCCAATAGTTATGTTAAAATTTATTTTAAAGCAGCAATACTGAACACCTGCAGACGGTCCCATCAACGATTGAGATTAACAAGTCTAAAACGCTAACGATGCAAGTAAAGGGATGTCCTTATGAAATTAGACTATAGTGAAAAATCTCCAGACACCCATAAAGCCACAATCGCAAGTGGAAAATATAGTATACTACAAGAGATAGAACAGTCTATTAATGATATAGTAGATATTGAGTTTGATTGGGAAGGGAAAGGGTTTGAAAAACCGAGTAGTGAAACATTGTCTGATGCGATAGATCTTATGAAATCTCTTCTATTACAAATATATCTTAATAATGATCTATGGTCTAAATGGTTCGATCCATTTATCTATAGTAATGAGGTAGGATATATATGTATAGGTTGGCATCATGAAGATAAAGCCTTACATTTTCGTATAAAAAATAATGACATGAATTATAGAAAAATATGGAGTTCATCTGGTAAGACGAAATCAGAAAAAAAGCAACTTAATCTTCAAAACTGCATATCACTCTGGAAATGGTTAATAAAAACCTTATAATTTCGGCAAATATGCCGTTTTTCAAGACGCTTTCTGCCGCAAGAGTGATAGCGAAACCCAACATCCCATTTTTATCAAACTTACGTTACGTGTAGCAATTTGAGGCATCATGAAAAACGTTGAACTTAAACAACAAGCAATTGCTTATATTGAACAACTTTCACCTGAAAAGCTTGAGACCGTCCTTAACTATCTCGTTGCTCTTCGGAAGTCTGATCTTTGGATAGCCGAAGGGGAATCGGAAAAACGAGAAAGTTCGGATAAGGCCACGTCACTCCTAGCATTGGCAGGGACGTTGGAATGTGATGAGGAAAACATCAGTGATCGCCACGATGAGTTGATCGGTGATGGGTTACTGGCAGAATTACAAGGACATGCGGATGAATGAGGTCTTTGCGGATACCTCTGGATGGGCTTCTTTCTTTCGATCTCAAGAACGTCATCATGCAAGGGCTGTTGACTTGATCACACAGTGGCAGGAAGAAAAGCGGCACGTTGTCACGACAAATTATGTGCTGGGTGAACTCATTGCCCTTTGTGAACGTTTGCGGGTGCCACGTTCAAGGGGTGTTTCTTATATCCACAGCATTCGCGCTGAAACGTGGATCAAAATCGTACATATAGACGAGCAGCTTGATGTCCGAGCGTGGAAGTTACTGGAAAACAGATTGGATAAGACGTGGAGTCTGGTTGACTGTGCAAGTTTTGTTGTCATGGAACAGCGGGGTTTAATGGATGCGCTAACGACAGATCACCACTTTGAGCAGGCTGGCTTTGTCCGCCTCCTTTTCTGATTTATATCCCAATAAAATATTTATGAGATGCACTGTAGTTAACTAACGCAAGTCATATCAATAGTTCCTGTTTCGTTCGGAGAAAAACAAATGCCAGTAAATTGGAGAAATCACATAGTTAGCACGCCAGAAATACTACGGGGTAAACCGCGTATAAAAGGCACAAGGATCCCTGTAAGTCTTATTCTTGGTTACTTTGCTGCGGGGCGGACCACAGACGAAATCATTGTTGAATTTCCCGATCTCAAAACAACGCAGATTCATGCTTGCCTTGATTATGCACGCGACTCAGCAGAATTTGAGGAAGTTGCATAATGGGATTTAAATTTATGAGATATGAAATATGTATGCGCTTTTAATTCTTCTATTCGCGATACTGGCTCCAGCCGTAGTTTTAATAGTAATTATAATAGAGTTTATCTTGACAGATCCGCCAGATGATTAGATTCAGTATAAAATCCCAAACAATCACTACAAAGGGCAACAACTATGTATGCAATGATTGAAAACAAAGGAATTATAAATCTCAATCGTTTCTCACAAATAGACGTTGTAAAACTTGATGGGACTTATAAACTTGTTAGTTTTAACGAACCTATAGATTGTAGAGAACTAAACCCAAAACAGTGTTTAGACCAAATCGCTATAACTATAGCGAAATATCGGGAAGAAATAGATGCTGAGTACTGTTTCTGGCATTTATTAGAATCAATGAAGAGCTACAAAAGAATATGGTTCCCTAATGCCTTGTATCTTCCATCAAAAGCTTGGTATACAATAATCAACCGCTTTTTTAAAAAAGGGATTGTGAAACCCGCAAAGTTGTTGGATGAAACAGAACTTAAGCCTGGTGGTTTAAACACAATACTTATTATCCATAAGACCACTGCCGGAAAATCTTATTGGCAAGACATACAGGAAGATATTGAAGATATTAAGAATGCATTAAAAGCAGCCTTAGAAATTCCTATAGATGTTGAATGGGAACCTAATGTATGAAAAAACTCTACTTTGGTGAAAACCTTGAAATCAGGCGCAGAGGCAAAACTCTGCACTAACAAAGGAGAAATTATGAAACGTACTTATGAACGCCTATTATTTATGATTATCGGAGCATTTATCGCTTTCTGTGCTTATATGGTTGGGAACATTGATAGCGATATCAACGCCGAAGATGATGGAAAATTAATTGAATGCGATTATCTTAGTGTACTATAGTTTGGACAGTTTTAAGATTTTTAGAGACAAAAAGTAGAAAAGAGG
>JAPPES010000049.1 GCA_028824125.1 Candidatus Poribacteria bacterium
ATGCCACAAGAATTCACTAAATTGACGCCTATGGTGCGGTTTCCTAACCGCACCAATATTCTCGGATCCGGTGCGGTTAGGAAACCGCACCCGCCAAATGCGCGTTTGGCATTTGGCGTTGATTCACTATCGGGAAAAGATATATCCTATTAATTTAGTATTACTCACCCTTTTCAATGATTGCCTGTCTGGTTAAACGCCAGAAGAGATCGCCAGGACCAACAGCATGCCACGTCCCCTCTATGAATGTCATCACAACGCTGTCCTTTTCTTCTTCAGAGAGGCTGCTACGAGGGAATCTTTGCTTCTGTCCCCAATTGATATAGGAAAGCGGTTCGCCATTCTGCCATACCCATTGTCCCTCTGTTTCAGCATCGCTAAGTCCAATCCAATAGAGGCGGTTTCCAAAGATGCCTGAAAGCCACTTCTGTTCAGCTTCGTCGTTAATAGCAACCAAATATGCCCCTTCGGTTTCAGCTTTTTTCTGGGCATCGGCAAGACTTCTGCACCCTATCTTTTTATACGCATGTCCATTTGCTGGGTTCACAACCCATGAATTAAGGTCCATCGGATGCCTCGGACTATTGGATGGTTGTGAAAGAATCGGTTGATTTGCATTTGGTTTAGCAGCTTGCTTTGGCGTTTTAGTCAGTTTACGAAGTAAGCTTGGCAACGATTCACGAGGAGAGGTGCGAGGTTTGGGTTGGAAAGAAGGTGTGATTTGCGTTTCAATAGGAGGTTTATTAGGTGTTTCATTCGCAGGCGCCTTAATATCCAGCGTCAAAACCAAGTCATCATAGCGCGTTCCCTCTTCAATCAAAATCTGTTCCGACTCTGCCGAAAAGACTTCATACTTCACAGTAACTGTGAAGTTAGCGGGAACCTCATTTTTCTGAATGTAATGTACAAAATATCCCTCGGAATTCGTTGCAGACCCTCCACTTGAACTACCACTACCTCTATTATTCAACTTCTCATGGACAACTTTTAGGGTAATAAGAGCGTTAGTTAACGGTTTTCCATCTTTAAAAACAACTCGTGCCCGAATCCGCATCCGCTGCTGTACGGTCACCACTACATTTTCAACCTTGCTACCCGACTTAATACCAAACTTGACACCTCCGAAAGCCGGATGTCCGTCTTGAAAAATGGTTATTTCCCCTATTTTGATTGTAACAATTTCATTGTCCGGTTTATCTGTCAAAAATTTATTGGAAACTCCCTTTTCATTCTGCTCTGGTTGCTGCACTGGGATTGTAATCTGAACTTGTCCGGCAGGAACATTGGTAAAAGTGAAAGCTCCTTTCTCGTTAGTTTTTGATATTTGAAAAGCAGGAGATAGGTTAATGATAAATTCAGGGATCGGTTTCCCATTTTTATCAACAACAGTCCCAGAGAGTGTGCCAGTTTTCCCTTGTGCTATACAAGGGATGGATGTAATGAGACAAAATCCAACTATTCCAATGAGGAATACAACATGCATAAAACCCAAACGTTTCATTAGTCAATTCTCCTTTAACAACGGTTGGTAACCGCTTCCATAGTAACGGGATAAACTACTATTCACTTTTTGATGACGTTTCAGCAGGGATATCTGCCCTTTCCAGGATAGCCTTTTGGGTGTAACGGGCTTGTTCATTTCCAGGTATAACTGCCTCCCATTTACCGGTGAATTTTTCAATGATGACATAATCTTTCATATCAGTATTACCAGTCGACCGTTCAATATTGATCCAATTAGTGTACGTAACAGGTTCCCCACTATGCCACACCCATTTTCCCTCCTCGGCAGCATCGCTGAGTCCGATCCAAATGGACCTCCCTTCAAAAACCTTCTTAATCCATTCATTTTCCGCTTTATCGTTAATAGAAACCAGATAGGCATTTTCTGCGATAGCTTTTGCAATTGCATCCTCAATACTATGGCAATAAATCTCTTTATAAGCATGTCCATTCGTAGGGTTCACCACCCACACTGATGGTGGATTGAGAAATTCATCTAATGCATTAAACAGGCGCTCGCGTGCCCATTCATCTTCTGGAATCGGATTCTCGTTGAGTCTCAAAAGGAGATGAACTTCAGGTTGACCTTCGTGTAGAATAAACGACACCGCTTTTGCTAAATAGCCCTGATATTCAACACCCAGTCTATAATATTGAGGTTCACCATCTACTCTAAGGTCTTCCACAAAATATCCTTCCGCATCGGTATGCCTAAACATACTTGAATGTCCTCCTCCACTTTCATCTATATCTCTACGTAACACACGAATGCGAATAGGCGCTTTCGTGATCGGTGTTCCATCAGCAGAAACAACACGTGCCCGAATCTGCGGTTTAATCTCTGTTTTTACCTTGATGACAACGTTTTGGGTTTCCGACCCTGGTGCTAAGGAAAAACGCATTTCTTCAAATGGTGGACGATTATTCGGATATAGAATTAAATCTCCGATTTCGATTGAAAGCATCTTTGTTTCGTCATCGCCTACGACCAATTTAACGGATATCGGTGGTATATCCGTGATAGAAAAACTGCCTTGTAGACCAGTCTGTGTTACTAACGGAGGTAAGAATTGTTCTTCATGCGCGCCACCACCCTTGATCATATATGGTCTAATTCCTACCGAAATACCATCAACTGGATTGCCACGTTCATCAATAATACGTCCTGAAAATGTCGCACTTTCCTGTGCAAAAGCAAACGATATGGTAAAGGTAAAGAGAATCGCAACCGCAACGAGAAATCCAAGCCATTGTCTGTAATTCTGATATTTCATCGTAAAATCTCCTTTTGAAATAGTGACACATTCCTACTCATCTTCAGATTCTGCCGCTTCGGGTATCTTGGACACCAACCCATCTTTTTCTATGACCGCTTGCCGCGCCATTCGCCAAAGATGACTATTGGGACCGGCAGACTGCCACCCACCTTCGTGATTGTGAAGAGCGATTGCAACATAATCCCTTTCGGTTTCCGGACTCGGGTCATGGGGAAATTCACGAGTTGTCCAATTGGTATAAGTAACCGGTTCACCGCTATCCCAAACCCATACCCCTTCTTTTTCCACATCATTGAGTCCTATCCAAAAAGGTCTTCCAAAGATTACCTCAAGCCAAAACTGTTCTTCTTCATCGTTGATGGAAACGAGATGTGCGCCTTCCGCAATTGCCTTCTGTTGCGCATCATGCCAATCTCGGCATTGAATCTTTGCATAAGCGTGCCCATTTGCGGGGTTAATGATCCAAATTATCTTCTTTGGTTTGGCTGCTGGTCGCATGATCGGTTGACGGACATTATCTTTATTGAGAAGGTCTTTAATAAAATGACCGGCTTTCACATTATCAAGTTCTTTAATCTCATCACGGGGTTGTTTCGCAACGGGATTCCCGTCGAGTTTTATCACAATATTCCCAGGTTCCACATCCTCTTTAAGTAAAAATGGTCCTGCCCCTCCGGAAAATGTTTTATACCTTATGGAAAGTGTATAAAATCCAGGTTCCTCCTTATATTGCGTAAAGTAGCCATCAGCATCAGTGAAGCAGTTGGTTCCGTGGCTTCCACTGCCGCCGCCAAATTCTCCCCCTCGGAACCGCATATTCAGATCTGCTTCAGCGTTAGCAAGAGGGGTGCCATCGGCATAAACAATTCGCGCCCGTATCTTAAGTCGTTTCTTGACGGTAATTTTAACGTCTTCAATATTCATACCCGGCTTTAGTCCAAACGCGAACCCCCCGAAAGGCCCCGGACCCTCTGTGTAGAAAAAAGTGACTTTATTCAGTCGAATAGAGAGAATCTGCATTTCCGACTCCCTTCTACCAGGATGCATCAGTCCCATTGGTGGAATTCGTTGCAGTTGTGGAAGTAGATTCTGTTGTACTTCTGGCGGTAAGTTTTGTTGTACTTCTGGCGGTAATTTGGGGGCACCCTTCTCCAGGAAATCCAACATAGCCTTTGGAACGGCACTTATCTGAATAGTCCCCGGTTGGATATTGGTAACGCTAAAAGCACCCTCTGCATCAGTCTTTGCTTTGGACATAGCGCGAGGTTTTCCTTCTTGGTTTTGGTCTTCTAATAGTCCCTCAAAAGCAAATGGAAGCATACCTATCGGTGGAGCGGGACCTTTTAGGTTTTGTATGGAGTGGATTATAAATGTGAACTCAGAAATAGGTTTTCCTTTTGTGTCCACAACTTTGCCCGATAGCCCACTTGGTGCTTGTGCGTCGGGTTCTGTCAGTGGTTCTTGCGCGAAAATTCCTGTTACAGTGAACAACATAATGACTACAAATGCTGTGAGTTTTCCCGAAGTATAGATGTATCTCATGATTATCTCTCCTTGTATATTGATGTACTTAGCGATCTTCGTCAGGTTCTGGTGCGCCTACGATAAGATCTTTCTTTTCCAAGATCGCTTTTTCAGTGATGCTTGCAACAGGATTCCCCTCACGTATTTGTTGCCATTTTCCGGTTACGCCTATGAGGACAGTAAAATTTTTGGTCGTTTTCTCTTCCTTTTCAGGCTCAGCAATGAGTTGCTCTGTGTCCCAATTAGTATAAGTAACCGGATCGCCATTGTGCCACTGTTTGGCACCTTCTTTTGCATCGTTAATTGATCCAATCCAATAGTTTTCTTTCCCAAAGACTGCAAGTATCCATTCCTGTTCTGCTTTATCGTTAATGGCAACGAGATGTGCATCTTGGGTGGTGGCTTGTGCAAGCGCTTCCTCATGCGTATCGGCATAGATTCTTTTGTAGGCGTGTCGATTATCAGGATTGATTGCCCACATCCCTTCGCGTTGTCGTTGCCACGCGGCTGCCCGACGTCCTGGGTCCCGAACATGAGGCACTGGTGCCTTCACTACTTGGGGTTTGCGAGGTTGATCCGGTTTTTCTTCAAGCGTCAAGGTGAGTCCATCAAGTCGTTGTCCCTCTTCCAACAATATTTCCTGAGATTCTGCGGATTGCCCTTGATATGTTACGAAGACAGTATAATAGGCAGGAGAATTCACATAGCGGGTAAAGTCTCCATCTATGCCGAGGGTTTCTGTGCCGCCGCTACTACCCCCACCTGTTCCATTTTTACTGCGTCTCCTTACCATAAGGTCCACCTGAGTATTGCTTAGTGGTGTACCATCTTCGGCAAGCACCTGTCCACGGATCCGCATTCTAATACGTACGGTAATCTCAACGTCTTCAATATCCGTTTCCGGTTCGATAGCAAAAGGAAACCTCGCGAAATGGTGATACTGCTGATTTAAAGCGATGGTTATTCCCGCAATTTTGATCGACAGAAGTTGGTAGTCAGGTAAAGATAATTTTAAACTATTTTTTACAAATGGCATAATATCTTCAATTGAGAACGCTCCCGTCTTGTCAGATGTGCTTGGTAAGGGAAAATTAAATTCGGGATCATCTATATTTATGACAGGCCTAAAATCTAAAGAAGGTTGAATAGCGATGACGACATCAGGAACAGGATTTCCTTTTTCGTCAACAACCTTACCTGAAAAAGTTGCAGCTTGGCTCTGTAAAGATATTAAAAGCAAAAACGTCAAGCTACCAATGAAAACTACAAATAGGGTGAAGTGAAAACGGTTCATTGTAAATGTCTCCTTCCCTAAGATTCGGTGGGTATATTGAAATGAATTGGATCACATTAATTATTATACCCTATGTAGAAATTATTGGCAATGTAAAGAAAGTGTAAAGCAGGGTATTTAGTTTTCGTTTTTTCTCGTATATTTTCACATTTTCATATAAACGAATACATAAGCAAAGTAGTAGGCACACGCCGTGTGCCGTCCACCCTAAAATATAAAGCGGATGGCACCAAATCAACGGTATGAATCATGGCGAATACGCCAAATCAGCGGTATGAATGCGCGTGGCAGAATGCGCGTGTGGCATTCTGCATGATTCCCCGTATGGTATTCGCCATGATTCCCCGCAGAGCGTGCCTGCTACCTTTAAATCAACGTAATGAAGAACATTACTTATTCTTTAAATTTTCCTCTACACAGTTGGCGTACTGAGAATCTACTACATACTCATATAAAGCAATTTATGTGCCAATTCGAAACCACTAAATATACGGAAATCTCTAATTCAAAGACGAAACCCTGCACAAAAACGTGCAGGGTTTGTCCATGCTGCACAGTATGGGGCATTTACGGCACGCGGATGAAGATTAAAAAATAAATTGGGTAATTTGACGAGGTTAGGAAACCTCGCCAGCAGAGATGTACACCTGCTGCGGCTGGCGAGGTTTCCTAACCTCGCCCCTTACCGAAATATTTATTTAAACTTCATGAGCGTGCCTATTGCCTTTAATCGCACATCTAAATCAAATTCGTTGTGAACTACCCCAGTTACTTCTTTTTGGCAGATTGTTTTATCTTCACGTCTGCCTTTTCAATGATTGCCATCTCTGTCATTTTCACAATTACGCTTTTCGGACTAACAGCATACCATTTTCCATCAATAAAAGTCATGACAGCATAGTTTCTTTCATTGACATCAAAGGATTCAGAAAAGTAATCATTGGGTAACCAGTTTTCGTATGTGAGGGGTTCGCCGTTATGCCGCTGCCATTTCCCCTCTTTTTTGACGTAGCTGAGTCCTATCCAATAGAATCCATACCCAAAAACTTTTTCTAACCATTCCTGTTCCTTTGCATCGTTGATTGTGACAAGATGTGCTTTCTCTTTGATGGCTTGGGCAATTGCCTCGTCACGAGTCTTGCAGTGAACCCGCTTATAAGCGTGGCGATTTGTAGGATTCACAATCCATACTTCTTCAGGTTTCTGCCTTGACAGGTGTTCTTGCACTGGTGGAGGGTCAGGTTTCGTGACTATTATTTTTCTCTTCCGAAGTGGTTTAGGTTCAATTGGGGCACTGTTAAATGTAAATGTTAAACCGTCAAGTCGTTCTCCTGGCTTAAGGAGTATAGAATCAGACTTTGCTATCAACCCCATATACTCCACAGAAAACGTATAGAATGCCGGATCATTTCTCTCTTTCAGGTAATAGACAAAATAACCTTTAGCATCTGTTTTTGGGCCGCCACCGGAGCTTCCATGTCCTCTTCCATCTTCAGTATCATAAAAAAAGCTAATACGAAATCTTGCATTAGCAACCGGTGTGCGATCTTTAAATAAAACGCGTCCTCGAATCCGCATACGTGGTTTTACTGTAACCAGCACGTTTTCAATATGTGTTCCCGGTTTTAGACCAAACGGGATCGTGTTGCTACGTCTACGAGAATGGAATGTTATATCTTTGATCTGGAGGGATAGGATTTCAACGTCAGATTCATAATCTTCCTGTTCAAACTCAAATCTATCTGAAAGTAGTTTGTCTATATTGTAAGGATGTGAACCGAAAAACATGGAACCGGATGGGATGTCTGTAATCGAAAACCTTCCATCTGAATCTGTGAGTATCAGCGGTGAATCGGAGTAATTTTTTCTTATCCATAATAGATGCTGAATAGAATTTGATTTAAATTTTATATCTGGTTGAGGAACAATGAATACGGGTAATTCTGCGACTGGATTATCTTCTGTATCAATAACACGTCCGGAAAATGTAGATGTTTGTTTTTGAGCGGGACTATGCAAAGGAAATCCGATAAATATTGTGATAACTACAATTAGCAAGATTACAATTCGAATGTTGAATTTTGGGTTTTTCATAATTTTCTCCTTTTAGGCAAATATTTGACTTAATTATCTACGGGGAACTCTGTCTTTTCAATGACTGCGGTTTGAAGCCATCGCCATCGCCGATTGCCGGGATTAACAACCTCCCATTTTCCCGTAATTCCCAGAATGACATAATCTCCATCTGTGTTGCCTGAGTCGTTAGGTTCTTGCGTCCGCCAGTTGATGTAAGTTAAGGGTTCACCGTTGTCCCATGTCCATTGGCCTTCTTGTGAAATATCGTTGAGTCCAATAAAACTGGACGAACTTCTAAAGACAGTTTGTAACCATTTCTGTTCTGATTCATCGTTAATTGAAACTAAATATCCACCTTCGGCGGCAGCTTTTGTTTTTGCCTCATTCCAATTCTTACATAGAATTTTTTTATACGCGTGTCCGTTTTCAGGGTTTATTACCCATACATCTTGTGTGCTGGGATTTGTTGAGAATGATGCACTCGTAAATCCTTCTTTTCGTATGGGTAAGGAAGATCGGGGAGATCCACCAAACGTGAAAACAAGATTGTGCGTTTGATTTCCTGGTTTTAGGAAAAACGGTTTTGCATTTACAGTTTGTTCCTGATACGTGGCGGACAACCAGCAAATAAGAGTTGTATCATCCCTATTAGTATTATACAGGTAGTCCACAAAGTACCCTTCAGCATCTGTATCAGCAGCACCTTCTCCGTAAGAAGAACCTTGCCCGTTAAAGGTTTCCATAGTAAATCGAATTTCTGTGTTTGCAATTGGAGTGCCATCAATATTCAGTGCCTTTCCTCGGATTCGTGGCTGCTCCAGAATAATTTGCACGTCTTTAACATGTTTGTCTGAGGGAATGGTGAACACAATTCCATGTTCGCGCGTCATTCCATGAGGGTAGAAAAACATATCTGCGATTTGAACCTTTAAGATACGGATTCCTGAACGACGATGTGGAAATAGTGTTAATTGTGCTGGGCCGCCCATTGTATTGGTAATTGCAAAACGACCATCAGAATCAGTTTTTGCTTGGTACTTAGACTGGTCTATACGTTTACCATTTTCATCCCATCGGATGAACCAACCACCATTGACAAAATTAACAGGTGTAATAGCTATTTTTATATTCTCAACGGGATTCCCTGCCTCATCAACAACACGGCCTGAGGTAGAGGAAGACAACTTTGCATTAGGATGCGGACTTGTCCCTTCGCTTTTTTCGGGAGCGTCAACGTTACCGATTTGATTCTGGGCATCAGGATCGGACGGAAGATTCATCAAGACATCTGCGTCAACAATGTCTACTGTCATTTCAGATGTAGCATCAAGACTGTAGGGTTGCTGAAAGCGTGCAAGGTGTTGCGCACCAAGTCCAAGCATCAACACCACCAAAACAAGGGTTGAACTGGCAACTATCCACGGCACAAACGGTTTACTTCCCGAAGGCACAGCAGGGTCAATCTGCGTGCCAGTTTCTTTGAGGGTTCTCATTATGTTTTCAGTTAAGGTTGTTGAGGACTGGAAACTGCCCAAAGTTTCACGTACCATGTGTTCCTCCTTTTGTAAACGTTGGCGGGCGCGATAGAGACGGCTTTTCACCGTGTTTGATGATACGCCCAAAAATTCGCTAATCTCTTTAACTGAACTGCCAGCGAGGTAATGAAGCGTTACTACGATCCGTTCACTCTCTGGCAATTTTTGGAGGAGACGTTTGACAAGGTCAACCCGTTTTTCCGATGCTTGTTCTTCACGTTGTTTGGCAGTATATTCGGAATAGAGGTGTTCCTCAAGTTGGACTGTCGGAACAGTTTCCAACGATTGCATATCAGGTGCTTTCTTTTTCAACCAGGTGTTGCAAAGACGATTCGCTATCACATAGAGCCATCCGGCAAACAGATTTGGATTCTTCAACGTGCCGAGTTTCTTGTACGCTCGGAGAAAGGTGTCTTGCGTTATCTCTTCGGCGACGTGGAAATCTCCGGTTTTTCGCCATGCAAGCGCGTGGACACGTTTTTGATATCTATACACCAAGACGGTAAAAGCGTCCTGGTCACCGGATAACGTGCGTTGAATCAGTTCAAAGTCAGTGCTTTCCATGCGTCTTCTCCAAAATTGATCTCTTCATAATACAAGACTCTGATTTTAGTTGCAAAGGTTGCATAAAATGGCGTTATTTATGCAGAAATTAACAAAAAACGGAGGTAATCTTGGGTTAATCTGAGTGAAGAGTAGTTTATATGTCTGTTACATGTGTTCTGATCGGGAAGAGTATAACATGTTTGTAGTTTATAGAGAACTTTAAAATTATTTGGGCAGGGTTATTTAGTTTGCGGTTTTTCGGACGAATTTTTAACACCTGCTATATACCCCAGGCCGGTAGGTTCGGTTAGGAAACCGAACCATAGGCGTCAATTTAAAAAGACAAGCGTTCGTAGTCGCGAATTCATTGCCAAACGCGCGTTTGGAATTTGGC
>JAPPES010000132.1 GCA_028824125.1 Candidatus Poribacteria bacterium
AATAAATGACTTTGACAATCCCGCGACAGACCATTAAAATCCCACCCAGTCGCGGGGGGGGCGGGAGGGCGCAAATGTGTAGGGAAAAAAAAAAAAAAAAAAAAATTTTTTTTGGGGGGGCGTCAAACAAAAACAAAAATTTTTTTTTTTTCTTGTTTGGGGGTCTCTCAACCCAAACCCCGACCTACAATATGTTATGACAATTTGTCAATTAGAAATGGTATTACACAGTGTCTCTTAACTGACAACTGACAACCGATAGCCACTTAACCGATTGAACCTTCCATCTGAAGTTGGATGAGGCGGTTCATCTCAACAGCATATTCCATCGGGAGTTCTTTGACAAGCGGCTCAATGAACCCGTTGACAATCATGGTAGATGCTTCCTCTTCTGAAAGTCCACGACTCATCAGATAGAAAAGCTGCTCTTCACCGATTTTGCTGACACGCGCTTCGTGTTCAATGTTGGTATCGTTTTCATTAATTTCAATGACCGGATAGGTATCTGAACGTGAATCCTTGTCAAGCAGAAGCGCATCACAAACGACGTGAGATTTACATCCCTTTGCACCTTTTGCGACATCAACCCACCCCCGATAACTGGAACGTCCACCATCTTTACTGATAGACTTCGACGTAATCTGTGAGGTAGTGTGTGGCGCGCAATGGTAGACTTTAGCACCCGCATCCTGATGTTGCCCTTTGCTTGCAAACGCAATGGAGAGGATTTCTCCCCGTGCGCCGGGTTCCATCATGTAGACACTCGGATACTTCATCGTCAACTTACTGCCAAGGTTGCCATCAACCCATTCCATCTGGGCGTCTTGATATGCCATCGCACGTTTGGTAACGAGATTATATACATTGCTCGCCCAATTCTGGATAGTTGTATAGCGCACCCGTGAACCTTTCATGCAAACGATTTCAACAACTGCGCTATGTAAGGATTCACTGCTAAATGTCGGCGCAGTGCAGCCTTCAACATAGTGAACTTGCGAACCTTCGTCAGCGATGATGAGCGTGCGTTCAAACTGCCCCATGTTTTCGGTGTTGATTCGGAAATATGCCTGCAACGGATAGTCGACCTTTACACCGGGCGGCACATAAATGAAACTACCACCACTCCAGACAGCACTGTTTAGTGCTGCAAACTGATTATCCGCAGACGGAATAATAGTGCCGAAGTATTTCTTCACGAGGTCAGGATATTCTTTGACAGCCGTATCCGTATCAACGAAAATGACGCCAATTTTATCCAATTCTTCAACGAGGTTGTGATAGACGACCTCAGAATCGTATTGTGCGCCGACACCCGCGAGGAACTTCCGTTCCGCTTCCGGTATGCCGAGTCGGTCAAAGGTTTTCTTGATGTCTTCTGGCACATCGTCCCAACTCCGTTCACTTCGGTCTGATGCTTTGACATAATAATAAATATCGTCAAAATCGAGTTGGGAAAGATCGCCGCCCCATTTTGTCATCGGCTTCTGCTTAAAGATTTCATAAGCTTCAAGCCTATACTGACGCATCCAATCCGGTTCCTCTTTGATGTCGCACATCTGATTGATGACCTCTTCGTCCAATCCTTTTCGGGATTTGAACGTTGGCTTAACATCATCGTGGAATCCGTATTGATAGTCTTTACTAATTCCGATTTCGTCAAGTTGTTGTGTTTCGGGGGTTGCCATTTGTATTCCTCCTTGTATCTTAATTTTGCTGAATGGTTTCAGCAATGCCATATTTTTCACGTATAGGATCGTAACCTTCTGCTTCTAACAACTGTGTAAGTTCCCATCCACCTGATTCCACAATCCTGCCATCAAGCAGTATATGCACAAATTGCGGGCGGATGTAGTCTAACAATCGAGGATAGTGTGTGATAATCAGGACACCAAGTTCAGGTCCAACCAAGCTGCTCACACTTTCACCGACAATGCGAACAGCATCAATATCAAGTCCGGAGTCGGTTTCGTCAAGGATAGCGATTTTCGGTTCAAGCATCGCCATTTGTAAGATTTCAGCACGTTTTTTCTCACCACCAGAGAATCCATCGTTGAGATAACGTCTCGCGAAAGAATCGTCCACACCGAGTTGTGTCATCTTTTCGCGTAGTTCTTTGCGGAATTCCCGCATCGGAATCAGTTCACTGTTTTCAGAGCCATTTGTTTCTGTAGAACGGACTGCACTAACAGCGATCCGTAGGAAATTCGCCATACTCACGCCTGGAATAGCTGTCGGATATTGAAAAGCGAGGAAAAGCCCTAATTTTGCGCGTTCATTCGGTTCTAATTCCAGCACATCAACACCGTTGAATATCACCTCACCTGAATCAATCTCATATAAAGGATGCCCCATCAATCCGTTTGCGAGTGTGCTTTTGCCGGACCCGTTCGGTCCCATAAGGGCATGCACCTCGCCCTGCTTGACGGTTAGATTTAATCCTTTGATGATCTCATTTTCTTGTACACTGATATGTAAATCTTTAATTATCAATTCATTGCTCATCTCTTGACTTCGGACTCCTTCTTAAATTTAGATTTGTTATTTTACCTGTTGTGCTAAATAACCAATTATAATATATTTTTTCACATTAGTCCATTTATTGTCCGTGGACTTCATAAGATGATATGTTCTTTAGTCCCGTAGGGACGATATGTTTATAGAAATGTGATGACCCGCTTCTCTTGAGTTCCGTAGGAACGATATGTTTATAGAAACTAACAATCATCTGGGTCTATCGAATCAAATATATATCTTTCATCATAATCAACATTAAAACGTTTCAAAATCTCAATATATTCTTCTCTAAATGATTTGTGTGCATGACGTGTCTCTTGGTTTTTGATGTAATTGGCAACATTATCTAATTGCGAATGTGAATACGAAAACGCTGCAAAACCTTCTTGCCAATTGAATCTTCCAACCGTCCATTGCTTTTTATTAATAAATCGTGATGAATTTGCTTTTATAGTTTTTACCAATTCCGAAATAGCAACATTTGGATCAATGCCAATGAGGATATGTATGTGATCGGGCATTGAATTGATTTGAATCACTTTCTGTTTTTTGTTAGTGACGATCCCCGTTATATATTGATGGAACTCATCTTTATGTTCCTTAGGAATGAGGTTTTGTCTATGTTCTACTGCAAATATGATATGTATATAGATTTGGGTATAGGTATTTGCCATAATATTTCTTTCTTTAATTTTATGTCTATAAACATATCGTCCCTACGGGACTAAGAAAGGCAGGGATGGCACACGCTACTATAAACATACCGTCCCTACGGGACTGAAGAGCAGGAATCATATTCGGAAAATCCTTAAGTTGACAGTTATGGGTTTTGCTTACGCTCTACACAACCTACGAGGACTCATACGTATTCCTGTTTATCCCCCAATCCTTGACATATTCCGCTCAGGTTTGACAAAATCCGCAGCATTAATTTTATGTCCTGCCTCTTTTTTCGCCACTGCATCAATTATTAAGTTTTCAATCACTTCGTCTTCTGCGCCTTCACGCAATGGCGTAAGTAAGTCGGTCTCTGTTATTGAGAAGAGACATGTTCGGAACTTGCCATCAGCAGTAAGACGGATACGGTTGCAACTTTCACAAAACGGCTCACTCACCGAAGGTATAACACCAAGCTCAGTGCCGTTATCTGCAAAACGGAAACGTTGTGCGGTATCGCTCTTTGCATCGCCATTCAGCTGCATCCGCTCCAGTGGATAAACACTGCTAATTTTATCTATAATCTCTTTGCCGGGGATGAACATGTTGCGTCCCCAAATATCATCGGCATCAAGTGGCATAAACTCAATGAACCGCAGCTGATAACTATTTTGACGTGCAAAGGTGGCTAAATCCACGATTTCATCATCGGTAAATCCGCGCATCGCAACGGCATTGACTTTAATAGGGTTGAACCCGCAGTCGTGTGCTGCTTTGAGTCCTTTCAGCACACGCGAGAGGACTTTGCGGCGCGTCATCTGCTCAAACTTCTCTTCGTTGAGGGTGTCTAAACTCACATTGATGCGTCTCAGTCCTGCATCGTAAAGTGCCTGCGCTTGGGTGACGAGTCCGATGCCGTTAGTCGTCAAACTAATGTCTTTCAACGCATCTATCTGCCCCAGTTGTTCAATGAGGTGCGGCACTCCAGGACGCACAAGCGGTTCACCGCCTGTAATCCGAATTTTATTAACCCCTAACCCGACAAAGATACGCGTAAAATGCAGAATCTCGTCGTACGTCATCAGTGCCGAATCAGGCATAAATACCATGTCTTCAGGCATGCAATAAATGCACCGAAAGTTACACACATCTGTAACGGAGATTCTGAGGTTCGTATGGACACGTCCAAAACTATCAAGCAGTTGCTGTTTCATTGTTAAATAGACCGATTTTATTTTTTAATAGTATAGCATGTTGTTATCTGGTTTGCAAGTATTTTTTATAGTAAATACTATAAAAAAGATTTTGGATGTTTGCCGACTCCGTGAAATCCGCAATAATTCGTGATTCTGACAGGAGAGAAGGACACAAAATTGACACTTATGGTAAAGAGTGGTAGCGAAACCCGATATATACCAGACGTGTCGGGGTTCGCTCACTATACCCAACGGACAACAGAAGTGTTGGGTGTGTCCAGTTTTTATCACTGATTATTTTTAGAAAATTAACTTGACAAACCAATATATGCATGTTAATATTATTATCACATAATTAAATGCTCTCCTCAATATACGCAAAATTTCTAAAGAACAAAGAGAAGAGAAAACAAAAAAGCTGAAAATCACGTCCCAATCCTTGGCCTGATTGACTTTTGCACGTCCCTAGGACGTGCAAAACGTCCTAATTGAAGGTGTCCATCGGGAAGGCAAAGCGAAATTCAACCGACAATATGCTTTGTACGAAAACTTTACATACCCCAATTTTTTCTTATTGTTTACGACTTGCATTAATGCTATTATAATCGCTAAAAATATTTTGGGAGAACGTTTATGAGACTAACACAAGAACAGAAAGAAACTTATCGTACAAAGGCAGTCTTGGTAGTCAAAAATGCTTTGACAGATGAAGATACCCAACCGGTTATAGACGAAATTGAGGGTTGGATTTCGGAACGCGCGAACGCATTACATCAGGCAGGGAAGATTGAAACCCTTTTTGAAGATGAACCGTTTGATAGAAGGTTCGGAAAACTCCTTGCCCAATCCGGTGAAATCGGAAGTGGAATGGATATTATGCACTATCGAGGCAAATCTATCTTTGATTTCATGCGGAACGACAATCTGCTTGATGTTATTGAAGGAATTGTCGGGCCCGAGATAACATGCAACCCGATTCAGCATGTGCGCGCGAAACCACCAGTGGTTGACGGAAACGTAAGTTGGGCAGGTGGCGTGCCGTGGCATCAAGACGCTGGCGTTATGATGGAAGAGGCAGAAGGTTCAAATATTGTCACCTGTTGGTTACCATTAGGCGACAGCACAATTGAAATGGGATGCCTGGAAGCGTTACCCGGTATTACTGAAGATATTGGATACCTCACGCATCAAAAAGAGGGCGGGACTATGATTGTCCCAGATTTAATGCCGGATGTTGAACCGATGATGTTGGAATGTTATCGAGGTGACATCATCTTGCTAAGTCGTTTTACGCCACATCGTTCGCAACCCAACAAATCAGACCGATGCCGTTGGTCATTAGATTTGCGTTTTCAGACCACAGGACACCACACAGGTAGAACAGCACATCCAGATTTTATTGTCCGCAGTCGTAAGAATCCTGGATCTGTTCTGACAGATCATGCAGAATGGTGTCATCTGTGGGTAGACGCATTTGAAAACCCACGCGGCGTCGCTAAACATAGATCCATATAACCTTATGTTATAGTCCAATCCGAAAATATGTGCACATTTCAATGAACAACATTCCCGACACGCTCTCACTGGCGAGTTTTCCTAACCTTGTTAATGTCCAGGTAATTGTGGGTTTTTACTATAAGATATTCAGACATCTTGACACAATTCTGTTGCATTTAATTCGTCTTTGTGATAAAATCAATCAAAATCGGTATTAATTAAGCACTGTAGAATAGGAATTAGAGAACACTAATGGTTCTCTTTTCTTCAACACAGAGGAGGTCAATTTTGTTTAAAATTATCACATTTGCTCTAAGCCTACTACTCATCTTGAGTTTCAACATGCTCGGTTTGGCAGAGATTACAAACGACATGATTGTCGCGGCGTGGCTTTTTGATGGCGATGCTAAAGATATTTCTGGAAACGGATTTGACGGTGAACCTCAAGGTGGAAAATATGTTGATGGTCAGATCGGTAAAGCGATTGAACTAAACGGTACAAACGAATGGGTTAGCATAAATAAGAGAATGGGATCGTTTGAGGAGATCACTTTCGTACACTGGGTCAAATCCACTGGCAGAGAAGGACAGTGGCGAACCTTCTACAATAATGCCGGTTGGAAAGGCGGTGATATTCATTATCAGCTGCATACGAATAATAAAGTGGAATTCTCCATTAACGGCAACCCCGGTGGAAACGATAGATTTGCCAACTTTGCAGTGGCAGGTGGCGAAATGAACAAATGGATCCATATTGCAACCGCTTACAGTGCAAAGGAAGGGAAGATCCGTTTTTACATCAATGGCGAATTAGACGCAGAGCTCGACTGGGGTAATAACCCTGGTGTGCTTGATCCTGGTAAAATTGGTTCATGGGACAATCAACGGCACTGGCAAGGTCTTTTCGACGAATTTATCATCTTCAACACTGCGTTAAGTGAGGATGATATTAATTCCTTAATGGATAATGGTTTGGAAAGTGGTCTTGCTGTTGATCCAAAAGCGAAACTGGCTACCACATGGGGTAGTCTTAAAAAATAGGTATAACGTTCAAACATTTATCTATTGACGATGCAGAGAGAATCACCATGGCTGTTAAACTCAAATCTGCACGCTAATTCTCAAATTTAGGCATGAGCGGATTTTACATCCGCTCATAACATTGGAAGATACCAACAAATTTGTTATAGACACTCAAGGGACTTCAGGCCCTTTCATACCGATTTATGAATAAAGTTCTACTGACTATCTTAGGGATAATCGTTGTTGCAGTTTGTGTCGTGATTCTTGTTGAAATTTTGAAGACACTTTTACAAATTGTAATTTTCGTCTCGTTTTTCATCATTATTGTTGGTGGTGCCTTCTTGATTCTCAGAAAAATTTTCAATAAATAACCCAAGTTGCTACCTATTTGCGAATGCTCTTGTCCGAGGGGTTTCTAACCCCGATGTATAACAGAAAACGTAAAAATCAGCGGAAATGCTTTGTTTTTTTAGTAAAAGTAGTGTCCGCCATCTCGAAATCTTGTCCGTAGCAACTTAGGTATAAATAGAGAATGCTAACTATTTTAGGGAAAATCACCACATTATTAAGCAAACGGAGTACTACCATGAAAAAATATTTCAAATCTTTAATCTTTACTAAGAATTTAATTGCAGTTCTAATAGGGTTTGTTCTGATAATCTGTTCAACAAGTCCAATTTTCGCCGCGAAACGTAATGAGGAGTACGTTGCCAAACAGATTTCTAACTTAAAAGTAGACGGTGACATCAGTGAGTGGGAACGCGCTGAAGCTGTTGCCTTTGATCAACTCAAAGATGCTGGAGCGGCTCTTCCCAAAGCAAATGATTTTATAGGAAAGGGGCGCGTCGCATGGAATGCCAAAGACCCTACCCGTATCTACTTTCTCGTTGAAATTACAGATGATGAACTCCAAGACATCCATCCGCCAGATAGTAAGTGGTGGGAGGATGATAGCGTTGAATTTATGTTTGATTTTGACAACGATGTGGTGAGGGAAGCGCTTGTGCAATGGACTCTCGGGGCAAATGGGGAGGACCTTTCCGCTGCCGCGTCACCGGACAACACAGAATGGGCGCTTTCTAGGAATGGCAACAATTATATCTATGAGGTTGCTCTTGACCCAACAAAACCACGCGGCCCAAACCCAGGTAACCCAAATGCTGGAATGGACTTTAAAGCAAAAGACGGGTTAACTATCGGCCTCAGTTTCCACATGAATGATTGTGAGAACGGAGTCCGGGAACATCAGATTGGATGGATAGCGGGGAATGCATGGGATGCAAATGCCTTTGGTGATCTCACGTTTGACAGAGAATTCTTAGATGTAGAGCCTGCAGGTAAGCTGGCATTAACATGGGCGGCAATTAAGCAGTAATTTTCCGGCCCTGTCAATTTCCAAACAGAATGGTTCCCTTGCTATAATTCAATCCTTCCAATTGAATTACTTGCCGCTTATCTGCTCAAACCTGCCGACTTCTATGATATGAAGTTTAAATAAATATTTTGGTAATTGGCAAGGTTAGGAAACCTTGCCAGCAGCAGGTTTCCTAACCTTGCCAATTACCCAATTTATTTTTTAATCTTCATTACATAGAAACCTATAACGAGAGTATTTCCGAATGTATAATCTAAATGGAAAAGTCGCTTTAGTGACAGGTGTGGGTGGTAGAAACGGAATAGGCCGCGCTATCGCTACGCGTTTAGCGAAAGAGGGAGCAGATGTAGCGGTTAACGATATAACTGAACACCCTTACGCCGCTGACGACACAGAGTGGCGTGGATTGCCAGATGTCGTTCGCGAAATCGAAGCGATGGGACAACGGGCTATGAGCGTAGTTGCGGATGTATCAGATGCAAAGCAAGTTAGCGAAATGGTAGATAAAACCGTTGCTCATTTTGGGAAGCTCAACATTCTCGTCAACAATGCTGGCACGAAAGCGGGGAAAGATCGCGTACCCGTCGTTGACCTTGCTGAAGAAGATTGGGATAGAGTGCAAAATGTTAACGTGAAAGGGGTGTTCCTTTGCTGCCAAGCGGTAGCGCGACATCTTATCGCGCAGGGTACCGGTGGGAAAATCATCAACATCTCCTCCATCACAGGCAAACGGGGCTCGGCACGTTATGCCGCATACTGTGCATCCAAATTTGCTGTCCTCGGTTTAACGCAGTCCCTTGCCCACGAACTTGCACCGTCCCAGGTTAATGTCAACGCCATCTGTCCAAGTCTTGTAGATACGGAGCGCGTTGGACATTTAGCTGCTGCGATGATGCCTACAGACCTCTCGACTGATGAGCAACGGACAGAATTTGTTAGTCGTTTTGAGGCATCCGTGCCGTTAGGGCGGCTTGCTGAGAGTAGCGATGTAGCAAATATGGCAGCATTTCTCGCCTCAGACGAAGCTGCCTATTTGACGGGGGTGTCTGTCACTGTATCAGGTGGTTTAGTCATGGATTAGTTTAGAATCCACATGATTTTCAGATATTACCTACATCTTGAAATCATATTGAGTAAACATAAGGATGTGATAAAATAGGGGAAGAAAAGCAGATAGTTTATGTTTATGTCCCTTCTTTTTACTGCACATCCACATTTACTTTATTATAGTAAATCCGAAAATATGTGGACACTTCAATGAACAACAATACCCGTAACCATAACGCTGGCGAGGCGGGAAATGCCTAAATGGTATTTATACCGTTGATTTCTTCCGAACCTCGCCACATTACTGATTTATTTTCTTAATCTTCATTTAGATTGTGTCGAATGTGCGCAATCTAACAGATTACGCTACAGAAGAGGACAAACGGGCAAGGCATCTCACCCGCACCTGTCAGAATCGCGGAAAGCGCGAAGAACACAGAAAACGCGGATTAGTGACTTTGGAACTCCCAAACGCCTATTCAAAGTTTGCCCCAATCGTTTGAAAAGGAACTTATCTTGTCAAACCCCCATCCGCGTCTTCCGCGATTCAGACAATAAAAAATGTAGCACAAACTTTCCAGTTTGTGCCAAAAAACGCAAACTAAATGAAGATTAAGTTTTTAATTGGGTAATTCTAATTTTCCCCTAACCCGGTAGGTGCGGTTTCCTAACCGCACCATAGGCGTCAATTTAAGAAGTCAAAAGCA
>JAPPES010000012.1 GCA_028824125.1 Candidatus Poribacteria bacterium
GTTAGGAAACCGAACCTACCGTCGTGTCCAAGTAATTATGGATTTTACTATAATGGCATAAAAGTTCTACGCCAATAACGATATACCTCTTCAGGTAGTAATTTGGGTTATTCTATTTCGCACTTTTAATCTTTCCCCATGTAATGCTCAATTTGCTGTTCGGTTCAACAGAAAGTGGATTCTCATGGCCTGCAGCAAGACGCGTGACCTCCTCTGCAGAAAGTGCTCGATGGTACATGAGGAATTCATCCATCAAACCATTGAAAGCCCAATTGGGACCGACCGCACCATCAAAAGTGGCGGCTTCCGAACCAATTCCAAGGAATCCGTAACGTGTTATCGCCTTTCCAATCATTTTGTTGTTTGTATTTGTGGGTGCCTCCGCATCCAATTCGCCGTCAACATATATCCGTCTCATTTCAGCATCAAAAGTTGCAACGACATGATGCCACTTGTCGTCAGTCACTTCAATGTTACCATGCCAATCCCCTGCGGGGACTGGACAACAGACATCAAAACTAACAAAGGTCAAATTGCCGAGCACATCATCACCAGCACCAAAACGGAAAAATTCGCTACGATCCCAAGAGGCAATCATCCCTCTTTCAGCGGTCTTAATCCATACTGCGATCGAAAGTTCCGAAAATAGGTTGGTATAATGGTGATTTCGCACCGAAATATAATTGGCTGCGCCCCCTGGGAATTCCATACATTCGTTAACTTTACCCTCCACAACCTTGAGATTACCACGTAGTAAACCGTGATTCTCATTTCCCGACTCATCCAAGACATCACCATCTTCAAGCGTGTCTTCATCAAAACTATAATAGATGACCAAATCCCTTGCACTGACACCCTGCGCGTGGGCAATCAACGCTGGGACTGTTAAAATTAGTGTTAACGTTAAAAGTTTAAAAATAAGAGAGATTTTCATTATAAGACTCCTTTATAGTAGGCGCGTTAAAAGCACATCCGTTATAGTTGTTTAGGAATATCCACCTACGCCTAACAACATCCGTTCCTCCATATCTGCTTCTTTGAGGAAGGTTTGAGTCAGCCCATCTTTGGGGGGATCGCCTCCATGTGGCGATCTACGTAACCACGTTGGCGTATAACCAAGAATTAACATTCTCCGTTTAGAGCGTAGCGTGGGCAAAGCACGATGCCAAAGATTGCCATGGATAAGTACAGCGCCTCCAGCTTTCACCTGTAGTTGGACTTCGCCATCAATCGGTTTATAATTGTTCGGCGTTGCCTTGTCTAACCAGTCGTGAGAGCCAGGGACAACCGCAATTACACCAGTATCTTCGTTTAAATCATCAAGATAGATAAGACAATCAATGCAGTGTGGTCGTGAAAACCAAGGCGGTATCGGATTCGAGACAACGCGCATGTGTTGATGCCATGGTGTTTGATGCTGCCTGTCATCACCAGGATATGTGATTCGCGCGCTCAATCCGCGTAGGCGAACAAGTGGTCCCATCATTGCCCGTACAATTGACAAAACCGGTTGGAATTTCAGGAGTTCCAAGAACGCTTCGTCCTTATCCATCAGATGCCGTGGAATGAATCCCCATCCCTGTTTTGAGGCGATTGCACTATCCCGCTTTTCCCATTCGCGTTCTTCTAATCTGTCAAGTGCGTCTCTCAGTTTTTGGAGTGCTTCTCCTTCAAAAAAACTGTCGCGAATAAGATAACCTGTCTTAGCAAATGTTTGCAATTCTTCGGGAGTCGCATGGACTTCTATTTTCCAATGCTGCCCGGTTTCACTGGGGTTATGCACATTTAAGACTTCGTAATGAAGTGTGTGTTGTTCCATACTTATCCCGTTATGTTCTGTTTTGGTGTAACGCGGCATGAAGATTTTTGTAGCACTACCATTTCAAAAAATCTCCTGGAAGCCGCGAACCGGGGTAGTTTCCACTTTCGTCCCGATTAGCAATAGATTCAGGAATTTCGTCATCCCAATAGTCAGGAACGGTATTTGGTCGACTATGCCATGCCAGAATCAAGGTGCGGCGTTTGTCAGTCCGATTTTTGTGGGCAGCGTGTAAAAGCCTTGCATCTGCTATCACTAATGAGCCTGCTTTGGCACACACATCCACCTGATTTGGATGGTCACTGAACATCACGGGATGGTCTTCGGCAATAAACCGTGCTCCCTGTTCATGTGCTGGCACAAGCTGGTCATGCAAATCAATACGTTTAAGATGTGTCCCGGGTATTACCTTTAAACACCCATTTTCAAGAGTAGTATCCGTTAGATAGTAATTGAGAAAAATGGTTTGGGGCCACGGAGAACAGCTGAGCGGGTCATTCCAACGCATCCAATCTTGGTGCCAATAAAGAGGTGGGCCACCAGCTTCTTTCGTTAAGATAATAATCCCGCCTGATGCGGCGAAATCTCCGAAACCGAGCTGCTCCAGCGCATCCCGTGACGGCTGCCACTCCAACAGTTTCTTAATATATGGATTGTCTTCTCCGCGCACATTCACGTGTTGTCCCTGATAGATCATTTCATCTGGCTCCACGTGTCCTGCAATGAGGCGTTCCGATTCATCGTGCAGTTCCTGCAAGAATTCCGGTGTCAATACATCGTCAACAATACAGAAACCATCGCGCAGCATTTGATTCCGTTTTTCTAAGGCGACTTCAGATGTCATCCAATTTGCTCCTAAAGGTTTTGAAATTTAACCAATTTTACACAAAATTACATAAGAACACAACAATTTTTTGTGATTGCTAAGTTTTCAAAATGGTTTGGTGTAAATTTTAGGTGAAATTATTTGTTTAATGTGGTAATATATTATAAAATATTGACGTGAATATTTTTTACGACACAAATAACATAAAAATTTTGGAGGAAGAAATATGACCCCCCCTGGCCCGTTGGAATTGATACTTATATTGGTAATTGTGTTACTCCTATTTGGATCAAAGAAGTTACCCGAATTAGCGCGCGGACTTGGCAAAAGTATTACGAACTTTAAGTCCGGCCTTAACGAAGAGCAGACGGACGAAACCGAAACGACTGCACAACAGGAAAAAGAAACACCACAAAAAGAGGAAGTTAGCTAAATTTTATACTAACAATGAAAGAGAAATTACCCGATTTTCTTCAGGAAGTCATAGAAGAATATCCCGAAGTATGGCAAGCATATCAAGCATTAGGCGAAGCATGTGGTACTGCCGGACCGCTTGATCCTAAAACTGTGCGGCTTGTCAAACTTGCTTTAGCAATCGGCGCGAAGTCTGAAGGCGCAGTGCATTCGCATACTCGGCGCGCACTTCGCGAAGGTATTACGCGAGAGGAGGTCCAACAAGTCGCACTGCTCGCGGTAACTTCTATCGGTTGGTCCTCAAGTATGGCAGCCTTATCCTGGATTCAGGATGTCGTAGATAAACAGCCACAATCTGATTGAGAAATTAACATGGAAGTTGATCAAATACGCCAACGTTTCATGGTCGCAAAACGAACCTGTGGGATTTTAATTTTTGCTGCTGTTTTATTACTCGCTCCGCTTGTTAGTAGGACCGAAACAGCAGTATCAGAAATGCAGCAAGGCGTGGAATACGTCAAGTTAAGGCTCTACCCGAAGGCAGCTGGTATTTTTAAATCAATTTTATCACGCAATCCGACAGATATTAACGCTCTCTTTCAATTGGCGAATGTCTATAAATTGCAAGATGAATTAGAATTAGCGATAGAGACGTTCAACAAAATTTTTTCAATCGATGAGTCGAAAAATATATCTACAAACGAGCGAATATACGGATTTACCCATCTTATGCTCTCGGAAATATACTGCAAACAGAGCAAATTGGATATTGCTGAGCAGCATGCGATGACGGCGGTGCAGATATGTTCTACGGATGCGGATACGTATTACCGCCTCGGTTATATCTACACACACCAAGCGAAATTTGACAAGGCTCTTGCAGCGTTTAAACAGACACTTACACTCAAACGCGATTTTGCCGAAGTTTATGAATGGCTCGGTTTGATTGCGCTGATGCAGCACGAACCGAAGCAAGCGATAGCATACTATAAGATCGCAATTCAGAAAAAACCATACATCCAGAGTGCTTACTATAATCTCGCTAAGGCATACCGTCTTATCGGAGATATGGAATCAGCAGCGGAACAACTGAAGTTATTCCAGCAGATGAAAACCTATTACGACAAGACTTACGCAATTGAAGGCACTTTGGCAGAAGACCCATCAAACACGGCACTTCGACTGAAATTGGCAGAAATCCATGTTGCACATAGGCATATCTCAGCCGCAATTGCCACATACCAAGCAGTGATTCAGTTGAATCCAGAGTTTGTGGCAGGATATGACAAGTTAGGAAGATTGTATATGGAGATTAACATGTCGCAGCGCGCTATACCGCTTTTCCATAAGGTGCTTGCCTTGAATCCTGATGCTGTAGAAGCACATGTTCGGTTAGGATGGCTCTATACCACTCAAAAAACTTATGACAAAGCAGAAGCACATCTGCAGAAGGCAATAGAAAAAATGCCTAAGCTTGCTTTAGCATATCACGGATTGGCTGAGATTTATATACAACAGGGACACATTGAAAAAGCAATTAACACCTATCAACATATCACACAAATTGAACCTGATGATAAAGAGGCTTGGTCTGCATTGCACAAATTAGAACGTCTGAAAAAGGAGGGTCGAACGAAGCGGTAAATTCTATAGGTTTTCGGTTATTTTTATGCTAAAGATTAACCATTTTCGCACTCTGTCCTTTTATCTCCTATTTATATCAGCAATCATCACTAATCTCGTAGGTTCTCAATACTGTGTCCCTGCTTCAGCAGAATCAATTTTTGTTGATGTTACCGAGTCTGCAGGTATCGTCTTTGAACATACCGATGGCAGGAGCGGTAAGAGGCTTTTCAATGAATTTCTCGGTTCTGGCGGTGGTTTTTTTGATTATGATAATGATGGTGACTTGGATATCTACCTCGTCAACGGTGCAGTTCAAATAGATAAAGCACACGACAAAACGCCACATAACGTCCTCTATCGTAACAATGGCGATGGCACTTTCACCGATGTAACCAAAGATGCTGGCGTAGGTAGCACTGCCTACGGCACCGGAGCAACTGTCGGTGATTATGATAACGATGGCGATCTTGATCTTTACGTTACTAACTTTGGCGAAGATCAACTTTATCGCAACAATGGTGACGGCACCTTTACAGATGTTACAAAACAGGCTCAGGTTGACAACCTAAACTGGGGAACGAGTTGTGCTTTTGCCGATATTGATAACGATGGGGATTTAGACCTTTATGTAGCGAATTACGCTGTGTATGCCCCGAAGAATGACAATCGTTGTGAGGAGCGAGGTGTTCACGTTTATTGTGGGCCTCACGCCTATCCCGCAGTTCACGATACTTTTTACAAAAACAAGGGTGACGGAACGTTTACCGATATTTCAACTTTTTATCGCCCTTTGGCTCTGATCCCACAGCACGGATTGGGTGTGGCATTCGGTGATTACGACGGTGATGGTGATGTTGACTTATACGTGGCAAACGATCAGGATCCAAACTTTCTATTTCAAAATGATGGAAAAGGTAAATTTTTAGAGGTTGCATTAATTTCTGGTGTTTGCTACAATGATATGGGTAAAGAAGAAGCTGGCATGGGAACCGATTTCGGTGACTATGACAACGATGGGAAACTTGACATCACTGTCAGCAACTACCAAACAGAAACAAATACACTTTACCATAACTATGATGCGAATTTTTTTGTTGACAATACGATTACGTCAGGCATCGCTGAAGTAACACACGGTTACCTCGGATGGGGTATAAAGTTTTTTGATTATGACAATGATGGGTACCAAGACATCTTTGTGGCGAATGGGCATCTGATGGATAATATCTCTGTGCTTGAAAAGCACGTGACCTATCCACAAAGAAATCTGTTGTTTAGGAATTTAGGTGATGGCACATTTGCTAATGTTATGCCACTGACAGGTGGGTTAGCCATAAAAAAGGTCAGTCGTGGTGCCGCTATCGGTGATTACGATAATGATGGTGACCTTGATATCCTTGTTACCAACTGCAATCAACGTCCAGATTTGCTTCAAAACGTTGTCGGAAATCGGAACAATTGGGTCCAAATTCAGGTTGTCGGGCAGAAAAGCAACCGTTCAGGGATTGGCGCAAAAATAAAGGTTGTGACTGGCACACACGTTCAATACCGAGAGGTGCAGAGCGGCGGGAGTTATCTCTCTTTTCATGACTTACGTGCCCATTTTGGTGTTGGAAAAGCGGAACAGATTGATCTGCTTGAGATTCGATGGCCCTCCGGCCAAATTGATAGAGGTACGCACCTACCTGTCAACCAAAGGTTTTTAGTTGTTGAGGGAGAGAAAATCGTTCCAATCGTTGATTGATTCTAACTCTATAGGAACTGTAATTCATGAAAATAAGATTTTTATTTGTAATATTCATCTTTATAGCGTTTGTTGTGTCTTTCACGCATGCAGCAAATGAACCAGAGGAGTCGCTCATCCTTTACATGTCTTTTGATACAGTTGATGGGAAAAGCACAATTGACCATTCACTGTATGAAAACCACGGTGAAATGATGGGCAATCCGAAACATGTTACTGGCAAATTTGGGAAAGCGCTCAAATTTAACGGCGTATCCGAATTTGTTGAAATCCCACACCATGAATCACTTACCGTGGATCAGGATGTTACGATCATGGCATGGATTCATACAGAGAGACATACAGGCCCTGATAACGCGCGCTGGCAGGGCATCATGGCAAAAGGGAACAACCCGCGTTCTTATAGTTTATGGACTGATGCAGACAATAAATGTTTGCACTTCAGTGTTGGCCCCCCGCAAGGTGGGGGCAGTGTCTGCAAAGGTGAAGTCAAGCTAAACGAATGGCAACATGTTGTTGCACAGATTAATGATGGCACGCATCGTTATTGGATTAACGGGCAACAAGTTGGAGAGATCGGTAACAAACCGAATCCACCTGGCTTAGAGGATACATCCCCTGTTGTCGTTGGCACTGCAGGTGGAGGGAATCAACGATATTTCCTCGGTATGATAGATGAAGTGCGAATTTGGAATCGCGCACTTAGTGAAGAAGAGGTTATTGAACAGATGGATAAAGGTCATTTTGAACTTTTTCCTGTTGCTCCTCAAAACAAATTGACAACCACTTGGGGCAACCTGAAGGTCCAATATTGATAAGATGGACGAGTATTTTGGTTTCAACTGTGTTAGAAAAAGACACTTACGAACCCATATAATCTATATGAGACAGAGAATATGAAATCACTTTGGGTTATGCCAACACTTTTAACATTTATAGTTTCTTTCGCGTACGCGTTAAATGAACCAGAGGATTCACTCATTCTCTATTTCTCTTTTGATGAAGTTGACGGTAATAACACCATTGATCATTCACTGTATGAGAACCATGGCGAACTGAAAGGTGCGCCAAAACTGGTTGATGGTAAGTTCGGTAAAGCACTCGCACTGAACGGTACAAGCGACTGGGTTGAAGTCCCACATCATGAAACGCTCACCGTTGACAAAGATGTTACCGTCATGGCATGGATTCATACGGAACGTCATGAGGGCCCCAACAACCAAAGGTGGCAAGGAATTATTGCAAAGAGCAACAACCCGCGTTCTTACAGTCTTTATACCGAAATTCCAAGTAAATGTATGGCTTTCAGTGTCAACAGCGGCACAAGTGTTTGTACCGGGGAAGTCCAGTTAAATACGTGGCAACATGTCGTTGCACAGGTTGATGGTACTACCCACCGGTATTGGCTAAACGGCAAAAAAGCAGGCGAATTTGAGAATAAAAAACCTCCGCCCGGCAAGGCCGATACGCAAAATGTTCGTATTGGTAGGACACACGAAGCACAACGCGAGTTTTTAGGAATGATAGATGAAGTTCGGATTTGGAATCGCGCACTTAGTGAAGAAGAGATTATTGAACAGAAGGATAAAGGTCATTTTGAGTTTTTCGCTGTTGACCCGAAACTAAAATTAGCTACCACTTGGGGTAACTTGAAGGTACAACGGCGATAAAATGGACAATCACATTGATTTGTCCGCAAAGGGTTTCTGCTATATATGCAACGGATGCTTGCGGAGACTCTTTAAATCTATAAATTAAGGAGGAAAAAATGAAAACTCTATTTGTAATGTTAACAATTATAGCGTTTGTGGCTTCTTTTGCCCACGCGTTAAATGAACCAGAGGAATCGCTTATTCTCTACATGTCTTTTGATACAATTGATGGGAAAAACACAATTGACCATTCAAAGTATGAAAATCACGGCGAAATGGCTGGCGATCCAAAACATGTTGATGGCAAATTCGGTAAAGCACTCCAACTGAACGGTACAAGCGACTGGGTTGTTGTGCCACACCATGAAACACTCACTGTTGATAAGGATGTTACCGTCATGGCATGGATCAATCCTGAAAGAATTGCTGGACCCGGCGGTGCTCAGTGGCAAGGTATCTTGGCTAAGGGCAACAACCCGCGTTCCTACAGTTTCTATACTGAAACAGGTAAGGGATGTCTACACCTTAGTGTCGGCGGGGCAGGAAGTGCATGTGATGGGAAGGTTGTGGAGAACGAATGGCAACATGTCGCAGCACAGGTTGATGGTAATACCCATCGTTATTGGATTAATGGTGAGAATGTGGGTGAATATGGTGGCAAAAACGCTCCCCCCGGTCAAGGCGATACAGCTAATGTCTTTATTGGAAAAACACATGAAGGGAGTCGTGAATTCTTAGGGTTGATTGACGAGGTTCGCATCTGGAACCGTGCTCTCACCGAAGACGAGGTAATTGACCAGATGGAGAAAGGGCATTTAGACCTTCTCCCTGTTGACCCACGTCAAAAATTAACAACGACGTGGGGAACCATAAAAACTGAAAAAAAATAGTTAATTAGGAGGAAATAATAACTATGAGGTTTTTGTTTGTTATATTAATTCTTACCGCTTTTGTTGTATCTTTCGCTAACGCAGCAGACGAATCGGATGATTCGCTTATTCTCTATTTCTCTTTTGATGAATTAGATGGCGATATGACAATTGACCATTCGCAATACGGGAATAACGGTTCTACAAAAGGTGCCCCCGAATTGGTGGATGGTAAGTTTGGAAAGGCACTTAAATTTAACGGCACAAGTGATTGGATTGAAGTGCCACATGACCCTATTCTTACCGTTGAAACGAGTATAACCGTGATGGCATGGATAAATGCTGAAAGACTCTCCGGTCCGAATAACGCACAATGGCAAGGAATTCTTTCAAAAGGAAACAGTCCACGTTCTTACAGTTTTTATACTGAAACTGCTAATCAATGCCTGCATCTTAGTGCTGGTGGTGGTAGTGTTTGCACCGGAAAGATCGCAGTCAACGAATGGCAGCATGTGGTTGGACAAGTAGATGATGGCACACATCGGTATTGGCTCAATGGTGTAAATGTCGGAGAATCTGGTGGCAAAAGTGCTTTACCCGGTGCTGCTGATACGTCAGTTGTTTATGTCGGCACTTCAGCTGAAGGTGCAAGCCGATTGTTCCAAGGATTGATTGACGAGGTTCGTATCTGGAATCGCGCACTTAGTGAAGAAGAAGTTATTGCGGAGATGGAATCTGGCTATCAATCGGGAACTGCTGTTGATCCACGGGCAAAATTAGCTACAACGTGGGGTACCATAAAATCCCATAGATAATGGATAGACAGTGATTATCCAATTATTTTTTGTAGGTGAGTTTAATACGCTCACCATAGGCGTCAATTTAGTGTCTGATTTTCTTGTTGGAGGGCTTTAGAAGCCCGA
>JAPPES010000149.1 GCA_028824125.1 Candidatus Poribacteria bacterium
TAGAGCAAATCCCATGGATTTAGAAGTCCTTTAATAGGTGGCAACTTAGGTTATTATAGTGAAACCCACAATTATTTTACGCTTTGGTGCTTGTGTGAACTTCAGACACATCGTGAATGTAAGAGGCACAATGAATTGCGCGACTACAAACGCAGTTGTTCTCAATGCGCGTTTACAAAACGCCAAATCAACGGTATGAATCATGGCGAATGCCATACGCGCATTCGTCTTTAGGCATTCCCCGCCTACCGTTTGTCCGTTAAGTCCTAAATGTTTTTTATTTATTCTGGTACGTTTCCTTCAGAAAAGCGTCTAACTCCTCAAATGTATCAAAAATCTTATCACATAAGTTTTCAAAAAAGATGCTCCGCGTCTCGTTGTAAACAGCATATACTGGCTTATTATGACGGGTGGCATAGTTCATCTCGCTCAGAACACCCGGCGACAATTTATCCGTAGGATATAGCACAACAACAAAATCGCTTTGGTGAACGAACTGGTAATCCCGCGAAATGGTTCGCGTTTTTATCTGTTCAATTACGTCATCGTCCAATTCGCTCATCGTTTCAGGCACATTCAACATCTCGTCATCAGCCTCCGCTTTTGAGAAGGTAACGAGTGCCATATCCTTAATCGCCAATGGATCAAAAACGATAAAAGAATGACGGAGTTTTTCACCGAGTTTACGGATTTTCTCAATCTCCTCTGGGGTGTCCCTTAGCAGTGTAATCGGATAACTGAGATAAAATTTCGGTTTATCTGAAAAAAGGAGTTCATAAAAATTAGCGAGTTCGTGTTGCCGTGCGACAGTGTAATGCGGTTTTTCTGTGAGATGCGCTATCTGTCTTGTCAAAAATTCTTCCTCGTCTAACCAGACATTGAGTGCTGCTTTTTTAATACCGGCCCATTGCGTGCTTTTTTCCATCCGTGCATAGATGTCCGCGATATTGTCAACTACGTTGATAAACATATCTGGCAGAATAATATCAATATCTTTAAAAGAGAAACCTTCAAGGAGACTGCCACGCCATCGGAAGCAGGCGTGTAAGCCTATGATAGCATGGTCGTAAGATTTGGCATCTCTTGCGATCTCGTAGAAAGCGGTGCGCCGTGCCAACGATAAAACCGCTGGATCCGAATCGAGAACCTTCTCTGTGAAATGGACACGCGCTTCTGCGGCAACGCGATGCATGTAATCGCCAACATTGAAAAAGCCGATATTGAGCTCTCTTTGCACACAGAGTGCCTCAAAATCTGCGATTAACTCTTTGCGTCCTGAACAACTGATGCCAGTACAGAAGATATACATTGTTTCGTAACCTTTGCTTATTCTGAATCACCGCTACTCAAACAAATAAAATACCACAATTCGTGTTATCCGTCAAGTAAAACCAGATAGTTTCAATTCTATAGAAGTTTTATCTATTTCACTCCATCTAAACCGACAATTTCTCCATTATTCGCCAACACCAATGCGTATCACACCGCCTTTCGTGTTGGCAAATGCGGCGATTTCAGGGTGTCGAACATCGCTTTTTTCACTTGTTATATACTATGGAGTATACCACGATTGCTGTATGACTTCAACATGATTTGCGCTTGCTTAGATATTCACTTGACAAAAATCGCAGCAGTGCTATAATACCATTACAATCAGGACTTACGCATTTTCTCTTAAAGTCCCACTGATAAGGGGGATTTAGGGGGCGGGCCCCCATAGCGATAGCGTATGGGGAGATAAATCACTGAAATATCATTAAAATAACGACTTTTTAACCCCCTAACCCCTTATCAAGGAGGAATGCGTAAGTCCTGACAATAAAAGACAACACACTGACACCTGTCAACTGAATTCAACGGCATCTTTGCGTTGAATTGATATGAAAGGGGTTTTTCATGAAAGTCCTGATAACTGGCGCAAGCGGTAGACTCGGTGCCTATCTCATCCGAGAATTAGCAGAGAAACATACACTTGTTCTCATGTCCCGCAGACAACCGCCTGACGAATTCTCGAAATTACCATTTGTTCAAGGGAACCTGAACAACTTTGAAGACTGTCAACGCGCAGTGGAAGGCGTAGATGCAATTCAACACCTCGGTGCGCAACCTGGCCCCGTAGACCATCCAGATATGCGTGCGGGTGCCGCAGAGAAAGGCATTCCATTTGATGCAACATTTAAAACGAATATGCTCGGCACCTACTACCTTATGCAAGCCGCAATTGAAGCAGACGTAAAAACGGTGGTGATGTCCGGCAGTAATTGCGCATTAGGACACGGATTCCGCATCAGTAAAACACACATGCCGATAGATTACCTGCCTTTAGACGAAAAGCATCAGTGCTATCCAGAAGATTCCTATAGTTTCTCCAAACGTTGCGGTGAAGACCTACTTGCAAGTTATACGCGTGCCTACGGTATCCGAACATACATCACCCGCCCCGCTGGGATCACACCAGAAGAACGCAGAAAGCAAATGGCAGAAAATGCAAAACCGACAAACGGTTGGACTCCATGGCTCTGGTGCTGGGTAGGAAGTGAAGATGTCGCAAGTGCGCATCGTTTGATTATGGAAAAAGCAGGGACACTGCCGCCTCACGATGTCTATTTTCTTAACGCAGATGACACTTCTGCTTTAGAACCCTCTCTTGAATTAGTTGAACGTTTTAAACCAGAATTTTTACCAAAGGTACAGACGCTCAAAGGACATCAATCATTTATTAATTGCGACAAACTCAAAAACGCTGTCGGATGGCAACACGAAACATCGTGGAGAAAATATCATGGCAACTCATGACAGAGTGCGGATCGGAGTCGTCGGTGTCGGTAGCATATCCGTACGCGGCATTCTTCCACACCTTACACAAGACGATGTCCAAGATAGATTACAAGTTACTGCTGTCTGCGACCCCGTCCCTGGCAGGGCACAAGCCGCCTCCGAAAAATTCAACGTGCCACATGCCTACGAGACATTTGAAGATTTATTAGCAGATAGACACGTTGATGCTGTCAGCATCGCATCACCGATAGGCTTGCATTATGAGCAAGGTAAACTTGCTATAGAACATGGACTACATGCACACTTCAACAAAACGATGACAACCACCGTTGATGAGGCTGATGATCTAATTGAATCAGCAAAGCGCAAAGGTGTCAAATTAGTCGCTTCTCCCGGACAAATGCTGCGTCCGATACACCAGGAGATTAAGAGACTTATTGATGATGGCGCAATCGGAACATTGACGTGGGCTGCCACCGGTTCTTCTTTCGGCAGATACCACGAAAGTGAATCTGTCCGTCAAGGTGATGATGTCCTCTCTAATATCAATCCCGCGTGGTATTTCCGAAAACCGGGCGGGGGTCCGCTCTACGACATGACCGTTTACGGGTTGCATACAATGACCGGTATTCTTGGACCTGTAAAACGGGTAACTGCTTTCTCTGGTGTACGCGTCAAAGAACGTGAATTTCGAGGCGAGATGCTCCCGTGCGACATGGACGATAATACCTTTATTCTGCTTGACTTCGGCGATGCATTCTTCGGCTTCATTTACGGTGCCGCGGCTGGACACGCAATCAAAGGAGGATTAGCAATTAACGGTACAGCAGGCGTGATTGAGGGTAGTACCATCAACGGTAAACCGATTGATGCACCAAAAAGAGAACTTCCTCACGTTGTAGGGCCGCATCGAAGCATACAGGAAGCACACGTTTTTGAAGATATTATGCAGCTTGTTGACTGGATACGTGAGGATAAACCTACCATCGTTACCGCGGAACATGCCCGGCATGTCATAGAAATTTTTGATGCAGGTTACCGATCAGCGGAAACAGGACAAGCGCAAACCTTACGAACCACATTTTGATATTTTCCATCAATATAAGAGGTTTATTATGTTTATACGTGCAAAGAAAATCGTTTTATTTTTCGGATTCCTGATTCTTGCAGGCAGCACTGCTTGTCAACAAAATCCGCGTCTTCCAGAACCGTTAGAGACCAATTATGCTCCGAGCACCCAGCTCAGTTTACCCAAGGGTGCCAAGGCACGTCTTGGCAAAGGTTGGATAAATGGAATAGAGTATTCTGCAGACGGCAAGCAATTCGCGGTTACCAGTTCCATAGGGACTTGGCTTTACGATACTGAGACGCTTAAGGAATTAGCACTATTTACAAATAATAAGGATTTTGTCTGGAGTGGGAGTTTCTCACCGGATGGAACAAGAGTTGCTACTGGTGTCCATAAAGGTTCAGTTCATTTATGGAACGCAACTACTGGTCAACTCTTAAACACTTTGCAAGATCATACTTTACGGGTTGCTGCCATCAGTTTTTCCCCAGATGGAACAATATTTGCTACTGGCGGCTATGACGGAAAGTTACGTATATGGAATACAGCCACTGGAGAATTTCTCAAAAGGTCAAAAAAGCACACCAAACCTTATACTTGTATCAGATTTTCCCCAGATGGCCGCATACTTGCCACCGGAACCGAAAGCAAAAATCATAAAGAAAGCGGCACGATATATTTATGGGATGTACTTACAGGCGCAACCCTACATACTATTAAAGAACAACATAAAGGTAGTGTAACGAGCATCAGTTTTTCACCAGATGGGAAGACTCTCGTGAGTGCTTGTAAAGACAATAGTATGCGTTTTTGGAATGTTACAACAAGCAAACAAATCAAAATGCTAAAGGCACATTCTTCTTCAAACGGGATCAAGGGCGTTAGTTTTTCGCCGGATGGAAGAACCTTGGCAAGTGCTAATTATCGTGAGGTGCGTTTTTGGGATGTTGACACGGGGAAACTCCTAAAATCTATTGAAGTACCGAGCGGGAATGTTAAAAACATCAGTTTTTCACCGGATGGGAAAATCTTGGCAAGTGCAAGCGAAAACGAGGTGCATTTTTGGGATGTTGACACGGGAAAACTCCGTAAGACACTAAAAGGGCATACTGGCAGAGTTTATAGCGTTCAATTTTCCCCAGATGGACTGAAAATTGCTACTGGAGGCGACGACGGAAGGGCACGTTTGTGGGATGCTACCACTGGTAGGCTGCTTACCATTTTTGATCGGCACGCCTCCAGAGTCAAAAGCGTCCATTTTTCACCAGATAGTAAAATACTTGCAAGTGGTAGTGAAGACAAAACAGTGCGTTTGTGGGATATCCCTACGGGTAAACCCTTGAAAACACTGGAAGGACATACAGGAATTGTCTTGAGCGTTGACTTCTCGCCAGATGGTAGAAAAATTGCGAGTGGTGGTTGGGACAGAATGGTACTTTTATGGGATGTAACTACTGGTGAACTCCTAAACACATTACCGCATGACAAAATTGTCAGCACCGTGCGCTTTTCCCCAGATGGACGAAAAATTGTAACTGACACTAACAAGTTACACTTATGGAATACTGCTACTGGCAAACGTTCGAGAATCATTGCAAGCAATCTGGGGAGTGGTGTGAGTTTTGCTCCAAACGGTAGGCAATTCGTAACCGGTGGACACAACAAAGTACATTTGTTCCCTGTTTCTATGTTCGGATTCACAAAAACACTTAAAGGGACAACGAGTGGATGGGTCGAAAACGTCTGTTTTAGTCCGGATGGACGCACAGTTGCCAGTGCTAATAAAGACGGGGCAGTGACTGTGTGGGATGTATCTAAAAGCGATTCATTAGTTGGTTTCACAGGACACGGTTCTGTCGTCAATGAGGTTGCTTTCAGTCCGGATGGACGCACAATCGCAAGTGCAAGTACGGATGGGACTGTGCTTTTATGGGATGTTCCGCAGAGATAAGTTTTCAAGGTAATCCTATTGTAGTAGATATTCAGTCTCTCAATTTGCGTGAAAATGGTAAGCACAAACCTTACGAACTACATCCTAATCTAAAAACGCGAGGAGAGAATAATTCTAAGTGCGCTACTTAACCTTGCAGTATACGCGTGTGGTATTCTGCAGGATCCATAAAATAATAGAGTATCCTTGAGTATATAGGCACTGCATTCATAGGAGAAATTTACTCATGAAATTTGATGAACAGAAGACCATTACAGTTGACAATCTCATTACCTGTGATGCCGAGATTATGAGTGGCACACCAGTATTTAAAAACACCCGTGTTCCCATAAAAAATCTTATTGACTATTTAGAGAGCGGAGAAACACTTGATGAATTTTTGGAGGATTTTCCATCTGTCAACCGTGATCAAGCAGTCAGGGTCTTGGAACTTGCCAAAGAAATGCTCCTAACACATGCCTATGCAAATTCTCATTGATGAATGTTTGCCTAAGAAACTTAAGCAGCAATTAGTTGAACATTCCGTTTTCACAGTACAAGAAAAAGGCTGGGCTGACATGAAAAACGGTGAATTACTGAGTAAAGCAGAAAATGAGTTTGATGTTTGGTTAACAGCCGACCAAAACATTGAATCACAACAAAATCTCAATCGTTTTGATATTGCAGTTGTCGTTCTTGTAGCACCACAGAACAAGTTAGAAGTGTTATTGCCTTTGATGCCTCAACTGCACGACGTCCTAAGAAATATTCAACCTAAACAACTTCTTTATATTAAACCTTAAGTGCCTTAGAGAACTACAATTATGCCAAAAGCGTTATGTATCGGTGAACTTCTCATTGATTTTGTATCCACAACCCCGGACGTAACCCTCGCCGAAGCACCAGGATTTGTTAAGGCACCCGGTGGTGCGCCCGCTAATGTCGCTGTTGGTTTAGCCAAGCTCGGTGTGGATGCAGGCTTCATCGGCAAAGTCGGTGCAGACCCATTTGGCGATTTTTTGACTGAAACGCTTCAGCGGAACAACGTTGACACCACATATCTCATCGCAGGGGATGCATCCCGTACCACCTTAGCCTTCGTTGCCACACGCTCCGATGGCATAAAGGATATCACCTTCTATAGACATCCCGGCGCCGACATTCAGCTTTCACCGGATGAGGTTGATACAGACTACATTCAATCAGCAGAACTGTTCCACTACGGTTCTGTTAGCCTTAGCCATTCACCGACCCGTGAAGCAACCCTCAAAGCAATTCAATCTGCCAAGGATGCAGGTGCGTTTATCTCCTATGATCCGAATTTGCGGTTGATGCTATGGGACAATGCTGACGATGCAAAGTACTGGATATGGGAAGTAATGCCCCATGCCGATGTCGTCAAAATTTCAGAGGAAGAATGGGAGTTCATTACAGGAGATGTAGAATTGGCAAACGGTATAAAACGTATTCTCGGACTCGGTGTTAAGTTGCTTGTTGTCACGTTAGGAGAGCGCGGATGTTATTACACAAACGGTAACGCTGATGGTTATGTTGATGGTTTTGCCGTTGAAGTAGTAGATACGCTTGGCGCAGGCGATGCATTCGTTGCTGCCATGCTTACCCAACTAATGACGCATGCTAACTTGGTATCACTTGAAAATGATCAGCTTGATAGCATCATGCGATATGCAAATGCTGCGGGGGCGTTGGCAACGCAAAAAGTTGGTGTAATTCCCGCACTGCCAACCCATTCGGAGATTGAACAGTTTCTGTTAAGATAACCTAAGTTGCTACCTTGTAGCAAAATCTGTCCGAAGATTAAGAAAATAAATCGGTAATGGGGCGAGGTTAGGAAACCTCACCAGCAGTGGATATCCGTGCTTCGTGCGGATGGAAAATTACCGAATTAAAATAAATTAATCTTCATTTAGATTGTGCTTGTGAGGGCGCAAACTGAATTGCTACAAAATATTGGCTAATTACCATCATGTTTTCATTAAAGACGGTGTTTCCATGTCTAAAACTTATAGGTAACAACTTGGGTTAGTATTGGAGAGGTGTTTTCAATTGCTGTCCGTGATTCAATTTCCATAACCTACTCTACTCTGCAGACTCAAGCTAGCTACCATTCTTTTCCTGAACAGTTTTCAAAGATTCCGATGTCTTTAGCGCGTAGACTTCTTCTAAAAATTTATCGTAGCGAATATCACGGTCACCTCCCATCTTTTCGGCAACAGGATAGCCAATGGTGCGGGCGAGGTCAATACGGCGGATAGTGGATAGCGTCAGGCGGCGAGAAAGATATTCACGGATCATGCCCAATTCCGACTCTGTTACCAATTCCGGTTTTATCCAATCGGCATAAAGAAATTCTTGCGGTGAGATATTGATCGAAGGGACAAAAACTTTTGAATTAACACCCGTCAATTTACGACTTTTTCGAGATGTTTTTACCACAAGTGTTCCCGCAGCCAAGTCGCCTAACCTTTGCCAATTCTTATTTATCAGCATTACAAGCAAACCTGCCCCATAACAGAACGGAAGAAAATCAACGAGTCTTACTAAATTACGGATAGCTGAATCCGCGAAACTGATCGGGTAACCTCCCTCTTTGATGACGCGTAATCCGAGAGCCAGTTTGCCAGGCGATTGTCCGTTTGTCGTAATCTCAAATACCATGTAGTACCCCCAAAACATAGCGAAAATAACGATACCACCAACGGCTCCAAGCCATTTTCCAAGAACATCGCCAAGTTCAGTTATAAATCTGATATTGACGTAAGTTCCAACAAGCATAATGAGCAAAAGTAATAACGTATCAAGCAGTGCCGCATAGAAACGCGAACCGATACCTGCTTTCTGATAATTGATATTAATCTGTTCTGGAGTTTCTACCGATAACTGTTCATTCATAAGATTTACAATCGTTATTCCCATCGTGCCCAAGCACTTGGCGTAGCATAACCTTCGTCAGAGTACGGGTCATCGCCTGAAACAATGACGACACCGCGATAATTACGTTGTCCCTTCCATCCAAGCCACGATGCCGTTGAGCAATAGTGGCTTACCAGCACGCGACGATAGGTATTGCTACGATTCTTCTTAGAGCGATGCAAAAGGTAACCATTGAAAAAAAGAACGCTTCCTGCAGTCATTTCAATCGGGATTTCATCAGAATCGTCAAAACCGATTGCTTCATGACAACTGTCAAACTCATCACGTTTATTATGTGGATGCCGATCATAAATCACGCCAGCACGATGGCTATTAGGAAGTACCCACAGACATCCGTTTTCAACGGTGGCATCATCCAATGCGATCCACGCGCCAACAAGTGATCGATCGCGCGTCGGGATCGGGTGTTCATCTTGGTGCCACGGATTACCCGTATGTCCTGGAACCTTACCCAACATCATCGACTGCATACATTTTACACCGCCATCCCAAAACGGGATATGTGCGCCAACTATCTCTTGGAGCACCGAACAGATTTTTGGATGTGCAACGTAACGCTGGACGAGCGGACTAAATGTGTGTGGTTCTCCAACACACATAATCCGATCTAAAACTTCAGTTTCCGTCGCGTTTTCTGGCATGGATGGGATTGCTTTGCATTCGTAATCGCCACGAAAGATTTTTAACATTTCTAATTTGAGTTCTTCACATTCTTCAGGTGTAACAAGGGCTGGCACTAATAAATATCCGTTTTTGATATATGATTCTGCCCAACTTTTAGAAGGTTGATCCGCCATTTACGTGAGCACTCCTTTTGTAGAATGTAAATCTGTTTCCTCATGATACCATATCTTGAAAGACATGTCATATCAAATTAACGCGATTCGTCTCGGTAGGTTCAGTTTCCTAACCGAACCCTGGACGTCAATTTAGTATCTAATTTTCTTGTTGGAGGGCTTTAGAAGCCCGATTTTCTTCTTGTAGGAGCGAGCTT
>JAPPES010000133.1 GCA_028824125.1 Candidatus Poribacteria bacterium
ATCATTGCAACTAATATAAAACAACTTTATGGCGATAGGTAGCAACTTGGGTTATCTTAGAAAGGATTGTATGTGTGAGTGAGTCCCCGCCGTGAAGTGTTAGGTCAATGTCGGAACCGTTTTTGTAGTCACCTTTGGCACGTGAACCGTACAACACTACTTCTTCTACCTGCGGGTATTGCACGAAAACATCATGAATTTTTTGAAGTGTCTGCTCAGATAAACCGTATTTCATGTTTTTAGTATAACTGATTCAAGACCTCTTTATCAAATATTTTTCTTAGCCATAAACTGCTTAGTATTTTGTAATTTCCCTAAATCCATTTTATCCACCCTGAACAGCTCGAATAATCTCAACCTCATTATTTTCGAGGAGTTCTGTCTCTTTCCACGCGGTCTTCGGGATAACCTCTCTGTTCACAGCAACAGCAATACCTGACTGATTTGGATTCAACTCTAAATCAATGAGTAACTCATAAATATTCAGATTGAGACGTACTTCTTTGTTTTTACCATTAACGCGTATTTTCATTTTTTTATAGTATGGTTATGGCACGCGGAGCGTGCCTACTACCTTAAAAACCTATCTAACTGAAACGGAGCGATTGTTTCTGAAGTTTCACCGCTTAAAATCAGTGTAGTAATTTCATAAGCCGTGATAGGAGTAAGTAAGATACCGTTCCGATAATGGCCTGTTGCATATATAAGATTTTCGATCGGTGTTTTACCGAGTATCGGGGCATTATCTCTACTACCGGGGCGCAATCCTGCCCAAGTTTCTAAAACAGGGAGTTCATAAACTCCTGGCACTGCTTCCCATGCACCACGAAGCAATTCAAACATACCACCCACGGTTAATCGGGTGTCAAATCCCATCTCTTCACTCGTGGCACCAACGATAAGCCTACCATCGGACCGAGGCACCAGATATACTGAGGTTGGATACCTTGCCCTGACAGTGCGGATGACAGCTTTTATATCAATACCTTCTTCCATCTGCAACGCCAACATTTGCCCTTTGACAGGACGGACTGGCGGCATAATTGCATCTGGCAACCCGTCAATTTGGGCAGACCAACACCCTGCTGAGAGAACAACTACATCAGTTTCATGGAAACCGTTTTGTGTCTGAACACCAATTGCAACACCGTTTTCTATGACAATTTTTTGGATAGGACAATTTTCATGTAACACACCACCACACGCTTGATAAGCGCGTTGGAGGGCCGCAACCATCAACCTATTATCAACCTGATAGTCGGTTGCACAATGAATCGCCATTGTTACACGGGGCGAGAGGGCGGGTTCAATTTCTCGTGCCTCTCGTCCGGATAACCAATGTACCTCCAAACCCAAGTGCTGTTGCGCTTCATAAAGATGACGGAGTTGATCAGTATCGTCCGCCTCTAATCCGACAATGAGTGTCCCTTCCACCCGATAACCGATGGACATTCCAGCATCTGTTGCCAGCTCCTCAACCCATTGCGGATAGAGAGATAAACTTTCACAACCTAAATTCAGTAGCTCCTGTTCTTCAGTGTGCGCTTCAGCAAAAGGGGCAAGCATTCCAGCGGCAGCCCAAGAAGCAGCGCGTCCAGCTCGGTCACGTTCATAGATGGTAACTGAAGCACCCGCCTTAGCAAGCTGCCACCCGATACCAAGCCCTATCACGCCGCCACCGATAATGCTTATGTTTTTATTTCCCATTATCCTTTGGAGTAGGTGTTTTCTCTTCTAATAGATTGATGAAAAGGTCTTCTACCTTGACTGATTTAGAGATCAGCCCTTTTTCAAGAGCGAATTTTGTGAAGGCATCCCACTTTTCTTTAGACTGCACCTGTGTTGTTGCGAATAAATCCAATGTATCCCGAAAAGCAAGTTTTTCTAATTCTTTGGGGGCCTTAGGGTTTGCCTGAAAAAAGAGTTGCAGTGCCTTGTCAGGATTCTTTTTCGTGAATTGAATTGCCTCCTGAATAGCCATCATCAGTTTTTTAGCAATTTTTGGGTGTTTTTCCAAATAGGCATCATTAGTGATAATCACTAATTCATAATAATCCGGAATACCGTGTTTTTCGAGTGCGAAAAAATCGGCTTCTGCCCCTTCGAGTTTCAACATATTAATTTCATAGTTTCGGAAGGGGCCGATAACGGCATCAATCTGGCCGCTCAAGAGCGGTGCCATTATGTTGGTACCTATGTTTATCAATTCATATTCATCTTCCGTTAATCCGGCGTTTGCAGCGATTGCATGAAACAGAAGTACATCCAACGGTGCCACCGTATATCCGATTTTCCTCCCTTTGAAATCTGCAGGTGTTTTAATGCCTGATTTTTTTAGAAAACTAATCGTATTGAGTGGATGCTCCACGAGTAGTCCAATCGATTTGACCGGTAGTTCTTCTTCGCTTGCACGTGCGATTGTCACACTCTGTTGGTAACTCACTGCAAATGGATATTTTCCTGCTGCCACAAGTTTCAACGGTGCATTTGGATCACCACCCCAACGCAATTCTACCTCTAAACCATGTTTGGCAAAAGTTTTGTTCTGTTGTGCAACATAAAGTGGGGCATGATCTACATTGGGAAACCAGTCAAGCAGCAGCGTGACTTTCTCCATTTCGGTCAGTGGCGCTTTATAGGCTGCTTTTACATCGGCATCTACACCGACGAACATACTCCAATTTCCCCAAGCCTGGCTTACCTTCACTAACAACAAGTTATCACCCTGTTTTAAGTTAACTTGGAATGTGTCTTGATAGCCCCCTGAACCTCGGTCGACTGGGTTTTTATGAACCACCTCACCATTGAGCCACATTTTTATAGAATCATCACTGCCAACATTCATTGTCACACCATTCCGAGCGTGCGCAGATTCAAGCGTAATTAAAGCGTAAGCAGAATGATCAAACACTTCACCATCTGCCCCCCCCAATTTCTGGAAAAGGTCGGTAAGGTTATCAATATCGCCGATAAAATTATAGGTGTTTTCAATGTCATTAAAGCGCAGTTCATCAAGTGTCCACGCATAATTGCCGACAAAGTCACCAGCGTGTGCTCCGTTAGTCGCAACATCTATCTCTGTGATGTCACCGTCACTGGCGACTGCAAGTGAATCCACATCGGTAGAATTTGCGCCACCCAGACCTGGTTCAGTTGGCGCGATCATCCAAAGCCATGGACCGGCAATATATTCTTGGGCGATGCAAGGAGATAGACAGAACACTGAAACCAAAAACAGTGTCAAGAGAAGAATAGAACATAATTTCGCTTTCATCAGAAATTCCTCCTATTTATTGAAACGAAAAGTAGTGTTGATAGTATCTTGAATACTGTATTATTCATGTGAAATTTCTCCGTAGTGATTTGAACACACTTATCGGACATCTGATATGTTTTTCTGATGCCGTCGCCACGGCATTGCATAGCGTTCCAGCAACGTCATCAGGGCAAAAAGACTTAAGCCTAAAAATGTAAGGCAAAAAATAGCAGCAAATACAAGTGAAGTTTGCACTAATCCACCTGCATACAACATGAGGTAACCAAGTCCAGCACTTGATCCAACCCATTCACCTATTACCGCACCAATCGTAGAAATTGATATGCCGATCTTCGCGCCTGAGAAGATAAAAGGTAATGCTGATGGCATACGTACTTTCCATAGAATCTGCCACCGAGTTGCCCGTAAAATTCGAAACAGGTTTATCGTATCTGGATCGGTAGACTTTAAACCGTCCAATGTATTGAGGACAATTGCAAAAAACACGATTATTGCAGCCATAACGACTTTTGACGCGATCCCAAAACCGAACCAAATCACTAACAGTGGGGCGATTGCAAACACAGGCACCGTTTGTGAACCGATGACGTAAGGATAGAAGGCTTTTTCAAGCACCGGGAACTCAAACATCAGCACGGCTAATGGAATACCAATGCTAACGGCAAGTGCAAATCCAAAAAGCATTTCCTGTAGTGTTACGAGCGAATGTTGCAGCAATTGTTCACGTTCTACGAATAGTGTCACCACAATTTTTGAGGGTGCTGGTAAAATAAAACGTTTTATATCTAAAAAGTATACTGCTGCTTCCCATATTCCCAACACAGCTAATAGGATAGCCACTGGCAACACAATTTTGCTGAACTTCTGCATTGTCTTAACAACAAAAAGCCGTCTTCCATTTTCAATAGAGGGAACATGCCAGGGGTCTATCTACTGCCTTGACAGCACCAAAAAGGAAGCGGCTGAGAACCTCATTACAAGAGGCGCGCAATTCATTTTTGTATTTCCCTACGCTGGCATGACCCAGATCAGGTTCAAAGGGTGTTTTCTCAGCTCTCAATCAGTTAAGAGCACCCCATAATTTTCTATATCTTATTATACAATATTTTCCATTTTAATGCAAGTATTATGCCAGGGTAGAATGTGTAAAGTTTTTGTTATTAACCGTTCTTTATTCTTATAGGAGGGGTTTGTAACCCCGATTTCTTAATTGCCACAAACGTATTGACTTCGATTTCTTCTGTAGGAGCGACCTCCCGGTCGCGACCAGGAGGTCGCTCCTACAGAATTCGCGTGATCCGTTAACAAACAATCGACAAAATATTTACACACCCTTGTGTCATAGCAATTTCTGTTAATCCACTGTGGTTAAAGGTTAAAGCACACAGTGGAAGAAAGCACTTAGCTTTTCTAAAGACCCTGCTCCTTTGAAAACCTGTCCAAGTGAAACGGGGCGATTGTCTCTGAAGTCTCACCCGTCAGAATCAGTTTGGAGATCTCGTAAGCTGTGATGGGTGTGAGTAAGATGCCGTTGCGATAGTGCCCTGTTGCGTATATTAGATTCTCGACAGGTGTTTTACCGAGTATGGGGGCATTGTCGCTGCTACCGGGACGTAAACCTGTCCACGTTTCGATAAGTGGCAGTTCATAAATACCCGGTACAGCTTCACACGCCCCGTGGAGGAGTTCATATATACCGCCAACGGTCAGATCCGTGTCAAACCCCAGTTCCTCGGTTGTTGCACCGACGATCAATCTACCATCGGTTCTCGGCACTAAATATACTGGCATCGGATACCTCGCCTTGACGGTACGGATGACGTTTTTGATTGTGATACCCTCCCGCATTCGTAACGCCAACATCTGTCCCTTCACGGGACGGACGGGAGGGATAATCGTATCCGGTAACCCTTTGATCTGCCCAGACCAGCATCCTGCTGCGAGAATCAGCGTATCAGCTGCCTGAAAACCGTCTTGTGTTTGAACACCCGTTGCGGTTCCGTTTTCTATGACAATTCTTTCAACAGTGCTATTTTGATGCAACACACCGCCGCGCCCCTGATAGGCGCGCTGGAGTGCCTGAGTCATCAGTCGGTTATCAACTTGATGGTCAGTTTCACAACGAACAGCTGCAGTCACATAAGGTGAGAGTGCCCCTTCAATCTTACGTGCTTCTTGTCCGCTCAACCACTCGACATTCAACCCTAAATCTTGTTGTAAGGTATAAGCATGCCGGAGTTGCTCTGCATCATCAGGTTCAATGCCTATAATGAGCGTGCCCTCTGCTCGGTAACCGATTGACATTTCTGTTTCTGTCTCTAACTCATCGACCCATTCCGGATAGCGTGCTAAACTTTGATTGCTGAGTTTGAGTAGGTCGAGTTCGTCGATATGTGCTTCAGCAATTGGACCGAGCATACCGCCGGCTGCCCAAGAGGCGCCGCGTCCGGCTTGTCCGCGCTCATGAATGGTGACAGCGGCACCCGCCTTCGCCAGCTGCCACCCGATACCAAGTCCAATCACACCGCCACCAATGATGATAATCTTCTTATTTTTCATTATTTCCTATTCTCCATTAAAAAAAGCAAGTTTTGGAACACAAAAATTTTTATTTTTGACTTAGTCCACCGGCATGGCATGCTCGGGGATCTCTACCCCTTGTTCGCTCCAAAACTTGTAAGCCCCACTGTGCAGCGGAATTACAAAAGCCCGCGGCGCATTTTCTATTGTCATAGCAGCTGCCGCCTGATTTGTCTTAAGCATTGTTTGCTGTCCATCTGGTGTATAAACATGCTTTAAAATAGTATAAATTGTTTCTTCTGGGACTGCTTTGTTGGCAATTAGAACTGTCGGCATCAAAATAGTCTCCACCGGTTCAACTTTACCTTCATAAGCACCTTTTGGTAACTTCCCTGAAAAATAAAAGGGATACTTTTCATAGAAACCGGATTTTTTAGCAGGTGTGTCCAGATCAAGCATTCGGATGGATTTAATCGTTGTTAACTCAATTATGGCACTATTTGGCACGGGAACTAACCACATGAATGCGTCAACCTGTCCATCTTGAAGTGCTTGGGCACCGGCTGTGCCGCCTCTATAAAAAGGGGTTATTTTATCCCAAATACCTGTGGACCTTGCAAGACGTTCTAATGTTTGTGCTGTTCCGGATCCAGGTGCTCCGCAAGCAACCTTTTTACCAACAATATCTTCAAACTCATGAACATCACTATTTTTAAGCGTTGAGAATTGACCATAAGCAAAATAAAGCAGTGTTACCATCCGGATATTTGATTTTGGTTCTCCTTCAGCAAAAACCTCTTGACCATGGTAGCCCAAGGAGCTTTCTGATGCAAAAACGACACCAAGCGCGTTCTGATCCTCGTTGACGCGACGCGTATTTTCAACTGAACCCGCAGATGCAACAATAGATATTTTCAGATTTGCTTCACTGTGTTTGACAATCTGATCAATGCCGCCAGCAAATTGTGAAAAACTCCCTCCGATCGCTCCTCCATAAATTGTAAACCATTTCTTGTTCTGCTTGTCACCGCAGCTACACAAGATAAGTACAAAAAAAATAACATATATCCATGGATGTAAAAAACAGCGTATATTTTTTTGCATAATATTCCTTTGTATTTCGGATAAAGATAAAAAGATAGTATCACACGTTTTGTAACGTTTCAAGTTAATTTGGTATAACCCAGAACAGACACGATTTTTCTTGATTAATGTTTCGAAAGTTGATAAACTGATAAAAAACGATAAATTCAGAACAAAGAGGTAAAAAACGGTGAAACGTTTCATTTCATTCATATTTTTAATAGGACTAAGTGTATGTTTTGTTTTTCCTGCTGTTTCCTTTGGTGAAGCGGCCACTACCGAACCACACCCTTCAGCAAAACGCATCGCAGTCCTACAATTTGAGGACAAGAGTCGTTTTGATTCATCAACAGGATGCGGTTGTATGCCAAATTTTATCGGAAAAATTTTCGGCACCAAGAAAAAATGGGATTTGGAAGCAGGGTTTCCTACATTACTCAATCGGAGACTCGCTGAAACCGTTGTGTACCAACCGGTGTCGCGCGATGAGTTGTTGGATGCCATGGCTAAGATGACACTTTCTCGTCACAATTTAAACAAACTTAATAAAGCACAAATAGCAGAGCTGGCGAAACATCTCAACGCAGACGTGGTTGTAGTCGGGGAAATCAAGGAATTCGGCCAATCACGCATGAAAGCCAATGCCTCGCGTCAATTGATGGAGGGTGGCAGAGAAGCAAAAGCTGTCCCTCTTACTGCAAGTTTTAGGACCGGTATGCAAGTCACCGGCTATCGATATCGTGCTAAAGTAAAACTAAGCATGAAATTTTACGAATCATCCGGCAGCGAAATTGCAACTGTCCCTATCTCAGTTATTCGCTACCATAGTCGTGCTGGTACGCAGGTCGCTGGCTTAGAAGCAAGTGTTTCTGAATCCGGAACGCATCTACGGCTCGGGCAAATTTCACAACAACAAGGTAAAAAGCTACGTCCGATAGTTAAACCGACAGAACTCAATAAAATTAAATTTGCCACTCCTAAATTTGACAGAACCCTTCTCGGCATGGCAACAAATGAAGCTCTGATTAAGACAGTACTTGCGCTTAGAGATAACTTCGGTCCAAACTTCATAACACCTTGGGAAATACCAAACGATGAAAGCGAACAAAAAAAGAAGGTAGATGAAGAAGCGCTGAAGCGTCCAATAAAAATTACGTATGTTGACAGTGAAAATCCAGATATGATTTACATTAATGCGGGTTCCGCCCAGGGTTTAGCCATAGATCAGAAATTTGATGTTTACACAAAGGGCGATCCAATTCGCGATATTGACACTGGTGAAATTCTTGATTACATACCGAAGAAAATCGCAACTGTTGCTGTTGTGGAAATTCGCAATGATAGACTTTCTATTATTAAGATTATTGAAAAGACAGATGACCTAAAAAGAGGTGATCTACTAAAACCGATCTCTACAAGTGAAGTTACAAAAAAACAGTAATGTGGAGGAATTACCAATGATTTGTAAAATCAACCAAAAACAGAAGCGTGTATCACTGAGTACGTTGTTGCCTCTGTTCATAATTCTGATATGTTGCACAACGATGTTATTGGGTTGTGCAGACACTTCAAAGCAGAAAATAAAAATCGGATTATCCATGGATTCTTTACGGGTCGAACGGTGGCAAAAAGATCGGGATATTTTCAAAGCGGAAGCAGAAAAACTGGGTGCTGAGGTTATTGTGCAATCTGCAGATGAAGACCCGCTTAAGCAGAATGAACAAGCAGAGAACATGATTACGCAAGGCGTAGATGTTCTCGTTGTAATCCCCAATGACAGTGTGGCCTCCTCCCAAATTGTTAAATCCGCTCATGCTGAGGGAATCAAAGTAATTGCTTATGACCGCTTAATCCGTGAAAGTGAACCGGACCTCTACATCTCTTTTGATAATAAGCAGGTAGGTTATTTGCAAGCCGAATATTTGCTACGCAAAAAGCCCAAGGGTAATTTCTTTCTACTTGGTGGTGACCCAGGCGACAATAACGCACAACTGCTCAGGGAGGGACAGCTTCGCGCATTGCAACCCGCAATTGATAACGGTGATATTCGGTTAGTCGCTGATGGAAAACATTGGGCAGTTGGTTGGGATCCGCTGGACGCGCTTAACAAAGCAGAACAGGTACTCACACAAACAAATAACCAGATAGATGCTGTTGTCGCTTCCAATGATGGGACTGCAGGAGGTGTTGTGCAAGCACTTGAGGGACAAAACCTCGCGGGATCCGTTCTCGTTTCCGGGCAAGATGCCGACCTTGAGGCATGCCAACGGATTGTCAAAGGCACACAAACGATGACAGTATACAAACCTATTCGCCTAATTGCAACAGAAGCTGCACATGCTGCAGTCGCACTCGCAAAGGGTGAAACTATTCAAAAAGCAGATCAGACTGTTAATAACGGCAAAATCGATGTACCATCTATTATACTTACCCCTATCCAAGTAGACAAGGATAACCTTGATGAGGTTGTTATAAAAGATGGATTTCACTCACAGGAAGATGTTTATAAATCAGAGTGATATAGAGCCGCCTGCATATTTTCAACTCGAATAGTTGAATGGTGTATAATACCCAATTAATGTAAACCCATCTTGCTAAGTGTGCGGTTGGGAAACCGCATCATAGGCGTCAATTTAAGAACATGTATCTTGTGAGATAACTTTGTAAACCCGATT
>JAPPES010000009.1 GCA_028824125.1 Candidatus Poribacteria bacterium
AATCATGCTTTTGACTTCTTAAATTGACGCCTATGGTGCGGTTTCTAACCGCACCCATTGTTGGAGGGGTTTGAAACCCCGATTTTTCTGCTTGAATCTTGAAATATCGGGCTTCCAAAGCCCTCCAACAAGAGTAAATCCAGCATTTTCTCTTAAGTTGACAAGTTGACATCTATAGTTAGAGTGAAAGCGAAACCAACAACGGACTGAAAGCCGATAGCTAATTGCTGAAAGCAATAAAATATGGACATAAAAACGGGCCCCCGAAAGTGTCTGCTCTCTTGCGTTCTTTTTTTATTATTAAACTGCTCTTTTGTATTCTACGCTGAAGCAGAGGATGTGTACAGTCTATTCGGTAAGTTGTTCCTATCCGGACGCGTTGAATATGACTTCACAAATAGACGAAACTTCCTTGCTGATACAGAGGAAGAGCGTGTTAGGCAAGACGATTTTGATTTTGACCGCCTCTTTCGGCGTGGTTTCCATAGTGTCTTAGTGATTGAAGAGACTGCTGGAAACGTCAAAAATATCTTGAGTCTCGGTGAAGTGCCAACAACATTTACAAAGTTTACCTTTGATCAGATTGATCTAAACGGTGTCCGTTGGGAGGTGCGTTCTAACCACACCGATTGGACAATCCTAATGGTCCCAGGCACGCTCAACCGTCTGAACGGTCAAGAAGATAAAACTGAAGGTTCGGGTATCGGCTTACGCGAAGTAACAAAATTCGGTAAATCGCAGTTAGGGCTCTCTTGGTATTTTCGCGAAACACCCGTTTGGGCGGTCGACATGGAAACCAATTTTACCAATTATGGATTGAAGGCAGAGATAGCGTTAACACCGAAAAACGCACTACAGAAAAACTTGCGTTCACGTTTTGACGCCACGACAACCGTGTTCAAGGCATTCCGAACGGTCGGAGATACGCTCTTTCAAGCGGAAGCGTTTCGCGTCGGTCCAAGATTTGATGCCTCTCGATCTGTCGGCGATAACGATGATCAAGACAGATACTCAGATAACACATTTCCTGACCCACCTTCCCTGATCATTCCCGGGGATTTAGATAAAAATAACAACGGCACTTTTGATTACGAAGATGATATTTTGCTATTTGATGTTGATGAGGATTTTCTTGATGAAACCGATCGAAACAACAACGGCATACGGGACGAGGAAGAGAACGATCAGGATCCGAATTACGAATTTGATGTCGGACTGGAAGGTGTCCGGCTTTTCATGAACCAGACGATGCGTCGCGAAAAAAGCGTCATTGACTTGGACCTTGGGTTACAACTCGAAAAAAACCTAAAATTCAGAGATATCCCCACCTCCAGAAAAGCATTCGCTAATATGGTTTACAAGAAAGAATTGCCACGCGCTTCTTCGCTTGTTTTTGAAAATGAACTCAAATTAGTGAAGGACAACATTCCTGATGAAACGTGGTATTATGCTGGATTTTTGGGCAGAGAAGATGAAAGCATCTATCGGGCGCAACCGGAAATCCAGGATATGATAGAGGAAAGGGATCTGCAGTTTTTCTATGTTGATGGTGGGGTTGAAGTCGAAAAACGCCGTCCGGACCCGCTGCTGATGCAGAACGATCTGATTAACACTGCCAAAATCACATGGGAATATCACGGTATAGACCGCATGATCACAACAGTCCGCGCCAAGCTGCAATATGATATAGATTTTGATGATGATAATGAACACTACGAAGTCGGTATTTTCAAAACCCTCTACCGCCTACGACCTTCCAAGTCGTTGGAAATTAGCCCGATGTTCAAATACACTATCCGTAACGGTTTTCGTATGGCAGAAGACCGACTTGAATACCTCAATCTACACGCCATGATTGACGATAGAGACATTTCACGTGAACTTCGATTACGCCAAATTGAACAAGCACATGTGCGTGATATGACTCCTGCGCTTATTCTCAAGGTTGTCTATCAGTTCACAAAAACAATTAAACTTACCGGTGGTGGACAGATACTTCTGTTCAATGATCTGCTGAAGGACGATAACGATTTTGTCCGTCAAGCACTATTGGCGGAAATGGAAAAGAGTTTTTTCGCCTATCGGAAGCAGCTTTTTCTACATATCGGCGCGCGATACATAGACCAACGTGCAATTGGGGATGTTAACGATCAAAACTTCATGGAAATATTTGTACGGGTCTTTGGAAAATTCTGATATGGTGATATTTAGAATTAAAGGGACATTTTGTAGCATAAACTTCCAGTTTGTGCCCTGATATGCACAAACTGGAAGTTTATGCTACAACACCCCTGGTAGGTTCGGTTTCTTAACCGAACCGATCCTAATGTCCAATTAATTCTAAAGTTCACTATAATATGCGAATCTTACAAAAAAGCATAATTACATTTTTTTCAAAATTAACTTGATATATAAAGTAAATGATACTATTATGCACGTGAATTCGGAAAAGATTTAGGGTCTTATGAAATTTGTAGAAGGGTTTTGCTTATCTCAACGAATCAAATTCAGTTTGTTCAATTAACAGAGCAATGGCAAACATCCGCCGTTGCAAGACAAAGAATAAGGAGACCAAAATGTTTAACAAAATGTTGGTCATAGTTTTTGCCATTATAGCAACTATTTTTATGTGTGCAAATATGGCAAAAGCTCAAGTGGTTACTGACGGTTTGGTTAGCTACTGGACCTTTGATAAGATTGATGTAGATGGTGATACTGTTAAAGACGTATTTGGCGAACATGATGGTGGCATGAAGGGAGACCCCAAAGTAGTTCAAGGGAAGGTTGGTCAGGCTTTGGAGTTTGATGGTGATGATTATGTGGACTTCGGAGCTCCCCAGAGTTTGAATATAGATCCGCCACTTACAGTTTCAATGTACATAAATAACAAGGACCAGTCAGCCAGTTTTATATGGCAGGGTGGTGCAGCTACTGGATCGACGAAAAACTATATTTATGTTCGAAGTGACGGTGGAATGAACGTTGGTCAATGGCCTCCTGGCGGTGGAGATTTGAATTCTGCAGCGGGAGTTCTTGAAACGCGGGGTGAATGGTATTATATCACTGCTGTTTTTGATGACCAATATCTTCTTTATGTTGATGGGGCTTTAAAGGGTGAACTCAAATCGGAAGAGTATTCAGGTCCGGCCCCTACAGCTTGGTTACTTGGAACGAGGCTATTCCCTGCTAATGCTGCTTATTACCTCATAGGCCTTGTTGACGAACTTGCCGTTTATGATCGAGCACTAAGCGAAGACGAAATCAACCAGAACATGAATGCAGGAGGCTGGGCTGCTGTAAGGGCTGTAAATAAGTTAGCGCTCACTTGGGGAGATCTAAAAGCTTCAAGATAACCTAACCTCAACTTAGCTTCGCATAATCATGAAGTAAAAACTGAATTGGTCGTTGTGTCTGGGTATAAACCCTATCACAAATTACACATGATCTCTAAATCTTTCTTGAACTTATACCATTACTATATGATAACTCAAGTTGCCACTGTGTAGCACAATCTGTTAGATTGTGCCTGCAAGTGCGCAAACTGACAGTTTGCGCTACAATTATTGGCTAATTATCAGCTATGGCAGAATACACATAAGGTATTCTGCATCGGTTAGGAAACCGCCAAATCAACGGTAGTCTCCCCACACGCTATCGCTATGGGGCCCTTGCCATTGGGCGAATACGCATAAGGTATTCGCCATGATTCCCTGCCTACCGAGAATTATCGCGTTACTTAATTTCGTAGACTACAGTGATATTCACGGTAACGGTAAGTTCACCTGGCGCAATAGGGGTAGAAGTACGCGCGCTATCGTCCGCAAAGGCTGCTTCTGCTACTGGAAACGGTATTGGTGGACTTTCGAAATAGGTTTTTTCCGTGATGGTAACAGGTTTTCCAAGCGTTACACCGCTTGCATCCGCTAAGGTTTGAGCTTTCGCTTCAGCATTTTTGACAGCCAAGCTACGGGCTTGCTTCTGAAATTCGGTGGTATCCTCAATCATAAACTGAATGGAGTTTATAACGATGCTATCTCTTCCAGCTTCGGCGGCATCGTCAATCACATCGCTGAGGGTATCCAATTCCCGCACCTTCGCCCGAACGGTGTTGTTTACTCTGTAACCGCGTAGTACGCGTCCACCTTCCGTGTAATCGTACTGCGGATAGATACTGAAATTTTCAGTGTTAATGTCTTTTTCAGCGATGTCATTTGCTTTCAAAGATTCAATTAACGCTGTCATCGCACTTGCCGCTTCTTCGCGTGCCTCAGCGACTGTCTCTTTCTCAACAGAGACACCTAAATTAAGCGTTGCAATATCTGGTTCCCCCGTGACAGAACCGCTCCCCGTAACATGGATAGTTCTTCCACTTGTTGGCGGCGTCAAAACCTTTGAGACAACATTTGAATCGCACGCGGTGAGTGTTGAAATCAGTAACGCACAGATTACAAATAACCAATAATTACATTTTTTCATTTATCCTCCTAAAAATTTCTATTCCGCTGGATTTGTGTTCTCCGTTTCTGGGGGAGTAACATTTTCCATAAATTTATCGGATTTCTTTATTAAATTATCAACATTTGATTTGTACAGCATGAAAATCGGTTCTTTATCTCCACTTTTGACGTAAAGTTTGCCACCTTCCTCTTTTCCAACATGCAGAGTTGTAGTTGTTCCATCGTTGAGGATTGCAGAGATAGATGAGGTTGGCGTATCTAATCCGTATTCGGCAAGTTCTTTCGCTTCTGCGAAATCATCAGTCTTTAATTGACTGAAGGCGGTGAGTAGATTATCAACTTCGGTCTGATTGGCAGCAGCTGTTATCGGTTGGTGCATCTGCCACTTATTCTCGGCATTTAACCGCAGTTCCACCGTTTCTTCTGGAGAAGTGATGTTTATCTGTGTAACAATGCCTTTGTTGAAATTGAAGATAGTACGATCTTTCCAAGTTCGTGTTCCTTTGTCAAAAACAGATTGTAGATAACCTTGTGCTTCATAGACATTGTTGGAATCGGCAACACGCACGTAACTGCTCAGGAATCCAGGGGTATTTTTTCCGACAAACAGATGTGCTAACATTTTATCGTTTGCATCCATCAATTTTGCTTCCACACCGGAGTTATCTACTTGGAATTCCGCCTGATTTTTAGGGTTATCAGAGACAGGTTTAGCATTGTCAAATTCTGTGATTTTATCCAATAAATCTTTGACACTTTCGCTATCTGCTGGATAGTTATCCATAGAAGCGACAACCCAATTACCATCCTGTTTTGAAAGCGTTGTGGTTTCACCTTTGGCAATGATTTCAATTTTTGTAACTTGTTCCTTATTGAAGTTTGGGAACAGCGCGGTCGCCTCTTCAACTTTCTTTTGATACTCACTTTTTCTAAATGGGTTCTCAAGAATTAGGACGACGAGTAGCAGAAAAACAAAAATGCCGCCTAAAATTAGGAGTTGTTTCTTTTTCATGACTCCGTTCGGTTGGCATGTCCAAAACTTATGAGAAAGTTTAAAACTGTGAACCGTAGGTACCGACCAACCGTTTTACCCTCCTTTTTAAGAGATATCTGATTAACCCAAAGAGAACTACCAACAGTGGGATCCCGATAGTACACATGTATCTGATGAAATTTTTTTCAAAACCGGAGGTGTCTTTTAGGGGCCTGTTGGTTATGGTGTGGGAACGGATACCGATGAGGGTTTCGCCGAGAGTTAACCAGTCTACACAGTTTAAGAAAAATTTTGCGCCATGTTCGTTTATCCGATCAAGAATTTGTGCTGTTCCGATAACAATAATTTGTGTTTCTATTCCTTCGGTTATAGTTGCTTGAGCCTCCGTTTCCTGTGTCGGGTTAGGTGTATCATTACCGTTCGCTGTGGATGCTACAGGTGGAACTTCTTTATCAGCGTAGAAACTTTTGAACTTTCCTTCCAAAGCAGCAGCAACGGTATAAGCTTGTAAATCAATCTGTGGAATTGGAGTGCCCGGCATCAGGTTGTAAGCCCCTTGAATACTTCGCCCAAATTCAGTTGTTTGGACTAACGGTGTTGCAATTACATCTTCATTTGTTAGCACCTCTACAGAGCTCGTCCAAGGTAGGACCAACGCTTCCAGTTGATTTGTGATGGTATGTTCAGCCGAGAAGTTAGCTTTTAGGATATTAATGAAATAAGGATAGCCTTGAGAAACGGTAAACAGTCCTTGTTGATACGCGAGGTTGCCATGAGATCTTAGATCAGCGATTAGATTATTTCCGAGTTTGGCACCGTAATGTTCAAGCAGGTCGTTCAAACCGGTAGTGAGAGGTGTTGCTTGAAGCGTTTGAGGCGGTCTTGTAATGGGATCAACCAAGAAAATTGCCCTACCGCCACGCATGATAAACTGATCAATCTCGTATTTTTCTCGTTCTGTTAATGTCTGTTTTGGGCCTGCAACAACTAATGTGGTTACAGTTTCATCAACCGGTTCTCCTCCTTGAAGATCAACAGTCGTAAGATTATATTGCCCTTGAGCATTTTTATCTAAGAGTGCGCGAAGTTGATTTTCTTGTGTCTGAGCGGTGATATTATATTCGTCGTGTCCTGTCAAAAATCCTACTGTCTTGGTTTCCTTCGAGGTCAATTTGAGAATTGCGGAGGTGAGATCATATTCCAAGTTAGATGTTGATTGCACAACCGGAAGGACTTCCTCTTTACCACTATAACCGACAGCAATACTCATATAGACGATTGCAATTTCCGCTTTGTCTTTCTCGTAAACATTGAATCGGACTTCAGGGATACCTTTAAAACGGAGTTCCTGTTTCTGTGCTTCATCAAAATCGGCAGGATCAATAAAATCGATCTGAAGTTTTTGGGAAAATGCCTCATATTCGTCAAGAACATCTCGAATTTCACGACGGATACGAGCAACTTGTGCAGGTTCTGTGGAAAAATAAGCGGTGACAGTAACAATATCGTCTAAATTCTTAATAACATTTTTTGTGGCTTTTGAGACAGTGTAACGTTTATCCTCAGTGAGATCAGCGCGTATAAAACGGCGCGCGGATAGGAAATTAAACAGTACCAGGATACCTAAGACAAGTACAATAAATGCAACTATGTTGCTACCGTGTCTGATCCGTTTATCAGCCAAAACAGTTTACCTCCTTGTTTAGCGCCATTTTCGACTTTCAACCGATAAAGTGCTTAAATAGAGAAAAAATCCGATGATGGAAAGATAGTATATGATATCGCGGGAATCGATAACACCCCGTAAAATACTACTATAATGAGCACCAAGACCAAGATAACTAAAAATCGGGAATAGCCAATCCGGCGTGCTGAAAAGCACAAAATCCTCACCAATAATCAGAAAAGCAAAACATACAGAGATACCCAAAATGAAGGCGATGATTTGATTCTCTGTCAACGTTGAAGCGAAAAGCCCAATCGCAAGATAAGCCCCACCCATCAATAAAAGACCAAGGTAGCCGCATACAATAGTGCCACCGTCTGGGTCACCAAGATACATAACCGAAAAGGGAAGACCGAGTGAAAATAGAGCTGTTACGACAAGCAATCCGAAACTTGCTAAAAACTTTCCAAGAACTACCTCGTAATCCCGAATCGGTAACGTCATTAAAATCTCGGCTGTACCCAATTTTTTCTCTTCAGCCCAGAGTTTCATCGTTACAGCAGGAATGAAAAAAAGAAAAATCCACGGCATTAACCCAAAAAATCTTCGCATTTCGGCTTGACCGACGAGAAAAAAAGCACGAAAGAAAAGCCACGATGAAATTGCGAGGAAAAATGTGATAAATATATACGCAATGGGTGAATTAAAATAACTTCTGAATTCCTTTTTGAAAATAGCGGTGATGTTCTGCATAGTGTTCTATTTTGGGACGCGGTGCGCTCGGTTATGAAAACGTTAAATTTACTCTTCTTCTGTAGAGTTCTCTTCTCTTGACAATTCTGTAGCAGGGACCTTATCACTGATCTGCCCAGATGTAAAATGGAGGAATACGTCTTCCAAATCAACAGATTCTTTGCGAAGTTCTATCAAACCCCATTCATTTTGGACAGCCGCTTGGTAGATGGCTTCAGTTGCGTTATCACCGCCAGCTGCCGCTTTGATTTCATAATTCACGATGCCATCATCTGTTTTGACAAGTTGAACCCCAGTGATGCCGTCTAACTCTTTCAGTTTTGATGTAATTACCTCTTCTGAACCTCGGATTGCAACTTGTAAAGTGTCTTCACTCTGAACCTGACTGACAAGTTCCCCCAGCGTACCGTTCGCGACAATTTCACCTCGGTGGATAATCAGGATTCGGGTACAGGTAGCAGCCACTTCAGGCAAAATGTGTGTGCTGAAGAGTACCAGTTTTTCTTTCCCAATCTCTTTTATCAGATTCCGAATTTCAATAGTTTGGCTTGGATCAAGTCCAGAGGTAGGTTCATCTAAAATCAGAATAGGTGGGTCGTGGATAAGGCTTTGTGCTAAACCAACGCGTTGTCGATAACCTTTAGAGAGTTCACCGATGTCTTTTTGAATGACTCCCTCAAGTCCACAGATATCAATGACCGATCTGAGTCGTTCCTTCCGTTGACTTTTCGGAATTTCCCGAATTTCTGTCATAAACTTGAGGTATTCAACGACTCCCATATCCGCATAGAGTGGTGCACTCTCGGGCAGATACCCTACGTTTTTTCTCACATCAATGGCATGTTCAAGCACATCGTAGCCTGCAACGGTCGCACTGCCAGCGTCCGCGGTAAGATAACAGGTCAGGATGCGCATTGTTGTCGTCTTGCCAGCACCGTTAGGGCCGATGAATCCGACAACTTCTCCAGCATGTGCGTCAAATGAAACGTGATTAACGGCAAGCGTTGGACCGTAAGATTTTGTGAGTTCTCTGACTTCAATCATTACGTCTTTCAGTTCTTAGTATAGGGATGCGGTTGGCGAAAAGGATTTCAAACCAACGTCCTCTTAGGATAAAATTCTTTTAAAGAATAACATGAAATTTTGGAAATGTCAAGAAAAATTAGAAGCGTCTTCAGCGGCGTTCAATTGTTGAAGGTCCGTTAAGGAAACATGGTCACTTTTAGAAGCAAATATTGACAATTGAATGTCTCTGATTTTTTCAAAATTGGGGTGTATAAAGTTTTTGGCACTTATCTGTCTGAATCACGGATTATCGCGGATTTCACGGATTGCGCGGATTTTTGGGTTTCTGCGTGACAGCGTTTTTTTAGCTGCGGTGTGCCTATCTCTACTTTTCTAATATCTCTTATCTTGTCAAGAAACATAACCACACACTCAGATTAAATTGGATAAACGTTGTTTAAAATCCGCGTAATCCGTGAAATCCGCGATTCAGACAATAAAACAGTTGATTTATAGTAAAGTTTAGAATTAATGATACATATTTATGATTTCATCTATGGCT
>JAPPES010000099.1 GCA_028824125.1 Candidatus Poribacteria bacterium
TGTTGGTGCAGAGAATGCAAGAAAAAGGAATAAAATGCAAGACGAGTCTCTTGCTGTTTCCCATTTACCTATGCGTTTTTATTTCGTTAATAGGTTGTAACACTGATAAAGAAGCGGATATCCCAGAGTTTCAACCCGATACATCCGACACAACTCCTGGAGATATATCGGACAAACTTGTGGCGCGCATCTATTTCGACGCGTCCGTGTCAATGCAAGGTTTTGTGAGACCTAACTCTACACGCTATGCACGTCTTTGTCTTCAATTAGAAAGGATCATTATAAGTAGTTGGCAAAACGGAACTGTTGATTTTTTCCAGTTCGGTGAACGGGTGGAACCAATTGACAGAAACGAGCATTTAAACGTTGTACGTCCCCAATTCTATGAGAACGAAAACATCCATAGACAAACATTCATTGAAAAAGTAATTGATCACGGAACACAACTGAGGGCAGAAAGTCGCACTCTTGAATTAACGGAACCTGTAGTAAATAACGTGCCTGAAGAACCCGCAACGCTGCCTGCGGAAGAAGTGAGAAATAATACCGAAGAAAACCCGTTGGGCGTTATTGTGACAGACCTTTTTCAAAATAGAAATGATATGACGTTATTGGTTAGCCGGCTTAAAAAACAATACATACAACAGAATCTTGAGGTAGGGATCCTCGGACTTCGCAGTGAATTTGATGGATTCATCTACGGCATAGCCGAGACCCCGCAGCGTTATCGTAGCATATCCGGAAATCCTGACACATTTCGTCCCTTCTATCTCCTTGTTTTAGGTAAGCACGCGGATATCGCTCACTATTTCAATAAGCTAATAACGAGCGGGTTTTCGGAGGCGAAGACGGTCATCTTCTCTCGGTATCTGGTTAGTCCTTTGCTGTCGTTTGATGGTGCTGAAATTGAAAGACTGGAAAATTTAATTAGAGACGCCATTGTCGAGAGGCCAGATTCTCAATTAAAAGAATATCGAATCAGAGCGAGAAACAAACCGTCTAAAATATCCGCTACAATGAAGTACGAACTATTGCCGCATGCGATGCCCTTTGATTCTAACATATTTGAACCTACTATTATTGTCGAACATAATAGGCATAACTCAGATCGAAGAAAAGAAATAAGTCGGGCTGCCCAGAACTGCTTGGAAGTAACATCAACATTCGCAAAAAATGGAAATGGCGATGAACTTATCGTTGATTTCGAGTTAGACTCGCGAGTCCTTGCACGTAGAACGGTATATCTTTATAAAGCGGCACTCCATCCGAAAATTGATACATATCAGGTACCCGAATGGTGTTCAGAATGGGATATGGGAACAGGACGTAACGGCGCAAAGACTCTCAATTTAGTTAATTTCGTTGATAGCCTTACGGATATAGCTGTTCGTGAACACCAGCCCAAAATCGCTCAATTTTATTTTTACGTCGAGAAAAGATAAGGAAATGCTCTGAAAAATGCTACAACACGTCATTTGTATATTAGGTATCCTATTGATTGCTGTCGCTTTTGTTTTTCTTGTTGTTATCGTAGAGCCTCTTGTGTTAGATGATTTTCCCCCTCAACTGCCCACCTATCTTGAAATGGATCAGTGGATGGACAGTTTTCAATTATGGGCACTCGTTTGCGTCGGGGCTTCCGCAGCAGCGAGTTTTTTGTGGTATGGATTTGGGCAGAACGTCTTCAAGGCGAATAATGAAAAATCCTATGGGAAACGCGGTCTGTGGGGGGTTTTATTTATTTTACCTGCGTGTGCTATCATTTTCAGTATATTGTTCATCGAAGAAGCTGAAAGCGGTTTATGGTTGGCATACCTATTTTTTGGCGTGAATGGATTGTCCCCTTATTACGTGGCAACGGTTCTATTTTCGCCAGTGTCCGTTAAATATACACCAATAGGCGGGGGAATTCGTTCTCGATTTCCTTATTAGTAGGAGATACATTAATGGGGTATTATGCTATTGGTATCGGTGGGACAGGGGCAAAATGCCTTGAATCTTTGATACATCTCGCTGCTGCAGGAATGATGCCGGACTTAAAAGAAGAACTTTACGTGCTTTTTGTAGATCCTGATAAAGCAAACGGTAGCCTCGAACGTGCTGTGACAACTTTAGAGTGCTATAAGACATTTTCTAATAATCCTCAGCTTGTACAGCGACATTTACTACAAACCAAAATAGATGCAGTTGCCAGTCCCATTTTTTCCCCGTTTGATGAGGGTGATGACGACAAGCCTCATTTAGAAAAGTTTTTCAACTATGCAGGTCTTAGGTTGGCAGATGATGGGGCAGCTGATCTCTTTGAAGTGCTCTATAGCGAAAAAGAGAGAACTACCCAACTACACGAAGGTTTTCGTGGCCATCCTTCTATTGGTGCAGCGGTCATGGCACAAACAGTGTTGGGAGGCGATGGACCGTGGAAAACGTTTCAGGCAAAAGTCGCAAATGATGCAAACGCGAAAATTTTCTTGGCAGGATCCATTTTTGGTGGCACAGGTGCCTCTGGATTCCCTACCATAGCAAAACTGATTAAAAGTGCATTGGATGGAAAACCCATAGCTGAACAGATAGGTGGGGCACTGATCCTGCCCTATTTTACCTTCATCGATGATGGGGATGCTCAACTCAAAGCGAAGGCAGAGCATTTCCTAATGAATACCCAAGCAGCCCTTGAGTATTATCAACGCGCGAGTAAGGATCTTGTTTACAACGCGATTTATCTCATCGGTGATGATTCTCAAGTTCAGCTTAAAAACTTCTCTCTTGGCGGAAAGGCGCAGCAGAATGCACAACATTTTATTGAAATCTACGCGGCCTTAGCTGCAATTCACTTTTTTGGCAACGATGGCGCGGCAGATGGAGGCACTCAGTATTTCAGATTAAATCGAGCCAATAAACCGCTTAAGTGGGCGGACCTGCCAGACGGTGCCGGTGGTGTGAAGATACAATCAAAACTTCGCCAGTTATATCACTTCTCCGTTGCCTACTTAGACGTTTATAAACCGATGCTTGACGATATTCATAGGGGGAAAGTTAGTGGGAATGATGCCCCCTGGTACATTGATTTCTTTGAACGAAATCAATCCAATAGAATTTCACTTAACGACGCTAAGACAGAAGCATCGCTCAATAGTGTCAAAAACTATTGCGAAGATTTCCTTGTGTGGTTTGCTAATGTTCAACACTCCAAAGACGATGATGGAAAATTTAATCCTCTTGATAAGTTTGATCTTAAAAGAGTTGTTAATCATATTTCATCGGATACCACTATGCAACCTTTAAGAGCTAAGGCTTTGAACAGAGTTTGGCAAAATATGTGCAGTGCTAAGGGCAAAAGTGATGGTGCTGATATTGGAAAGTTCCTGAGCGCTTTATACCAAAACTGTGAAAATATTCAATAGACTGCTGAAACTTATCCTATGAGTAATAATGCGTACATGCAAAAACAGATTGGAGATTGTTAAATGGCATTTCCACTTCTTCCACCTTTAAAGAAAGATGGGGACGGATTAGCAGTCCTTCCTAAAACAGGAACTTGGATACAGGTTCCTGGTGTGGCACTTAATAACATCGCTGATAACCTTCAGGTTACAAAGGTTGATGCCAAATTTATTGACATTGATAGTATTCCGAGCATGTGGGCGCGTCCGTTGCTGTTTGAAATAGCACTTTACGATAAAGATCATCCGATGCATGACTGCGTCGTGGGCGAATGGCGCGGACTTTTGACGATGTTAGCACTCAAGGAGCAACGGAAGTTTCGATTGGAGACCAAGTTAATAACGATTCCTGATGAAGACGATGGAAAGGCTCCAGAGTTACTCAAAGCATTACACAAGTTATTGCCGCAGCGTACATTAGATGATGCTGGAACGACATGGGACAAACTTTACCTCATTCTGCTCAAGGGCAAACCAATCGGTATGACTTCGCCAACGTCCCTCGTGTTTACATCTATTGATTATATTAAACATATTACAGTCAATGATGTACCCTGGTATGCTCCGCCGTTCCTTTGCGATCCGATCCCACATCTGAACGACAGTGAAAAAACCTCCGTAGCCGGTTGGCTTAATGACTTTCACAAAAACACAATTACCCCACTCCCTGACTCTCCTATAAAGAGCAATCTGGCTCCACGAATTCTTGATTTTATCAAGAGTTTGGGCGGAGCCCCTGATGGACAACCAAAATTTACTGCTACACCTCTGGGGATGAATGTGGGAATCTTCAAAGGTATGAACTTCCCGATAGCCCCCAAGGAATACTTCACCGAAAAACTTTTTGTAATCTGCCGGTCAGATGCGTTTCTTAAACAGAATGTTCTTTTGCCTGCAGGTAGTGATACACTTAAAGATGTAAATGGAGCCCCTGTCACACCAATCCTTCCAATCGCAAAAGAATTGTTAAATGATTTCAGTATAGACGAATTAAGCAACCGGATTGCATTTGCAACAACACCTAATGGGATTGAGGTAAGTCTACAGCTTCCTTCCCCCGATGGTGGTCCGGACTTTGCCATTTCTCGAGTCTATATTAATCAGAAAGATGGTAATGCAGCAATATTTGATAAGTATGAAATTGTGGAAATTCCGTATTTACCGGTATTGGAAATCTGGCCGAATTTTAGAACGCCGGGCTGGCAGGTTTATTACACCTATTTTAACAAGGCACAACAAGACACTTTCTATGTCGAGCCTTTTCCCACAGACGGTAACCCGGAAGATACGAAAATTACAAAGACATCTGTTTTTCCTGAGGTGATGATCTGCAAATATAAATCTGAGGATGCGGGATTTTTATTTATCAAAGCCCCTCCGGTAATAGTTCCCGATGGAGCAAAAACTTGGGACGTTGGTATCGATTTCGGGACAAGTAGTACCACCGTCTATAAAACAGAACTACCAGATGGGGCGGGGCCTGAACCTGTCACATTAAAGGATCGTCTGCTGCAAATTACTGATTCTGGAGATCCGCGCATTGAACTACAAAATGACTTTCTTTCCTATCAGGATGAAGAAACGCCGCTTTTTAGTCTATTTCAAGAAAATTCTATCGGAATACCATTAGATGATCGTATAAAACCATTATTGGATGGGCGTATCTATTTCGTTGACGATCCTGAATTGCCGCAAAATGTCATTAGCAACCTCAAATGGTCACCCGAACCAATAGATCGCAAGCGTACCCAGGCATATTTGGAACAAATCTGTCTTCAATGTGCAGCAGAGGCAGCTGAGAGCAAGGTTAGCAAGATAAATTGGCGTTTTTCTTATCCAATTGCTTTCTCCCCAGCAAATAAGCTTGATTTTGAAGGCATTTGCCAAGCCACTATTGATGACGTTATAATTGAAACAGGGGATCAACAAACAGTACCTGTGAGTCTCGAGTCGGAGAGTATCGTCACCGCGAAATTCTTTGGAGGTCAACTGGGAGGTTTTGCTAATGGTGCAGTGTGCATAGACATTGGTGGAGAGACCTCGGATATCTCAATCTGGCAAGACAATACGTTACGTTGGCAAACATCAATCAGGTTTGCAGGTAGACATATCTTTTTAGACCTGCTTAAACACAAACCCACTTTCTTGAGAGATGTTGGGGTTACTGAGCAAGAGATTCCAGCACTACGCAACCCAAATGATTTTTATAGTCAAGCAGATGCATTGATTGACGCATCGATCAACACCTCTCCAAAAGATTTGAAAGCAAAATTCGGAATCTACGGAGGAAAAATTGAAGCTACACCGTTCGTACCCCTTATCGGCCTTGGGATTTCGGGGCTTTTCTATTATGTTGGGCTGATTCTTAATTATCTCAGTAGGGAACCCGGGTTCGGAAAGACGATGCCGAATATATATATTGGCGGTAACGGTTCACGTATTCTACACTGGCTGGCAAACGGAGAGTTTAAACCAGACAGTGCCAGTTGTGGACCTCTCAAAGATATTCTCCTTACTGCATCAGGTTTTGACCCAAAGAGTCTTTTCGATCTTGAGATCACACCGAATCCCAAACATGAAGCTGCAGCAGGATTGGTTGACCAGCGAACGATTCTCAAATCAACTGAACGTCAGTTTGACTTTTTGGCAGGAGAGGTTTTTACGCAAAATGGAAAAGACTATGAATGGACAGAACTTCTGACAGCGGAACGCCTTGGGAAGGGTCTGAGATCAGGTGATAAATTAGTGGAAATTGAAACGTTTATAGAGAAATTCAACGCTGGACTTGGCAAAGAACGTATCTGTTTTAATGCGATATTGAAGCATAAACTCATCAGCGGTTTAAATAGCAACCTCCAAAACCTCGCTTTCACCTCTCCCAGAGAGCGTATTGTTGAACCCCTATTTATTCTCGTATTAAAGGATTTATTAAAGCGGGAAACTGCAGCGTGGTAACGGAGTGGAGGACTTTTGATGCAAGACATTAAAATTGGTTACGTACATCAAAGCCTTTCGCCCTGTATTCTGGTGTGTCTTATCGTCGTCTGCCCGTTTCTGGCATCGGCAGAACATCACGACACGCAATCCGAAACTCAAGAAACACCGCATGTTCAGAATCAAAACCCACTACAGGTAATCCAGCGGGACATTCGTGGCATAAATACTAGACTGATTGAACAGCAAGAAATGCTCACGAATCACTTCACTAGATCTATGGTTATATTCGGGATTCTACTGTTTGTAATCCTGTTATCTTTCACGTGGTTGTTTTTCCGATATAGAAGTCTCGTTTCTGAATTGGACGATATTAAGAAATGGATAGTGCCGCTTTCAAATGTTAATAGCAGTTTAAAACGGGACTTGTCAGATATTAGCAACCGTATTCAAAAACTTGCGAAAACATCTGATATGGAAAAGTTAGCGAGCGAAAATCAAAATAGTATACAAGAAATCCTCAAACTTCTTAAACCCACCGTGGATGAGGCTACAATTGAGGGTTCGTCGCCATCTCAAGAAAAATCGGAATCTTCCGAACAGATAGCGGAAGATATAAGTGACCTTGAACTTACACCTGCTATCGCAGATCTCTGTGACCGCTACAATGCTGGCATTCAAGACAAAAACAAGCGAAACGATTTTTTACAACGTTATCACAATTCCTATAAGATTCATGTAGAAAACACAACAGACCGTCGCGTAAAGCAGCAAACAGACCCTGTATTTAAAACGCATCACGCCGCTGGTAATTTTTGGGGATGCTATATTGAAGAAGAAAAATTATATGCAGTTGTCCCGGCTTATCAATTGAGAATCGTACATGCCATCTTTCATTACGGTGCATTTGTTGATGTTTTTGAATGTGATGGACTTGAATTTGATGATCCAGACGGTTGTTATGAGGTTGTAAGGATTATCAAACCTGCAATCTTTGAACCAGATGATGCCAAAGAAACGTGGAGGCTTCAATCAAAAGGGATATTAGAATTAAAAGAGGTCTAAAGGACATCTGTCAGCGATTAAAAGTCCACCGATAAGAGAACTCCAACCGTTTAAGGCTACTCAATAGAAAACACTTATGCCTCAATTCTTTAGCGAATACCTATTTCCCACGAACCTGATTGCTTTAGGTATCTTAACGTTTTTGACAACCTTCTTTTTTTATTGGCTTATAGAACTGATCAGATATTGGCGTTGGTTGTGGACAGAACGAAAACAGATCGAAAATAAGCAAAATGTCCAACCGCTCGTCACTGCCCGACAGGAACGAGATCGTGGGCGCGAAGATAACGATCAGAAAACCAATCCTGAATACACGTTTAGCAAATTTTGCACGGAAGGCAGCCTTGACAGAGGGTCTCCCATCGCGAAACATCTCAATGCGATTTTCCTGGCAGGTTGGGATGAAAGCCGTCTTGAAGTCGGTGAGTTAATTAACCACACCACATCTGAGCTATTTAAACGGAACAGCCTGTTTCGTTCCGTATTGGCAGTTTTCATCGTGATCGGGCTCTTCGGGACGCTCTTTGGACTCGCCGATAGCTTAACAGGACTCTTTCCTGCTTTGAAAGCAAACGTGACAAGTGAAACCTCCGCAGAAAATAGTGAAGGGATGATTCAAGCATTGGGGATACTTCTTGAAGGAATGAAAGGGGCTCTTGCGCCGAGTATTTGCGGGATCTTTTTCACTATTTTAGGCGTTATTCTTTACGGTGCTTATTTACAGTTTGCTTGCCACCCTATCAAAGCAATTCTGGAACGGTTGACCCTAACCGTATGGGTTCCGCAACTCTATCCGACGACATCCCAAAAACTCGCCCAAACGCTCCAGCAAAGCGAATCCCAGATGCAAGAAGGTTTTCGAACCGCAGCACAGTTTAGTGAATCTGTCCAAAAAGTGCATAGTAATATAGATGAATTTAATGAAAGTCTTGCACAAGCGAGTGCTATTACGGAACCACTATCTGATTCGGTAAAGCAAATCAACAAAGCAGCATCGGACATCAGTGCCGCCACCGATGTGCTTAACACAGGTTTTGCGGAAAATCTGGACAAATTTTCAGAAGAATTTTCATCCAGCGTTACCCATCTCACCGGTTTCCAAGATGAGATTCGTGAGCTCCACCAACAGTTTCAAAAAGCAGCGAACGAAAAATTAGACCAACAGATTGAAAAGTCAAATGAGCATAATCAAAATCTCGCCCAACTCTCAAATGTTCTTACCCGAGTCCCGGAAGCACTAAAAAGTTATGAAACCACCTATATCAATTCACTTGAACAAATTGACGAAAAACTACAAAAGTTTATTAACAAGGCCACAGAGACAAATACAAGTATATATGAAGAGAATCGCGAATGGTTTGAAGACATAAACGATGCTAACAAACAGCAGTTCGTAAAGATGCAGAGTCAACTGAAAACTGAGATCGGGGATATTCAACAGACACTAAAAAACCAATTAGATGACCTTACGACAAGGTTGATCAAGAATTTCAAAAGCGTTCAACAGGACTTAGACAGTGGATTGACGACGCTTAATGAGCAGTTAGAGAATTTTGATACTCCCCTTACAGAAACTGTCGAAGAAATTAAAGGGGTCTTCGATGAACGATTAACAACGCTTAATGAGCAGTTAGAGAAATTCCCTGAACCGATTCAAAAGTCTGCAGACCAAATGAGAGGAACGTTTGCAGATTTAGTTACTTTTATGCGAGGAATCGTCGGCGATCTACAGCAAAAAATAAAAGAACAGAACGAAAAATATGAGGAACAACTCACCGGTGTCAAAAGTTTA
>JAPPES010000150.1 GCA_028824125.1 Candidatus Poribacteria bacterium
ATATTATGCCAGAAATCAACTGTAATTTAAAATTTAAATTAAATCTATATAATGTCTAATATATACCAGATAGTCGGAAAGCCCGCCTGAGTTTCGATTCCAAACTGGTGCGATTAAAAGGCGTCATCGTCAAAAACATGTGCGTTGTGATCTAAAGTTTCTATTCCACACTGGTGCGATTAAAAGTGGGGACATTTCACATGCAGCTACTGCAAAGACGATGTTTCTATTCCACACTGGTGCGATTAAAAGGCTGTGTCGCCTGAAGGTGTTGCGACTGATGTGCGAAGTTTCTATTCCACACTGGTGCGATTAAAAGGATTCAGATGCTCCATTTTAGGAAAAACGAGGCGGGGAGGTTTCTATTCCACACTGGTGCGATTAAAAGGAGATGCAGTATTTATGCACGGACCGCGTATGCACGTTTCTATTCCACACTGGTGCGATTAAAAGACTAATCCTTTTGAGACGATTACACCTGCCCGTCGTGGTTTCTATTCCACACTGGTGCGATTAAAAGTATTCGTCATTTTTCAAATTCTCCTGCGCCAATCTAAGTTTCTATTCCACACTGGTGCGATTAAAAGTTATCCATAGTCCTTACACTTATCAAAAAGTATTGTTTCTATTCCACACTGGTGCGATTAAAAGACTTCGCTGATTATATCCATTTCTTGATACGCTTTCGTTTCTATTCCACACTGGTGCGATTAAAAGAATGATGGCAGATAAAACCAGCTATGAAAAGATACAGTTTCTATTCCAAACTGGTGCGATTAAAAGATGGGGATTTATCGGATGCGCCTGAAATTCCGTGTCCAGGTTTCTATTCCAAACTGGTGCGATTAAAAGTGAAAGTTTAGCACGTTGTGCCTCATCGGGGAATATTTGTTTCTATTCCAAACTGGTGCGATTAAAAGTGTAACACACGTTGGCACTCTTAACATACCTATCTATGGTTTCTATTCCAAACTGGTGCGATTAAAAGGTGTGCCATTCTAATTCATTTGTCTCGCCTTGATTTAGTTTCTATTCCAAACTGTGCGATTAAAAGGTAAAGAGGAAACCGCCGACCATCTTGTAGCGAGCAAGTTTCGATTCCAAACTGGTGCGATTAAAAGTCATAGCGTCCTTTAGCATGTGGGTTACATTTGAGTACGTTTCTATTCCAAACTGGTGCGATTAAAAGATTGTAGATATTTATCAAACATTGCTTATCAAAGAAGTTTCGATTCCAAACTGGTGCGATTAAAACTGTCCGATTTTGCAAACGCTACCTGACCTACAAGAACATATTAACATGATAGAGAATTATACTATATCAGTCAAGCAAAATTCTGCTAAACTTCCGCCATGCCGAACCCTGCGCTGTTTTTATCGCCAAACCCGCATTCGTAGCCGACCTGAATCAATGCTGGACTACCAGATACCTGAAACGGACACAATATCCCGCGTATCTTGATACCTTTGAAATCTACTAATCGCGTGACGCGTCTCTGTTTTCTCTTGATATAAGCGGAGTCAAAACGGAATTTCAATGCATCGTTTTGTGGTGCGCTGCCATGGATCGCTTCGTGTTTACGAATGAGATTTTGATAGATGAGTTCAGAGAGCTCGGGATCGTCTGGTAGGCAGTAATGCGTGCGGCGTTTGCCCTCGCTTTCACGCACAGCAGACATCACAATCGGAGAGAGACATCGGAACTGCATATTAGGTTGAAAACTTGGTGTACGGGGAATGTTGACATCTAAAATTTTGAGTTGTTGCTGTCCAATGGATAATCTGCCTTGTGTGAGGAGTGTATCGGCAAAATGGGATAGGAATTGTTCAGTCGGGGAGGAAACAAACCATGTTAAGGTAGAACGGAAATGTATCTGTTCACCTGTGATGTGTCTGCGCTTTGCCATGAGCTGTGAAGAAGGTAAAGAGTTTGAATCGTTTTTTGGCGGCTTGGTAGCCTTCGTCGTGTAGGAAATCGGCATATTCAGGATTAGATTCTGCAAGGAATCGGTAGATTGCGCCCACGAGAAGGTGATTATAGTTGATGGGTAGCGTGATCTGCTTGCCTACGTCGGCAAGGACTTGGATTCGCATCAAGCTATCTCCTTAAGGGCGATTCCATCTATAGTGAAATGTATTTACGAAGTGCGCTTATCCCGTAATGTTTATTTTATCATAATATCACGTTGTAGGCACAGTATCAAGTGGAATTTATACGGATTCCAGATTGCTTGACACTACGAAACATTTCGTGGTATATTATTGATAACGAACCTACAAGAATTACTTTAGCCGTTGCTGTAATACCATTTCTAATAATCATATTACATTATTTCATAAATCGGTTGTCCGAATACAACATTCTCTTCTGTAGGAGCGACCTCCCGGTCGCGACCAGGAGGTCGCTCCTACAAAGAGACTCAAAAATCGGAATGATACTTTGTCAATTAGAAATGGTATAATATATAAAAGAGAGTCCAATTTTATGAAACTGCAACCCGCAAAAATATGGCAATACCAGAATCCCGATATTGATACGAGTCTCACACTTGCGGCGGAACTCGGTATCACGCCACTGGTTGCGCGCCTTCTTGCCAATCGCGGTATAAAGACAGTCGAGGAGGGAAAAACCTATCTTTATCCAACTTATGCTGATCTACACTCTCCGTTTGATATGGCAGATATGGAAAAGGCTGTTGAACGAATTCGGAAAGCAATCAAGAACGGTGAGCAGATATGTATTTATGGTGATTATGATGCGGATGGGACAACAGCAACTGCACTATTAGTGAATGCGTTTCGGCATATAGATTTTCCAGCCCAATACTATATCCCTGATCGATATGATGAAGGATACGGTCTCAATGAGGATGCGGTTCAAGAGATTCATAAAAATGGTTGCTCATTGATGATTACCGTGGATTGCGGGATTACTTCGATTAAGGAGGTCAAACTTGCCAATGAACTTGGTATGGATGTAATTCTCACCGACCACCATCAACCGCCAGAAGATACCCCGCCGCCAGCGTACGCTATTATTTCACCGAAAGTTCCCGGAAACGAATACCCGTACACAGATTTAGCAGGTGTCGGATTGGCATTCAAAGTTGTGCAAGGTTTAATAGACGATGAAGAATTTCTCACCTCACTGCTTGATCTTGTTGTGTTAGGAACAGTTGTAGACATTGCACCCCTTACCGGTGAAAATCGGACGTTGAGTCGACTCGGGTTAGCAGAAATTAACAAACGCCTCCGTATCGGCATTCAGAAATTATGTGATGTAGCAGGTTTTACAGACAAGCCGCTTGTGGGGAGCTCTCTTTCGTTTGGGTTGGGACCGCGCTTGAACGCAGCTGGGCGGCTGGATACCGCCAAAAAAGTAGTAGAACTGCTCACAACCGAGTCCAGTGAAATCGCAGAGCAGCGCGCATCGGAATTAGACACTTGTAATCAAGATCGTAAAAACATTGAGAATGATATTCAGGAAAGTGCTGTCGCGCTGCTGAGTAAAGATGAGAACCTTGAACAGACAAAAGGTTTGGTAGTTGCAAGTGATGCGTGGGGCAAACAGGCGCAAGGTGTTGTAGGTATTGTTGCATCACGGTTGCTTGAACAGTATTACCGCCCTGTTTTTGTTCTGGCAATTGATGGCAATGAAGCAACAGGGTCGGGGCGTTGTATTGATGGGATGAACCTTGCTGATAGTTTGAATAGTTGCTCTAATTTGCTTATCAAACATGGTGGACACAAAGCTGCAGCAGGACTTACACTGAAGACAGCGAATATTCCTAAATTTAAAAAGGCTTTCAACGAATTTGCATGTGAAAATCTCAATGAAAATGATTTGATTCCTAAGCTGGCTTTGGATTTTGAAACAAACCTTTCGTCCTTATCGTTAGAAACCTTAGAGCAATTTGAAATATTAGAACCGTTTGGCGGGGAAAATCCTGCACCCCGTTTTGTCAGTAAAGGCTTGACAATTAAAGGGCGTCCCTCCTTGATGGGAAAAGAGAAGCAACACTTTTCAATGTTCGTCAGTGACGGATCAAATCCTAAAAAAGCGATTGGTTGGCGGAAAGCACAACACGTAACAACACTTAGTAGACCCAATATCTCTTTAGATATTGCCTTTTCACCGGAAATCAATGATTTTAACAATACCCGTTCTGTCCAACTCATCCTTGAAGAATTTCATGTTAAAACTAAAGACCGTGCTCCAAATTTGGCGATCTACCCACCTACTGACATCCCTTCTTCTGGAAGAGTCGTAGACCGTCGCGAGCAGGATAAAAAAGAGTGTCTTTTAGCGTTGCTAAACGAGAAGGCACCGTGTATAATATATGTGCAAAGCACTGAGAAAATGGAACAGTTGTTAACAAGCGTTATCCCTGAAAAAGCATCAATAATTGGTAGGCACGATGAGACAACTACGGCGGCGGAAGAAACTGAACTGCTGGAAAAACTGAAGAGTGGTGAGTTGATCGGAGTTGTTTCCGCTGAGGTGCTTTCAGCATCTGCCTTGGAAGCTGTGCCAATTGTAGAGGAAGTTGTCTTTTGTCATTTGACTGCACAACCTGAAGATTTTTTGATGCGATGTAAACCTGTGGCAAATTTCCAAAAGACCACATCCCTACATCTGCTTTACAACAAGGAAGCAGATGTGAGGTTGCTGCAAGAATGGGCAGAACGCACATATCCTGACAGAAAGTTGCTTACGGTACTTTACCGAAAATTGCAGGAGACAGCCACTACGAATTTTATTGACATACAAAAGCTTATAGAAACGCTTGATACCAATTCAAGACGTGCTATTGAAGTTGGGTTAACTATTTTTGAAGAATTGGCATTATTAGACAGAAATACCGAATCTGGACAACAGTACGTCAAACTTTTGCCTACTCGTAAAAGTAATTTAGAGAGATCAAAAACATTTCTCAAATGTCAATGGTTGAAACAAGCAAGTCAAGACTTTCTAAAATTTCAACTCGATGAAAACACGCAGCAAATTTGGGAACGGATAAAAGATGAGTTTGGAATCTCTGATTCAAAAGATTCAGAAACATAATCCAGAGGAAGAAACTGATTTTGATTTCCTCAAGACGTGTTATAGCTTTGCTGAAAACGCGCATAAAAAGCAGCTACGAAAATCTGGTGAACCGTATTTCATGCATTGTATAAGAACAGCTGAAATACTCGCGCAACTACGATTGGATATGGATACGATCTGTGCTGGTTTGATGCATGATGTATTAGAAGACACTGGCATCACGCGTGTTGAGTTGGAAAAGCAGTTTGGGAAAAATATCGCTCATTTGGTTGAAGGCGTAACAAAAATCGGGCGATATAAATTTAGCGGTGGTCAACGCAAGCGGCAAGCCGAAACATATAGGAAACTCTTATTAGCGACTGCCGAAGATATGCGTGTTATTCTGATTAAGCTGGCTGACCGGCTCCACAATATGGAAACTCTGGATTATTTGTCTACCGAACAACAGCAACGAATTTCTAAAGAAACACTTGAAATTTACGCCCCTATTGCCCATCGACTCGGTATTTGGTCGATGATGAGTCGCTTGGAGGATCTCTCATTCAAATATCTCCTGCCTGAAGCATATAGAGAAATTGCTGACCTCCTGAACGAAAAATTAGATGAACGACAAACTTATTGCCAAAACATGGAAACTATAATTCATGCTGAACTGGAGAAGCACGGAATCTCAGCAAACGTCAGGGGACGAACAAAGCATATTTATAGTATTTATCAGAAGATGCATCAGAAGGGAACGCCTTTTAAAGATATTTGTGATTTGGTTGGGCTTCGCATCCTGGTCGAAGACGATTGGAATTGTTACAGCGCCCTCGGTGTGTTGCATCTGAGATGGAATTATCTGCCAGATCGCGTCCGAGATTGGATAGGACAACCGAAAAAGAACGGGTATCAATCGCTACATACCACGATTTTAGATGATGGAAAGCCAATTGAGATACAGATTCGGAGTAAGGGAATGCATCAGGTAGCGGAAAACGGAATCGCAGCGCATTGGAGTTATAAGGAAGGCGTACCGACTACAAAGGAAGCACTTTCAATTTTTGCGAATTATAAAGAGATGCTTGAAGACATACAAGATACGCAAGATGTTCCAGATAGATTCATTGAATCCATGAAATTGGAGCTCTTCCAAGATGAGGTCTATGTCTTCACACCGAAAGGTGATATCCTCGCTCTACCTGTAGGTTCTACAGCAATTGATTTTGCTTATAAAATACACACCGACATCGGGAACACCTGTTATGGCGCAGAAGTCAACAACGTGCTTACACCGATCCGTGAACCACTTCAAAACGGCGACCGTGTTCGCATTCTGACCAGTGCTAAAACTACCCCGAGTCGGACATGGTTGCGCATTGTAAAAACATCCAACGCCCGGAGCAAAATACGTCACTGGTTCCGGGACAAAGATAGGGCGGATGCGCTTGAATTAGGAAAGAAGTTCCTTAAAGCTGAGCTGCAAGTGTCATACTTAAATGCTAACGATTATCTGAAATCCCCTAAACTCCTTGAGATTGCGAAGCAACTCGGCCTTGAGAGTGTTGATGAACTCTGCATTCGGATCGGCAATGGGAATGAATCTGCTACACAAGTCGTAAATCGCTTGAAACCTGAAAAGGTAAAAGTAGCGGCGGAAGAGCGAACAGCAAAACGGACAGAACCGACTATCCAACTTGAAAACGGCATTGACTTAGGGATGGTTCGGGTAATGAAATGTTGTCATCCAATACCTGGGGATGACATCGTGGGTTACCTCACGCGCGGGCGTGGCGTATCTGTTCATAGGGTTGGGTGTGTTCGACTACTCGATGAGCCTGAACGGTTCGTTGCTGTCAATTGGCAAGCAGTGGAAGGCACAAATTACCCCGCCCAAATATTTATTGAATGCGATGACAAACCCGGGATGTTAGGAGAAATTACAACCGCTATCGCTAAATTCCAAGTAAACATCCGCGAAGGTAACTTTAGAGCTTCTACCGTAACCAGAATTGATGACACCGCTGCAGATTATTTTACATTGGATGTAAGTGGGGTTGAACAGTTAAAAGAGGTAATGGATGCCGTTAAAAGCTTAAAAGGTGTGGAGAGTGTCGTCCGAAAAATGTAAGGTGCTACACCTCGGACGACATACGGGAAATGACTTTCGTAACTTTACCGCTTCGAATACAGGACGTACAGACCCGAATTCGCCTTGGCCCATCTTCAGTCATAGTGCGTACACGTTGAAGGTTTGGAAGCCAGCGGCGTTTCGTGTGCCGGTACGATGCACTGATTTGGTTGCCTGTGCGCGGTTTTTTTCCACATAACGTACATATTCGTGCCATTTTTAACGCCTCCTTGAATATTTAATACTTAAAGAATACCACATTTGGGTAAGCAAATGCAAATTTTTATTTTAAAAAATCGTTTATTTCTATTATTACTGATTACAACCGTCTTATATAGCTGCGGGCAAGGGGAAGTTGAAACACCAAAACCTGTAGTTCAACCAGAACCATTACTATATGGCACTGTAGCAGGAAAAGTCATTGATGCGAAAACAAATAATCCGATTCCTGGTGCTGTCGTGAGGTTATTCGGTTTAGAGGTAAAAACTGAAGTTGACGGCATCTTTGTGTTTCATGGAATACCTTACATAGATGAACAGAATTTAACTGTTCATGATCCCGATTATCAAGTTTATACACACACATTTATGCTAAACCAAGCACGTTTGACGGTCAATGCAGCGTTGATACCTCTCAAAGACCCTACAGACGAATTGAATGCGTATCTTGAAAACTTTTCGCACCTACTTGAGTCATTAGATGCGGAGAACCTTCCGGCAATTGAAGCACACTTTTCCGAATCTTATGTCGCATCTGATGATCCCGTTACGACTTTTGGTGTCTTATCTGGTGTAATTCCCCCAAATTTTGAAGGCGTAATTCCAACTTTCACAAATGTGTTTGACACATACTCCTGGTTAGAATTTGTGTTTAGAGATAAAGTTATGAATATAACGCATGCAAGGAAAGCGTCAATAGAACTATTTTTGGATGTAGACTCTGAAAACGCGGAAGACGGTAATCTTAGTCACCTTAATGCAAAATGTAATTTTGAATTTCGGCGTGAAGGTTCTGATTGGAAGATAGTTTACTGGCAACTTTTGACTTTAGACATTCGCATGTAACAGGTTTGCTAATGCAGCGAATTCTGTAATATCTAATGTTTCAGCACGTCGTTGCGGTGCGATTTTTAGTTCTGTAAGCGCTGCGCTCAGCGTTTCTGGCGCAGCGAATCGGCGCAACGAATTTTTGAGCATTTTTCGCCTCCCCCTAAATGCTTCCCGAACAATCCGAAAAAAATACTCTTCATCGTTTACAAGGACCCGTGGTTTTTCACGCATTGTTAGTTTCAGTAGAGCGGAATCCACTTGTGGAGCGGGAAAAAAGTTTTGGGGTGAGAGTATCCCTATTAACGTGGTATCAGCATAGTAGGAGACACCGATAGTCAATGCACCGTAGTCCTTCCCACCGGGTGGGGCGACAATCCGTTCTGCTACCTCCCGTTGCATCATGAGGACACAAGTATTAAGTTGATTTGTGTGTTCCAGAAGTTTCCACAAAATTGGAGTAGTTATGCCGTACGGGAGATTCGCGATAACCTTTGGGCGGGTGTTTGGAGGGAAAAGCGATGAAAACTCTATTTCAAGCACATCAGCGCGGATAATTTGGACATCCGCGTCAGTTGAAAATTGGGATTCTAATTCTTTATATAAAAGCGGATCAACTTCAATGGCTATGACAGATTTCGCTTTTTCAGCCAGCGTTGTTGTAAGGCATCCGAGACCGGCACCGATTTCTATGACTACATCTGTATCAATAACTTCCCCTGCTTCAATGATAACTGATAAAACATCGGGGTTGATGAGAAAGTGCTGCCCTAACTGTTTTTTAGGGCGTGTGCGGTGCGTCTTTAGAAATGTTTTTGCTTGTTGCAGAAGTGTCATCTATTCAAGATTTGTCCTTATTGTAATTCCTTAGAGTGTGTATTATATCAAATTATAGCAGACTTTAGAATTAATTGGACATTATGTTCGGTTCGGTTAGGAAACCGAACTATAGGCGTCAATTTAAGAAGACAAGCGTTCGTAGTCGCGAATTCATTGCCAAACA
>JAPPES010000093.1 GCA_028824125.1 Candidatus Poribacteria bacterium
GTTGGGGTTTTGTATGGAACTTGAAGAAAAATCAGAGAGGCTTTGAAAATGAGCACTCGCCTCACAGAAATTGTCCAAACTATAGTAAATTTTAGGGTTTTATCGGTAAAAACGGCGCGGATCTGCTGTTCATAAAAGTGTTTCGTGCCTTGGTATTCAGTAATCTCTTTGCGAATTTCGGATTCTACCTGACTGAGCAGCCCTTCACACGCGGACAGTTTTGCGGCGCGGTTCTCTTCCAAGTCATTAGGATTTCCTTTGAAGGTGATCGCTAAACCACCCAGATAGTCTTCCGAAGCGATAAATTCGCTTATGGATACCAAGTGTGGGAAATACTGTCTAAGGGATGCGAACGTGAAAAACGGATTGCGCGCAATGGCAGATCTGACGATATTCTGTTCAATATCAACCATCTGGACGTCCCGGCTGCTTTGGTGTCCCTGTTGCACGGGTGTCCCGTTGTTTTCCATGACAGTCGTCACGCCGCCGATCCCTGTATAGATAGTATGTTCGTAGTTTTTCTGCCGGACGCTGAGTTTCGCGAAGTCCGCAAAAGATTGGACGTGTTGATAATCTTTCGGCACCTGTTTGTTGAGCCAGACAACACCGTGTTTGTAGAGATTGGTGTCTTTGAACGTATCTTTCAGTTTAAGCTCGCGAGTCTCAAGGCGTTCGTCCATCATGCCTTCGTCAATCAGGGCAGTGCGGATTTCAGAGATGTAGCGCGAATCGTGGATACTATGGTAGTGGAGTTCTTCCAGCACGCGCAATTCATGGTCGAGGTCTTCATCAAACTTACGGCGGAACCGATCTGTATAGTCAGGTAAGACGAAGGGGAAATAACGTGCGCCACGTCCAATAAGTTGTGCCTCGGATATGGTTGTTTTTCCGATTCTGCTCTTTCCTGAGTCGCGCGCCTCATAACAGCGGACGATGTCGAAGAGATTTAGTACATCCCAGCCTTCGTTGAGTTTCTGCACGGCGAAGATGGCACGGATCGGATTGCTTCTGTCTTCAAGATTGTTAAGCCTGAGTTGATACGTCTCCTTTTCATTGTCATTGTTAACCGAGAGGCAGTGTTCCTCACGGAATGCTGATTTTAGGCGTTGGACCAACTCTTCGGTAGTCATTTTTTTTATCAAAGAAACGGAAGGCACGTTGAACGATTTCAATATCCGATCCCCGAAACTTGTCAATCTGGTCGGCGGTGAGTTCATCAATGAGCTTATGAAAGTTTGCCTTGTTTTCTTGTGATTGCGCGATTGTTCGCTGTGCCTTGAACAGGATGACAGGCTTTAGGTTGATGCCGTTATCCGCTGCGACCTCCTCTTTGTACTGATTCAGAATGAGTGCCTGCAAGATGCGGGATTGTGGATCTAAGTCGGAATGGACGAGAACAACATCTTTTGAGAACCGATCGTTCCGAAAGTTCACGAGATCGTAACGATAGATAATCTTGTTCCGGTACTTATCTACAATATTTGGGTTTTCGTAATCGTGTGTGGCGGTGAATTCCAACAATAGGTTATTTGGATTCGCGTTAAAGATGTTCTCAACCGTATTCTCCCAACTCGGTTTCTGTTCCTCCAATTCCAGTTCCAACTGCTGAGTTCTGGTCTGGACGTTTATATGGTGTGCTTCATCCGCCAAAAGAACAATTTCCTTTTTCTTGAAATCCTCAAAAGTTAAGGCGTTCTCCTTCTCCGCTGTCAGATCCGAATGGAGCTTCTGAATCGTTGTGAAGCAGATATTAATAGATTTCTCGTTGATTCCCTCGAAGTTTTCTACCTCTGTGACCGCAACATGCTCCCCGTCGATATGGATGTTTTCACTGAAGAGGTATTTTGCGGAGCGTGCATTGAGAAAGTTGTCTTTTGTTTTCTCAATGATATTGGTGGAGTTGACGAAAAAGAGGAAATTGCGGTAGCCTTTTTCATAGAGATAAAGGATCAAACCCGCCATGATAAGCGTTTTGCCGCTACCGGTCGCCATGTTAAACAGGAGATGTAAGGGTTTTTCCTTGCCTGGGAGGTCGTTATTGAAGTAATGTAGGACTTACGCATTCCCTCTTAAAGTCCCCTTGATAAGGGGGATTTAGGGGGTTTAAAGAACGAAAATTACCGCTTTTTGCGTCTAAATGTCCCATATTTGCTCAATTTGCGTAAGTCCTGACGAGGTCATTTTTGACATGTTCCCAAAGCAGACGCGGGGTGAGACGGTCTTCTGAGAGATACCGGTTGATCTGATCATGACTGAAACTTTCAGAAGGTTCTGCGAAATGTGTGAGCGTATAATTAACAGGGGTGCTAAGTAGATATTGACAATAATGTAGACGTGTGGGTCTAACCATTTTTAGTAACCTCCTCGCAGAACATATTACCCCTTCTATGAGGTTATGTCAAACATTATTGCGTAAGTCCTATAATGGATAAAACTCGCAAACGCGTCTTCTTGGTAGGGACGGAGTTCAAACGTGGGATTCAGATTTTGCGTGAGACTCTCCGGCATTTCAGGTTTTGGGATCCCAAAATTGAACGCGATTTCGAGTTGTTCATGAAGGAATTGCTCAAGCATCGTAACCTTAGTGTCCCCAATCAATGTCATCAAGTGTTTGGGCAGTCAAGGCCGCTTCAAAGAGCGCATCGAGACGCGATAGACTCCGTATTGAGGTAATCCTGCTGGTAACGGATTCAGGAACGGTATTGAATCGAAATCGCAGCAGTTTGAGGACCGCTTCACGTTTTGCGTGCGTTTCACCGCGTCTTTCACCTTGTTCCATGAGATATTCAGCCATTGTCTGTGCCATTATTTCTCCCTCCTCTCTACGAGAAGTTTCTTGGATGTGCTGGTGAACCAGCGTTTTCAATTCGCCGTGTTCTTCAGGTGGAGAAAATTCTCATCAGTCGTCCAGATCTAATAAATCATGTCTGCCTGCCTTGAGTAGATTTTCATGGGCATCTTTGGCATTGCGACGCACGTTTTCATCCTTGCTTTCAAGACCTGCTTTCAAGATGGCTTTTGCTTCCTCGGACCTAATATAGAAGGTATTAGCGGTTAATTTAGCGAAACACTCAATCACCTTCGCTGTATGGTCTGGAAGCATATCACAAAGTGCCTCCAGCCCAATCGGTCTACCTCCTATATCACAGACATCGAGAATTTTGGAATATGCGTCCAATCTCCATCCAGCATTCAGACCCTCCGCTTGTAACCAGGAGGTAAAGTGTCTTAGTTCCATCGGTTCTTTCTGTTTAAGCCGCCACTCAAAAAAGGCAATTACCCTGTCTTTTATATTCAGATTTAGGTTTTCCCCGCTGTTACACAAACGACGCCCTATATGTTTGAATAAATTCGCCCAATGTTCTTTTTTTTCCTCTGTGCGTTGGTAAAATCGTTCAAGCAAACTTTCTTTTCCTGCAAGCGAATACATCCCCCACAAGTAGTAGGTAAATAGATGTTGTCCGAGATGATCAATAGGTGTCCTACGAGAGACTTTGTGATTTTTAAAGTTGCCTAACCTTTGCAGAGCAAAATTGAAGTCGTCTTTCAGAATTTCAAAGATACGCTGGAAGGGTCGACTATAACTGAGAAAACATCCAAACGCCGCCAACCATGCTGACAATTGGTCCTGTGGAAAAAAGTCTGATTTATGCTTGACTGCCCACATTTCGTTGAGGTAGAAAATCCTCTGATAATTTACAGCTAGTACAGCATATTCCGGTATTGTTAAAGGGTACTCTCTTTCTGGAACAAAACGTTTTTCAAGGATTGTCATTACTTCCGGAACCTCGCGCTCTGAACCGTGTCTCTGTAACCAGAAGCCGAAATTGACGAGTTCTTGTAATGCAAGGCTCCGCGTATTATTGATGCCTTCAGTGATTGGGTCCTCTCGGTCCAAAAGGATTGGCTTATCCCAATCCAAACGCCAATCAAATTGCGTACAAAGGATGTCCAGAAGTATTGTGAGTTGTTTTTGAACGGTAATCGGGACATCCACATCTTCCCCTAAGCATGTGCTGATAAAGTCACAAACCGCTCGTCGCGCCCTTGACCAATCCGGATTCTCCCGCGATTTGTCCCTACTTCCATAGTTGCTTTTGGGCTTTTGATCAGAGTGCGAAAGCACCCATTTACTGAAGGTCAACCCCTCGTTAAGATTATCGAAATTCTTTGCCTTTACCTGTGTTGCTATTGCCTTGATTATCATTCGCACGTAAATGGGGCGTTCAATTTTCTCCCGATTTTCCATCCAGAACTGGAATCTGTTGGGATCAGAAATGATTGATTCCGTAAAAACGGTTTGAAATTCTTCGGCAAGTGCTTCAATATTGGTATCTATAAACTCGTTATTGTGGTAAAGTCTATCCTCATCCTCCCATTCATTTACGTAGTTAAGTAGGTTTTCATCTGTAAGACTTGCTAGGTCTTCGGCAGATCGTGGACTATGGTTAATTACGGGGCCATACGAATCTTTAATTAAGTGATAATCCTCATCAGAGATCTGATCGTCGTTTCCACTTTCCAATTTTTGGAAATAAACTTCATATTTCCCAAATAGTACAGGTGCGAAAGGCATCAACTGCATCCGGTGAAAATACCGTTGATGTTCTTGGAAGCCTTCCTCGGTAAAGTCGTTCCCTCTCCACTCTTGGTAATTATTTTTTGATGGCCCATTACAGACAGCGTTGAAGATCCGTTTTCGTTCCTCTTTCGTGAGTAAGGTTTCACCAAAGTGTTTAGAGGCAGATCGTATCATCTGTTGGAATTCATAGGGATATTGCGACTGATGGTAGTCTTCACGCTCCAGAATTAATTCCCGTATCCACGGTTTGGTTTGCTCATTTGGGTATTGGGCATAGAGGTGCTGCCGCAAACGTTTGAAAATTTTCCACTGTTGTTTTCGTAGAGTCTGGTCCAAATCTCCAATTCTGTCAGGGGCCCTTTCAAACACCTTTTCGCATGTAAAGGTTAGTGTATGAACAAGAATTTCCTGAGGATCCTCGTAATCATCATCGGATTCACGAAGTCGTTGACACCACAATTCAGATCCATCTTCCTCTTTATCAATATCTACGGGATGAGTTTGCAAACGAATCATGTTCGCCGTAGCATCAATAAGGATAAGTGCAACCTGACATGGTTCCCTTTCAGCAAGCGGACGGACTCCTCCAAACATTAGGTCGCGATAATCCCAAAGATCCATTTGAGGTAAAGGATCAGGGAACATTTCCTGATCAGTTGATTGTGGACTGGCAGTGAACGCAGCGAGGACTTTTGCAAATTCTAAGGCAGCCGATGTTTGATTCTCCGCTGTCCAATGTGCCAACAATTCTCCGTATTTATGGCGAGACAACTGGTGATCCATATTTACGTATTCAAGTATTTTGTCTTTGAGTTTTACCGATTGTTTTCCGGGGAGCTGCAAAGCAATATCTAAAATACCATCATAGACAACTGGATTATCGATTTCGGGAAGATCCATTACCAAATTGATAACTTCATCGGGCACCTCACGACACACGTTTTTGAGATATTGAATCTCGGGCCAGTAAGGGAATTGAATAGTGCCATCATCAAACCGCTGGCTTCTTGGAGGATGTTTAAAACAGCCACGTTCGGCGAGAAGTTTAAGCCACAACGGATTTTTCAAGCGAGAGAAAAAATACTTACGATGATGCTCCTTCTTAAATGAGCCCAAGGCTTTATCAATCAATTCATTCGTTGGCTTCTTGTAGGATTTCATGGATACTCCTTAACTGTTCAAGTTCAGTGCCCGCAGCGGCATATAGGAAACTCTCAAGATTCCTAAAATGCCTTTCCACTTCATCAGGTGCCTGCATCTCAAACTCGCCCTCGCGTAAATGGGCATGTTGGACAAACCACCTTCTGGCACGCCGCCATTCTTGAGATAAGTTATCGGGTATGCTCTCTTTATCCCGATAATCCAAAAAAGTGGTAAAGAAAGAACTATCTATATCTTCAGTTCTGAGACGACCTGCTGTATGTTCATCAACGAGTTTTTTTATTTTTTTACAGGTTCCATTCGGGATGAGATGTCCGTTTTCATGGATATCTTCTATTGCATCAAAGTCTTCTCCTCCCCATTCATTTCTCCAATCGTCTTTGAAATCATCCACAAGCTGCACATACTGAACCTGCTGCCTCCCGATGCTTTTTACAGCCGAGACAAGGCCATTCATCAAATCCCTACCTGCATGAGATACAAAGGTAATGTAACCTGCTGATTTCTTGTTTAGGAAATCCAATGCTCCTTTGTAGGCTTCGGCATACACTGGTAACTCAAGATCGTCGTTTATCCAGTCAAAGACAGTTTGTTGATTTTCCGTGAGCATTCCGTTAGGGTAGTTCTCCTCGTTCTATGGTAGATCCCTTAATTACTTGGACACCCTGGTAGGTGAGGTTTGAAACTTCGCCGATTTGCAACGTCTGAGTAATTGTAAAACTTGTTTTAACCCAATTTGCTACCTATGTGACTTTAGACACACAAACACCGTTTTTCAGCGAAAAATTTGAAGGGGTCCGTGTCGTTTTCGGCACGAAGAGGCACAACCTAACAGGTTATGCTACAAAGTGGCAACTTCGGTTATTTTATAATTGGGTACTCCTTGTCGTTACATTATACAAAGGTCTGCGTTGAATGTCAATTTAACCGAGTATCAAATTGTTCCAATCAAAGAATTCCCCATCTTCCAGAATCGTCATTATTGATTGCCGACGGAGTTCTGAACTCTTCATAATAAACCTTGGTATAAGAGAACACGGATTGTACTCCGTTAAAGTTTTCTCGTAGAAAAATTTTTGGGCATCTTTCTACCTTTTGGACAGAGGTAGTCTTAAATATCCGATGTTCCCGAGGGACTCTGAATCACATCCGCGATTTCTTGGGCAATTTCTGCGATTGTGGAGTTAGATGTAGTACGAGCGATTTTATCTGCAAGAGATGGACTACGAGAAATAACCTCCTGCTTGGTAATTTCGTGCCAGAGTAGTAAGATTACCTGCTCACCAGTCATTTCTCGCGTTACCAAGCCATCCAATTCGTATTGAGGCCAATTCTTTTGGAAAAAAGCGTGCGAGAGAACCACTATACCAAATCGACTTTGTGCAAGTCCTGCATCAATTTTACGTCTCAAACTATCGCCGATACGTAATTCAAACTCATCATACTATACACGTAGGTTTTGGTCGATTAACGCTTGTGCTAACGGACGCACGACATCATCTTTATCTTCTGTCGCATGTGAAATGAATACATCATAGGTATAATCAGAGCCATTCATTGAATCCATGCCATTCACTGGAGTTGTGTCGCGAACCAATGGTGAAAGTGGTGCTGGCGTGTGTTCTCGGATGGGCGGTAGTGGATTGGGGAGAACTCGGATGGATGAACGGACTTGACCACGAAGTCCTTGCAGATCGACAGTTATATGCCAATGACCACTGTGCGGTATCACTAATTGAACAGGCGAGCGACGAGCAAGTCCACCAGAATATTGGTGTCCCCTACCCGTTCTGTATTTTTGGAAGTTTGAACTATCCAGCAATCGTACATTGGCAGCATTGCCTTGCAAAGTAACTTCAATAGCCGTACCACGTGATAGATTTCCGAGATCATAATGTGTAAATCTCATGTGTTACCATTTCTCCTCTTTATTATAAAAGATGAATTCAGTAAAAGAAAAACTTTAACCTGAGTTTCGATTAAACTTGGATATGAGAAAATCTACGTCGTCTGGAGTTAAACTGGGGAACGCTGTACTTACTTGCTCCTTGTTCATTTTTGAGAATGAGGGCTGCTGGTTGCGGAGTCTACGAACGCAGGATATATCCACATCAAGAAGAGGTGATACGAACTCGAACACACGTCTGTAACTCGTGAGCGTTGGTCGCCAGTTAAGAGCGTTTAACCACTTTTCTAGATAATAGGTAGCGAAGTAGCAAGCAACTCCTTCTTCAAAATTGTTGGCGTTTTTGCCACCTGATGGCGCGAGCAAGTGAATTGTTTCATGAGCCATTTGATAACATGCTTGGGCCATATCTGTAGCGGCCAATGAACCGAGATGTATAATTATATGCTTACGATCTCCTGGGTACCAGATTCGGGGACCATCCTCAACAAATTCTATGCCAAGAATAGTGTAGGATAAATCCCGCTGTCCGAATAATTCCTCGGCCGTATGAAGCATATCACCCAGTCGAGAAGCTAATGTCCATGTGTAGCCACTACGGTTGGGCAAGCGTTGCGTAACTAGCAGATCGTTATTGACATTAATCTGTTGCATGATTTGTCCTTTTGAAAATTTCTGTGTCAGTATACAGTAGTTTTTTTTAGTATTTATTCAGTTGGAAATCTCTTGAATGATGGGTTCAGTACCTGTGTTAGCGTGTTTATTTACCATAAAAAACCTTATTCAACACTTTATCTTCTGCACTCACCTCAAAATCTACGTCTTCTATTTCGGAGAGGTTGATGTAGAGCTGATTCTTATCCAGCAACTCAGCGAGTAGGTATTTCTGTTTCTCCACGTCGTTGATGGCAATGAAATCGTTTACGGCTTCTTCAGGAACTTCGGAGTTGACGTACCAGTTCAGAAAAGCGTTTTCAGCGATGTCGCGCCAGAAGGCAACGAGTGCTTCGGAAGATTGGGCAGATTGGATTTTATCCATATAAGCTTGATTATATTCCATCAGTTCGCAGTAGATAAAATCACCGCCGCCCTGCCACTTGATGGATTTAGAAATGCCTCTTTGTTCACCGGCAATCACTCTATTTAAGCGTTCAACGGGGAGGGTTTCGGCATAATCCATTTGCTCAACTATAATCCATTTGCGATTAATCTTATGCGCTACCGCAGCAGTAGTACCTGCACCAGCGAAAAAATCAAGGATAATGTCTTCCTTTTCTGTCAGCCATTCTAAAATCCGTTTCAGAATCTCTTCGTTTTTTTCATGCGAAAATTCTGATTGATTTCCAGCAACACTGATATCTGTCCAATTTTCGCTCAGTAAGATATTATCAGTTGCAGGAATGTAGTGCTCAGGTTTACCAGTTTTACTAAGTCTGACCAACTCAAAATCTGAATGACTCAAGATACTATTTTCTTGAATATAGCGGCTATAATAGACATAGGACTTACGCAATAATGTTTGACATAACCTCATAGAAGGGGTAATATGTT
>JAPPES010000025.1 GCA_028824125.1 Candidatus Poribacteria bacterium
ATTCTATCATAAAACAGAAACAATGTTGCTTTAATTCTAAATGCTACTATAAATAGTTTAACGCGAGCTTGACATAAGCAATTTTTTGTAGAGCAAACTTTTCGTTTGCGTCACACGGATGCACAAACTAAAGTTTGTGCTACTATGTGGCATCTTAGATTACGTTATATAGTAAACTTTAGAATTAATTGGACATTAGGATCGGTTCGGTCAGAAAACCATAACTGTCAATTTAAGAAATATCTGTGTTTTTATAAACGCTTCTCAATAAGCATGATTATTGAGATTGTCTTATATTTAGTCCCGTAGGGACGATATGTTTATAGAAAAACGCCATATACACCCTCTTTAGTCCCGTAGGGACGATATGTGCAGAACAAAGACATTAGATAAACATATCGTCCCTACGGGACTAAAGAGACCTTGTTCGACATGATCTATAAACATATCGTCCCTACGGGACTGAAGACACTACTACAGCGGATTTATCCCTTAAATTGACACCTATGGATCGGTTCGGTCAGAAAACCGAAACTACCGCAGACACTGTAGCACAACCTAATAGGTTGTGCTACAAAATGTCCCTTTAATTCTAAATGTCACTATATATCCTCAATTTCAAGCGGTTGATCCATTTTCTGATTTTCTGCTTCTAATTTCTCACGACTTGCAATCACGCAAATTGGGGCTTTATCTTGATTTTCCTCAAGAACTTGAAGCAATGCACGTTTTACTTCTTTGGGGGTTGCGCGTCGGAGTTGTGCATATTTTTCTTCAACCACTTCACGTGTCTGCCCCTTAACATAATGCCAGATGGCATCAGTTGAGGCTTGACTTGGGCGAACAGTTTGTAGATAATCTGACGATTTCGCAATAATTGCACGGTCAATATCTGTTTGTGTCCATTCTGTCTGTTTAACATAGTCAATTGTATTAGCAAACACATTAAGTGTACGTGCGATGTGCGGATCACGCTCAGATCCTTGATAAATCAAGGATTCAAACGGGTTGTATGAGAAAGCAAAACCGTAAGCATTTCCTTTTAGTCTGATCTCAGGTCTCATGTAATCATTCCTAATGATATGTGACCCGATTGTTAAAAGGACCGAATCTGAATGTGAATAGTGTGGAGCTGGAATTATCTTTGTGCAATGTGCTATTGGAATAGGAGCGGCCAACCCATCACGGGGTGGTGTTTGAAAAGATTGAAAGTTAATTGGCGTTGGTAATATCGGTTCAGGACGCATTTCGTCAATCCAATTGGTTAATTGTCCACGAAACATAGCGAAAGCGGTGTCAGTACCAGTAAAACTGGCGGTTACTCGACATTGGGATAATAGAAAATTGCGAATCTTTTCTATATTACAGGCAAGTTCTTCATAGGAGTCATCAAAACTGTTGAGCAGCATTTCATTTGTGCGGAGACGTGGCAGTCCATAGACAATATCTTTGAGATAACCTCGTATTGAAAGTCTATTTGCAGCACGATGGTTGGCAGCATGGGGCCAGTAATAATCCTGTTTAGACGTTACTGCCCGTTTGAGTATCTCGCGGAAACGTTTTTTATCGCGCGGGTTAACATTGAAAATCAGATCATGAATGACGTTTAATGCATCTGCAATTTTTCCATCGAGTGCTTTGAGTTCAAACCGAACCCCAAAAACTGTGTGATCTGGCCCATGTGCGTGTGTTGTAAATGTCGGTGAACATCCTATGCCGCCGGTTGCTGCTGCTCTACGTTGTGCAATTTGTTCGTAATTCATCTTGCCAGCACCGAGTTTACTAATTGCATCGGTGTAACATGACAGATACTGCCAAAGATGTTGCGGTAATCCCTGCAAGTCGAAATTGAGTGTAAGATAGTTCACACCGTTTGAAAAGATGTCATTTCTGAGTAGAGGACAACCTTTGACCGTTTCAACAGTAGTAGGAATTTGTAGAGGCTTATCATGTAGGTCAGAGACGCGCAGCTGCGGCAATTTTGCTAAATCCGCAGGTGAATTGGGTTTTCCACTAAGATTTTCAAGTTCGATGGCATCAACAGCAATCTGTCTCAGCTGTTCATCTGAAAGTTGTGCGCGAATTGCTTTTAGGCGTTCATTTTCCTTTGCATAAAGACTTGCCAGTTTACCTGGGGCAGGTTTAAGGATGGTGGTCAACCGATGTGGGTTGTCAAGAAGCCGCTCGCGAATCAACTCATTGAAAATCTGTGGATTTTGCTCCCAACGTTGACGGACAGCAGATAAGTGTACCCCCATCTTTAAGAATAGTGTTGGGTCTTTTTCATATATCCATGTATTAAAGACACGCATCGCCATTTGAAACGGGAAGTTTGATGTAACTTCCTGATAGTCATAAGTGATCTGTTGGAATGCGGCTTCTACTTGTTCCTGGTTGATATCTGCATTCGCAATTTGAGTCAATGTATTCATCACCAATTCCACAAAAGGTTCAACGCGATCTGCTTCACTTCCGACTAAACCGATGCTCCATGTCCTATTCGGTCCCATCCTACCACCTAAGAAATTGTACCGTATGTTGATTCCAAGTTTGACATTAGTTATTGCTTTTCGGAGCGGTGAACTTTCATTGCCAAGCAATATCCTGAGTAATAGTCTGAACATGATAGCCTCTTCAGGATCTGTTGCATCTCCGATGAGCCAACTCAACATCAAATAGGTCTTTTCATTTAGGGACTCGTCAGTCCCAATTGGATATGTATCCGTGACTATTCTCGGGGATTTCCACTTTGACTGACGTGTTGTTTCTTTTCTTAGAGGATGTTGCCGCCCATTTGTTTGTGTCTTTGGCATCCTCTCCAGTTTATCGGAAAGGAATGAGAGATATTCGTGTGTGGGTATATCTCCGTAGAAAAAGAAATAACTGTTGTGTGGATGATAGTATGTTTCGTGATAAAACTTTAACTTTTCGTACGTTAAATCAGGTATAACAAGTGGATTCCCAGCACCATTGTTAGTGTAGTGGGTATCCGGTAAGAGATTATTCTTAACAGTTGTCCAAAGGCAGTATTCAGGATCCGTCAAGCCCATTTTCACTTCATTATAGACGATTCCGTTGATCTTTAAATTCTCTGTCGGTTGGTCTAGGTCAATTGGTTCAAGATGATGTGCTTCACGTTTAAAGGTCTCCTCAGTCAGAAGTGGATGAAAAACCGAATCAAAATGAATTTCTGCAATATTAAATAGGTCTTTCCTGACATTGTTTGAGGTGTAGTAGAATCCGTGATCAACACAGTTCATTGCATTCGTACTGTCATAGGACGCTAAGCTCATCTTCATACTTTCAAATAACACACCTTTTACTGGATACTTACGAGAACCCATTGTAACGCAGTGTTCAAGGATATGGGGCAATCCTGTATCATCATAAGTTGGTGTTATTGGACTGATTGAAAACAGGTTTCTGGAGTCGTCTGTCCAGAGATGCAGCAGTCGCGCTCCGCTATGTGGATGCAAGAGTTCTATTGCCACTGCCCGCAATTCTTCAATAGGTGTGATGGCTTTAACTTCAAATCCGTGAAGTTTTTTCCCTTGTTGTAGATCAACGGGCGGGCGTGAGGACCCGCCACTATCAGCTGCGAGTTTTGAATCCATTTTGCCTCCAGTTTTTTTTTCTAATACCATTTCTAAAAAATAAACTTTCATTATCAGATTTTGAGTTTACTCGTTGAAATGCAGAATGTAAGAGGCGCAATGAATTGCGCGACTACAAACGTGTTATTTGTTAATGATGGTCTATCATTCAGAAATGGTATAATTTATTTCTTTTCTAAGCTTGCACAGACGAGTTCATTATCATTTCGCGCGAAGACGTGTTTGTAGGCAAATGCCGGGTGTGCCCAAGTAACACCACCTCTACGGTTCAACTGGCCACGAGTAGGTTCAATCAACTTTGCACGACTAATGATATTCAATCCTTTAGGTGAAAGTTCTGTGATGAGAAGTTCACCGTGCTCATTGAACATCCAAACTTTATCGGCATTTTGGACAAAGTGGATATTGCTCCAGCGCGCTTTTCGGACAGCCGTAAGGTCTTCCCATATCCTGTCACCGTTGCGTGCATCAAGGCATCGGAGTTCACCATAACTGTCTACACCGTAAATGTAATTGCCAATACGGACCGGTGTTGCCATCGTTGTATGGAGCGCCTCGGTGTTTTGCTCGTCTTTACCGCTGCGGTGCCAGCCAAGTTCTACAGCCAGCTTGTCCGGTGGTAACTTCAGCATCAATGAACCTTGAATGAAATGAGTCATAAACAGTTCGTTTTGGTCGAAAACAGGCGTAGCAATTGCAACCTCATAACGTTTCGGTGGAAGGGGAAAAAGCCAATGCACTGCGCCTGTTTGCGGATCAAGCGCGGCGATGTTACGACCAGTCCAGCAGATTAAGACCCGTTTGCCTGCCTGCGTAATTATGATCGGGGCAGAATAAGAGGCGTTATCGCTCAGCGCTTTCCACTTTTCCTCACCTGTTTTTCTGTCAAACGCAACAATACAAGCATCCGGTTTACCACCGATTTGAACAATCAGGTTATCTGCTTCCACAATAGGCGCACATGCGATCCCCCAGATCGGCATATTGATGTTATATTCGGTATTTAAATCTTTTTTCCACACAATGTTGCCAGTAACGGCATCAAAACAGTGCAGATGTCCCATTGCCCCCAAAGCGTAAGCGAAGCCATCGTGTACAGTGACATTTGCACGGGGCCCTGCTGTATATTGGATTGTGTATTCACAATCATAAGTATAAGACCATATTTCGTCACCTGTTTTCCAATCAAAACAATGAACGCGTTCGACCTGTTTCGGTTTTGTGAGTCTATCGGTGACATAGACACGTCCATCGGCAACGCTCGGCCCACTATACCCGCTGCCAACAGGAACACTCCATCGGATAGGAATTTGTGGTCCATCAAATTCTTCAATGATACCGGTTTCTTTCCAAACACCATCTCGGTTGTCCCCGCGCCATTGAGACCAATCATCAGCAACGGTAAATTGTACCTGTCCAGATACTATAACAAAAAGAACAATAAATAAATATGTAAGTTGTTTCATTGACTTTATAAAACTCCTCAAATAAGGTATAAGGTGTACGGGTGATAACACCGTTTGTTAGATTTCATAGTTCACGGTCAACTATTTTTCTCTGCTTGGAGACGTTCAAGTTCCGCTAAAACTTTGCTAAGTTCAGCCTCAGCATTTTCAGCTCGTGCTTCAGCATTTTGCCTTGCGATATGTTCTTGTTCAGCTCGTGCTTCAGCTTTCCGTGCCCGTTCAGGTGGCGGCTGCAACCATTGCCGTGTCCCAGGATCGTACAAACGCAAAATACCATCGCGTTCTCCCAAATCCAAACCCAACACATTGGATGGAAGACGCGAATCCACAAAAGCTATTTCTTGATATGTCCCGTCAATAAGCCGAAAACCGATAAAATTCGGATATATTTCACCTTCCGGATCATAGATGTAGTATTCCTTAACTTTAAGCACCGCGGCATAAAGATCCTTTTTCTTTCCTATGTCATCTTTATAAGTACTTCTGCTTGATACTTCTAACACAAAATCGGGTGTTTTTCCCTCTTCCCAAATCAGATAGGTCCGTCTCCGTTTTTTAGCAACACCTTGAACTATAAAGACATCAGGTGATACCGACTTTTTCATATTTCCTTCTTCATAATATATTAGAAGATTTCCTGAAACATAAACAGGATCGTTCCTAAAATGGTGTTGAAGCATCCAAATGAAATCCACCATTAGATCCCGATGTGTATCCGTTTCCGCCATAGGTTTACCGTCCGATTCCGGATAGACAAATGTCGGCGCAGACTGTATTTTTGGCTGCATCGTGTCATCTCCAAATAATAGAGTACAAGGTAACAAATTTAAAATGGTAACTATTATGTAGTTTACCTTTTTTTGTGGTTTTTGTCAATGGAAATTGGCCAGACCTATCATTGGGGTGTGTAAAGTATTTGGCAAAAGGGTGAAAATCTGCTATTGCTGGACACCTGTCGCCTCGCTGGGGCTTATCAGGAGTGTTTATCACGTTCTTATACACATTTCGCCGCGTTGGAGCCACCACAAAGCATTGCAAACAGATAACATGAATGTAAGAGGCGCAATGAATTGCGCGACTACTAACGCGTTTCTTATTATTGATTGGCGATCTTTTAGAAAACGTATAACATGAATGTCCGAGGCTCAATGAATTGCGCTTGGTGAATATGCTTATGACATTCACATTAAACGCATGTTCTTTTAATAATGCCCCTTCATTTAGAAATGGTATTACAATCTAACTTTGAATTCTTTTTGACGTTGGCGTGCGATGTCGCGTCGTTCTTTCCGTTCAGATTCATAAGTGGCAATGCGCAGTTGACATGCGCCTTCAAGGGCATCGGGGCCGTCATTGAAGTCCCCTATAGGATATAATTCCATCTGTTTTTGAAATTCAGTGGATAACTTTTTATGGAAACCGAGCCAGTGGTTTCGGATAGGTGCTTGGAGTGCGTCTATGCGATCAAACTTGTTGCGTCGTCGAGTTATCCATTTTATGTTAAATTGCGTTGAATAGTTTCGTTTTTCTCGTTCTGCCTTGAAAGTGCGTTCTGCAACTTGCTTTTGTGCATCCCATGTGTCTTGGACAAACCCCTCAATACCGAGTCGGATTCTATAATTTCTTGATTTGACGATGCTACGGACTTTGTCATGCATGTCAAAGCAAGCGCGGATTTGTGCTTCTATATTATCTCGAAATAGGTGTGCGTCGAGGACATAACCGTGTGTTCCGCCAAGGAAGGATTGTGTATTTGCGTTTCGCCCTGGTGTAGGTGTCCACAAAACGCTGACGACTGCTGCATAAGCGTTATCAACGATGTCTTTGCCACCTGCCCAGTCAAGGAATATAGAAGCTCCAGCTATGTCTGCCCAATGGACAAGAACTTTATCATCGCGTAGCAATCCTTCTGCTACGATGTCAAATTTCAATGCGTTTTTCATATCAAAGAGTGTCTGTGATGGATCATAAGTTTCGTTTTGGAATTCACGTAGGACTGGATAATAACCGACATCACATATTTCTTTTCGTATGTCGTAGTATGTGATTTGTTCTTTCCAGAGATGTTTGATGTGTGGTTCTTGTGCTGTTTCAGCAAGATGTTGATTATAAAAAGCGTCTGCTTTCGTGATGCGTTCTGTGTCCTGAAGTGAAAGGTCGGTATATATCTGTTCCCATTGTTTCCACTGTTTTTCATGGGTTGGATGCCAGAGGTCCGCGGGTTCTTCTATAGCTCTGAATAGGTGTGTTGTCCACTGCGGTCGTTTTTGCAGGGTTGCTGCGATTGCTTCTGGATGCTTTAGGGTATCAATGTTGATAAAGTTTGTTGTGCGGTCGATTCTGCCTGCCTGCATCAAGTCTGAGTCGAACCACAATTGGTCTTTTGCCCGCACAGTTGGGTTTTTTAGTGTTTCTGGGTCGTCAAGGTCATCAGAAATAATGAGATCGGGGCGGTGGTTTTTGAACAATTCTCCACGTATCTGTGCGCCTCGTCCTTTGGCGGCTATGAGTTGGGTGCCGTTGTTACAACGTAGTCGGTTAACGGTTCCATTGCATTTTATATGTGTGAATCGTTTATCCGTTTCTATCTTGTGTTTGATGTCTCTGACTCGTGATTCAGCGACTGCATGTGTGCGTGAGAGAATAAGAATAAAATGATAGGGTTCTATGCTGAGTTTCCGGTAGCAGTTTTTGAAGTAGATTGCGTGGAGTGGTAGGATAACTGCCATGCATGTTGATTTTCCACTGCCGCGTGGTGCGAGTATATTGATTCGTTTTGCTGTATCTCCGGGCAGCAGTGTACTGAAGATTTGATGATGATGGTTGCCGAATGGCGCGCTCATATATTCCGAGCAAAATTTTTTGGCGAAGGCTTGGGGTGACCAGAAACAGAAAGCGGTTTTGCATGCTTCAATCCTCGAATTCGGAGAGGTTTCGAGGATTTGCTTCATCATCGCTTTCTGTGTCTCCCATGGTTGCCGCTTCAGGACTTCTGTCGCTTTCAGTTCTGCTTTGGTTGGCATTGTATTGTTGGGCGAGGAGGTGGTGAGGGACGGTGCGGTCGATATACTCTCCATCCAGTTTGAGAACGATCGAAAGGATCTTAATGATTTCATCTGCTGATGCCTCCTTAATTTTTTCGGATAAGAGGGAAATAGCGGGAAGTTCTATGGCTGCGATTAAATTGTCTAAAGTGAGTTGTCGTCTGTTGATGCGTTGATTCAGTTCTTTAATTTTCTTTCCTGCTAAAAACGTCTTTTGCTCTTCGATGTATTTGAAGTATTTCGAATCCGGTGGACAGTATTTTGGATAGTTCGGATTGGCATCTCTGAATGCTTTTTTACACCAATCTCTGTCTTTTGGATTATCGGGTGATAGATCGTAGGTATCACATTTCTCTTTTAGATGAATTAACATCTGTCTGTTGACTTCCGCTATTGCTTGTTGTGTATCGCCTAATTGTGCTACAAGTGTGGCATAAAGCAGTTTTAGTTCTTCTGTGATACGGGGGCGTTTTTTGTTCATTGTCGGTTCTCCTTCAAAAAAAATGGCATGCTTGGATTTTACCACGCATGCCACCGCTAAAAAAATAGCACACATGATTTTACCATGCGTGCCACCGCTTATTTATGCCATTTCTAAAAAATTAAAGTCTCTTTAAATCGTAGTCTCGTTTAGATTCTTTTGTAGCGATTCTTTAGGACACAAACTAAAAGTTTGTGCTACAAAAAAGAGACATTATTAGTTAGAAATGGTATTTCTATGTATTCGTGTAAAGTAAGTTTATTTTACTGCAAATATTATAACACAAGATAAGATAGAATGCAAATAAAAATGCACTTTGTCAGGGTTGTTTAGTTTTGGGATTTTCTGTGGTGTTTTATCACAAACGTTAAATTGGCATGGACACTGCCCAACTGGTATTTGCAATATGAGTAGGTCTTATGATAGGAGCGATCTCCGAATTGCGACTTTTCAGCTAAATTGGACAAATACCTGAGGCAGAATAGCGTAACATCATGTTAATCCTTCCTAATTTGTTTGCCATTCTCACCCAAGCATGGTATAATTTTGAAAGAAACCGTCTGCCCATCTAACGAGGAGTAGAGACATTTGAAAACGACGCACATCAAAACGTTAAATGAGTACATAGAATGGGTTGAATCTATAAATCCCAATTTAAAATCCGAATTATATTTATTTCGGGGTTTGTCAGATGAAAAATACCATATAGAAGCGTCCGCATGGAGAAGATTGCCAAGTACACATAACAGAAGCAGTAATGACGAATTTCTTGAAATTAATAGGGTTTTAATCAAAGAAGCACGGCTTCAGGGACATGACTACAAGAATGGAAGGAAACTGACGGATTTAGAAGTGCTTGCTGAACTTCAACACTTAGGTGCAGCAACTTGTCTGATAGATTTTACTTATAGTGCCCAAATCGCCCTCTGGTTTGCTTGTCAATTTAATCACAATAGTTCCACAAATGGAAACGTTGGAGCAGTTCTTAATAACCCAAATACAATTGAAGAAATTACACCAAAGATGTTGGAAGTGAGAGATTTTGATTCTTTTTTCAACGCGCCAAGTAGAAAGATATGGCAACCTCAACTTTTTCGATGGCAACCGAGGCACTTGAATAATCGAATTGCTTCACAACACTCTGTCTTTTTGTTGGGAGGTAACCAAGTTATTCCACCAGATGAAGAATGTATCATTGACGCAACTTGCAAAGAAGAAATACTAAAATCTTTAGATGTTTGCTCACATATCACCGGAAAGACGCTTTTTAACGATCTTGAAGGTTTCGCGAGTCAACATGCACATAACAAACCTTTCCCAGTACCCAACTATCTTGTTCTTGGTCACCAAGCATATCAAAGACAGGAATACGAGGAAGCTATTATTAACTATGAAAAGGCAATTCGTTGGAATCCAAAAGATGCAAACCCGTATTTCTGGCGCGGACACGCGAGAGTCTCTATACAACAATATCAAGAAGCCATTGAGGACTTTGACGAGGTATTCCGTATAGGAAGGGGTAATATGGTAAATGTATATCAGATTCGAGGTTATGCGAAATCGTGTCTTGGTCTTTCTAACGAAGCAAAGCAGGATTATCAAAAAGGCTTACAATTGGCTCAGCAGGATAACAATCAAGAAAAAATTGAAAACTTTCAAAATGCCCTTCGTGAACTCAATTCTTACACCACTGTTTGACATAGATGAACAATAACACTGAAAATGGAAATAATTCCCCATGTCAAAAGAAAACTTCAACGAAAAACTGATCGCACTTCTCAAAACCAACCCAGACTTTACTGACGACTCAGACGAACTCATACCCGCTGCAGTCAAAGACCACGCATGGCAACTTGACCACAATCTCATCAGGTTACTCCTTACCGACGCCGAGATAAAATCAACCTTCTTTAACGAGATTGATGGACATTGGGTTTTCAACTACAATACCTTTATTGACTACATCAACGAAAAGAACTTCCTTGCCAATTCCTATACCCAGTTCCGCAACAAAATCGGTTTGAATATTGACGGTAAGTTTCTACGCGAACGCGGTGAAGTTTCGCTTGTGTGGCCCTACAAAGATTGCGTACTTGAAGGCGGACAAACGAAAGAAGAAGAGAAACGCAAAGAGATATTTTTCAATGAAATCCTTGCAAAAGACGAAATCAATCGGATTTTCGATCCGAAAGTGCTTACCAACTGGAAACGCCATACCGCCACTGGTGAACAGGATGTAACCGAAATCAAGCGCGACGACAACGGCACGATACGCGAAAACCTTATTATCAAGGGTAACAACCTCATTGCACTCCACACCCTTAAGCAGCAGTTCCGTGGGCAAGTCAAACTGATTTATATTGACCCACCATTTAACACTGGAAGCGATTCATTTGGCTATAACGACTATTTTAATCATTCCACTTGGTTGACGTTTATGAAAAATAGATTAGAAATCGCTAAAGAAATGTTAAGAGATGATGGATCGATCTATGTTCATCTTGATGCCAATGAAGTTCATTACTGCAAAGTATTGATGGATGAAATTTTTGGTAGAGACAATTTTCAGAGAGAAATTATTTGGCGTATTGGTTGGGTTTCAGGATACAAGACAGCAGTAAAGAATTGGGTCAGAAATCATGATACAATTCTATTTTATACAAATAAGAAATTATTTTTTAATAAAGAATATATTCCATACCCAGAAGACTATGAGCGCAGGGATGGAAGTTCCCCAGATGGTAAAGGACAGGCTATAGAAGATACTTGGAATTGCAATGAGTTAGACATACTTGATTCTATTCAAATTATGAGTTTTGGCAAAGAAAAGACAGGTTTTCTTACCCAAAAGAATGAAAAATTATTAAGACGTATAATATATTCTGCTACAAATGAAGGTGATATTGTCCTTGATTTTACTGCAGGAAGTGGTACAACAAATGCAGTTGCTCACAAAATGAATAGACAATATATTGGAATTGAACAGTTAGAAAAAGGGATAAGATGTACAGTTCAACGTTTAAACAAAGTGATTGCTGGTGACAGATTTGGAATCTCTGAATCTGTGAATTGGCAAGGTGGAGGGAACTTTATCTATTGCGAACTCATGCAATATAATCAAGCGTATATAGACAAAATCCGAACTGCAGATTCACCCGAGGAACTTGTTTCACTCTGGCAAGACATCGCCGAAAACTCGTTCCTTAACTGGTATGTCAATGCAGAAACACCCGAAGATGCTATAGACGATTTCATTGCCATCGGTGACCTTGAAGCACAGAAACATCTGTTGGTAGAACTGCTGGATAAGAATCAACTCTATGTCAATCTCTCCGAAATGGCGGATGCGGATTTTGCGGTGAGTGGGCAAGATAAAGAACTGAATCATAAATTTTACAATAAGTAATGATATAGGTGCAAAGTAAACTTATGCATAGCATATATCGAAAGAAATTTGAGAATCACTTTAACGATGTTAAAGTATCCACCAAGGATAAGATGAAAAATGCGTATGAATATTTTAGATATGAAAGGTAAATTAAGTTGGATTCTTTGTATACTAATTATTCTAATTGCCGGTATTATTATCTATAAAGATCAGTCAGAAATTCGTAAACTCAAAGACAGTTAAATGATTTGGAGAAACGGGACACATATAATATGCAAGTTTTTTTAAAATTTCCACCAGAGCTTGAGTCGGTTCGTAAATCTGACAAAGTGCCAAAGTTTTCCGAGTTAATGCAAATGACATCTGAGGAAATTAATAATTTAGCATCGAAAATTGCAACAGAATTTGAAATGCGCGACTGTCCCTGTTGATTCACCAATAATTATGCACATCCCTCAGTTAACTTTTACTTTTCAAAGTCAGGTGATAGATCAACTTCCCAGTTGTTCAACACCGGAGATAGATATATGTCAGCGTGCCGGTATAACACTGATACTGGCAACAAAAAACATGGGAGAGAGTCTCCAGTCAATTCTGGTTCCAATTCAATTGCTTCACTAAGGTCCTCCTCAGCCTTTTCAACATTACCTATTTTAAGATAAGCATTGTAGCGATTGTATAATGCTGCAACAATCCATTTGTGAGAATATTGCTGTATATTTACTGCTTTGCTGATATTCTTAATAGCATATTTTAGATTACCGATTTTAGCGAAAAAAAGACCGAAATAATAAGATGCAGAAGCGATATACCATTCTGTTTTCAGAATTTTTAATGCTTCATTAAAATCGTCAATAGCTTTTTCATATTCATTGATTTTAGTGTAAAAATGACCACGACAAAGGTAGACTGCAAAATTAGACTTTAGCATTATAGCACTTAACTTATCAAAACAATCAATAGCTTTTTCGTTCTTATTCATTTTTATGTAAATGTCACTAAGATTCAAATATGGCAAGAAATTGTGTTTTTCCAATTCTATTGCCTTGTTAAAGTCGGCAATTGCATGACCATCTTCACCTAATAGCATGTGCAGTTTGCCACGACTATTGTATATTTCACTTGCTATTCTGTAGACTTCTTCATCGGAAGGTCTCCAACCTGAACGATCTTGAAAATCTGGTAAAATCCTAATTGCATGGTTGAATACTTTGATTGCCGCATCATAGTCTTCACTATTTTGATGGGCATTACCAAGACTTAGATAGATTCGCTGTAATACTACATCATCCCGTATAAATAGTACTTGATCAGCTTTTTCAAAGTCAGCAATAGCGTGTTTATAGTCGCCAATTTTTGCGTAAACATTACCACGGCTGAGATAGGATTTGGCATTATATTGGCTTGCCTTGATAGCTTCATTAAAGTTGTCAATTGCTGATTCATTATCATCTATATACGCATGGACAATCCCGCGCCCTTGATAGGCTACGGCATAGTTTGAGTCCAATTTAATAGACTCACCAAATTTTTTCAAAGCTAAATCGTATTGGTCCTGAAGAATATAGTCATTGCCCTGTAGGTAATATGTAGTAGCCGCTAAGTAAACACGTTGGAGTCTTATAACGCCGGCAAAATCCCCGTAGATAGTTTCAACGGATATACCGTGGTGCTTCAGCAGAAATTGTAGGACGTAACGTTTAAGGTTTTTCGGTATATTGACTATATTGACTCCTTCTTGCTTGATGTCAATGAAGCCTTCTTCAGGAATAACGAGTATACTTTTCTGAGCGATGATGCGATTATTTGTAGACTCAAGTTTCTTGATTTGACAATAATTGTGAACTCCCGGAAAACTCACTTTATCTTGTTCTAAAACAATAATCCTACCATTCTTGTCAGAAGAACCATGACAAGCAAAGAAAAGAGCGATCAAATAGTCACTTGTAAAATCTATGCGGTTTGTAAGTCCTCCATAGTGTTGTACCATATCTGCAAATTCCGCTTCCTCTTCTTTGTCAGTAAATCTCCTATATTTTCTTAGAGAATTTTCTAGTAAACTCTGGATACCAAAAGGGTATCTAATTGGTAAATTTTCGTTGCGACAGAACCGATAAAGGTTTGAGGATACCTCCTTAAAGTGTTCTGACTCTCCTCGGTAAATATATGTTCCAACTGGCTTGCTTTCTACTAACTCACGAATCTCGTTAAGTTTTTCTAAAACAGCATTTAAATTGTCCATTTCGTTTCTCATATAAATATTGACCAACTAAAGTCCTTCTCAGTAGCATCTTATACCATTTCTATTAATTATTCTGTCATTACCGATTGTAAGAAAAGAAACGGAGAACGGCACAAACTGAAAGTTTGTGCTACGATAAAGACGCATTTTCAATTAGAAATGGTACTATAACGTTTCTAATTGTTATCGCATCACATCCAACTTGGGTAGTCGCAACTCTTTTATGTGCCATCTGGACTGACCTTCTTTTACTATAAAAGTCTTACCTTATTGTTAAAAGCGAATTGCATGTATTACTAAAGGATAACACATTATACGATAAGTCTTCAATTGTATTTCACAGATTACATCCTATAATTCCTTGTTTTTTCTAACTTAAGTGTGGTATAATTTATGCTATTGTGTGTATATGGATTAGAGCATTATCCTATCAGTCATGCCGTAGATTTAGCATAGGGTGAAGTATAGATATTGGAAAAATTCACCCAAGAAATAGACGACAGGTATAGCGATATAGATAACATTAGAATGTCTTGATCACCTTTTACTTCACCAACAACCTTTGGAAATAATTCCCCCATGTCAAAACAAAGCTTCAACGAAAAACTGATCGAACTTCTCAAAACCAACTCTGATTTTGTTGACGAATCAGACGAACTCCTGCCCGCTGCAGTCAAAGACCACGCATGGAAACTTGACCCGAATCTCATCAGGTTACTCCTTACCGATGCCGAGATAAAATCAACCTTTTTTAACGAAATTGACAGACATTGGGTTTTCAATCACAACACCTTTATTGAGTACATCACCGCCAAAAACTTCCTCGCCAATTCCTATACCCAATTCCGTAACAAAATTGGCTTGAACATTGACGGTAAGTTTCTGCGCGAACGCGGTGAAGTTTCACTCGTTTGGCCCTACAAAGACTGCGTGCTTGAAGGTGGACAGACAAAGGAAGAGGAAAAGCGTAAAGAGATTTTCTTCAACGAAATCCTTGCACAAGACGAAATCAATCGGATGTTTGATCCGAAAGTGCTGACTAACTGGAAACGCTATACCGCCGCAGGTGAACAGGACGTAACGGACATCCAACGAGACTATAATGGCACGATCCGCGAAAACCTTATCATCAAAGGGAATAATCTCATTGCACTCCATACTCTCAAACAGCAGTTCCGCGGACAGGTTAAACTGATTTATATCGATCCGCCGTATAATACAGGTGGAGAGGCAAATATTTTCACCTATAACAATACTTTCAATCATTCCAGTTGGCTCACTTTTATGAAAAACAGGTTAGATGTAGCAAAATTACTTTTGAGAGATGATGGATTTATTGCTATTGCAATAGATCATTATGAGTTGTTTTATCTTGGGACATTGGCAGATGAAATTTTCGGAAGGGAAAACAGGTTAGGTATTATTACCATTGTAAACAGACCACAAGGAAGACAGTTTGCAAATTATTTTAGTGTTACCAATGAGTATATGCTGGTCTACTCAAAGAATAAGGATGTAGCAATTTTTAATGAGGTTGTTTTAACAAGCGATAAATTAGAAGAATATGATAAGGAGGATGATAAGGGGAAATTTAAATCAGTACCGTTGATGTATTCTCGGTTTGTTGAAGATAAAATGTCCAAAAATCCACAGCAGCACTTCTATCCCATATATGTTAGCAAAGATTTAACAGAGATTACATTATCAAAGGTTGATGGATACTATGAAGTTTTGCCGATTAACAATAAAAGAAAGATATGTTGGAAAGTTAAGAAAGATTCTTTGAAGAAAAAATTAAAAGGAGATCATGAATATTTTGCAGAAAAGATGAAAAATGGAGCTGTGCAAATTTATGAGAAATATCGGGAAGGTAGGGGTGTCAAAATAAAAACACATTGGGAGGATAGCAGATACAATTCCACTGAGAATGGAACTGAACTTCTGAAAAGAGTATTAGGATATAAGCCAAAGTTTAGTTATCCTAAATCTCTCTATGCCGTGTTAGACACGCTGAAACTAATGACAGTGGAAAACGATATTGTGCTTGACTTTTTCGCTGGTTCTGGCACAACGGGGCATGCCGTATTAGAATTGAACAAACAGGATGGCGGTTCCCGTCAGTTTATCCTCGTAGAGCAATTAGACGAACATGTTGCAGTTTGCAAGGAACGACTTGAGAAGGTTATCAACCATGAAGGTATTCTAAGCGAAGATTTTTTCTCATGTGAATTGAAGGAATAGAACCAAATCTATATGGACAAAATCCAAGCTGCACAATCCTCCGAAGAACTCGTAGAACTCTGGAAAAACATCGCTGAAAACTCTTTCCTAAACTATTATGTCAATGCAGAATTGCCACAAGAAGCAGTAGACGATTTCAAAGATATTGATGACCTTGAATCACAGAAACATCTATTGGTAGAATTACTGGATAAAAATCAACTCTATGTCAACCTCTCCGAAATAGAAGATACGGATTTTGGGGTGAGTGCGGAAGATAAGGTGTTGAATAAGAAGTTTTATGGACGCGGATTTTGATCTAAGATGTTACTTAATTTGGAATGCAGGATAAATTAAATTCGAAAGAGGTAAAGTACCATGCTTATCCGTCTTAATAAAGATAAAGTTGAACACATTGCAGGGTTCCTGCATAGTGTTACTTCTAACAATCAGTGTAAAATAACGGTTACTGAGGGTTTAACTTCAGACGAGCCGAAATTTTACCGATACATAGAACAAATTTCAAATACTTATTTTAATTCTACTGAACTAATAGCAAATGTGAACAACATTCATAGTTTTTTAATACTTATTCATAATGATCTCAGCGCAGATATTTATATCAATGATTTTATTGTAGAAACACAAGTCCGACTCAAACGAAATTTAGAAAGTTTTGAACCAGGAACACTTATCATGAAAAGTGATATAACAGATATATATGATTTAAGTTTCCCTAACATAGAAATCCAAGATTCAGATAGTATTATCTGTTGCTTGAAGGTTGGCTGGAAATTCTTACTGTATTTTGATTTTCTGAGCCAAGATAGAATATCTAATATTACCACAAGACAAAAAACACTGGCAAGGTTATACAGATATTTAAGTTTTGAAGAAGTGTTTCGAACTCTGGAATCAAAGGATTACTTTAAGGGAATGATCTCTGACGGTTGGTTTCCATTCGTAGAGATTTTAAGCAAAGACTATAAAAATTTAACACTTAATCATCAAAATGAAAAATCAGTTTCCGAAAATGAAGTAAAAGCATTGCTTGATAGATTCGACGAATCGCGTATAAAGAGAATGACAGACAAGTGGTGGGAACAGCCACTTTTTCAGGAAAAGCAGGAACTAATACAAGCTGGTATTGATGCATTTCTTGGTGGAACAAAAAGCGACTATATAAATTGTATTAAGACACTTTATTCAGAGATTGAAGGAATTATGCGTTCTTTATATCTTGAGGATAGTGGTGAGAGGACACGACATATACAAAAACTTATTGACCGTCTCATAGAAGTTGGAGAACGTAAAGTCGAAGACGATCAATCATTACTTTTACCTCAATATTTTTCGAGTTATCTTGTAGAAAATATTTTCAAAGAATTTGATCCTGAAACTGGTGAGGTTGACTTATCACGGCACACAGCTCTTCATGGTGTTGCTTTAGTAGAGGATTATAAACAAGCAAGGGCGTTACAAGCTCTCCTAACACTTGATCAGATTTATTTTTATTTGCCTACATTACCTAACGAAAATCAAAAGAATAATTCGGAAATAGAGGAAGAAAGTGTTGAATAAAGCGTTTTATGGAGAATCATAATGCAAGCATTTGAAAATCATAATGTTCCTAAACCATTGGTGTTAACCCTTAAGCAGCAAGAGGTATTAAATGCTTTAAGGCGTAAAGAGACCGAAGAATATCCTCTTAGTCAATGGTATTATGGTGCCCTCTGTGCATTGGAAAACCATTACAATCCAGATCGTGTCGCACAAGCAGCCCATTCACTACGAGAGTTACTTCAGAAATTACCAGAAGTTGTTCCTGAAAGCAGTGTCCGAGTAGTAGGTTCAGGAGATTCAAAAAAATCTAAATTTATGACCATGCGAAATAAAATAGACAATTTGCTTTCAAGATCCAAAGAACGTTATCCAGAAGGTTGGAAAGGAAACAAAATTGATGAACATTTAGCGAAGGCACTTACAGAAATAGAAGAATACCTTAAGCTTAATCAGCAGCCAAATCGGGGAGAACGAGTACAACAAGCAATAGCTTCCATTGACCCAATGTATAATCAATTACACAGTGGGATTCAAGAGGCAAAACGGGAAAAATTGTTGAAATTATGGAAAAGATTAGAAAATTTCACTCACCATAACATCAACATGCACGTTACAGAGTTTAAAGAATGCTTGGATGAATTGGAAATCATAGTGTTTGATCTTCTTGCTCCGATTACTGCTCAAGATCAACAGGAAATCCAAACGATTTTAAACTATCCCAACAAGTCTGAGAGTGCTTTAAACCGCATGTTTTCACTCATTGAACGCAGAGGATCCAACTTCGCGTTCTTTTTTAAGCAAGTATCAGAAAATGCAGATGTCACGTGGTTACCTTTCCTTGAAAAAAGAGGATATTTTGCATTTCCGCCAAACGTGCAGATAACTGATCATAACTCTATTATTTGCCCTTTCTGGTGGCCAATACGTTATCTTGAAAAAATCTCCAGTCAAGCATCAAATGAAGTCATTGAAATTGTACGACAACTTCCTCAAACTGATAATCCAAGAGTCTATGAAGGAATCTTAGATATTGGGTTGCAACTTCACGGGGAACATTCAGTAAAACTAAAACCTAAGATGCTTGAATATGTTTTTTTGGAGCACTTCCGTTTGCATCATAGATTTGCAGATTTGTTAGCACATTGGACAAAGGCGAATCAAACGTCGGCAGTATTGGAACTTGCAGAAATACTAATTGCGTTTGCACCCGACCCGCAGTCAGATAAAAAACGTAAACAGCGTTTAGACAATGCAGACGATTGGCGTGAGATGATAGGAACAACACTTTATCCTGTTCCTAAATGTAGTCACTGGGAATACGCAAATATAATGTCCAAAGGAATTCGTCCACTTATTGAAAAGGAACCTTTTAAAGTTGCTTGTCTTCTTATTGATACTACGGTAAACATGATTCGTTTGCGGACACATCGGGAAGAACTTGATAAAGAGGAAGACTATTCCGATGCATGGTGTAACCGCGTTCATGGGCAAGATAATGACCACGAAGATCCCGAAAAAACACTTGTTCATACGTTGACCTTTGCGTGTAAAAAGGTTTTTGAAAAATCTCCTGACAAAGTCGCTGCTTTAGATAAGGCTCTACGAAAACCATATTGGAATATTTTCAAGCGTATGCGCCATCACCTTTATGCCCAATACCCAAATGAGGAAACCAAACCGTGGATACGGAAACTAATTTTGACACATGAAGATTACAATGAATTGGAACACTCTTATGAATTTCAACAGATGATACGACGTGCTTGTGAACACTTTAGTGATACGTTACTTTCAGAATCAGAACGCACCCGTATTTTTGATACTATACTTGATGGTCCATCAAAAGAAAATCAACGACATTTGGTTGAAGATTGGTTTGGAGAAGAATTCACAGAAGAACGTTTCCAAGAAAGCAAGCAGCGTTTCCATTGGAGGCAGCTAAGACCTTTTGAATCTGTTCTATTTGGAAAATATGCAACTCGTTTCAAAGAAGTCCAAGATATAATGAATAAACCCATTTCCGATGATAATTATCCGCCATATAAAACTGAAGTTAGAAGCGGTAGGGTGTCTGAACGTAGTCCACGCACCCCGGAAGATCTTTCCAATCTTACGGATAAAGAGTTACTTGATTTTATTAACGACTGGGAGAAAGATGATGAGTCTTATGAAAATAATTCATTTGTAAGGATTAATATTGAAGCACTTGCCAATGCATTTCAGTCTGTTTTCAAGGAGACTATTATTTCTGATGCTGACAGGTTAGATTTCTGGATAGACAACCGTAGTCGGATCAAGAGACCAATTTATGTGCGTGCAATGATTAATGCAATGCAAGTGGACGTAAAAGCAAAAAATTTTAACAAACTTAACAAGTGGTTAAGCTTCAGTGAATGGGTGCTAACGCATTCTAACCGAGATCAGAAAGGTGACCATAAAGGAAGTGAGAAATCGCGTAAGCATCCGAACTGGTCCAGTAGTAGGCGAGCAGTATGTGACTTTATCGGCGCATGTTTAGAAAAGGATGTAGATGTTCCAATTTCTGAGCGCGGGCAATTAGCTGGACTTCTGGAATTGCTTTGCACACAATTTGATTATTATTTGGATGAGAATAAGCCAAAAATCTTGAATCGATATGATCCATTTACCGAGGGCATCAATAATACACGGAGTCTTGCCCTACGACAACTGCTCAAATTCGGTTATTGGTTACGAAGGCACGATTCGGAGTGTGAAGTACTTGAGGTCATGACGATTCTTGAAAAACGCTTTGCGCAAGAAACCGAGTATCCGTTGATACTGCCAGAATATGCCGTTCTTGCTGCAAGCTACCGTCAGATTTTTTACCTCAATGAGACATGGGCGGCTAAGCACAGATCAGACTTTTTTCCACAAGAAAGGCTGCGTGTCTGGTTAACGGCATTTGAATGTTTTATCAATTATTGTCAACCGTTCAAACCTACCTTTGAAATTTTCCAAGACGATTTTAATTTTGCCTTGCAAAATCTAAATGGTTTTGAAAATCACGAAATCTCCGGTAGGGGACCGGTTGATACTCTCGGACAACATCTGTTTACCTACTACTTGTGGAGTATGTATCCACTCACAGGGGAAGAGAGCCTGCTCGAACGATTTTACCAGAAAACAGATGGAGAAAGGGAACATTGGGGTAATTTGTTCAGAAATATCGGGCATCGTCTACGAAACAGCGGAGAAACGTTAGATCAAGATATGAAAGACAGAGTAATTGCCTTTTTTGAATGGCGTTTTAAAATAGGAGAACCGTCAGAACTGAAATATTTCACTGTCTGGCTGCAAGCCGAATGTCTGGACGTTGAATGGCGGTTGAACGCCTATTCCAAAGTTATAGATGTATCCGAATTAGAAGATTGGGAAATTTATTCGAACTTAAAGGAATTATGTCAAATGCTTGCAAAACATACCGCTAAGGTTGTTGAGTGCTTTGCAAAGCTAACCGATGGTATTCGTGATAACATTTACATTCAGGCAGAGGAAGCGGAGACCATCCTAACAGCAGGTCGTAATAGCGGAGATGCTATTGTGCAAGAAAATGTAGAACGCGCCCTTGACAACCTACTCCGCGCTGGTAGATCGGAATTTTTGAAACTCGCGATTGGCAAAGACAAACAAGCTTTGGAGAAATGATGCCCGAAAAATTTTTACACGAACAGTATTAGAAGAATTCGGACGGAGAACCCTCCGAGAGACCGAAGTTACGGCATCCATCAAGGATAACCTTAACTCTACTTTTGAACTCCGTGAATATCAAAAGGAAGCATTCGTGCGGTTTATCCTCTGTTTTGAAAACGACTTTGAGGAGAAGGAAACACCCCTGCACCTACTATTCAACATGGCAACCGGTAGTGGTAAGACGCTCATCATGGCAGGCTTGATTCTCTATCTTTACGAGCAGGGATACCGCAATTTCCTCTTTTTCGTTAATTCCACCAATATTATTGAAAAAACAAAAGACAACTTTCTCAATCCGCGCGCTGCGAAATACCTTTTCAGTCAAGACATCCGTTTTGAAGGTAAACCGGTTGCAGTGACGCAAGTAGAAAATTTTGAAGGAGTCAACGAAAACGACATCAATATATGCTTCACGACTATTCAGCAACTCCACACCGATATGAATTCGGAAAAGGAGAACGCCTTAACCTACGAAAATTTCGCTGAACAGGAAATTGTGTTGTTGGCAGATGAAGCACATCACATGAACGTTAGCACAAAGACACAAACAGGAATGGTGTTATTTGAAAGCTGGGAGAATACGGTAGAACATATCTTTAAGTCCAATAACGCTAATCTATTGTTGGAATTTACCGCCACCCACGATTACGAAACACCCGCGATGGTAGAAAAATATCGGAATAAGGTTATCAATCGTTATGATCTAATAAACTTTCGGAACGATAAGTTTTCAAAAGAGGTTGTGCTTGTACATTCGGATTTAGATCAACAATCGCGTATTCTGCAAGCACTCATTCTCAATCAGTACAAGCAGCAGGTCGCGGCGAAAAATGGCATTAACCTAAAACCTGTCATTCTTTTCAAGGCGCAGAAGACAATCGCACAATCGGAAGAGAACAAGGTGAATTTTCACAAACTGATTGATGGATTAACCGATGGCCAAATTCAAGGCATTCGGAAATCACCACTTGGGATTGTTCAACAGGCATTCCGCTTCTTTGACGAGAACGGAATCAGCAACGAACAACTGGTCCGGCGTCTGAAATCTGAATTTCAGGAAACATACTGCCTCTCGGTTAATGATGAAGATGAAAAGAAGAACTATCAGATACAGGTAAACACCCTTGAAGATAAAGACAACCCGATCCGTGCTATCTTTGCCGTGCAAAAACTTAACGAAGGATGGGACGTGCTAAACCTATTTGATATTGTCCGTTGTTATGAAACCCGTGACTCAGGGAAGGGAAAAATCGGAACAACGACTACATCCGAAGCACAACTTATCGGACGCGGTGCACGGTATTTTCCATTTGTCTTACCAGACTATCCAGATAGATTCCGTAGAAAATTTGATGAGGAGCTAAACCATGAATTGCGCGTGTTAGAAGAACTTCATTACCATAGCATCCACGATTCGCGTTACATATCGGAAATTAGAACTGCACTCATTGACCAAGGTATGATGGATGAACGAGGCGTTACCCGTGAGTTAAAATTAAAGGACAAATTCAAGAAAACCAAATTTTACAAATATGGTGTTATCTGGCTTAATGAACAGGTCCCGAAGGATTATCAACATGTCCAATCTTTTGATGACCTTGCAAATCTAAGTGTGGTGCAGAAAAACTATGAGCATTACATCCCGACAGGTTCTGCAGGTGAAACTACAGCAATGACACAAAGCACAACACCGATGCAACAAAACGACGATGGGCGGGACATACCCGTTGTTGATATTGAACAGAATATTCTTAGAGCCGCAATCGCGCGCACTCCGTTTTTCACCTTTGCATCGATCAAGAAATATTGTCCACACCTAACATCTATAAGTGAATTTATGACATCAGGGAACTATTTAGGTGGATTGGCTATCACATTCAAGGGGGACCTATTAAATTTAGATGAGAATCGTTATGCAAAACTGTTGGCATGCCAAGGGTTGTTAAGTCAAATTGAAACCGAAATTCGAGACCAAGTAACTGAATACCAAGGAACAAAACACTTTATACCGAAACAGGTGCATGATGTATTCAAAGATAAACTCTTGAAATTTGATGCACGAAACCCGCGTGCAACTATTGATCGGCAGTTTGAGGACAAAGATTGGTTTCCATTCAACTCCCTCTACGGCACAAGCGAAGAAAAAGCATTCGTAGATTTGCTCATCAGGAAGGTAAAGACATTAGCAGCACATTATGATGAAATCTATCTACTCCGTAACGAAATGCATTTTGCGATCTATAACTTCTCTGATGGACAAGCATTCTATCCAGATTTTGCACTATTCCTACAAGAAAAAGAAGGGAATTTCGTTTGTTATCAATTTTTCGTAGAACCGAAAGGTAAATTTCTTCAACCGGCTGACCAATGGAAAGAAAGATTCATGAAAGAAATAACTGCCGAATTTAAAGATCAACTCTTAACAGTTGATAGTAAAGAATTTCGCTTGATTGGTTTGCCATTCTATAATGAACAGAATGAAAATCCATTTTGGGATGCCCTCAACGCTGTATTAACAACCGTATAGACATTGACCACTTCCGCGCACAGATTCATCGATACCAACTACACAGGAGAACATTTCACAATAGTTGAAAGTGATGTTCCTGAGAAAAAGGATGGTTTTGTTGAAGGGAAATACACGGTAACGTTACCGCGCCCTGATGTGCGCGTTGCTGTGAAGATTATTGATATGCTTGGAGAGGAAACGATTGTTGTTGAGGAATGATACCAAGTTCTTCAGACAACTCCTTACTTGAAGTATTCCTTAATCATTTGATATGTTGTCACCGATGAGGAAATATATTTATGAACAAAAAGCAAGATTTGCTGCCTCCAACAGATGCAACTTCCGAAGATGAAACAAATACAACATTGGACGTTGTCACCGACCTTATATCAGATACCGCAATTCCTGCTCCAATTAGGCGTAATATGTTTAAAGCTTTCGACCGGTTTTGTTCTGCTTTAATCGATGTGCCCGTTGGAGCTCTTGAGCGGAGGTCTGCCGAAAAACGGGCAGAATCGGAAGCACGGATTAAAATTGGAGAGGAAGTCACTGCCCAAATTATTCAACAAATAAAGGTTGACCCCGAATTTCCACGGAGAGCGAGTAACACATTTGCAAAAAGAATACTTCGGGAACAGTTCAATCTTGAGAAAATTATGGGTTTTGCTACGGATATATTTAAGGAAAAGAAATACAATAATTCAGCAAATCAAGAAGTTGGTAATGAGTCGGAAAAGACAATAAGCGATGATTGGTTTAACATTTTTGAGAAAGAGGCGAGTCAAAAAAGCTCCGAAGATGTGCAGCGGCGTTTCGCGCGTGTATTAGCGGGTGAAATTGAAAAACCCGAATCATATTCAATACGAACTCTGAACGTACTGGGGGAACTAAATCAAACGGCTGCGATCTTATTCGAAAGATTATGTTCTATGTGTATGGTACTCGATGAAGTGGGAGAACCATTCAGAAATATAAAACTACCAACTGCCTGTACTGACGGTAGAATAGGATGGCGGTATTCTATGGAGATTTGGCAGCTACATATATTAATTGAGTATGGATTGATTGTTTCAAGGCAAGAAACTTGGCTACCTGGCAATCATCATATAGAAAATGAGGAACAAAATTGTCGGCCTTTCTGGTATCAAGGCAAGTATTGGGGGCTACGTCGTCTGCCGGGATGGGAAGAGAAAGAAGAGATGCTTAAGATAGGTGGTATTTCTCTTTCTCAGGTTGGTAGGGAAATGTTTCATTTACTTAAGCAAGAACAGACAGATTCGTCCGATGAACATTTACTAATTGGGCATGCTAAAGCATTGCGCCAATTTTTTTCTGATCATAATTTACAAATGGCTGAAGTTCGACCTCAGAAGGAATTGATTACGATTACTGAAGGTGGATCTTTTTATCGTAATTATATTGAATGGCTCTGAAGGGTACAACGAGACAAACAATGCGGTATTAAAACCTTCGCAAAAGATAGAGAATTGGCGAGGAGACGGTTGTTACGGAATGATACCAAGTCATCATAAAGACAGTGTAGTTCGTCTTAACATTAGTGTGATTTTTAGTTGATAAGGAGAAACTTCATGTTAGAAAACCCGTTGATAGATCGACTCGTTCGTTTCTTTGAAGCTGAAGTGTTGAATCTTTACACAAGTAAACCTGACAAATACGAATTAGATATGGACTCTTTTGCAGGTGTAATAAAAACAACTGATTCCTACTTTTACAAACTTGATTCTTCTGATAAACAAGATGAAAACATCCAAATTCGTTTTGGCTATCACTGCAAAAAAGACGGCACACCATGCATAGCGGTTGTCTTGTCAGATTTCAATGAATTTTCAGAAAAAGAAAAGGAAAAATGGGCTCCATTTCTTGTTGATAAATCTTCCCTATCCCAAGAAGATAATCGATTTAAGATGTGGTACGATAGATATATTATAGGAAGTTGGGAAGTAAAAAATGGAGCTAGAAAGAGGTTAAGTAGCGTTATTCAAAATATTAATGCATGTTGCGAAACACTTGTGGATCTGCCTCTATATAGCGAAGTACCTGACAACTCTATTGTTTATCCTATCTCACTTAATACCCATGCTTATGAAGACGCACATCAAAGACTATACGGCTTCTTAGTTGACTCGCTTTCAAGAGAATGTCTTCTGGAATTTGTGAATCTGAGAAATAAAACAATTCCTGATGCGAAAAACATGAGGCTTCCAACTTTATTGCGACATGTATTTTGTGAATTTGATAAAAATTCCAAACTTCATACCTTACTTGCAGAAGTTAGTAAACAACGTTCAAAATCAAGTCATGGTGTTAGAGATGCAGCAGAAGAGTCAAATGCCTTTGAAAATTTCAGAAATGATTTAGAAATTGCTGTTGAGGTCTATGAAGAGCTGCTTGAGTTAATAGAATCAGAATTTAATGTTTCATCTGAACATGAACTAAGGAGACATGAAATTATGGAAGGTCTACCCAAAATTGTCGGAGATGTTGAATCACACTATTCAATTTGTAAGTCGAAAAAAATGGAAGGAAAGACAGTCGAAAAAGTGTGGTTTGGTATGCGTGAAGAAATTGAAAATGTTCACCAAAGCGAAGTTTTATACGTAGAGTTCAAAGAAGGCGAGATTCTGGCGATAGAATTAGGTGCAAATGCTTCAGATTTTCTACATACAGAAGGCATAAACCCAAATGAGCTTGATGTTTACTTTTGCCTTAAGTGGGTACCCGCCCCTTCTAACAGAAATGAAGATGAAGATAATTCCGACTAAATTGTATCATATAAAATTAGTTAACTGCCTCGTTTTTCTTGACACTTACGTGCTGATGGAGTACCCTAACATCATAGTAAAACCCATAATTACCTTTACATTAGCGAGGTTAGGAAACCTCGTCAGCGGGGATGGTGTGGGGATTATTGTTCATTGAAATGTAAACATATTTTCGGATTTTACTATAAATACGCATCATGAGAATTCACCAAAATTCATAAGGGAGGCACTTGCTGAGCGGGTGATGATGCACCAATGGTCAAAAAACTAAAGCATTTGGAACTGATTCAAAATGCCATCAACCGGTTGACGAACAGTTCATTTTTTCTAAAAGGATGGACGGTTATTTTCGTCGCGGCGGTATTAGGGTTTGCTACAAAAGATTCCGAACCGATGTATGTTTGGTTAGCAGCGATTCCGACCCTCTCTTTTTGGGCATTAGACGGTTTCTATCTAAATCAAGAACGGCTCTTTCGGCGATTATACGATACCGTTAGAGAGACCGATGAAGATGAAATAGATTTCTCTATGAACACCACTCCATTTAAGAAGAAATGGGATTGGTTAAAATCCATTTTTTCTAAAACACTTCTACCTTTTTACGCCACAATCTTAATTGTTATTGGCATGGTTCGCTTTGGCAATTGATTGGATATAATCAGGGAGCGTAATATGGCGCGTAGAACTTTTTACAGTTTTCACTACAAACCGGACAATTGGCGTGCTGCCCAAGTTAGAAACATGGGAGTTATAGAAGGCAACCGCCCAGTTTCAGATAACGATTGGGAACAAATCAAAAGAGGTGGAAATAAAGCAATTCAGGATTGGATTGATGGACAACTAAAAGGTAAATCTTGTACGATTGTCCTAATTGGCGCGAAGACTGCAAGAAGAAAGTGGATTGACTATGAAATCAAAAAGTCTTGGAACGATGGAAAAGGTGTTTTGGGTATCTATATCCATAATCTGTTAGACCGTGATGGCTACAAGTCTGCAAAAGGCAAAAACCCATTCGCTCACTTTACTATGGAACGTGATGGAAAGAAACTTTCCAATATCGTCAAGGCTTATGATCCACCTTACACAAGCAGCAAATACGTCTATAACCATATCAAGAAAAACCTTACAACTTGGGTGGAAGATGCTATTTCAATTCGGAATAACTATTAATTTAAAGTTAAAGGCATCACATAATAATATACAAAACTTTGGACGATTTTAAGAATTTTTGTTTGATAGCATAGTTTATGGCAAACCGTAATATTAGAATCAGTTTTTATTTTTACACATTTCGCCCCGCTGGGGCTTTGTCCGTGTGTATGTCTTGCTGCTATACACATTTCGCCCCGCTGGGGCTGCTCCAATATGCCTCTTTTTGCAAGTTAGGATCCTATACAAAACTCACAGAAAAATAGAAGAATACTTGAAAACTCAACATGGAACTCATAGAAATTGTCCAAACTTCAGAATAATATAGTAGATTGGCAGTGCACATTTGCAAGTCCGCATTTTTGTTATTTCTTTAAACACTCAGTAATTTTTGCATCAATTTGTTTCCAATCCCACTTAATCTCATCACCTGCCCCAGGGACAGCACCGCTTGTCCTTTTCTGCGGGCGAGTCTGGAACATCGCTTTACCTTCCTGACTCGCGAATGCTACTTCTTTTTTAACACCAGGCGCGTTATGAGTATCTTGTCCTAAAACGACAATCACAATATCCGAAAGTAAAATTTGCTTTTTTGCTTCCTTGAACCAACTATTATCATCCGGACGAAGTGTTTCTTTCAGGGAGTAATCTTTAATCTCATAGTCAGAGTACTTCTTGGCTTGCGCGTAGAAATTGGGCTGAAGTTCTCTATCTTTGTCAAACTCAAAACTTAGAAAAACCTTAACTTTTGCCATATTATACTTCTCCTTCATATTTTGAATATTTGCATCTTTATTTTCGGATAATTGCCCCTACCTTAAACCGCCAGTTTGCTTGTTGCTGGACATACTCTAAAAGATTGGACTACGCAAAACCGTAATGCTCTCATTCCAAATCGGCATTGGATGCCGAATGGACATTTATAGTAAAATCCGTAATTACCTTTACATTAGCGAGGTTAGGAAACCTCGCCAGCGGGCGATGATGTGGGGATTGTTGTTCATTGAAATGTGAACATATTTTCGGATTCTACTATAATGCCTATTCAGTATAACATGAAATTTAGAAATATTGAAGTGATAATGTTTATCCTTGACAATGTATAGCAAAAATAGTATACTTAATCAAATAAGGTAGATTTAGCATGTGAAAGGATTATGGGTAGTTTGCTGCTCATATAGTGATTGTATGGACCTCGGACTTACGGACAAAATTGCAGTTGTAGGAGCCTCAAGTAAAGGGCTTGGAAAAGCAATTGCACTCGGTTTAGCACAAGAAGGTGCAAAGGTCACCATCTGTGCCAGAAATAGCAACACATTAGAGGCAACAGCGAAAGAAATTCGCAATCAAACGGGTTCCGAAGTATTAGCTGTACCGACAGATGTCAGTCAACCAGAGCAGGTTGAATCCCTGATAAACAAAGCGATAGCCCATTTTGGCGGTATTGATATTTTAGTTAATAATGCAGGTGGTCCCAGAGCGGGACGGTTTGATGATTTGTCTGCAGAAGATTATCTGAACGCTGTGCATTTAAATCTGATGAGCACTATCAATCTCTGTCGTGCTGTTGTCCCTACGATGTGCGCACGTGGTGGTGGGCGGATTATCAACCTTACTTCTGTCTCTGTTAAACAACCTGTAGATGGACTGATGTTATCGAATATGGCGCGAACGGGTGTGATCGGGTTTGCCAAAACGCTTGCAACGGAACTTGCTCCTGACAAGATATTGGTCAATAACGTATGTCCTGGGATTATTTTTACAGATAGAATTAAGCAATTAGCAACAGTACGGGCGGAGGAAGCAGACATCTCGTTTGATGCAGCCCTTGAGAAAATGACAGCGGATATTCCTTTGGGTAGAATTGGGGATCCAGAAGAATTCGCCAATTTGGTCGTTTTTCTTGCCTCTGAACGCGCAAGTTACATTACTGGTACAACGATTCAAGCAGATGGAGGCATGGTAAAATCCTTGCTTTAATCGCATGTGATTATCAAAGGCAGAGACTTCAGATATTTTGACTTCTCTTTACTGATTGCTGATAACTGACTGCCGATAGCCATTAAGTAATGCAAAATGTTAGTATCTGTTATTATCCCCGCGTATAATGAAGAACAAACGATTCGACAGGTACTTGAAAATGTGCAGGCATTACCTCTTGAAAAACAGATTATTGTTGTCAATGATGGGTCAACTGATAAAACTTATGCGATCCTTGAGGAGCTGCGCAACGATGAAAATCTAACTATCGTCCATTGCCAGGAGAATCGAGGTAAAGGCTTTGCGATTCGGAGTGGGATTCCGTCCGTTAAGGGAAATCTGGTTGTAATTCAGGATGCGGACATGGAACTTTCTCCGAACGACATTTTGCCACTGGTTGAACCGTTAAAAAATAAAGAGGTTGAAGTTGTCTACGGTTCACGGTTTCTGAACGGTAGAGGAAATGCAAGTATCCACAACTATATTGCAAACCGGATCCTCGCAATGTACACCAATCTACTCTATGGATGCCGTATCACAGACGAGTCTACGGGTTACAAAGCGTTTTCAAGCGATCTCATAAAAGAATTGAATTTGACATGTGAAGGATTTGAGTTTTGCCCTGAAGTCACAGCAAAGATTTTGCGTGCGGGCTATCAGATCCATGAAGTGCCAGTTTCCTATTTTCCGCGTACAAAAAAAGAGGGTAAAAAACTCCGCTTTTTGTCGGATGGATTATTCGCAGCATGGACACTCTTAAAATATAGGTTTATTTCAAAGTCAAAAATTTTCAAAAACACAACATAAGATGAATTGTGTTAATACCAATATTTGGAGGTTAAATTGTAAATTATGTATAAAAAAATAGTTTTTTCCATATTCCCCGTTTTACTTATGGTTGGCGTGCCATTTTTAGCGTTTGGTCACGATGAAGGGTCAACTTTATTAGAAGATGTCAACAAGGATGGCGAAGTAAATATCCAAGACCTTGTGTTAGTCGCTGCTGCACTCGGACAACCTGGTGACCGGACTGCTGATCAAAACCCGGATGTCAATCGTGATGGACATGTTAATGTGCTTGATCTTGTTCGGGTATCAAACCGTTTTGGTGAAACGGAACAAGGAGATAACTCCACCTATCATGATATTCAGGATAATATCTTTGATAAGAGTTGTGCAAACAGTGCTTGTCATGCGCCACCTCAAAACTCAAGGGATTTGAATCTTACTTACGGTCAATCTTACCATGATTTAGTCAATCGAGTTCCAAGTAACGCTGCAGCGGCAGCAGCTGGAATGAAGTTAATCGACCCCGGCAATCCAGATAACAGTTTTCTTTTAACAAAGTTGATGGGACCAGAAGCACCAGAATTTGGGGGGCGCATGCCTTTTGGTATGGGACCACTTCACAAAGGGAAAATAGATGCAATCCGCACATGGATAGCCGCAGGAGCACCACAAGAAGGAAAAGTCCCTGGTATTGGCGATTTAGGTGTCCTCCGTGACCCCCAAGAAGTATTCAACCCACCGCCGCCACCAGCACCTGGACAAGGTTACCAACTACATTTGCCACCTTTCAAAATTGAGCCTGGTACTGAGCGTGAAATTTTCTACGCAACACAGATCAAGGATGAAAATGGGCAACCTGTAGAAGGGGATATTTTTATTAACAGAGTTGAAATCTTCTATCCATCTGGCAGTCATCACTTCATCGTGTATCGACTCACGGAGGAAGGTGTGGCAAACGGTGTTCAAAAGAGAGGAGTAGACCCCAGCATCGGCGTAAACCCGGAAGATGAATTCCGAGAACTTGACCCAGAAGACCCGCAGGTACTCGGTAATTTTGGTGTGGATAGACTTTTCGTAGTCGGAACACAGACCGATGATACGCTATTCCAGTTTCCCAAAGGTGTTGGATTACGACTCCCGGGTAATACTGTTTACGACTTGAACTCTCACTATATCAATCTTCTCGGTGATGAAACATTGATCGGGGAAACGTATGTCAATATCTACACAATTCCAGAAGAAGAAGTAAAGTACGAAGCTGTAGAGATTTTCGTTTCTAACCGGGGAATAAACGTCCCCCCCGGATTAACACGCGTTGCGAAATTAACATGGTATGTTGAAGATGAACTCAGAATACGCGGACACGACCCGGATACGGCGTTGAACGTCTTCTTGCTTACATCTCACATGCACAGGCACGGTGAATTGTTTGAAATTTTTCAGAATTCAACAGACAATTTGCTCCATCGTAGTATCGCTTATGATGATGCCCCTATTGACCTCTTTGATCCAGTCCTTGTCTTAGGACCAGACGACGGTATTAGGTTCGAGTGTACACATAATAACTACGATAAAAATGTCCCGCTCCAATTCGGGCTTACATCCGAAGATGAGATGTGTATTATCTTTGGGTATTATTATATTCCTGTTGAAAAGGCAGGAGATATAATTCAATAGTTTCTTTGCGTTGGATTCAACGTTAAACATTTTCTCAAACTTCCAAGATTCCCCGTGTTTGCTGCCGTAGGCGCGGGGAATCTTGCATAACGTTTTGCTACGATAGGGAGTTGTGCTAAATAACTATTTGTCCAATATTGTTTCACAATTACATGACGTTTTGTTAGTTTTATCATTGGTTGACTCGCTAAACATTTATTATATGTAGAACGGACGGAATAGATCCAAAACTCTCCCGCTTGCGGGGGAATAAAGAGGGTTGTAAATTTAGGGATTTCAAACATAGCATACTGAAATTACTTACCGAGTAAACCATTTAGTCCCGTAGGGACGATATGTTTATAGAAAACGTCATATACACCCTCTTTAGTCCCGTAGGGACGATATGTTTTTTCTCCAATATGTGTAAAAATCACAAAAATAAAAAGTTAACTAACACAAGTCGTAAGCTTACCAAAAACTAAAAACTTGTCCTAATGGAGGTCACATAAAATGGCTTTCAAATTCACTTACAGTCCAATTGATGGAGAGGGGAATATTAAGCCCAAAACCCACTTAAATATAGATATTGATGGTATTGAATCCATTAATGATATATTCAAGTTGTACATTGTGAAAAAGGTTGGATTTTGGAGGGGATACAAAGATGGTAAACCAGTAGATTCGATCGGGGTGAGACTTGGCATGAGATATTCTCAAATTGAGGCACTCCGTAGGAGTTCTGAATGGCATGAAGCGGTAGATGCTTACTCTCAAGACGAAGCAGTTCGAAATAAGCTCAAGCTGGATCCTTCAGGTCGAAAACAGAGCAGTAAAAATTTCGAAGTTTATGCTGAACTTCCTGAAGGTTTGCGTGCAATCGGAGATACGTCAAAAATAGAACCTGAAATTAGGCAACTTGACGATGATACATTTGAATATAAATGGACGGTGCCAGTAGAGAAGTATACACTCTCTGAAAACGAAGAATGTTTGAAGGAATACCTTAACGTTCTTAATCCATCTCAGTTGCGAGCAGTAACGCAATCTCCCGGCGTATTGCTTATCTTAGCCGGTCCAGGTTCAGGCAAAACACGTGTGTTAACGACACGGATTGCTCATTTAGTGAAGCAGCAGGACATAAAGCCGAACCGTTGTCGCGCAATCACCTTCACACGCGCCGCAACTACCGAAATGAGAGAACGCCTATCAAGATTAGGTGTAGAGGGTGTTCTTGTTTCAACAATCCATGGACTTGCACGGGAGATCATCGACAAATTTTACCGCTCACATCCCGATTTGATGCAAATGTGTTCAGCTGCAAAACGCACAGCTCCGCTTTGTTGGATTGATGGCATGGACGAATCTCGGTATCCTATATTTAAAACACTTAACGGAGATACATATCCGGTAACACCAGAGAACTGTTTGTACTTAGCACTTGGTCATGTTGTCTATTTAGCGAAGCAAGGATTAGATAAAACTAAAACATCGTTTTCATTTTCTTGGCAGCGTTCCTTACAAAACACCAAAGAGTTAAAGTTGATAGACGAACTATTGAATACTGCCAAAACGGCAACGCAACGCCGCTTTTGGGAGCGGTTGGCATCGTATGTAAGTCTTTTTCATCTAAAAAAATATGTGAAAAATGTCCTGGGACACTCAATTCGTGCTTCGCTGGATCCAGAAGATCTCTCCGAGATACATAAAATTCTATCGCTTTTTTTAGAACAGTATTCAATGGAATTCCAAGATTTTCTGGATTCAGTTGCGTTAATCTACAAAAGTTTGATCGAAACAAAGGGACTTATTGATTACACCGGACAGCTGCTATGGGTACACAAAATCTTACAACACGATGAAGAATCACTTGCCAAAGCACAAGATTTATACGAAGCTTATTTCGTTGATGAATTCCAAGACACGGACCTCGTTCAGTTTGACACGCTCAGACTCCTTTCAGAACAATACCGGAATATAACAGTTGTTGGCGACCCCAATCAGGCAATTTACGGCTTCCGTGGCGCGGATGACAATGGCATACGAGGTCGTTTTCAGGAAACATTTCCGGATGCAAACAAAGTCTCTTTAGAAGTCAATTATCGCTCTACACAGCAGATCATTGATGCGTCTTACGCAGTAGTAGCAGATTATCAACATGACGATTGGGTACGATGTAGAGGCGAGAAAGAAGGATCTTTAGTCCGCTTTATTCAAAGATTAAACGAGATTGAATCTTATCCTTTTAATTTTACTGTGTTAACACGTACAAACAAAGGTGCGAAAGAAATTGGACTACTGTTACAACAAGATGGTGTCCTCTATAAAATGTGCACGCGCGATAACCCACGCCCACATCTCGGAATTCCGAGTTGGCGTGTGATACCTGTGGTAGATATCTTACGCGCTGCTGAGGATTTTGATGATGTGCAACGGATCTTAGCAGCAATTCAACATGTTAAAGGTGTGGGTAAAAAAACAATGACGCGTTTTAGAAAAGATCCCGCTGCTATGTGGATGAACCCTAACACGACAGAAGTTGTTGCATGGTTGGCAAAAGGAATACCTTCCGTTTCAGAGATATACACATCAAAAAAACTAAAACTCTATATTGATTATCTGAAACAGAAGGAGAAAGATGCCGAAACGGAATATCTCACAAAAATTTTAGATCAATTCGCAAACTGTCCAACCTATGCTGACCTGTTAGCAAAAGCATCCGTGGAAATTCGAACAATTCATTCTGCAAAAGGACTGGAATTCCCAGTTGTCGTCGTTGACCTCAAAGGATTCAAACCGTGGGATCATTCTGATGAAGAACTCGCGGAAGAATGTCGTGTACTCTATGTCGCAATGTCTCGTGCAGAACAAGAACTCTATTTACTCGGAAGCAACCCACAAAACTTTCCAAATCTGGAGACTCTGGAAGTTTTTATAAGAACACAACAAGAAACAATCCTATAGATAAAGAAAATATCTTATAGATAAAATTTTGGATTATCCCGCTAAAAGATAAGAGGTACTATCTTTACTTCGCATTGGCTGAACGTTAGATGTCTTCTCAAACCTTCCTAACATCCCCGTGCCTGCGCTGTAGGTGCGGGGAATCCTATGTAGAAACAGCATGACTACTACTCCTACTAAAAAAGAAAACTTCTTGGAATCTCTAAAGCATCGTGTCTTAGTGTGCGACGGTGCTATCGGAACGGAACTGCGGAAATATATCCCGGAAAATCTGCCTTGTGTAGATGCATGTAATATTTCTGATGAACAGGCAGAGAAAGTTGTGGAAACTCACCGCGCTTACGCTCATGCAGGTGCTGATGTAATTCAAACCAATACCTATCAGGCAAATAGAGAGGCATTGGCAGTTCACGGGTTAGCTGATCAAGTAGAAGCGATTAACCGCGCAGGAGTGAGATTAGCACGGAGGGGAGCAGGTGAGTCATGTTATATTGCTGGATCGGTCGGGCAAATTCCATTTTACACGGAAGACGCAACTGAAACAAACACTGAACCGTCAACTAAAAAAATGCGTCAGCTTTTCAAACAACAGATGGATGCACTTGTTGATGAAGGTGTTGATCTGCTTTTGTTAGAGACATTTGTATCTCTTAAGCAAGCAGAAGTTGCTACAAAGCAAGCACTTACTTACGACATACCTGTTATTGTAGAGATAAGCGGAATTTCAGGAGGAACTGTTGGCACTGGTCTGGATGTCCGTGTCTTTGCCCAAGAATTGGAACAACTCGGTGCACATGCAGTCGGCATCAACTGTAGAGGGCCACATGATCTTGTGCAAGCGATGGAACTTCTTGCACCTGTCATCAGAACCCCGCTTGTTGTGCAACCGAACGCAGGAAATCCAAGAGTTGAGCAGGGAGAAATCGCTGTTTCATATACCGTCGGTGCAGATGTTTTCACCGACTATGTTCACAAGTTAATCAATCTTGGCGCGAACATGATTGGCGGTTGTTGCGGGACAACACCAGAATATACTGCCAAAATTCGCCAAGCGGTTACAGGTAAAAAACCTGTTAAGCGATATCCCCGTATCTTTGTTCTGCCTAAACGTTCAGCAACACATAAATCACAAAGAGATAACCCCGTTCAGCAGGTATTTGAAACCCGGGAACGTATTGTGAGCGTTGAAGCGCGGGCAAATACGTTTCCACAATTACGGGCATTACTCAAGGAAGCAAAAGTGCTCGCTGCACTGGGAGTTGACCTATTTGATGTCACTGACAATTCCGGTGCTGCAGTGAATATCGGGGCAGTCGGCACAGCATTTCGACTTCAGCAAGTAACCCACATCCCGACACTTATCCATTGGACAACTCGTTCGCGTAATCTTATCAGCATGCAGTCACATCTGTTAGAAGCAGAGGCATTGGGGATTCGCGGGATAGTCGCATTATCAGGCGACCATCCCAAGGCGGGGCCGTATGAAGCAGCAAGCCTCGTGCCGGACGTTCGCGGTGCCGTCCAACTCATGAAGCTTATCTCTCGACTGAATCAAGGAGAACTTGCCGACGGTTCGTCAATTGGCGAGCCATGTGGATTCTACTATGGCGGTGGATTCACGATTGCAGAAAATCTCGATCCTCACGTCAAACATCTCACAAATAAGGTTGCAGAAGGTGCGAAGTTTGCCTATACCCAACCCGTGTGGACTTTTGAAGATATCGAGCGCGCACAGAAAGCAACTGAACATCTTGGCATAAAAATCCTTTACGGTATCCTACCTTTGACAAGCTTCCGCAGTGCCTCCTACTTACGTGATAATTTAGGGCTTTACATTCCACAGTTTATCGTAGACAAATTCCGCGACCTTGGTGATACTGCAGGAAACGAACTCGGTATGCAGTTAACCCTCAACCTCGTTCGCGAAATCCGCAATCAAGATACAATTCCAATTGATGGAATTTACCTTATTCCACCTGCGCGTCTGAATTGGAAAAACAGGCGCGGTGTCATCTCAGAAATCGTTGAAACCTACCGTTAGCGATTATACCGAAATCCTATTTGGATACTATGAACACTCAGAGAAATCCAATCTCATCTACACGCATCACAGGACGTTCACTTCTCTTAGGTGTCTTGCTGATTCCTGTCAATGTCTATTGGATGACGATAGTAGAGGTTAAGTACTATTCTCTTGACGGTTCATGTCTGCCCCTTTTTATTCAACCGATTTTCATAATGTTTGTATGTGTCGTTGCAAACTTAATTTTACAACGTTTTGCACCACAACACAGGCTGCACCAAGGTGAGTTGCTCACTGTTTACATTATGGTTGCGATCTCCTGCACGTTTGCAGGACACGACACCATGCAAAATATGTTTGGGAGTATCGCACATCCTTTTCGATTCGCAACAGAAGAGAATGAGTGGCAGACACTCTTTTTTCGGTACCTACCTTCGTGGCTTATCATTTCTGATCCCCAGAGTTTGCAAGGGTTTTATGAAGGAGAATCTACCTTCTATACCAATCATAACTTTGCCGTTTGGGCAAAACCGCTCTTGTTCTGGGGACTTTTCTTTCTCATCATGATGTTTATGATGCTTTGCATCAACACGCTTGTGCGGAAGCGGTGGGCAGAGCAGGAGAAGTTGGCATATCCCATTATCCAACTGCCGCTACGGCTTTCGGAAGAGGGTGGCACTCGCTTACTGAAAAATCGGATGATGTGGGCAGGATTCAGTATCGCTGTAATCATAGGGGTGATAAACGGAGTTAACTATCTATTTCCGCAGTTTCCACAGATACCTTATATCAAACGGACATCCGTGTTTTATAATATCTTCACGGAACGACCCTGGAGCGCAATCCGTGGAACACGTATCTCTGTGTATCCGTTTGCTGTAGGATTAGCATTTTTTCTTCCACTTGATCTCTCGTTTTCATGCTGGTTCTTCTTTGTTGTGCGGTTAGCAGAATTTGTGATTGCCGCAGCACTCGGCACTCGATATTTTCCTGCTCTAAACGAACAGGCTTACGGTGCGTGGGTTGCATTATTCCTACTTGCAATTTGGGTTACACGTCGTCACCTGAAAGAAGTCCTAAAAAAGGCTCTGGGTTTAAAATCACACATTGATGATTCAGATGAACCGATGCCGTATCGTGCTGCTTTGTTAGGAATTATTGGTTCGCTTATTGCGCTCGGTGTTTTTGCGAATATAGCAGGGATGGCGTTATGGATAGCGGGCATTTTCTTTGCAATCTATTTTCTAATCTCTTTTGCGATAACACGTGTACGTGCGGAACTCGGCACACCGCATGAAATCTACTATGTCAACCCACATGACATGTTGGCAATGATTGGCGGCACTCGGCAGTTTGACACAAGCAGCCTCACAATCATGTCGCTTTTCTATTGGTTCAATCGCGGTTATCGGAATCACCCAATGCCAAATCAAATTGAAGCGTTTAAGCTCGCAGAATCAACTGGTATGGGAAACAGACGTTTATGGATAGCGATGCTAATTGCAATTGTGATAGGGATTTTAACAACTTTTTGGGCAAATCTTGACATCACTTTTCGTAACGGTGCGGTTGCAAAGGCAGGTGGATTCAAGTGGTGGGTTGGTAGAGCGTCGTTTGGTCGGCTGCAGGGATGGTTACATAATCCGACTGAACCGAATGTCATCGGCATCGGATTTATGGGTATCGGTGCTTTACTAACGTTTGTGATGATGTATATGCGGATGCATTTCTTGTGGTGGCCCTTTCATCCCGCGGGTTATGCGCTTGCCATCAGTTTTGCGATGGATTATTTTTGGTTCGCGTTTTTCGTGGCGTGGTTTCTAAAGTTCATGATTTTACGGCACGGAGGTTTGAGACTACATCGACGCGTAGCACCGCTATTTTTAGGATTGATTTTAGGTGATTATGTGATTGGGAGTACGTGGGCAATTATTGGGCCTGTGTCCGGTTTGCGCACTTACAAAATATTTATCTAACGGCGCTGTGTTTCAATTTTTCTTTGGAGTTTGCCAGTCTCTACATCCCACAGATGAAACGATCTTATCTCCCGATCCGTGCTAATCAGGCTGTCGCCACTTGGTAAAAATGCAAAACCCTTAATAATTTGCCTTGCCGCTTTAATGGTTGCTCGGTGTGTGCCAGTTCTCAATTTCCACAAATGAAGCGTAAAACTATCTTCCTGGGTAACTAATGTTCTCCCATCAGGAGACAAAACAATCTGTGAGTATTCATCCGTAATTGTGTTACGGAGTGTTCCTGTTTTTGTGTTCCATAGACGAATAGTTTTATCCCAACTCCCACTGACCAATGTATGTCCATCAGTTGTAAACTCAAGGTAGTTAATCAAGGTAGTATGTCCTAACAATGTAGCTTTGTGTTTACCGGTTTCAGTATCCCACAAACGGATAGTATCATCCCAACTTGCACTCGCCAATGTTTTTTCATCTGGAGAAAACGTGATGAGATTAATCCGATCTGTATGTCCTTTATATATGGCTTTGGGTTGATTGTTCTGTAATGTTGATGACATGTCCCATAATATAATTGTGTTATCTTGACTTGCACTTGCGAGCAAGTCTCCATCAGATGAGAATTCAACAGTATGAACACCTGCGGTATGTCCTTTAAGTGTAGTCTTGTGCTTTCCAGTTTTCGCGTCCCACAGACGGATTGTGCTATCCCGACTACCACTCACTAAAGTTTGTCCATCTGGAGAAAACGCAAGTGAATCAATCCAAAACGTATGCCCAGAAAGGGTTGCCTTGAGTTTGCCGTTTCTTGTGTCCCACAAGCGAATCTGGTTGTTATTCCAACCGTTTCCGCTTGCAAGCGTCTTGCCATCAGGTGATAGTGCTACAGAATAGACTTGTGCAGCTTCGTCTTTAAGTGTTATCTTGTGTTTTCCCGTGTCTGCATTCCATACAGCAATATCATTTTTACTTATGCTGATAAGTAATTTGCCATCTCGGGAAAAATACGCTGATTTAACAGGTGATTTATAAAAGACTGGTGTTTCATGCGCTTTACTGAGGCGAGAACCTGTACGCCGTATTTTCTTGATGTTGATATTACCAGATATCAGTTTATCTTTAGGTAGTTGCATGAAGACTATCACATATTCCCAGCCACTAAATGAATCTTGATCGATACAAATTACAGTACTCATATCTGCGGAAAAAACAACTGGAGGCAAATACCCGATCGGGGGTTTATGATCTCTCCAATCTACCCCTAACGTTAACTTATGCTTACCAGTTTTTACATCCCATATTTGTATTTTGGGCCAATGGTCCTCACTCATACTCGCAATCTTTTTCCCATCCGGTGAAAATGCAATTGAAGTAACGCCTGCGACAAATATATTTGGTTTTGAAAGGGTTTTAAGACGTTTTCCTTCGCGTACGTCCCACAACAAAATTTCTTGGTAACTGCCACCAGCAAGCGTTCTACCGTCCGGTGAAAACGCAATAGATTCAACACTCCCTCTATGTCCTGCAAGCGTCCTTAGTCTTTTCCCCGTGTGTGGATCCCACAACAGTATTTCCTGAAATCCTGTACTTGCAAGTATCTGTCCATCGGGCGAAAAAACAACTGAAAACACGAAATCTGTATGTCCTTTAAGTGTTTTTAGGAGTTGACCAGTCTGTACGTCCCATAAAAGTATTTTCTGAAATCCTGCCGTTGCAATCGTCTTGCCATCCGGTGAAAACGCAAATGATGAACCGGAGTCTATTTTGAGAATCTTTAGTAGTTGACCAGTCTGTACGTCCCATAACCGGATATTATTATCGGAGTCTTCACTTGCAAGTATTTTCCCATCGGGAGAAAACATAATGGAACTTATATATTCGGTATGCCCAAAAATCGATAACAAATTTTCACCAGTACTTGGATTCCAAAATTGTATCTCTTCATTTCGGCTATTCACGCTCGCTAACATCTTACCGTCTGGAGAAAACGCAACTGTATTGTACCAGCCTCCAAAAGGATGTGAATCATCTTTCAGTGTAAGCCGTTTTTCATAAGTGTGTACATCATATAACCAGATTTCATCAGAAGCCGCTACTGCAAATCGGTTTCCATCAGGAGAATACACGAAATCTTTTATTTTAGAACTATCAAGTATAGAAAGAGCATCAGCAATTTTAGGTAAACAGAATAGGACGTGTAGAAATATGAACATCGTGAGTATGGGCACACACCATAAATGGCGTGATTCAAAGTTGTTCTTATATTTTCGCATTTGTGTTTAGTCCTCCTTTTAACTTATTACTTACGTAGGGGTGTCATCAAATCAGTTAATTCCCATAGCAGAATAGTACTGCCAGCACTCGCCATCGTTTTTCCATCTGGAGAGAATACAACAGAATCAACCTGTTCAGAGTGTCCCTCAAGCATCAATTTGGATTCCCACGTCTTTGTATCCACAAACAGAATTGTGTCCCCTATTATACTTACTAATGTTTTTCCGTTTGGTAAAAATGCAACTGGTTGGTCCCCAAACAGTGTCTTATGTTTTCCAGTTTTTGTATCCCACAAACGAGTTGTTCCAAGCCAACTTGAGGTTGCTACGGTTTCACCATCTGGAAAAAAGACAATTGAAGCGATCACTTTTGTATGTCCAATCAGTGTTGCCTTGAGTTCATAAGTGTTAGTATCCCACAAACGAACTGTCTCATCATCACTGGCACTTGCCAGAATACCCTCGTCCGGTGAGAATTCAATGAGATCGATACCAGAAGTATGTCCTTTCAGTGTTGCCATAAGTTCACCAGTATTTGCATTCCATAATGGAATGTCTTTATCTCCCAAACCAACCAATGTTTTACTATCAGGGAAAAATACTAAGGAATTAATATAGTAGGGCTCGGTATTGAGTGTTATTTTCTGTTCACCTGTGACCACATCCCACAATTCAAGCGTCCGACCAGTACTCACTCCGTTACTTACCAATGTTTTCCCATCTGGTGAAAGGACGAGTAATTCCCTACCTCTCCTATAATTTGTAGTAATAGTCCGTTCCACTTCTCCAGTTTCTGTGTCCCACACATTAACAGAGGAAGGTTTTTGCCAATTTTTAAAGCCTCCTGCTACCGTTTTACCATCTGAAGATACAGCAAAAATATCTCCCGAGAATGTTCTAATCCGTTTTCCAGTTTCTGTATCCCACAACTGCACTGGAGTATGGTTACCCCAGGAGGCAAGTGTTTTTCCATCGTGAATGAACATCACAGATGAACCGGTTGATATATGTTCCTCATTGATGGAGACATGCTTATCGCTGTCAATATCCCAGATTCCCAAATCATTTGCAAGTTTTTTACCATTAGGAGAAAACATCAACGGTCTGTATTTTGATTTATAATCTGTGAGTGTTTTTACCTGTTTTCTTGTTTTCATATCCCACAACAAGATTTTGTCCTGCTCCGTACTTGCGTACAAACTCCAATCCGGAGAGATGTGTAAACGTTCCTTAAGCTCCCAGATCAGCTTTCCCGTTCTAACGTTCCACAATTTCGTCTCAGAATCGCTTATACTAACTACAGTCCGCTTATCCGGAGAAAACGCCACAGAATTGTCTTCAGGTTGTCCCCCTTTTAATGTCCCTTTGAACGTACGTATATGTTTTCCGGTTTTTGTGTTCCATAATCGAATTTTACCGTCATCAGTTAGACTAACGAGTATACGACTATCCGGTGAAAACGCAACAGAATACACTGCATCTCTATAACTGATAGTCTTTGAATGCCCTTTGAGTATATGTATCTGTTTACCAGTTTTTGCGTTCCACAGGCGAACTGTCCCATCAATACTCCCACTCGCCAGCATACTATTATCTGGCGAGAAGGCAATCGTGTTTACACCTTTTGTATGTCCTTTGAGGAAAAACTTGTTTTTACCAGTATCTGAGGCCCACAAGACGACCGTCCTATCTTCGCTTGCGCTCGCAAGCGTTTGCCCATCAGAAGAAAATGCTATATGTGTAATCTTTCGCGTGTGCCCTTTCAGCGATGTTTTATATTTTCCAAGGTTGGATGTTTCTGACATATCCCATAGAATTATATGATCTATCGAATCATTCACACCGACAAGTGTTTTGCCATCTGGTGAAAAGGCTAATATCTTGACATGCGTGGCATGCTCTGTCAGTAGTGCAAGTTCTTCATAAGTTCGGGCATCGTATAACCAAATCCCAATAGAACTTGGAATTACGATCATTGTGCTATCCGGTGAAAACACAATATCGCCTATAGTATAACCTTTTCCGAAGCGAGCAATGGCACCTTCAGGTAAACTCCAACGTGTGTAGTCTAAATTTGCGTCTTGCGCTTGTGCCAAACCGCTTGAAACATAAAATATCATTAGAATTGGAATTAAAAATTTCATCTGTTTACCTCATTTTTCTGAAAGGTCCCAAAAAAGAATTGTCCCGTTTCCGCTACTACTTGCCAAAGTTTTTCCATCAGGCGAGAATGCAACAGCATAAACGGGGTGGAGATGTCCTTCAAAAGTAGCGATGGTTTGTGCCGTGTGAATGTCCCACAATCGGACGGTTTTGTCCTTACATCCACTTGCGATTGTTTTCCCGTCGGGCGAGAACGTTATAGATAACACTTCTGTAGAATGTCCTGCAAACGCTGCTATCTCTTTTCCAGTTTTAGCATTCCACAATTGAATTGTGGTGTCAGGATATTTGTTATACTCATTTTTTGGTCTACCGTTGCCGGCAGCGATTATTTTCCCATCGGGCGAAAACGCAATACTAGTGATAACTCCTTTTTGACTTACCAATCCCAGTTTTTGGTTGCCAGTATGAATGTCCCAGAAACGGATTGTCTGGTCTATACTTCCACTTGCGATTGTTTCTCCATCGGGCGAAAACGCTACACTGGTAACTTTATCAGAATGTCCTGTAATCGTCCTTATGTGTTCTCCAGTTAGCGCATTCCATAAACGAATTGTGATAGGTTTCCTATTGCCGCCAGAAGATTGGTGGGAGCTTCCACTTACAATTGTTTTCCCATCAGGTGAAAACGCAATACATTGAACTCTATTAAGATGTCCTGTAAGTATAGTAATAGGGACACCTGTGTGAGTAGACGAAAGGAATATATCTTCATTATACCTACTTGCCACTATCTTACCATCAGGTGATACTGCAGCAGGATAGATACTTCCGAACTTTCCTGTCAGCAGCGCTTGCGACTTACCCGTACTTATATCCCATAACTGACCACTGCCTATTAATGTTTTGCTATCAGGTGAAAATGCCAAAAACTCATTACTATAACCATAGATAGACCAATATACACCTGTGTTATAACCTGATATAGTTGCTTTCACCTCGCCTGTTTTTGTATCATAAAGCTGAATAGTCCCATTAGACAGCCCACATGCAAGCTGCAGACTATCAGGAGAAAAAGCCAATGATGTAGGACAAAAAATATTGATTGGTTGCATGACTATTGATTTTCCTGTTTCCAAATTCCATAACTGAATAATTCCGTCTTCAGTTGCCCGTGCATACATTTTTGTCGTTGTAGATGATACCCTGTACTTGTCAAAAATTGGTTTAGTAAGGTTTACTTCGGTGTGTTCAAGCGTTTTTATATTCCAAAACCGAACTGTTTCGGGCAAGTGTCCTGTGATAATCTCTGTATCAGACAAAAATTCTAACAAATTCACTCTCTTTGTATGCCCCGTCTCAAGCGTTTTTGTTTTTCGTTTGAATTCTATATCCTTGAATAAGATTTTTGTTTTTCGTATTGATGCCGCATTCCAGAATATGATTGAAGTGCCTTTTTTGTCGACAGTTGCAAATATGTTCCCATCAGGCGAGAATGCGAATATTGGTGAAATCTGTTTATCGGTGAAAGTTCCTTTGGGTTCGTCTTTTTGGATATCCCATAACTGAATACTTGAGCCTTTATCATATCCATGAGAATAATAACATACAAGCGTTTCTCCATCAGGCGAGAATGCCATAGAACTGATGCTGAATGAACGCCCAGGATTTTCTTTCAGTTTTGCTTTTATAGTCCCTGTGTCTATGTCCCAAAACAGAATTCTGGGTGCTGATGAGGAATAACCCATTTCTGAGCGTTCACTAACAAGTATTCTCCCGTCTGGTGAGAATACTATATTGTCAAAAACTATTGGCATCAGGTTTTCCACATTTCCTGTCAGCAATCTGATCTCTTGATAGGTTTGTGTATCATAGAGCCAGATACCAATTGAACTTGCGACGGCAAGCTGCTTACTGTCTGGTGAAAATTCGATATCAATTACACTGCCTTTTCCAAGACGCATTATCGCGTCCTTTGGTAGGAACCATTGTTGATAATCATCCGCCCACCCAACTTGCCAAAATGAAAGTATAGTGATAAGAAGTAGAAGAATATGTCTCATTTGCTTTTCTCCTTTAGTCTCCATAAGAGAATTGTGCCATCTATTCCTTTAGTAGTAAGTGTTTTACTATCCTCCGAGAAAACGATAGACCGGACAGGATTATAAGCAGAGAAGGATGTCTTAAGTTTACCCGTGTTTAGGTCCCACAACAAGACCTTTGCGTCCTCACCGCCACTTGCAAACGTTTGTCCGTCTGGTGAGAAGGCTATTGGCGAATCCGGGTCATATTCGTCAAGTGTCGTAATAAGTTCTCCGGTTTCCAAATCCCAGAAACGCATTGTGTTATCATCACTCCCACTGACAAGTGTTTTCCCATTCGGTGTAAACAATGTTCGTGTAATTCGCCCTTTATGTTCTTTTAGAATGAATTTTTGTTGTCCGGTTTGTGTATCCCAAATCCAAATTCTGTTATCACCTTTATCCTCATACAATGCTTTTGCATAACCGACCAAAGCACCCCCATCTGGAGAAAATCGAAGTAAAAAACTTAATCTTTCTGGACTAATAAAGGTAGCTTTACGTCTACCTGTTTTTACATCCCATAAAATAGCATGCCTATACGAAATGCTGGCAACGTTGTTTCCATCAGGTGAAAATATCACAGAACGAACTTCCCATGGATGTCCCATAAGTAAGAACTTCGGATAGCCGGTTTCTGTGCTCCACAGCTGGACCATTTCCGTGTCTTTCGCAGCCGTGGCAAGTAATTTACTATCGGGTGAGAATACATAGAGGAGACTTTGATGTCTTTTATCTTTCGTATAGGCTGCGACCTGTTTCGCAGTTTCTGTATTCCATAGGTAGATTGTTTTATCTGCTTCTATTGCGAGAAACTGTCCATTCGGTGAAAACTTCATAGAATAGAACCTTTTGAAATCTTCAGAAAGTGTTCCTTTGTGGGTGTCTGTTTCAATATCCCACAACACCACAGATTTGTCATCTTTAATTGCCAACGTTTTCCCGTCTGGAGAGTACTTTAACACTAACTTTTGTTTTTGGGGAGATGGTGAAGAGAGAGAGTAAAGAAGTGCTAGTGAAGAATGAAAACCTTTCAGAAACGGTTTTTGATGCCCAGTTTCCACATCCAACAATGTGTATGTTCCATCGTCATTCTCATAGATTTCCTTTTTACCATCAGGAAAAACACTTATAGGTTTAGATTTAGATTTAACGCGTTGCTTTGCAAGGTCTACTTTCAATTCACCTATGTTTGTGTTCCAAATATGAATTGCGTTATTCATGTTAATACTTGCCAATGTTTCATTATCCGGTGAAAAGGCTAACATGTGAACGAGGGTGGGTGTTTCGATTGTCCGTAAATGTTTCCCAGTTTTAGCAGCCCACAACCGAATTGAAGAATCTGAATTCCAATGGGTGTATGATGCGCCACTTGCAATTGTTTTGCCATCCGCAGAAAATACAACTGTTGTGACCCTGCCACTATGCCCAGTAAGTGTCACTTTATGGTGTGTTGTCTTTGTGTCCCACAATCGAATAGTGGTGTCTCTACTTCCACTTGCGAGGATTGTGCCATCTGGAGAAAACGCTAATGCAAGGACAGAGCCAGGCTCCGTTATGTCGCTGGGAGCTAAGTCGTGTCCAACAAGAGAAGCGGTCTGTTTCTTCTTTTTTGTTGAAAGAAGCTTGACAGTGCCGTCAAAATCCCCAGCTGCAACTGTTTCGTTATCCGGTGAATAAGCTAATGAAACGATACGGTTAAACTTCCCTTTTATGTTCGCTATAGGTTTGTGTGTGTTGAGATTCCACAAACGGATAACCTTTTCGTCTGAGCTGACACTTACTAACGTTTGACTATCTCCTGATATGACGATGTCTGTTACCTCGTTCTGATGTTCTGTCAGCACAGCGATGTTTTTTGTGGTCTGAGGGTCCCAAAGCCTAATCGTCCCGTCACTGCTACCACTTGCTAATATTTTGCCATCAGCGGAGTATTCCACTGACCGCACGCTATCTGTATGTCCAGTGAGTAGTGATAGCGGTTTGTAGGTATCTGTATCGTAAAGCCAGATACCGATAGACGCAGCTAAAGCAAGTTGCTTTCCATCAGGAGAATATGCAATATCGTTGAATGTGCCGTCTCCGATTCGCGAAATTGCGTTCTCAGGCAACCCTATTTGTGTCTCGTTCTGGCCGAAACTGTTTAATAAAAAAAGCGATACCAATAACCACGAAATCATTAAAAAGCGAAAATGTTTCATCCGATTTTTCTCCTTAAGTAGGTTGCGAATGTCGGTCATCACTTAGAATACTTGGTAAGATCCCAAAACAAGATCGTGCCATCCTCATGTCCACTTGCTAATGTTTTGCCATCTCTTGAAATAGAAAATGACTCTATCCGATTCGCGTTATTTGTGAATGTAGCACTTAGCGAACCTGTCTTCATATTCCACATGAGAATTGATTTGCGTTCTTCATCAAAAGATACGAGAACATTTCCATCCGGCGAAAATTGTGCTAACCACAAATGTCTGATGTCTCCTGCAAACGTGGTGCGGATCGTTCCTGTTGCCACATCCCACAGTAGGGTTGAATTATCGTCCTGTCCGCCATTACTTACAAGCGTTTTCCCATCCGGAGAAAAGTTGATATCGGTGATAAATCCGTCATCAAATTTAAGAGTGCTGTGGAGAACCCCTGTTTCCGTATCCCATAACGGAACTCTACCATCATCACCGACACCAGCTAAAATGTCGCCACTCGGCGATAGCATCATAGATGTGATCTTTTCTGTCTCTTTTGTGAGCATATCTTTCAATTCTCCGGTAATAAGATCCCATAACTGAACTGTCCAACTTGTGCTAAGCGTTGCAAGCGTTTTTCTGTTAGGAAGGAAGATGACATTGCGGGCACCTCCGGTTTGCAATGTGATAGTATGCGTTATTGTCCTGGAGAGAAGATCACAGACAAAGATTTTTTTATCTTTTTCACTATAACTCGCCAGCAGCCGGCTGTCAGGAGAAAATGTCAGATACCTATATTCTTCTGTTGCTGTCCCTGGCAGTGTCATTTTTAGGGTTGCGGTTTCCGTATTCCAGACCTGAATCGGTTGTTTGTAAGGTCTTGTTGCATACATTTTTCCGTTGGGAGAAAATGTAGGGTAATTACTTTCTCGAATTGTGATGCGAGGTTTTCCTGTTTTCACATCAAGTAAGAAAACCTTACTATAAGTCCTGCTGACAAGCGTTTTCCCATCAGGTAAATACTGCACTGAGCGTCCCATTTCACTATGTCCAGTGAAGATCGTTTTGAGTTGTCCCGTTTGGACATCCCACACCTTGATTTGATCGCCATTATGTGCAGCGAATGTGTTCCCATCGTCCGAGAAAATAGGTGAATAAATAGACCTTGTCTGCCAGCTGAAGTTTGCTTTTGGCTGCTCCTTTTTTATGTCCCAAAACCAGATCTGCTGAAATCTGTAATCCGTACTGCTCTGACTAACAAGTATGTCCCCCTTAGGTGAGAACAGAGTCATGCTCACACGCCCCATTTGATCTGTAAGCGTTGTCTGTGGTTTTCTCGTGTTCACATCCCACAGTTGTATTTCGTTTTCCTTCCGTTCACTTGCAAGCGTTTTTCCATCAGGCGACAACGCAACGGTATTAAATCCAGTTCTCTCCTTGAGATTGAGATCCGTGATACGTTTTCCTGTTTTTGTATCCCACAACCGAATTCCTTGTTTTATATGCCAACTGACAAGAATACTTGCATCAGGTGATAACGCACCAGATATAACTCTACCAAATCGATTGAATCTTTCTATTTTATCGGGTAGTTCCACTCTAAATGTCCCGAGTCGTTCACCTGTTTTCGCGTCCCATAACATGTTTTTTTGCCAACCATTACTCGCCAACATACCCCCATCCTGCGCGAATGTTATAGAATGAACACCACCTGTATGCCCACCAAGTGTTGCTTTGAGTTGTCGTGTCTTTAAATCCCACAACCGGATTGTATCGTCGTAACTCCCACTCGCAAGCGTTTCTTCATCGGGCAAGAACTGTAGTAAAGTGATCCCGCCGACATGTCCGGTAAGTGTCACTTCGTGTTTTCCTGTTCCCGTGTCCCACAACCGAATAGTTGTGTCCGCGCTCCCAGTCGCAAGTATTTTGCCATCTGTAGAGAATGCTACGGAAGTAACCGTATCTGTATGTCCTGTAAGAAGCGCGAGTTCTTTAGATGTGTCGGTATCATAGATCCATACGCCTATAGTCGTTGCTACAGCCAGCTGGGTTCCATCCGGTGAAAGTGCTATACTATTACCCCATGCTATAGTACTTTTGCCAAGACGTGCTTTAGCACCGTCAGGTAAACCCAAGTATGTATAGCCAGTATCTACTTTTTGCGCTTGTGTAAAACCGCTTGAAACATAAAATATCATTAGAATTGGAATTAAAAATTTCATCTGTTTACCTCTGTACTAACTGTTAAGGCAAGAACATTTGAAGTGGAATTAAGGGACATCTTTTATAATCTCATATTATCAAATCAACAATCTTTTTGCAATACAATCTCTATCGCCAAGACTTGACAAACAGTGCTGTTTTCTGATAACCTTGATGAGCAATGTAATCCAATATTATTGAACTAACCGGAAAAAATATAAGCCTCGGATGTTTATATTCAATGGAGATTTAAGGAGCTGCGACATTATGAAAATTACAAACATAGAATACCGTACCGTTTCCATCCCGTTTCTTCCAGCGATACAGGAACATTGGGGAATGGTTTATCCAACTACTTTAGTCTGGGTGCACACAGATGAAGGAATAACAGGTTTAGGCGAAAGCAATGCTGTGCATAGCGATATTACAGAGCAAGCGGAACAGATTGCTGAAAGATATGTCGGCAAGAATATATGGGATTTTGATTTTGCCGACGAAGGATTCACCTTCCAAAGTGCATTTTATGACATAGCTGGACAAGCGTTAGGCGTGCCAGCGCATAAGTTAATCGGGCGAAAACATAGGGATAACGTTGAACTTGCCTATTGGTCGCCACCGATGCCGCCCGAAGCAACAGCGGCAGAAGCAGAACGCGCCGCTCATTTAGGTTTTAGAGTTCATAAACTCAAAGCTCGAAGTGCAAATATCGTTGAAACTGCTCGTTTAATCAAAGAAGCATGCGGTCCTGATTTCGAAATTCGTGTTGACCCTAACACTGAATTTGGAGACTTGGAAACAGGGATACGGCTTGCAAATGAATTGCTACCGTATAACATTGAAGTCTATGAAGACCCAATCAAATTTGAAGATTTATCTTGGTACCGTGAACTTAGAGAACATACAGATGTGCCTGTCGCAAGGCATGTAGGTGGTCTGCAAGAGATATTAAAAAACATCCGTGCAGATGCTGTGGATGCAATAAACACACAAGGTAATGTCTCAGGACTCCGCAAGAGTGCAGCTATAGCCGAAGCAGCAGATATGCCAATTTGGGTGCAGTGCTTCGCGTTCGGTTGTTGTGTTGCTTCTACCTTCGCTGCCCACCTGGTAGCCACAATTCCAAACTGTACGATGCCAATTGACGAATTGCCCCACATTCGCGTTGACGATCTATCTGGTGGTAGTATGAATCTCACTAACGGTGCGATCCATTTGTCAGACGAACCGGGATTGGGTATTCATCTGGACATGGATGCTGTTGAGCGATATAGAATTAAGTAAGCAATATCTAACATTAGAGCCTAAAAATCTGATTTCAAAGTTGCCCACGTGATTGGCAACTTATTGTTCGGTTCCACGCTGTATCCGATTTTAGATGCAAAGTTCTGGATTACTTCAGCTTCTGTGAGGACACGATTGTAAATACGGACTTCATCAATGGTTCCTTTAAAGAAGCTCGTTTGATTACCGTGTTTTCCTTCGGCACCGAGGATGAAAGGTATCTCAAATGGCACAAAGGTTGCAGGTTGTCTCAATGGTAATGTCCCAAAACTAAACAGTTTACCGTCAATATAAACACAGTCCTGTAACATTTTCCTTTTGGCTGGAGTGTCTCCAATAACAATTTCATTTGTATATACGAGATGATGCCATTTACCATCAGATATCGTTGTCGGTTTTAGATCTCTAATATAGCCGTGACATCTAGCGCCTACTTTATGTGCAATAATATGTCGAATCTGATCTTTTGTTCCCTTCATTCCAGAATTGATAACAAATTCCCAACGCATACATGTATCACGAATTCTAAAGAGAATCATCGGATCGTTCTTATGACCGACATTGATCCAGGCTTCAAATGTTGATGAACCGAGTTGGCTCCCAAAATCTCCAAGATTAGTCAGATTAACATAATCGTCCAATCCATCAAATTCTAAGGCTTCGCCAACCTTTCCAGGGACCATTTTAGGATTTCCGCCACTTGTCCCATCATTTTCACCCCAAACATCTTTGATCTTGTTGTTCCTAATATGTTGTTTGTCAAACGGCCAATAACTCACAAGTCCATCAGTGACAAAGGTGTTTGCTAAAACTTGTAGCGTCAACGTTATGCTAACTATCATGCATGTTAAGAAAATGGTCAATCTTCTCATTTTAATACTCCTATTATCAGTTCACATATATAAAATTGTGTTTACTGAAGAATCATGAGCAATTTTTATGCCAACACAAAAACCTTGATATAAGCAGATTCTGCAATCCTAAAGTAAAAAAAACTGAACAAAAAATGAACAGTTTTGTAAGTACTGCACAATTTGGGGCATTTCGCTTTAGATAAAAGATAGCAATTTGTAATTTGCTTTATAGGAGAAAGTTTTAAACTGAATCCAAGTCATTTAGAATACGTTTCACAACCTGTTTCTGTTGCCCACAAATCGCTGGCTGTTCCAATTCGTAAACCTCATCCGAGATCAAATGTTTATGTTCCTCTTTAGGCAAGGCACCGTGCGATCCGTTATCAATGTATCGGTTGAAAATAGTAAAGCGAGGATAATTTTCTGTCCAACGTCTGGCACCGTGGTAGAGTGCTTCTGTGAAGATAACACAATCACCAGCATTGACGGGAACATTGCTTACTGTGGGGGGACCGTCATAAATTGACAGATTATCAGGTGGGTCAAAGTTTCGTTTATGGCTTCCGGGCAGGCAGACAAAACCGGTTCCTTCAGGGACATCAACTAAAGATGTGCCAGCATTGATGAATCCAGCGTGCGGTTCACCATTTTCCACGCCGTAATCCTGCCCAGACGCATGAAAGTTGATGTCATCAGAGGTTGTATAGTTTTTGGTCAAGGCGCAGTCTACAAGGCAAGGTGCTGCTCGCGTTAGTGCAATAACGACGCGCATAATCTCAAGATTAAGCACTAATCGCTGGAAAACTGCATCACCGTATTGGACATTATTTATCCAGTGCGCAATCGTTGAAGAATAGGGACTATTGCGCGAAGTAGAAGTAAGAGGTGGGGGCAATTCTTCTAACGTCATGTCGTGCCAAAGATTGCCCAATTCTATCATTAGTTGGATATCTTCGGACGGTACGATATTGCGAAGAATGATAAATCCGTGATGATCAAAAAACCATTTCTCTTCAGGTGTTAGCATGCGAATTCCTTTCAATCCAGGCGTTGAATTCTTCTAAAGATTTAACCTTTCCCTTAAGTACTGCGCGGTAGATCGCCATACTATTATAGACATCTCCCCGATAGTCGGGGCGTTGAGATACAGCGTGTTTGATACGAAGGATTGCAGTGCGATCTGCCTGCTGCAGCTGGTTGTGCAACACATCAAAGTCAGCCATGTGTGTTTCATAATCTGTTTCGCCATATCCCCATAGGTCTATCTTCCATTCCCGTTCCGCATAGCAAAGCCGAATACCCCAATAAAGCCCGTGATCAAACCCTGGAAAATTACGAATAAAGTGATTTGAATACGACATTTTTGTAACGTGAAACTTTGTTGCGATTCTGCTCCCAATTTCAAAGAAGAGTTCAACATCCTGCTCATCCGGCAATATCAGGCTAATGTCAATATCACGCCATGTCATTGTATCCAACGTATAACTACCGATAACCCGTGTTGTCCCGAAAGATTTTAACATTGGCAGCAAACCTTCGTGATTAAGCAGATTGCTTGCTTCGTTCCTTAGTGAACGTGAATGTATAATAATCTCTTTGTCGGTCATCAATAACCCCTATGGAAATGAGTACCCCTTTTCAATTATACACTTTACGCAACGTACGGGTCAGGATTCCTCACAACTTCTGCAAGAAGTGTATCTACATACGTCTTTATGCTAGACAAACGACAGTCTGAATCTCCGACTGTACCGCGTCTTAAGTTGCCAAGCGCATCCCAGAATGCACCAAGTTCAGGACGATTTAATCCAATAAAGTTAGCTTCAGCGTTTTCGTCGAGACGTTTATTCCAATAGATAACTTCAACAAGATGAATATAAGTTGAAGTTTGATAATCCACACCGATCATGAGGAGTTTTGCATCTGCTTTATACGCACGGAACATTGGGGAGTGTGTGCCGTAAGTCTTGCCCCAAGGTGGGTAATCCCACGGAGATTGATAACCATCACATCGGAGATGATCGGAGACAAACGCCTCCGCGCCTTTCCCGCGTGCAGCAACAGAATGCGAATAGTGATCGGAACGATAGGTGCCGGGCATCTGTCGAAAAAACTCTGTCAACCACCCTACAGTGGAAGGTGTCTTATCAACATCCCAGGATCCCACACGTTCTTCTCGACTTGGTAGAAGGTTGAATGAGGGCATCAATATCAATCCCTCTTCTCCAATAACCGTTTCAAGTGCAGAGATTACTGTGCCTGCCCCGCCTTCAACCTGTCCTAAACTCTTGAAAGAGGAATGGATAAAAAGCGTCCCTGCTTTTTCAATGCCCAGATCGGAAAAATCTTGGATAAGTTTTTCGCGTGTATACGGAGTTTTCATTTTCACATGTCAAGGTCACAAAAGACAAAAAGAGTAATGAATTGGTAATCTCATTTCTGAATGATGGTTTTTCATTTACAAAACATGTGTTTGTAGTCGCGCAATTCATTGCGCCTCTTACATTTTTCATTTCTGTGTGAAATTATAATCTCATAATGGAATTTTATATACCTGAAATGGTATAAATTAGGCAGCACCATATTTTTTCAATAACGCAACAACTTTTTCTGCGTCTGCTCTTCGCATCTGCTGAGCAGCTTGTAGCGGTGTCAATCCTCTACGGTTCTTGACATTGGGATTTGCACCCTTGATGAGCAACGCTTCTAAAGCAGCACGCTGCTTTTCACGATTCTTTATTGTGGATCGGATTGCATCATACAGAGGCGTTTCACCGTTGTTGTCGGTTGCATCAATATTCGCACCATTTTCTATTAACACATTGACGACTTTGAGAAAACCTGCTTTCGCAGCACAGTGCAGTGCTGTTTTCCCTTTGCTACTTTGGACATTTATATCTGCACCCAGTTCCAAAAGTCTCAGAACTGCTTCAGGATGTTCTCCTTTATCTCCACGGCATGCATAAGGAAGTGGAGGCCAACCCATCCAGTCAAAGGCGTTTATGTCCTTGGACGGGACACCATGAGACTTGAGCAGCACACTCATCTCAGAATTATCATCATAAATTCGTGGTGCTTTGCTTGCGTCCACTCCATTACTAATTAGCAATTTAACAATGTCTATCTGATCCGCTGATACGGCGTGATCCAACAAAAGTTTACTGTGCGGTTCAATTATAGCACCTCTTGAAATAAGCAGTTCAACAATGCGTATATTACCACCAACGATGGCATAACAGAGAGGCGTTGCCCACTCCGTATCACGATATTCAAAGGAATGCGGTTCACCTGATGGCAGCATCACGGACTGGAGGTATCCGCTATTGACAAGATTAGGGTCGTTATCAAGGATCGAAAGAGTCGTTTCATAGTCAGCGAGATAGGCAGCGGTATGAATATCCACAATTGCACCTTGCTCTAACAGATAATCCGCTACCTCGTCGCGTCCTTCGTGCCGTGCAACACAGTAGGGTGTTATTTCAAGATCGTGTTGACTAAGATGGCAACCGGGAAGATTTATATCTGCACCTTGTTCTACCAGAAATTTAACGACCTCTAATTTTCCACGATATGCGGCTTCCCATAACATCGTTCTCCCATGTGAACCGATAGTGTGAATCCATTCAGGTCTGTCTTCTAAAAATTGCCGAACTGCCTCAAGGTCACCACGACCTGCCGCAGCAACAACGATTTTAAGAAAGTCGCTCTGTTTCCCTGTCAGTTGGGTTTTTGGCATTACACCTTCCTCTTAATTTGAATCTATGACGCGCGGTCTCCCACCAATTGAAGGCGCCATCAGCATCCGTTTCTGCTGCTCAGTCAACTCGCCGTATTTGCTAATGTCGTAGTAATTTCCGGACCACGCTGAATGTCCAGGACTGTATTTGTATAACAAGGAACGACGTTGATGGTCCGCTTTCCACGGCATTGTACCATGAACGAGTGCCTCAGTGAAAAACAACACATCTCCTGCTCCAAGCGCAGGCTGGACGACATAGTGTACTGGACGTTCAAAGTTACGTACATCTGGTGGAATTTCTCTTAAAAAGTTGCTTTTGTGGCTTCCCGGAATACATGCAAATCCACCTGCGCCTTCAGGGGCATCTGCAAGGTTATAGGTCATTACACATAACCCATTCCGCATCACACCGTCACGATATTTATACCAGTGATCGCCTTCGGGACCACCGGGACGACCACCATCCTCACCACCATGCAGTCCACCGCGTCCTTCACCACCTTTCATGAAAATGGGATAATCGTGATCAAGACGGACGTTTGGACCTAACAAATCAATTAGATAAGGCAGTATTTTGGGATGATCAATGAGACGTTTAAAGGGTTCTCCCCATAGACTCGGAGGTCCTTGCATCTCACCTCTGTCAATAAAGGCGTTCATCTCAGCGACTTCGTCGTCAGTTAAGACATTCTTAATTATCAGATACCCCTCAAGGTCTGCGGCAAATTTCTCTTCACCTGTCATGGATATAAATTCCTTTCTATGTAGTGGTTATCAGTTTTAGCACCAGATTCTTAATTGATTCTATGTGTTAACAGTCAATCTCAATTCACTTCTACAACGCGCGGCCTCCTGCCTATAGATGGTGGCAAGAGCATCCGTTTCTGCTGCTCAGTCAAGTCGTTATACTGGCTAATGTCATAGTAATTTCTCGACCACGCGGAATGTCCGGGACTATATTTGTATAGCAAAGCACGGCGCTGATGCGTTGCTGTCCACGGCATTGTACCGTGAATAAGTGCTTCAGTAAAAAACAGCACATCTCCCGCTTCAAGTGGCGGTTGAACGACATAGTGTGCTGGACGTTCAAAGAGTCGAACCTCTCTCGGAATTTCTGGTGCGAAGTTGCTTTTATGACTTGCTGGAATACACGCAAACCCGCCAGCACCTTCCGGGGCATCTGCCAAATTGTAGGTCATCACACACAATCCATTCCGCATCACACCATCGCGATATTTATACCAGTGATCCCCCACATTTCCACCTGCACGTCCGCCATCTTCACCGCCGTGCAATCCACCCCTTTTTTCGCCTGCGTTCATTAAGATTGCGTAATCATGATCGAGACGGACATGCGGTCCCAATAACTCAATAAGGTACGGAAGTATTTTTGGATGGTCGATCAGGTTTTTAAACGATTCTCCCCAAAGACTCGGTCGCCTATCCATCTCGCCTTTGTCAATAAAGGCGTTCATTTCTGCTACTTCATCTTCAGTCAAAACGTTCTTAATGACGAGATAGCCTTCAAGGTCAACCTTAAATTTTTCTTCGCCTGTCATTTATAGAACTCCTTTCTCTCTATAGCAAACAATGTCCTCATCACGATGCGACCATCTCTGCCCGAACGGCCGTAACGAAAGAAGATACATCAAATTTTGGATAGATTTGCTGGATTTTTTCACCAATAATCAAGCCATCTTGTGTCAGATCAAAAAGTGTTCGTTGTGGTATCTGAGCCACTGACTCCCTCCATCAATAACCTTAATGCTACAAAATATTTCCCACCTTGCTTGAAATGATAACATATCACTTGAACAGATGTCAACGGATATGCAAAGTTTTTGACAAAACTGTCCGACTTGGCTCAGATAAAGAATGCGTGAGAATAAAAAGTTTAACCCGCGTGGTCATTGACTTTATCATAAGCAATCACACATATTTTTTACATGAGCAACCTAATTTTGTATTGACTTGCAAACTCATCCTTGCTATCATTAAGTAAATAGGAACAAAGTTTGATAAGGACAACGTTATGAAGGGCAAACAGATAATCATGCCAGCAAAACGTTCAGCAACGTTAGAGGATTTTGAACTTGATGAAACGCTGGCACCAAACCAGATTTTACTCAAAACACATTACAGTTTGATTAGTCCTGGAACCGAAGGAGCAGGATATACCGGTTTGGAGAGCGGTACTCGGTTTCCGCACGGATCGGGTTACACGGCTATTGGCGAAGTACTAAAAGTTGGAGAACACGTAACGAAGTGTGCTGTTGGAGATTTCGCTTTCTGCTATAGTTCACACGCTTCTATCGTCAAAACTACCTCGGTGATGCTGGCGTTCAAACCACCATTGGAGGTAGATCCGAAACTGATACCGTTTGTACGAATGGCAACGGTCGCCATGACTTCATTACGTGTGTCCTCGGCAGAGTTTGGTGATACTGCTGTCATTATCGGTTTAGGGTTAGTTGGCAACTCTGCATCACAACTTTTCAATTTGGCAGGGATGAAGGTAATTAGTGTTGAACGGGTACCAGAACGGATAGAAATCGCGCGAAAGTGTGGTATCCAACACCTAATTAATCCTGACGAAGAGGATGTACTTGAACACGTCAAAGCCTTAACAGATGGACAAAAAGCGGAGGTTACTGTTGAAGCAATTGGTAATCCACGGCTTGTTGAATTAGCATATCAGTTGACTCGCACCAAAGGTGAAGTTATCCTGCTCGGTTCACCACGCGGTGAATATATCACAAATGTAACAGCAATACTCAATTATACACATCTCATCGGTTTAGGTGCGATAACCCTGCGAAGCGCACATGAATGGGTTTATCCGACAATGCACTCAGGCGAGTCAAAACATTCGCTTGAACGGAATTCACAAATAGTTTATTCTCTCATCAAGGAAAATAAATTCAAGGTTGAGGAATTGCTAACACATGTAATAAATCCCGAAGATGCGCAATCCGCTTATGATGGCTTGACCGATCATAAGGATAAATATTTGGGTGTCATCATGGATTGGACACAGATTTAAAATGAAAACTCTTCTCATACTACGGCATGCTAAATCCAGTTGGGACAATCCAGAACTTTCCGATTATGACCGTCCCCTCAACAAACGCGGTAAACGTGATGCGCCGCGCATGGGAAAACATCTACGCGAACAAGGATTAATCCCAGATCGTATTCTTACTTCATCAGCCAAACGCGCCAGAAAAACTGCTACCAAAGTTGCCAAGGCATGCGGTTATATCGGAAAAATAAAGCAGTTGGAAGATTTTTATCTTGCCCCACCAGGCGTTTACTTGGAAAAATTACAAGCATTATCCAATAAATATCAGCGTGTGATGGTTGTAGGACATAATCCTACGATGGAACAACTTGTCCGGCACTTGACGGGAGAAATCGAACGGATGCCCACCGCTGCACTTGCCCATATTGAACTCCCTATTCAGAATTGGGAAGCACTTGACATGTATACCAAAGGAACTTTGGTCAACCTATGGACACCAAAAACGCTTTTCACCGACTGAATTCGCTAACGGTAAAGTTAATATTTCTCTGCCTAATTGGGATATTTTCACCGGCGCAATATATAACAACATTCGCAGAAGTCCCCATCTCTACTGCCAAAGACGGTCAATTTTTTCCGTCGAGTGTAGACGATGGTAAAGGTGGCGTTATCGTAGTATGGGAGGATTATCGCACTGGTAAAGATTGGGATGTGTACGCGCAACGTGTGGATAGGAAGAATGCGCTAATGTGGAAATCGGATGGGCTTCCGGTTTCCATTGCAGACAGAAATCAACGCCGTTTGCGTATGATTCGACACAATAAACATGCAATCGTTGTTTGGAATGACCGAAGGGGTAGAGGCAGTTGGGATATCTATGCACAAGCGATGAATTTTGAAGGCAAAATGCTTTGGCAAACGGATGGCGTCCCTATCTGTACAAACACTGCAGATCAGTCCACACAAGCAATTTTGAGTGATGGTAAGGGGGGTGCTATCGTTGTATGGGAAGATGAACGTAGGAGCTCCGAATTCCAAGACCTATATATCCAACGTATCAATGCTGATGGAACAATGATGTGGCAGCAGGATGGCGTCCCAGTTTTTCCTTCGGAGTCTTCACAGAGCACTCCCATCCTTGTTGCAGATGGATTAGACGGATTTTATGTCGTGTGGTGGGACGTTATAGGAGCTGATACGTGGTCAATTATGGCACATCGACTCAGTCTTGACGCGAAGCCTTTATGGGATACACCGCTTCTCATTACTCCAGAAGATGGCATGCAAGGTGAACCGCGTGTAGTAGCAGATGGTAAAGGCGGTCTCATCGTTGTGTGGCAGATATATGAAACTTTTATTAATGACCAACTCTATGCACAACGCATTTCTCCTGATGGAAAGACATTATGGCAGGAGACAGGTGTCCCTGTCTGTACAGCGGACGGAATTCAAAAAAACGCTGCGATTGTCTCTGATGGAAAAGGTGGTATTATTGCTGTATGGCGAGACGAACGCGATATTTACGGTGACCTGTATGCGCAGCGTATCCATGCAGATGGCACGTTGGCGTGGCAAAAAGATGGTATCCCGCTTTGCACTGTTGGTGGTCATCAGGATAGACCTTTCATCGTGAAAACAACTGACAATCAGTTCTTTGTTGCATGGATTGATTACCGTGGTGATTTCGGCGAAAAGAGTGTTGATGCTATCTACTGTCAGAAGATTGATTTAGACGGAAATCTATTGTGGGAAGAAGATGGTGTGCCTGTCTCTACAAGCGATGGTGAACATCATCCACCGTTTGCGGTCCCTGTTGCAGAAGGGCAGTGTGTGGTCGTTTGGAGCAACAATCAGCGGGATAATGGGGACATATTCCTTAAGCGATTTTAGGCAACTTTCACTTTGTCAGTATAAGGAAATGTCAAGGCATAAGGACCTTGCACTATCTGGCGTAATTACTCTTGCATTTTTACATCACCCCACGAGGTTATAAGCTTACCGCTTGCAGACACAAGCCCTCTCAAGCGAACCGTCGCTAACTGCTGTCGAACCCCTGCATGTGAGACATCTTCTATCCGATAATAGTAGACGGTATTCGGTTTAGCAGTTGTATCTTTCCATGTATAGCTGTTCCGTTCACCTGTTGTGCCTGCCCCCTGAATCATCTTGGAATTGATAACTTTAAAAGTTCCGTTCCTTTTCTCACCACGCAGAATGTTGAACCCCGCATTGTCTACCTCTGACTCAGTTGTCCATTTGAGAATAACACCTGCCTTTGTGCGATCTGCCCTGAAACGCGACAGTGTTACAGGGAGTGCTTCACCACTTCCAACACCTGGTGCACCGATGTCATGAGGATGTCCGTAATAGTGGGTAGTTTTATCAGCCAGTTTTGTGTTTTTAGCGGTAATCCAACCAGATGCCTTAGTGCCAAAAAGTGGCGTGACTTCATTTTGCCGACGTATCATTGAAGAGCGAGCACCATCTTTCGTTATACCTGTTGGCAAACGCCAGGCAGGTTTATCATTAGTGTTTTTCTTGCCATCAAGATTTCCCACTTCGTCAATTAGTTTGCCTGCTGTGTTGCTTAGTTTCATGTAGAATCCCTCTTCACTTAGTACTGTGTCCTGAAGATTAGGATGCAGCGTGTTGAGGTTGTAAATCTGTTCATCCCGAAATTGTTTAGAAGCGCGCCCTTGCTTTGAGACGATCAGGAGCGTTTTGTTCGGTCCAATTGATTTTTCTTTAAAGGTAATCGTTAGGTTCTGATCTCCATTAAAGTTTTCTGAACGGTAGTTTTGAATCTCTAACGTCCATCCCTTTAGATTTACTGGATGGGTCTGTGAGCGATTGTAAAGTTCTATCCACTGTGGTAGGCGACCTCCATTTGAAGCAACCATAATTTCACTTATAGTGATTTTAGGACGATTATCAACAATTTTTCTTAAAGCGGACGAAGTAACATCCCATAGTTTGATTGTCCCATCAGATGTTCCCGAAGCAAGGGTTGTGCCGTTTGGCGAAAACGCCACAGAATAGACTGGAGAGGTATGCGGTAAGTCAACAATCTCTGAAGCTGTGGCAATATCCCATAACTTGACCAATGCAGACCCTTCAGCGGTTGCAAGGGTCTGTCCATCAGGCGAAAATGACACAGAGAGTACTTCCCAGTCAGTTTTTAGGGTAGCAATATTGCGCTTTGCCGCAACGTCCCACAACTTAACTTCACCGGATCCGTCCGCCGAACCGCCAGTTGCAAGGGTCTGCCCATCAGGCGAAAATGACATAGAATGTACAGGATAAGCGTATATAGAATCTTTGCCTGCGCCAGTGTCCAGGGTAGCAATATTGCGCTTTGCCGCAACGTCCCACAACTTAACTTCACCGTACCAACTGCCGGATGCCAGGGTCTGCCCATCGGACGAAAATGACACAGATCGGGGGTAGTCAGGCCTATTGCCTTCGTGGATCTGCATATCAATACTGCGTTCTGTTGTTAAATCCCATAACTGGAGGTCTGACCACCTAGAGCTGGCGGCTGCAAGGGTCTGCCCATCGGGCGAAAATGACACAGAATAATAAGTAACCTCATGGTCTAACGTAGTAATTATTTTTCTTGTTGTCATATCCCACAGGTGAATCCCATCATCTCCCCCAGATGCCAGGGTCTGCCCATCGGACGAAAACCTGACAGTATTGACCGGTCTTGTATGCTTGAAAGTAGCGATGTTTGTTCCTGCTGCAATGTTCCACAGTTTAACCGTGTTATCAAAAGACCCTGAGGCGAGAATCTGTCCATCAGGTGAAAACGCTAATGACCGAACTACATCCGTATGCCGCCCCCCAAGATCAGTGATAAAGAGTGGTGACATTTCGGCAAGTTGAAAATATGCGGTGCCTACATTTCCATCTGTATCAACCGCTTTGATAGAAATATTATGTACTGTAGCGTCGGACAGACTCGTAAAATCCACAAGGCTGGCATCAAAATCCAAAAGACCAATACCACCACTATATTCAAATTCAACAACAGCATCTTTTTTTTCTGCTAACCTACGACAGTCTTGGAGTCCACCCCAAGCCAATAGTTGCACTTGATGGATTCCTTCTGAATCTTTGATTTTGAGCCGAACTGGTATACTTTTTGAACCTGCCGGATATGTAGGCGAGGAAATGAGTTCAATGGTCGGCGATTGTCCCTCTGTAATTGGAATACGCGGATTAATGTGAGGGGATACTGTCAGAAATTCGGCAGCGCAAGCAGATAGTGAAACATCCTGACGATGACCATACGACATGATATACGAATTATCCCTGAAATCGTGTACCAATCCGAAAGTGTGTCCCAATTCATGTGCCACCGTAAACCGTCCAAATCCATTAGGCACCAACACTGTTCCTCCATTTTTTCCTCGCTGGTTTGCAACACCTCCCGCAGGCAGCCCATTACCCTGACGAAGTGCATCTGCACCAAGTACAATAAAGTAGATGTTCGCATCAAGATCAAAGGTTTGTTCAAGCTCGGCAATCACAGCATTGCCAAGGGTGTTGTCATAATAACTAAAGGGATGTTTCCCATTCACACGATGCACCTTCGGTTCACCTTGGTCCTCAGTTTCAAATTGGAAAGTTTTGTTACCGTAGCCGTGTGCTTGCATCTGTTCCGCATAAAAATTTTGAACAGTGTGGATAACATCTTTCATCTTCTGAACCACGTCGGCGCGATACGGCAGGTCATTGGGCAGAAAGTAGATCATCCGCACGGTGCGCGGTTCACCTACGTTCAAATCCTGTCCATAACTAATCCCTTGCACGCCGAAAACTATCAAGACGATAACTAAAGTTAAAATAAAAAAATTATGATTTATAAATTGTGTTTTCATAAAAGTCCTTTCAATCTTTTTGATTTCACTAATATCATAAGACACTGTTATGTAAGAAAAGCTTGGAGTCAAACGTTGTTATTGTTCCCGCGTCATCTCAATCAGATGCGCACCTTCCAACCCAGCACGCATCTCTGCATCATAACCATCTGATAGTCTTAGGCAAACTGATGGATAAATCCACCATCCGTATTTATCACTTCTGATGAGGATAATCAATCCTTCCATTTCAAATCGCCCCATTTTGTAGTAAGTTTGCCGCTTGCAGACACAAGTCCTCTCAAGCGAACGGTTGCTAACTGCTGTCGAATCCCCGCATGTGAGACATCTTCTATCCGATAATAGTAGACGGTATTCGGTTTAGCAGTGGAATCTGTCCATGTATAGGTGTGTCGTTCACCTGTTGTACCAGCACCCTGAATCATCTTGGAATTGATAACTTTAAAAGTTCCGTTCTTTTTCTCACTGCGCAAGATATTGAATCCTGCATTGTCTATCTCGGACTCAGTTGTCCATTTGAGAATAACACCTGTCTTTGTGCGATCTGCCCGGAAATAGGATAAGGTAACAGGTAATGGATCGCCGCCACGTTTTAGATATATTTTTACATCAGGATTTTTGCGCAATAGCGTGAGGAGCGGCCCCCTGTTTTTTATAGGATTTCCTCCAAGCCATAAACTTTTTAGGTTTAATAGATTGGCAAGAGGTCTGACATCACTAATCTGATTGCCTTGTAGATCTAAGAACTGCAATTGCGTGAGTCTTGCGATCAGACCTATTTCACTGATTTGACAATTAGGGAGGATTAAGGTTTCCAATTCTGTCATCTCAGTAAGAAAGGTCGCATCTTTGATAGGAATACCTCCAAGAGATAAAGATTTTAGTTGTGTAAACTTAGTAATTAGACTTATATCGCTAATTGGATTACCGCTAATATGTAAGTTTTGCAAGTTTGTTAAGCCTACAAGTGGTGTAATGCCGTTGATTTGATTACCTATAATATCTAAGAACCACAAGTTTGTTAAGCCTGTGAGTGGTGTGATATCGTTGATTTGATTAATCCAGAGATGTAACACCCCAAGCTTGGTCATGTCCATAAGAGGTGTGATATCATTAATCTTATTCTGGTATAAATACAGGGACTCCAAGTTTGTTAAGCCTGCAAGTGGTGTGATGTCGCTGATTTGATTGCCACCAATATTTAAGTGTCCCAAGTTTGTTAATCCTGCGAGTGGTGTGACATCGTTGATCTGATTACGGCGTAGATCTAAGTGCCATAAGTTTGTTAATCCTGCGAGTGGTGTGACATCATTGATCTGATTATTCCCTATCAGCAGGGTTTTCAAATTTGTTAATCCTGCAAGAGACGTTAGATCGTTAATTTGAGTCCGATCTAAACTTAATGCAACTAAATTTGTCAAACCTGCAAGCGGGGCTATATTGTCAATTAGATTTCCCGCGAGACGTAAATGGTTCAATTTGGATAATTCTGCCAGTGGTGTGATATCTCGTATCTGTTGATCCGACAGATCTAAATCCTGTAGATTGATTGCATGTTCCAGTCCTGTAAGGTCTGTTATTTGACCATTGGTGAAATGGGCAACTTTTAACTTGAGCATATCTAATCGTGTGATAGCAACACC
>JAPPES010000140.1:0-176695 GCA_028824125.1 Candidatus Poribacteria bacterium
ATCATTGCAACTAATATAAAACAACTTTATGGCGATAGGTAGCAACTTGGGTTAATATAAAACAACTTTATGGCGATAGGTAGCAACTTGGGTTAAATAGCACAGACCTTTGACCGTCCATCCAATCAACAGAAACTGGATACCAATTGTCGGGTATATTCAATATTTGTGTGGCCCCGTCATCAATGTTTTGGATAATATAGCGAAATGTACCTGCCGTTACGTCCATTTCTGTATACAGCATCTGTTGGCCATCAGGTGACCAACGCGGGTTAAAACGATGCATTGTGCCTTTTTCAGGATCTGGTTGTGTCCAGGGAATCGGGTTATCTCCGTTTATATCAACGATCCAAAGGTTTTTCTCTATAACGCCATGATCATCATTGACATACACAATTTGCCTGCCATCCGGAGACCAGTCGATATGAAATATATGGGTACGCGTCAGCAGGTTAGGTTCAATGTTATCAAGATCTATCTCATTCAGGTTGATTATGTTAATGCCCAATAGTGTGGTACTGAACATTAATTTTGTTCCATCGGGAGAGAACGCTAAGTCCAATATATATCCTATATGGGCGGAGATTTGCCGCGCAGAGGTGCCATCGGCATGCATGATGAAAATGTAGGGCTTAACAGAACCGTCATTCGGTGTCGTGTCCCGCGCAAAAGCGATTCGTCTCCCATTGGGTGACCATCGCGGTTTCCAATCAGAATTTGTATTATCGGTGAGTTGCGTGATATTTCCACCGTCGTCATCCATGACATAAAGATTAGAATTTCCGTTTTGGGATGCAGAAAATACTATTTTGGCATTGGCAGTTGCTACAAAGAACAGTGTGAAACTTATGCAGAATATCGTTTGTAGTGTTTGCATCTGTCTTCTCCTTTAGTTAGATATATGAGCAATTTTTGTGCCAATCGTTTCCCGCTGAATTGTTGTAAAAAACTGCACAATTACGTGCAAATGTTGTTGATGTTGCCCCAAATATGTGCGCGAGTGTCTGTTGAGATAAAAAATTCTTGACTTTCATAGTAAACATGATAGCATAGTAGATTATATCATAGTTTATGTCTTTAACTTGCCATATAAAACGAATGCATTACCTGCAAAAAGCAATTAGATCCATTGCTGGACAAACAGCAATCATCGCCCTATTTTTTTGGTTATACCATATTCTTGTGGTATATATCATGCGCGAAACAGGACTTGACCTTGGAGCGCTCAACTATAGCAGACATTTTATCCCTCTCTATGCCGAACCCCAACTTGATCTGAGTTGGTGGATTTTTCCGGCACTTCTAATATGTATCGGGTTTCTCTATCTCTGCTATAAATATATCCTACTGAATAGCATTAGTCCGAGGCATCTTATTGGTATAGCAGTCGTCTGTTTCCTTGCCATCAACATCAGTGTTGCACAAATTGATGGGTTCCGCGAAATAGGCACAGAAGACGAGCCTAAACGGATTTTAGCACTTTTAGAACCTTATACCCGTCCATCTCTGGAATACTATGCCGACGTGCCGCGTATTGATGAATTGGGGCTCCGCACATTTTTGCGGGATTTTAGCAAACCTGAATTGTTTGAGACACTCTCAGGTCACACGCGAACACATCCACCGGGAGGCGTTGTTTTCTTATGGATTGTAAGCAGAATTTTCGGTCACAATCTCGTATCGGCGTCTTTGGTATCAGTTCTCTTTACAGCGATAGTGGTGGTTCCCTTCTATAAACTTGCGGTACGGCTTTACGACGAAAAGGTTGCGCTTTATGCGCTGCTACTTTTCCTCATCACGCCCAACTTCGTGATGTTTACCACTACATCTATGGATGGTCCCTTTAGCGTATTCCCAATTCTCAGTCTTTACCTCTTTTATGAAGCAAGAGAACGAGAAACTTCACCGGATGTTGCTTTGGGCACACTCCGCCCCTACAGTTTATTAACAGGTGTTTCCCTGGCATTTGGTATGTTTATGACCTATTCAACGGTGGTTATTGGCGTTTTCTTGTGCGTAATCGCATTGTTGGAGCGAAAAAGGTTTGTGCAGTATTTGAAAGTTTTGGCGTTTGCCGCAACAGGTTTCATCGGATTCTATCTGTTGCTTTTTGTTCTAACAGGTTTCCAACCCATTGACGCACTCTGGGCAGCAATCAAAAAAGATGAAGCGGGCATGGGAACAGGTTTTGAAAGTATTGACCGTTTTTTTCATTTAAGTTTCGCGAATCTCTTCGCTTTCTTGATTGGTGTAGGCATTCCGATTACAGTCGTCTGGTTGCGGCAACTGGTCTCAACATTTAAGGCGTGGAAGCAGAACAGTGCTTCACCTGAATTGAAAGAAAATCAGACCCGGGCTCCTTGGATTTTCAATCCCGAAAAATCTGATACTTTTGTGATTGGCTTTCTAATAACGCTCCTCTATTTTACATTTTCTACGTTATTTACGATGGAGGTAGAACGTATCTGGATTTTCATGGTGCCATTTTTCGTTATCCCTGTCGCAAAATACCTTACGACGCGCGCCCGTTCAGATTTATATTGGGTTGGGGGCATGCTCGTTGTGCAACTCATTATATCAGAAGTTTTGCTCTATACGTATTGGTAGTGAATCACACATTGTTCCACATCTATAATCAGTACAGGGAAAACTAAGATGCGAATTCTTTATGTCATCGATTCTATGACAAAAGACGGTGCTGAGTCGCAATTACTTAAGACTATTGCTCGGTTCACGCCTGACCAATATGAGGTGTCCGTTTTGCTGAGTCGTGCTGAAGGGGAACGTATTACAGAACTTGCCGCACTGTCCTGCGTTCGAGATGTGACCACACTTGCAGGTAAAAACAAACGGATGAGATTAATTGAAAAAGCATTCGCGCTTGGTGGTATTATTAAAGCAGTTGAACCGGACATCGTTCATAGCTGGTTGTGGTATTCTAATTTTCTTTGTGGAATTTCCCGTAGATGTGGTTTGTGGCGAAAGATTCCATTTATCGCTTCACAGCGTGGCGATTACCATGCAAGATACAGCAATTTTCGACTCTGGCTTACAGAAAAACTGATTTATAGTCCTGCAGACTGCCTGTTGACAAATTCAGAGCAGATCGGACGACACCTCCAACAACTCTATCCAGACAAAAAGATTTTTAGCATCCCTAATTTATTGGAACTACCTACAGAAGAATGGACTCAAAAACAAAAAGATGCTACAGAAGAGAAATTAATAGTAAGCGTCGGACGATTTGCTCCAGAGAAAGGACACCGTTATCTGATAGAAGCGTTGAGTTTACTGAATCGAAAAAAGGTAAGATGGCGATGCACATTCCTGGGTGAAGGTGAGTTAGAATCAGAACTCCGGACACTCACCGCAGAACACAATCTCTCGGACAAGGTGATGTTCCCCGGATTTTGTGAAGATGTCTTTTCTGTGCTTTTGCAAGCAGATGTCTTTGTGCTTCCCTCGTTACATGAAGGTTCACCGAATGCTTTAATTGAGGCGATGGGTATCGGCATGCCTTGCATCGCATCAGATGTGGGAGGCATTAGAGACCTTATTGAGAATGAGAAAAGCGGCATCCGAATTCCACCACAGGATTCGGTTGCGTTAGCAGAAGCGTTGCACCGCATGTTAACGGAACCTGAGTTTGCAGCGGACATGGGTAGAAATGCACGCGCAACTATTCAACAAAAATTCAATAGCACTGTATCTATCCAAAAATTAGAAGATATTTATCGCAGCTTCCTATAGGAATATGATGCCGGACCGACTCGTAAGTTTTGCAAAAAATGCAATTTCAATCGTTATCTGCGTACTTGGCATTCCATTGCTCATCCGAAAATGGGTCTGTCGAAATCGTGTTACGATCCTTCTGTACCACGATGTGCTGCCAGAAGTCTTCGCAAAACATCTTGCTTATCTCTCCCGTCAATATAATATTATTTCTTTAGATACGTTAGTCACAGCCATCTACAATAAAGATTTTACGAAAATTCCTCCGAAAAGTGTTGTGGTTACGATTGACGATGGTCACGCAGGTAATTTTGCGCTTTTGCCAATTATCAAGCAGTACCACATCCGTCCAACGATTTATGTATGCACGCAGATTATCAACACACATCGTCACTTCTGGTTTAGAATACAGGAACAATCCAAAAAAGAAAAAGAAAGACTGAAAAGACTGTCAAATGCAGACCGATTGGCACATTTGAAAAATATAGTTGATTTTGAACCTGAAAAGGAGTATCAAGATAGGCAGGCACTTAATATAGACGAGATGCAAGAAATGATGCAAGACGTTGATTTTCAACCGCACACCCAATTTCATCCGATCCTGCCCTACTGCACAGAAGCAGAATGTAGGCGAGAGATACTTGAGAGTAAAGCGGATTTAGAGAATTTTTTAGGAATTGAATGCTTTCATTTCAGTTATCCAAATGGTGATTACACCAAACGTGAGATTGAAATTGTTAAAGATGGAGCGTTCCATTCCGCACGCACGACAGATTTAGGATGGAATGGTGTCAGGACATCGCCTTATAAACTAAAGGCTATTTCGATCAGTGACGATGCAGGACTTATCCGCTTTCGCGCAGAACTGACAACAATTCCGCAACGGCTTGGTAAATGGGTAAACTCTTTATTATGGAAAATAACGAATTAACAAAATGGCACTGTGCCTACATTCAAAATGCTTATCACGAATTGGAACAAGGTATAACACGGAAGCAGCTCAACACGCTTAATATCAAGGCGGCTGGCAGAAAGGTTTTGGATGTTGGATGTGGTCCTGGAAATCTTCTTGTCGCGCTATCTGCAGATAACCCGCAACTCCTGATTGGTGTTGACGTTGATGCAACCTTCTTAACTATCGGACGTTCAAAAATCGAAAAATTGATAGATTCGTCTTCAAAAGTCCCAACTTTGATTCGTGCTTCACTGCCTACCTTACCTTTTGCGGATGAGACTTTTGACCTTGTAACCTGTTTCCTCGTTATGCCGCATGTACCTGATGATAAAGATGCCTTAACTGAACTTACACGTGTCCTAAGACCTGGTGGCACGCTCGCTATTTCTGGGCATGGATTCGGATTCCCGCTCCGTTATGTCAAACGTTTTAGGCTGAAACCGTTGCAGATGTATCTTGCCAGTTTAATTTATAGATGCACAGGAAAAAAATTGATTCAAAACACGCTTCAAAGTGAAAAGCAGGTTTGCGGTATCCTAAACGACATCGGTTTAACAGTAGATGTACAAAACTACAACAAAAAGGTGTTTGGCTGTGTCGCAACTTATTGGATTAGAGCAACCAAAAGCGAAACCATTCCTAACGCAACGCAGTAATAGGAAAACAGAGAGAATTTCCCACGATTTAATATAACCAGTAGGAACCGCAGCGCAATATAACCGACAATAAACGAGGTAAGCATTCCTGTACCTATAATATGAAGAGGGACCTCGGTGTTCTCAACATCGGTGATTTTGAGTGCAACCGCACCGAGTATCGCAGGAATTGAGAGCAGGAAGGAATATTCTGCAGCAGTTTTAGCGGAAATCCCTAAGAATAGCGCGAGTGAAATTGTTGTCCCAGAGCGGGAGATGCCGGGTATTATGGCACATCCTTGTGCAATTCCGATTAGCGGCGCGTACCACGACTTAACTTCTTTGTTTGGAAAGTCGGTACTATCCATGCTCCTTCTGCGGAGTCGAGGCAATTGAAGAATAATACCGGTAAGGATTAGCATGATACTGACGATAAGGACTTTTTCAAAAAAAGATTCCAATTGTGTCTTAAACAGCACCGCAATGATACCTGTCGGAATAGATCCGAGCAATATCAACCAGATAAACCTGAGTTCATCCGAAGTATTCAGCGTTGCAATCGGCTTCCGATAAAATTTCGCCTTTGCAAGCGTTGATAGTCCGCCAACCACTAATCTTGCTATTGTCCCACGGTATACGACAAGTATAGCAGCTAATGTACCTACGTGTAGCATTACATCAAAAAAGACGAGTGGCTCTTTCAAGCCGAGGTATTGCTGTGCTAAGACGAGGTGCCCGGAACTGCTAACGGGTAGAAATTCGGTTAAACCTTGTAAAATGCCGAGAAGAATCGCTTGAAGAAATGTCATATTGCATTTTACGCTTGGCGAAATCCTGTCTCTGTCCGATGCCAATTTTGTGCTTGGTCAGGGTGGCGAAACGGTATATTTCTACCCAATAACTGCTTTAACACGTCGCTTTCACCTACTAACACATCGTCAGTCAACTGCCGGGGCATATCCTCTTGCGGATATATGACAGAGCGATTATACATACCGAGTAGTCCAACACGCGAGGCATCCGTGGTGTTCGGGAGACACTGATGCCAGATTGCGCCGTTTGTGAATAAAATTGACCCTTTCGGTGCAGTTGCGACACTCATTTCAAGTCCTTCTGCTTCACCCAATTCGGGGCGGCGGAGTGTTTTGTGTGAACCAGCGATACATGCAGTTGCACCGTTTTCTGCTGTGAATTCATCTAACATCCACACTGTTTGCCCTGTTAGTGAACCAGACGGAAACGGGGTTTGCATCGCCCAATACGGATAGTCAATATGCCAACCGCCTGCGGGTGCGCCAGGTCCAACGATGTTTGCTGTGAACGTGGATGCAATTACATCTTCACCAAGCATCCGCTTCCACACTGCCACCACCGTCGGATGTTGAATGAGTCTCCGAAAGATAGGCGATTTGCCCACAATTGCCCAGACGCGTCGGATTTTACCGTCACCGTAACTGTGGTCATATCCGTTAGCAATATCTTCATCAACCATTTCCCAGATTGCCTTGCGCGCTTCGTCTGCTTCTTCAGCTGAAATCACATTCTCAATAATATGAAAACCGATTTCGCGCAGGTCGTGTTCAACAAGGTCAAGTCTTTCTGAATTCAATGCTGATTTTATGTTCATATTGTTTCACCTCTGTACTATCGGATACGCGGTAGATTGCGAATTACCTCAATTATCCGATCTTCAAAATCATACGCATCACTATCTGGCACCCGATTGTGTTTATCCATCCATGCGATGTTTTCTGCCACACTCTCAGTAACCGGAATTTGCGGGCTGAATTCAGGCAACACTGCGGCTAATTTCTCATGACTGAAAATCTGTGTATGTCCAAAGTTGCCTCGCAGTCCACTGAACCGCTCTGGTGACATCGCAATAAGTGTTTCTTGGGGGACATGCACAATTTTTATGTCAACACCGATTGCTTCTGCAGCAGCGCGATGCCACTCGTCCCACGTACGTGCTTGCGGATGTACTATATTGTATATTTCACCAAAACATTCGGATTTGCCGAGTATTTCTGTGAACGCAACGCCCGCGTCTCGTGATGCAAGAAATTGAAAATAGTTCAACCCATCGCCGGCAGAAAGAATCGGTTTCCCCTTGCGCAACCTATCAATCCAACTGCCGTCTCCTCCTACCTGTCGAAGAAGGTTCATACCTGGTCCGTGGGTATAAGATGGCTTGAAAATGGTGACAGGAAATCCATCGCGTGCATGTGCCTCAAGCAGAAGATTGTCTGCAGCGACTTTATTCAATCCATAGCCTGATGTGCCTTGCAATGGTGCTGTCTCCGGTAGATTTATTCCGCTAAACGGCGGTCCATAAGTCATCACGGTGGAACACTGCACGAAGTGTCCGACACGTCCCTGACATGCACGCAGCGCAGACGCTGCGTCTTCCGCATTGAAACTAATCATGTCAATGACAGCGTCCCAGTTTTCGGCACTGACTTTCGTCTCAAAATCATCTCGATTTTGCCGATCACCGAGAATCACACGGACATCTGGCGGCGGTTGGTCAATATGCTGCCCACGGTTAAATAGGACAACTTCGTGGTTTCTGTCTAACAGTGCCGCTACAATCCCACGGCTGATATTGCCTGTCCCACCGATAATTAAGACTTTCATCATATAAATCTCCTGCAATTAGTCCTGCTCAACAATTTTCTTACGTTTGCGGCGTGTAAGAGAAATACCGCCAAAACCAGCGATGATAGCGATGTAAAAACCGAAGTCGTACCACCAACCTGTATTTTGGAGTTCATAGACACGGATATCTGAATTGAAGATACTCCAGATCAGCGAAATAGGTGCAATCCATCCGTGCCAAATTCCCCAGAAAAATCCCGCGGGTTTCTCATCAGTATGTTTACCATCACCGGGTACGCATCCTATGAAGGTGATGAATGCTATCAATAGGAGTATGCAAACAAATCTTATGGTCATAGATTTCTCCAAGTTTCAGATATACTTCTTGGTTATTATAACTCAAGTTGCCACTATGTAGCACAATCTGTATGAAGTTTAAATAAATATTTCGGTAATTGGCAAGGTTAGGAAACCTTGCCAGCAGCAGGTGTACATCTCTGCTGGCAAGGTTTCCTAACCTCGCCACATTACCCAATTTATTTTTTAATCTTTATTTAGATTGTGCCTGCAAGTGCGCAAACTGACAGTTTGCGCTACAAATATTGGCTAATTATCAGCATGTTTTTCACTAAAGACGGTGTTTCCATGTCTAAAACTTATAGGTAACAACTTGGGTTATTATATCATAGTTTGTGAATTAAATGTTTGATGTAATTTTCGGATTATCTATATCAACAATTGCCCGTGCCAACGTCCAATCCAATCGGCGTCTGTAATAGCCATCGCTGCGCAATCCTTTGAACGCTGTTAAAAAAACATCATGAGTTTTCTCACGGATTGTTGCTAAGCGAACATTAAGTTCGTCTATATCCGGACACCACGGCACACCGATTTTCGTAATAGAACGACACTGGTAACGTACTTGATACTCACCCAATTCTGTTGGCGGACAAAATCGGATAGAAGCAGAAACAGTATTATCTATAGCGATGAGTCCCAGATTCCCTTTGGCTTCATTGAACACAATACTACGGTTGCGAGAAAGCACAGGCAGATGTCTTCTTAGTTTGCTAAGTTCTCCGAGCAGTTGATTGTTGCGCCACACCCTAACATCCGATGTTACGTTGGGAGCAAATAGGGCAAGACCTACTGGATGTTCAGTATCATCAAACATATAACTTGTGATTCTGCTTTTACTATACTGCGTTATTCCATTCTGTGTTTGAGGCACTAAAGAAATAAAATCACATAACCGATGCAAAAATAATCCACTCCGAATAAACGCCTCAGGAATAATTGCTGCAACCCACGTACAATTTGTTAAGCACTGCTCAAGCGCATATTTATAAAGATCATCGTAGTTAGTCGATTTTGGAAATGGTAATCCACGCCGCGTTGCGGAGTTGCGCGCTAACCAAGGCGGATTGGTAATGCAGACATTAAATCCTTTTGGAAAATCCGTGAGCGTGTCGCGTTGCACGATTCCTTCTGTTCCTGGCTCAATATCGTAAAATGCCCAATCTTGACAAAGGAGACCTGCTGAGTCAATTAATTGTGGAATGTCTTTTGCACCCGCAAAAGGTTCTAATACAATCTGTTGTTCTAAATTAGAATCTTTTGCCCACCTTTGAAAAGGTCCCAACTGAAAAGGATTTCCGCGGGTGTAGTAACGTCCATTTGCACGTTTTTTATTCATTTGTTGTGTTACTTTTGGCGTCATCTATTGGTTAGAAAATTTCTTTTAGCAAACTATATTATAAATGTACACATATTCGCGTAATATATCAAGTGAAATTTGACACTACTGAGAACATAATATCTATCTTTAAACAAAAAAGGTGTGTCAAGTTTTGGCATGTGTTGTCAGAATCGCGGATTGTGCGGATTGTGCGGATTGTGCGGCTTATTTCTCTCCTGTCTGAATCGCAGAGGTGCGCGGAATGGGTTTTTAGTACGCTGTCAGCGGTCAGTTATCTGCTGGCAAGGTTAGGAAACCTCGCCTGCTGTCTGATCTGACAATTATCCACATGTATATTAGGTGTAAATAAAAAACTTGCACAAATAATGAAAATGTATTATAATAACAACTTGTGATAGTTGATTATTTTAATGTAATACCAAACTTCACAGATATAGATATTTTTATTTTTCTTTACTTTATCTCCATTCTTATGCTTCCTTTATAATAGAATAATCTTTTCAAATAAGGAGCATAAAAATGGACGGATTTGTTTATTCTGGTTTTTATTTTTTATTGTTGCAAAATAATGAAATTTATGATATGATTGTATAAATTAAATAAGACAATTAATCTTTTCGTCAAAACTTGACAAAAAATTATATCTTTGTTATTATTATGACGTTATAATAAGGGTTTGCGGGGAATTTCCCCAAAAAACACTCTTAATTTATGGAGAGAATCTAAATGTCTGCCAATCAACATTCTCAAATTTAGTGGGCAGAGGCGTATAGCCAACCAAGTAAAGTCTTTAAACCGACTCACATGGATGGTTTCTTACAATCAATAACGGATATGTGTTCTTTTTGTTTACATACTTTATAGATTCAATCCATTTTAAGGTTTTCGGAGCCTGAACATCTGACGCACTCTTTGTTTGTTGGGTCGGTTATGTTTAACATCCGAAATAATTATTTCCTAAGGAGGAATATTAACTAATGAACAAGTTAAAACGCCTGATTAATGTTTTGCTTGTAGTGACTTGCATCCCATGTGGGCTTATGCTCTACGGTTGTGGTGCACAAAGCCTTGGACCGCAAGAACCTCTCTTGCCTACTATTGACGGGGAGTCCAAATTCTCAGATAGATTTTCATTAGAAGAAGCACCGCTATTCTTCTACGATCTTTTTGGTAAAGAACTTTTGGAAGGTCATGAGGTCCATCAATATGTCGAGGAGAAGGCGTTCAACGAATATGGTGAATTGGTTGTTGGATGGACAGGTCAACTTGATACTGGACGCTACGCACTTCAATTAGACCATACCATCTTGACTGAAGATGCCTACCGGGGTAGATATAATGAGTTTGCAATTGGTGATCACCTACGCATCAAACCTTCTACCCTATTTCCAAACCGATATATTATCTTTAAAACAGAATTCGATGGATTTCGTTGGGATATCTCTTTTGCACAAGAACGGCATCTCTTTACGCTCCTCAACTCCCGTATCAGTAACCCTGTTCTAATATTTGATGGCAATCCGACGGGCCTTCAAACCACTATCGGGAAAAGAAACGGGTTGAACGAGGAAGCGGGGGTGCGGCACATCGAAAACACACGTCTGGTAGGTTTTAGAGGACAAGGGCTTTTAGGGGACATCTTCCGTGTCGGGTTTACGTATGTGAATTTACATAAAGAACACCCCGAACGTGTTGAAAACCCATTTATGGGAACTGTCGCTAATACCCCACCGGAAAGCATTACGGTTGTCTTTCGCGATGATTCGCCCGAGGACAATCACGTTGCACTGATTACCGACTTTGATGGATACGATCCAGACCTACATGGTGAGAATATCCAAGGGGGTGTCGGTGCTGCTTTCAAAATGATGGTTATTAACATTACCACACAGGAGCTTGAAGATGTACCCATTGAAGATTTACAAGCGGGTTATGAACCCAGTCTTCAACCTGCACAATCGCAACAGATTGAGATCGGTATTGGCGAGATTACACCCGTTGATCCTGCGGTTGATCAAGTGCGTGATTCCGTTGATGGTGAATGGAAAATTGTTGATGGGTTCAGTAAGATGAAGTATGACCTCGTGTTTGCTGAACATGATATTGACCCGCGCACAGTAAAATCTGTTGATTTTGAGATGATCGTCGCGGGTGATTACAATATCGCTGTTATCGGATTTAGTGAAGCGAACATGGCGGAGTCTGATCCTGAAATTCAAGAATGGATAAAAACGGAAGACGGTCATATTCAGATGCCGTATCGGGATATTATTGAGGCGCCTGGAAACTACGGGCAGTCTTCTGATTATACCACCAACAGAGAAAATCTCGTAGATAATCCGAGTGCGTGGGAAGGTGAAGGAAAACCTCGAAAAGTAACTTACCGTTATGGTGCGGCGCGCGCTGCGGTTCTCTACGGACTTGATCTTGAAGGAACCGTTGGAAATGTCTTTGTCAGGGCACACTATTCTATTAACGGCAAATACAAGCAATATCCTACTATTCCTAAAGAGAAGGCGGGATTTAGTCGAATTAATACTGAAGTAAATGGAGAACCTACTGGCATCTCCATTGATCCTGCCACTAATCTACCAGTAGACTCAAACGGCATACCCACTTACTCAGAAACTGAGGGTGAACGTTTTGAAGCAATGCTCGGTGGAGATGGCACAGATGAAGACGGTGATGGTGAACTTGGTAGAGAAACAGCCTGGTTTGTTCAGCTCAAATCAAGATTTGGTAAGCTTTACCTTGAAGGCGTTTTGTTCCACATTGACCCGGGGTACACTACGACCTATCTGAATGCGGGGGCTTATCAGCTTGAACGTGACCAATTTTACCCATTAACTCCTATAGGGTCACTGGTTGGAGCTATAGAAGATCCTTGGGATACACCTAATTATGCGCTCATTGAAGATGATGACGATGATGACGATTGGCCTGATGATGATGACTTTGATGGGGTCCTCCCACGCGCTGATGACCGAGATCAGAATAATATATTAGACTACCAAGAAGATTTTCTCATTTTTGAGGCTGATCCGCCCATCTTTACCGACCTAATTGACTTGAATAATAACGGTGTCATTGATTCGTTGGAGGATGATTTTGAGCCGCAATATGAATACGGTATTGACAAGGAAGGTTACCATCTCAAAGTTGAATATGACTTACTTGATAATCTCTCCGTTCAAGTAGGATGGTTAAACGAAAATGAAATTTCAAGTCGTCGAAAAAATGATTCCAAATATCTCCACGTAACTTACCAGCGTGACATCCCTGATTTTGGAACCGTTCTCTTCCAAAACCGATTCGTTCGAGTCCGAGACGATATTCCGGATTATACGATCACCTTGCTTGTTGGTGATTTTGAGCCAATTCAAATTACTGACGAACTCGATTTTTATAACGCTCGTGTAAATACAACAACACTTCAGTTCCTTTACACTGCTGTACCTAACCTTACATTAGAAGCTAAACTCCTCGTCGTTTTGCAAAAACAATTAGAATTGGAGGCAGAGGAGGCTATCTTCTTAGATGTCGAGTTTGACGAGGCAGCAGATTTGTTCGAACCGGATGAACGCGTTGACTACATGGTTCCCGAGGATCAAGTTCGGATAAGTGGTGAAAGGCGGGAAAGTCCATTCTATCCTGATCACGGGATTAACGCGCTTGACCCAGCTGATACCGGCTTAATCTATGATGCTGATAACTGGAAAGCGAGACGCTATCCCGAGCGAAACATACGTAGCCAGCTGACAATTCTGAAGGCAAGATATGAAATTCCACTTGGCGATCTGCCTGTACTTAGAAGAATCGGTGAAGATTTCACTTTGACGCCTATGGTTAAGTATATTTGGGATCGTGCCTTTGACAGAAGTGCTGAAGAAATTGGGGATGTCCTGAACCCGCGTTTCTACGTCCCTACTGATGATGAACCGGTTGAATACTTACGATTCAATCGTCGAAGTCGCGAAGATGTCCTTGGCGTACGCCTTGATTATCAGTTTACACCAAGTATGAACATTCTCGGTGGATTTCAATATAGAAAGTTTACCAACCGCGACAAGAACTTCAGAAACTATCTGGCCATTTTCCCGCCAGATGAAGCTGCTCCAGAGATTTACCGTCCAAATATACGAACCCGAATTTTCGAAATCCAAGCTATCAGCCAAGGTGAATGGCTCGGTTTCAATATTGTCATTTTGGCGGGTTATCGCAGACATACCTTCTTGCTCCAACACACAACGAGTAACACTACGTTTGTTCGAGCAATGATGGGTTTCTAAAGTTTATTAGTGTTACTGGACGCGAAGCAATTGCGTCCAGTAACACTAATGTCTTTATTTTTTGTCAACGAAAGTGCAACTCTTCATCGATCTGGTGTTGAGAGATATAAGTTTATTGTTCAAAAGCGCTACTCTTCATAAAAGTAGCGGGTACCTTGAAAAAGTGCGTAACTTTTGAAGTGTTTAGGTGTTGATGATTCAGAAATAGTTTATAGACTGTAGCAGCACGTTTAAACACGTGCCTTACCACATTTAGATTATACTTCTATAGAATTAGAAAACTTAATGCCGAATTGGCGTATTATTTAAAAAGGAGAATCAAAACGAATGACTCGTTTAAGTTTAATTTTAATGTTAGTTGTCTGTATGTTTATGTCAGCTGGCATTGTTATTATGGCACAAGATGAAGAAGCAGCGGAAACCCCAAGTGTTGATGCTGCTGATGCTGCCGATGCTCAAGAAGCAGATATGGTGGGTGAAGGGGGAACGATTAGTGGTGAAGTTGTTGATACGACAGCAGATCGGAACCCAATTGTAGGTGTAACCGTTGAAATCACGAATACTACTACCGGTGAAACGGTAAAAGTGGAAACGGACGAAGATGGCAGGTATGAACAAACCGGGCTTTCTACCGGCCGTTACCAAATGCGTTATTCCAAAGAAGGTTTTGGAAATCGAACCAGCAGATCGAAAGTACTTAGTGCTAACGGTGACTTATCTGTCCCCATGAAAATGACCAAAAAAGATAATATTATCTCTTTTTTCCAGAAATTTGGGTTCGTTTTCTATCCGTTAGCTATATGTTCCGTTGTAGCATTGACCTTCATTATTGAAAGACTTTTCACATTTGTCCGAAGTCGCTCGCGTATTGGGACTGAGCAGTTTATTGCCAGTATTGCGGATTCATTGCGAAAAGAAAATATTATGGAAGCTGTTTCGACTTGTGAAGAAGCAGGCGGCCCACTTGCCAACGTACTAAAGGCTGGACTACTCAGATATAGTCAAGCTCAAATTGAGGAACGGGATATTACCAAAGAGGAAATCCAGGAAGCCATTGAAGAAGCAAGCCTCCTTGAAATCCCTGAATTAGAAAGAAACTTGCCTGTTCTCGGAACGGTGGCTGTGGTCTCACCCCTGTTCGGCCTACTTGGTACTGTTACAGGTATGATTACTGCTTTCACCACTATTGCCCTTGAAGGTACCGGTGACCCGCAACAGCTTGCAGGTGGTATTTCACAGGCACTGCTAACAACCGCTGGCGGTTTAACGATCGCTATTCCGTGTCTTATTTTCTTCCAACTCTTTGATAGCTGGGTAAATAGACATATGGTTGAAATCTCCCAGGTTTCTACAGAAATTGTTAATCAATTGATTGTAGGTGAAACAAACGCTTAAGCTACGGAGCAGGCGGGTGTTCTTCACTCGCCCTTGTTCTAAATAAATGGAGAATTAAAATGCAACAGCTTGGTGAAGCTAAATTGAGTCTGATGGCAACGCGGATACGGGAGCGTAAAGCGCCAACTCTCAGTATGGCACCTATGATTGATTGTGTGTTCCTACTCCTGATTTTCTTCATGGTGTCGACAACTTTTACCCCAATGCCGGGAATTCGCGTGCAACTTCCGCCCCCTGGTGAACCTTCAAAAGAAAAACCAAAAGGGCTTGTTGTCAAAATTGATAATCCCACTACCAGTGGTAAAGACGGCACAATGCTTTTGGATGGGCAAGTTGTACAATTTGGGGATATGTATCCTTACCTGCTTAATGCGCCTCCAGAACGGAAAACAATGCTTATTATTCAATCTCAACGACAAGTTCTGCATGAACAGATTGTCAAAGTAATGGATATAGCGAAAGATGCTGGTATTGACAAAATTGGATTTGCTATTACTGCGCGCGACTGACGCGCGTAATCTAATTACGGTTCTAACCGGACTGAAAGGAGAACGCACATGGCTCTTCAAATGACACGTAGACGGAACACTTCAAGTGACGATGATATCCCGATGGCTCCTATGATTGATTGTGTATTTTTGTTACTCATTTTTTTCATGGTTTCTGCCATCATGCGGGTTCCTCCGCCCTTTAGTGTCACGTTACCGGATTCCACAACAGAACACGAATTCCCGAGGAAAAAGTATAACTTGTTTATCAGCAGCGATGGCCGAATTGCTATTGATGATCGCGAAATGCAAACTTTGGAAGAAGTAGGGCTCTTTATAGCTGCTCACGAACACCAAATTAGCACCTTGATTATTAAAGCAGATAAACGTGCCAAACATGGACGGGTTATTGACGTAGTAGAACGGGCGAAGGCACGATCCGCCAAAATTGATGGATTAGAAGTCGCTTTTGCCGTTGCTGAAGACGAGTAGATAAATAAGCAATATGCTGTTACTCTCGTAAAACAGCAACTGCTGCTTTGATTTTGACATCCTATTTCAGACAATTTCTGAAATTAGAATTAATAATGTAAAAAGCCTCTAATTAATATTTGAATTAGAGGCTTTTTACATTTGTTATGATAACTCAAGTTGCCTTCTTGTAGCACAATCTGTTAGATTGTGCCTGTGAGCATGCAAACTAAATGAAGATTTATTTTTAAATTCGGTCCTTTTCTGTCCAATACAGGTGTACCCTCTGCTGGTGAGGTTGGGAAACCTCGCCTAATTACAACCCAAATTATTTTTTAATCTTCATAAAGTTTGTGCTACAAAGAGAGGCATTATATGTTAGAAAAGGTATTATTTCCTTGAGGTTCTCTTGCGGACACGCCGAGTCGGTGTCGGCGGCGGTGGAGGCGGCGGTGTAACAATTTTCCAGAAAAGCGGTAAATAATTATCCCAATCGGCGAGGATTTGTTCAGCACGTTGGCTTTCGGTCAACTCAAGATGTTTTTGTATCAAACCGACCAACGTATCCTCATCCACTTTTTTGGTGATACGTTCTAACTTAATAAGTTGCGGATTGATTTTTTCATCAAATTGTTGGTTTTCGTCAAGTACGTAGGCACTTCCCCCTGTCATGCCTGCCCCAAAGTTTCGTCCCGTTTCCCCCAGAATGACAACAGTACCGCCTGTCATATATTCACATCCGTGATCACCAACACCTTCTACAACAGCCGTTGCGCCGCTGTTCCGCACGCAAAAACGTTCACCGACGCTGCCTGCGGCGTATAAGAATCCGTTTGTCGCACCATACAACACAGTGTTACCAATAATAGTATTTTCATGTGTTTTGAAGCGAGCATCAGGTGCGGGTTTGATAACCAGCTCACCACCTGCCATGCCTTTTCCGACATAATCATTCGCTTCGCCAGTGAGTATAAATTGAATACCACTGATACAGAATGCCCCAAAACTTTGTCCGGCACTACCTGTAAAATAGCATCGGATGGTTTCTTTAGGTAACGGTGTGTCACCGTATCGGAATGCGATTTCACCGGATAATTTAGCACCGACCGTTCGGTGTGTATTACGTATCGGATATGAAAGTTGAATTGGTTCTTTTTTTTCTATTGCTGTTGCAGCATCAATCAAAATTTGGTCATCCAAAGGTATATCTACACGGTCATTGCGTTCCTGTAAATGATAACGCGGACTTTTTCCTGTCGGATCAGCGGATGAGAGAATCTCAGTCAAGTCGAGCGTTGCTGCTTTTGGATAATCAACCAAATTAGTAAGTTCTAACAAATCTGGCCGGCCAATAACATCGTTTAGACAGCGATGACCAAGATTAGCGAGGATTGCCCGTACCTCATTCGCTACACCGAGCATAAAGTTAACAACCATTTCAGGCGTACCGGGATACTTTGCACGAAGTGCAGGGTCTTGTGTAGCGACTCCAACAGGACATGTATTCAAATGACATTGACGTGCCATCACGCATCCTGTGGCGACCATCGCAGTAGTGCCGAAACCGTATTCTTCTGCACCCAACATAGCTGCGATGACGATATCGCGTCCTGACCGCATCCCACCGTCAACCCTTAATACAACGCGATCCCGCAATTCATTTTCAACGAGTCGATGTTGTGTTTCCGCAAGCCCAAGTTCCCACGGCGTGCCAGCGTTTTTGATGGAGCTAAGCGGAGAAGCACCAGTCCCGCCTTCATGCCCACTTATTTGGATCACGTCTGCGTATCCTTTGGCGACACCTGATGCGATAGTCCCAATCAAAAACTCTGATACAAGTTTTACAGCAACTTTTGCCCGTGGGTTAACCTGTTTAAGGTCATAAATTAACTGTGCAAGGTCTTCAATTGAATAGATGTCGTGATGTGGTGGCGGTGAGATTAGTGGGACTCCTGGTATGGAGTGGCGAATTTTCGCGATTTCCAGTGTGACTTTGTGTCCGGGAATTTGTCCACCTTCTCCAGGTTTTGACCCTTGCGCCATCTTGATCTCTAATTCCCGTGCGGAAGCAAGGTACTGCGGTGTGACACCAAAACGTCCAGATGCGACCTGTTTAATAGCACTTGATGCAAGATCGCCATTCGGTTGTTTTTCAAAACGACCACTGTCTTCACCACCCTCACCACTTCCTGACTTGGCGCCGAGGCGGTTCATTGCAATCGCCAAGGTTTCGTGCGTTTCACGGCTCAATGCTCCGAAGGACATACTCCCTGTGGTAAAGCGGCGAACGATATCTTCAGCGGGTTCAACCTCTTCAATCGGAATAGGCGTACTCGGCTTGAAAGCAAGTAGATCGCGTAGACTCGAAGGTTCGCCCTCTTCAACTGCTTCTGCGTATTGAGTATAATCTTCAGCTTCTCCACTCTTGACAAACTTGTGCAATGCTTTGAATACGGTCGGATTAAAAGCATGAAATTCACCGTTTCTGCGAAATCGAAAATAACCTGCTTCTTGTAGAATTTGTCTCTCATCAGTCGCGCCAAAAGCTTTTGTGTGGAAATGGAGGGTTTCTGCAGCAATATGTTCAAAACCGATGCCGCTTAACCTTGATGGCGTTCCAGTAAAACAGTGATCAATAACCGATGAATTGATACCGATAGCCTCAAAAATCTGCGCGCCTCGATAACTGGACACAGTGGATATACCCATTTTCGCCATAATTTTCAAAATGCCTTTTTCAACTGCTTCCTTATAGTTAATCATTGCTTGTTCTGTTGAGAGTTCCTCAAATTGATCGTTCTCCGCAAGTTGAACAATCGTAGAAAAGGCGAGGTAAGGGTTGATAGCATCAGCCCCATATCCGAGTAGGACAGCGTAATGATGTTCTTCACGCGGATCGCCTGCTTCAACAATTAAACTGACTTGTCTGCGTTTACCTTCACGGATCAAGTAGTGATGTACAGCACCAACTGCAAGCAACATGGGAATTGGGGCAAACTCAGCGTTGACATCTTTATCACTCAAAATTAGAAGCGTATTTCCAGAATTTACTGCATCTAAGACGTTTTCACACAACGTGTCTAAGGCACTTTCCATACCCTGTTTTCCAGAAGCAACAGAGAAATAGACAGGTATAGTGGCGTGCTTGAACTCAGGCAAGTTTTGTGCTTTTAATGCTTCCAATTCTTCATTTGTCAATATAGGCGAAGTTAATCGGATGACGTGGGCATGTTTCTCGGTCTCTGTAAGTAAACTGTGTCGTTTTCCCAGATAAGTTGTCAGAGACATTACCAACCGTTCTCTGAGCGAATCAATTGCAGGGTTGGTAACTTGGGCAAAAAGTTGTTTAAAATAGTGGTACAACAAGCGTGGATGCCGTGAAATAACAGCAGGAGGTGTATCATCTCCCATTGACCCAACTGCTTCTTTTGCCTGCAAAACCATAGGTTTGATAAAACGTTCTACATCTTCAGCCATATAACCAAATGCTTTCTGATGTGTCTCTAAATTATCGGGTACCGGTGTTATCGTCCCTAAAGGCTGAGGTTTTAGTTCACCTAAATGCGTAATCTGTTTAACCCAATTGGCATAAGGTTTTTGATTCGCAACTTCGGTTTTGATATCTGTATCTGTGAGTAATTGTCCGTGTACAGTATCAACAGCGATCATCTGCCCGGGGCCTAAACGTCCTTTTTTAACAACACGTCTGTCGTCCAATTCAATAATTCCGACCTCAGACCCCATGACAACAAGTCCATCATCAGTTACCTTATACCGGGCGGGTCTTAGACCGTTTCTGTCTAAACTGGCACCAACAATATTGCCATCTGTGAACGCCACAGCGGCAGGGCCATCCCACGGTTCACTAACACATGAGAGGTATTCATAACACGCTTTCAAAGCAGGTAGCATATCCGGTATCTGCTCATAAGCCTCTGGCATTAGACACATCATTGAATGGAGAATGCTACGGTCAGAATGCGTTAACAACTCCAGCACGTTATCAAGACTCATTGAATCACTACCGTGTGGATTGATAATCGGGGCAAGTTTCTGGATGTCGTCATTCCAAACAGGAGAATTCATTTGTGCTTCACGGGCGCGCATCCAGTTCCTATTTCCCATCAACGTGTTAATCTCACCGTTATGTGCTAACATTCGGAACGGTTGTGCAAGCGACCAAGTCGACGAGGTATTTGTGCTATACCGTTGGTGGAAAACCGCTAAAGATGCTTCAAAGTCAACATCTCGCAAATCAGAGTAGAACATTGCAAGTTGGGGGGCAACGAGTAGACCTTTATAGACAACGGTTCGATGTGAAAATGAAGCAATGTGAAACCCATCAAGTTTCTCATCTGTAATCCGATGTTCTAATTCCTTACAGATAAGATAGAGACGTTGTTCAAACTTATCAGCAGGAATATGGGATGGTCTGCCAATGAGGGCCTGCTGGATTAACGGCAGTGTTGCCAGTGCTTTTTCGCCAAGCGCAGAGACATCAACGGGAACTGAACGCCATCCTAAGAGTGGGAAACCGTATTGCTGTAAAATGTTAGCCACGATTTCGCGTCCCCGTTTTTGTGCAACGGGGTCTTTCCCCGGCAGGAAAATCATGCCAACTGCAAGGTCATTAATTGAACTTAGGTTTACTTCAAGCTTCTCTAATTCTTTTTTAAATAGTTTCTCCGGAATCTGTGTTAAGATACCTGCACCGTCGCCTGTCTTTGCGTCAGCTGCAACTGCACCGCGGTGTGTTAAATTCGTTACTGCTTGTATTGCCATTTCCAAGATTGCATGACTTCGACTCCCTGAACGGTTTGCTATAAACCCTACTCCACAAGCATCTTTTTCATATAAATGTTCGTGCATTTGTAAACTCATACTCCAAGTAATCAAGATTATTGGTATCCGTTAAGTTTTGGCATTATCAGAAAAAATAAGATATAAAGGTTCGGATACCGCGTCTATATTAGACGTGTAGGCATTTTTGCCTGTAATTTCTGAATTCGGTAATTTCTTTTACAATTAATAGTATACCTTAAATGTCGTGAATCGTCAACAAAATTTTTGTGCTGGAACAGTGTGAAGTATGTTCTCATTTGTTGGGTTTCGCCGCTCTACCCAACCTACACAGTTTTTTGTCCTCTTTTCCTAAAAAGATAAACAAACCCGATAAGTCCACCAATTACTATCACGCAATAAACTCCGATATACACCGATACATGAATAAAACGTGCCAGAAATTGAACACCGACTAAAACGCCTGCTATAAGCATACTTATACCGTAAGCAAGACATCCCGTCATCCTATCTATTTCAACGGGTTCTTTAGAAAGAGGTATGCTGGATTCCGGTTTTGGGTAAGTGATAACTGAAAATAGCACAACGAGGAGTCCCGGCAAAATAAAAAATATCCCCATGACACCCCAAAGAACTGTAGCGAGTATAAAAAACAGGAGTGTTGAAGGCAAGACAATGTAAATGAACGTAACTGTCACAACGCCACGCCATAAGTCATACGGCTTCCGAAGTGGTACAAGAGATAACATCCATGAGGCTTTCCAGTGTTCTGAATACTCTACAGAACTGAGGAAACCGAAAACCGTAACCACCCCTAAAAAGACGAATAGTCCCGTAAATCCGGGACTAAGACCGATAGCGTAGTGATACTCGATGAATTCTATCGGATATATTTTCCGAACAAAGAACATTGCAACCATTATAAGACTTACAACCGCCCCAGAAGCGAGTTGGTGTAGGATTTGTCTATCACGGAGCATGTATGCTGCACTGAGCCTAAAAACTGCGTAGACCTCACGAGATTTGAAAAAACGCGCAAGGAAAGGTTGCTTTATCCGTAGCCTGTCTTTCTGCCTACTTCCAGATTCCATCAGAAAGGAAAGATACTTTGAATAAGTCTTCGCAATACTTCGGAGCGGGATTAAGACTAATAGTAGTGTTGAAAACATTGCAATCCCAGTTAAAACCAAGTCGCGAATAAACCCAGGACGTTCAAGCGTGCTAACTGCAAGTGAAACGCCTCCTGCAAACCAACCGCTCGGAAACACATATAACCACTTTAGAACCGATTTATAATTGTCCACTACGACATCGGTTGGAATTAGGAAAAAGGATGCGGGTAAGAGGAGAGGTAATATAAATTGAGCAGATTTAGATATTTTTTGGAGTCTTTTTACAGAATAGAGTTTTGTCAAATATCCTGCAAACGCGGTCATCACGCCGATTGTGAAAAATCCTGCCATAAAGGCAATAGGTGGATAAAAAACAGGAAAAAAGTAGCACAGAATAGTGATGTTATCTCCACGGATAAAGATACCGGAAAATGATGGAAAGATATTCAGACAGGTTAACAACAGCACAGCATATTTGAGTATCTGTGTTAACTTCACGAGAAAATAGGTGCGCGATGACACAGGCGTGTGTGCTACTACAGGATAGTTGATAGGACTGAGGAGAAGGTCGAAGTACGGGAGAGTCCACATGCCAACTGTGAACATAGACATCGTGATACCAATGAGTGCGTATGTGAACACGTCCATGCCAAAGAACACCGGCAGTGTTGAAAAAATGCTTATTAAAAAGCAGAAAGCACAGGTTAAGGAGAGTGAGAGTTTGGTAGTTCCTTGTTTTCCTTCGAGTGCCCGCCCCTCAACGGTCTTTTCCGTTTGAAGGAGCAGTTTATACTGAATAGGACATGCGCCAAACTTTGCAGCGATTTTTTCAAGCATTGAGGTTTGCCTCTACTGGTTTTCTTGTAAAAAAATAGATAAAACTGATTAACCCACCCAAAACGATAAAACAATAACATCCGAAATATATCCAAAATCCAAGTTTGTAAGTTAGATATTGGATTCCCACGATTGTTCCAACAGTCAAAACAGTACCTAGGAAAGGTGTCAATGTAGAAAAAACCATCCTTTTTAGGATGAATTCCTGGGAGAGCGGTAAACCAGATGGTGGTCTCGGATAAAAGAGAACATAATTCAGGACTATGGTTAACCCTGGTAATATGTAAAATATCCCTTCAAACTTCCAAAGTATAATCGCAAAACATAACATTAGAAGTGTACACGGGGTGACGATGTAGAGGAGGGCAGTTGATTGTGCGCCGCGCCATAAATCTTGTTTTGTCGGGATTGGTGCGATGTTTAACATCCACGAAGCCTTCCAATGTTCTGAATATCTGATTGGTAGTATGAAACTATCAACGAATCCAATGGTAATATAGCAAAACACGATAGAAAAGCCTGGACTTAGTCCAAAGATGTAAGAATTGCTTATCCATTTCGGATTCCACCACCGATATAATTCTGGATGCAGAAAGAAAATTACAAACATTGCGATGGTACCAAGCATGGCAAATAATCCGACCTGTATCCTCTTGTCACGGAAAAGATATGCTGATGTAAGATATAACGCAGCACGTTTGATGTGTGTTCGGAACATTTTGGCAAAGAGCGGTGTTTTTACGCGCAATTCTGATTTTTGCTTACTGACAGCTTCTAACAGGTAAGAAAGATACTCAGAATAACTCCTCGCTATACTTCGGAGCGGAATTAAGATGAGAAAGATCGTTGAGGCAACTGCCAGCGCAGCTAAAATAAGGTTTTGCCATTCTAAATGTCCCAAAAAAACGGAGACTGTGCCAGCAAACCACCCAGTCGGCAGGATATAAGACCATTTCGAAATGATCTTCAATTTATCAATTATGACACTGTCAGTTAAGGAAGTAGGAAATATGTAATGTACCATAATCCATATCGTGGGAAAGAAAACAGGAAAGGCAAACTGAGCGGTCTGAGCTATATGTCGTAGACTCTTTTTGCTGTAAAGTTTTGTCAAATATCCCGCGAAGGTTGTCATGACACCAATCGTGAAGAAGCTTGAGATAAAGGCGATGGATAGATAAACAATAGGAAAAATATATTTTACCTTGGATACCTCTTCTCCACGGAGCCAGATGCCACCAATCGCTGGCAATAGATTTGAACATATTATCAATAGAACAGTATGTGTGATAACTTTTGTCAGTTTTACCAGAAAATAGGTACGCGATGAAACTGGCGTGTGAGCAATAACAGGGTAGTGTGTGGGACTGAGGAGAATATCAAAGTACGGAATAGTCCAAAGCCCGACAACCGTCATGGACATTGTAATCCCAATCAAGGTATAGGTGAACACATCTATACGTAAAAACACCATGACTGTGACGACTATGCTTACGAAAAAACAGAAAAAACAGTTGATAATCAACGATAGATTGAAAGCAAGTTTGCCCTTGAGAGCCCGTTTCTCCACTATCTTCTCTGTTTGCAGGAGATGTGTGTACTGGGTTGGTGAAGCACCGAGCAGGCCAGCGATTTTTTCAAGCATTCGGTGTGTCCTCCATCACGATCCGAACTGCTTCATCAGTCTTTTCATCAAGTCCTGTTGTTTCTGTCAACTGGACGAAAATTTCATTAAGTGCGGTTTGATTTGTTTGCTGCCGTAAATCTGCTACTGGTGCATCGGCTATGATTTTTCCTTCATTGATAATCATAATGCGTGGGCAAAGTGTTTCTGCTACTTCAAGAATATGGGTGCAATAAAGAATTGTTTTACCTAATTCTGCCAAACGTTGCAGTAACGATTTCAAAAACGTCACGGTTGTAACATCCAGGTTGGTAAAGGGTTCGTCTAAAAATAGGACATCTGGATTGTGCAGCAATGCTGCCATGATGAGACACTTCTGACGCATACCTTGCGAAAAACTGCTTATTCTTTGGTTTGCTTGCGCTTCCATGTCGAACAACTTTGCAAGTTGAACAATTTTATGTGCTATCAGTTCTTCCTCTAAATGATAGAGCCTGCCCATTAACTGGAGGTGTTCTACTAAGGTGAGGTGTTCATATAGCTGCGCCTCTTCAGGAACGTAGCCGACACGCTGCTTTAATTCCAATAGCTCAGTTTCTGCACTATATCCAGCAACCGATATGTTGCCGGAGGTTGGTTGGAGTAAACCGACTAACATTTTAAGCGTGGTGCTTTTGCCTGCGCCATTCGGACCGAGATAACCGACAATTTCGCCTTTTGTAGCCTCAAAACTGATGTTGTCAACTGCTTTTTTCTCTCCATATTCTTTGGTGAGGTGCGAAACGCTAATCATATATTGTTTTCCTTGTCGTGTGGTTGTCGTAATGAATTAAAAACATGATACCACATTCATAGATTTCTATCACTTGGATTTAAGTGTGTAATTTTGCGAGGTTAGGAAACCTCGCCAGCAAAGAGGTACAACTGCTGCTGGCGAGGTTTCCTAACCTCGCCCCTTACCGAAATATTTATTTAAACTTCATTCAGGTTGTGCAGAAACGGAACACAACCTAACAGGTTGTGCTACAGTATCTGCGGTAGTTTCGGTTTTCTGACCGAACCGATCCTAATATCCAATTAATTCTAAAGTTTACTATATCTTGCCAACCTCCCATCCGCGTCCTCCGCGTCCTCCGTGTAATCCGTGTAATCCGCGATTCAGACACACAAGCCAAAAACTTTACACACCCCGCTAAAATGATTTCCTTGAAAATCGTTCAAAGATATGATAACATGCAAAGCAATAGATAATGACAATACTATAAGTAAATCTGCTCAAAATGGAGACAGAGCGACATGAAACGACTGATATACTTGGCACTTGTTATTGGCATCGGAGTAATCGTTAATCCGATACTCCATGCACAGCAAGCGTCTTCACCGAATGCGGCTAATACGCAATCTACACCTAACCGCTTCACTGCCAAACTATCTGGAGAGGTTATTTGGAAGGGACAAGACCTTTCACATACAAATGTGTCGGCATATCGCGATGAGAAACTCAAAGACCTTTATACCAGCGGCTTATCTCGTTCAGGTACAGGGGTGTTCGAGATTCGTGTGGAACCGGGCCGGTACTATTTAGTGGCTTACGTTGACGTTGACAACTCTGGCAAATTCGACGAGGGGGATGGCTACGGTGTTTTAGGAGTAAAGGATTGGCAAAATGAAACACAAAAACATCAAGCGGTTGATATAGGCGAAAACGGTGAATTGAAGGGGATACAGATTCCGATAACTGCAAGGCTTCAGAACATTGGTGAAGAACTGAAACTTGTGCCCGCAACCGCATACCAACCAACTAAATACCAACAATTTAAAACTGAGTTAACCCGCGCAACATCAGGGTGTAGAGGGATTCTAAAAGATACTAAAGAGACTGATAGTGCAAAAGACAAAAAACTTATTCTCGCGTATACCGATACATCATGGAAATATCGCGCGGGAATTACCATGGTTGATGCGGAAACGGGACAGTGGGAACTCCGATTAAAACCCGGTAAATACTACCTGATGGCGATTGTTGATAAGAATTCCAATAATAAACTTGATGCAGGAGATACCTTTGGATTTTACGGTGTTACAGACATGTATAAACGCGGTGCCTTTCCAGAGCCAATCCTGATTAAACCGAATACATTTACTGAGAACTTAGAGGTCCAAATTTCTGCTACTTATACACCTAAACGTCAATCAAAAAATGAAAAAAACACCGCGATTATTTCTGGTCGTGTAACGCCTATTCCACAAACGGAAACAGAGATTCGGGTTGAAGTTTATCCAACATCTGCCTTAGTGAACCCTATCGTGAGTGCTACAACAGATTCAGAGGGAAAGTTTCGCTTCCAACTACCGCCTGGAGAGTATTACCTTATCGCTAATCATGATGCGGATGGAAATGGTAGGTATAGTGAAGGGGATACACTTGGTGCTTTAGGAACAGACTCTATCGCCATGACTCCGCCAGCTGCAGTCGTTTTTGATGCGGGTGAAACGCGTGCCGCTAACATTCAGATGAGTGCACGTTACGATGCGGAAGGACAACTTGTTGCTATAACGAACAACGGACTCACTGGGAATTTAGCAGTGAATGCATCCGAAGATACAGCTTCAGAAGAGCCGATAGGTAGGATTAGCGGAAAAATAACATCCTTTTTCGCCTCGCGCACCGCTAAGAAAGAGAGTGAAGAATCTACTTCGGAGAATCAAGAACTTGTCCCGGATGGTATTTTAAGTCTTTCTACGACACCAGATTTCAGTTCACCGATGTGGATGCCTCTGTTTCTTGACGAAGAGGGGAGGTACCTCGTTGATGTTAAACCCGGACGATATTATATCATGGCAGTTGTGGACCGAAACAGTGATGGACAATCCGGAACTGCGGACGGCATCGGGATTTTCGGCACACATCAACCGGTGCGCGGCACGCCAGCTGCTGTTACCGTTTTTCCCGGCAAGATAACACCGCATGTAGATATTGACATTTTGGCATCTTATGTTGATGAGAAAGGCACAATGGCTGAACTTTCAGACGGTGGACGTTGGAATATCGCACGTAGGTTTGGAGAACCTGAGGACATTTTCAAATATACCGAGAATGGTAAAATGGTCGAAGAGTGGATGTATTGGACAAAAGGTATAGCGTTTAACTTTGAAGCGGATGGCGCAGGCTGGAAACTCAAAGACCAAAATAAGTTTGAACCGAAAACACAGAATATTTTGAAGGAAACGGAAACGCCTGAAGAGGATAAACAGGATAGCGTGAATACCCCTAAAACTGAGCAGCCCAAGAATATGAGTGTAGATGGATTTTCGCTCGCTGCGGAGTCCGTGTTTATCTATTATAGTCATGAAGGTGTTTTGTGGCGGATAGCTCCAGCAGGGACTGCTGATGTTGCAGCAAACGTTCTCCGTGATGTGCCAGTAGATACCCGTGTTGCACCGCTCGGGGCAGGTTTTCGACCTTCTGCATCAGAAAACGGCATGCTTGCTTTCCACGATTTTGATGATAACGTGATCATCAGGGATATTGGGAGAGGAAGAAACATGGTCCTGCTTGACAATAGACAACTTGCGGAAGATGTCGCTATCTCTCCAAATGGTGAATATATTGCGTACGCACAAACCGCACCGACTAAACGGAAACGGATTGTTATTCAAAGCCTCCGAAATGAAAAGATTTTCCGAATTCCTTCAACAGCACTGGAAATGTCTAACCCCGCATGGCGTCCAGATGGAGAATTGATTGCTTATGCAACTGCGGGCAGTATTGAAAACCCGAAGGCTGACGAAAACCGTAATATCTATGCTTTTGACAATGTTTCCAACAGTGTTGAACCGATAGTGATTTCGCCGGCGGATGACGCAGAACCTGCATGGCATCCTGCTGAACGAAACACACTCGCTTTTTCGCGGGGTGAAGATGGTACCCCTCGTCAAATTTGGACCGTCACTTTTTCTGATGCCGGCAAACCGACTGAGAAACAGATTACTGAAATGGGAGGGAGTCGCCCCGTTTGGGTGCCACCGAATGGGCGCTGGATACTTTATGAAAACAACGGGCAACTTTGGACTGTTGATATGCAGACCCCCGGCAGTGAATCGCCACTCATGAGTAATGGAAAGGCGGTGTTTGGGTATCAGCCTATTGCGGTTTGGGTTGAGTAATATGGTAAAACCTATAATTAATGGGACACTTCTGTAGCATAAACTGTTAGTTTGTGCAGATGAGACACAAACTAACAGTTTATGCTACAACACCCCCGGTAGGTTCGGTTTCCTAACCGAACCGAACATAATGTCCAATTATAGTGAAATCCATAATTACTTGCACACACTTGTAGCGTAAACTTCCAGTTTGCGCATACTACTGCACAAACTGGAAGTTTATGCTACGGCACAGACCAATAGGGCGATTTAGTCCCACAGACCAAAAGTGTGCATATATTTTCCGATTTGACTATAATTCTAAAGTCTACTATAAGTAACTACAGATCAACCAACAGGTTTTGAATATTTCTTTAGGACTCGTAAACCTTTCAGGAAGTTTAAATGAACGTTAATAACCGAACAATCTTTAGTAATGATAATTTACATATACTAAGAGGTTTAGACACAGAGTCCGTAGACCTTATATACCTTGATCCGCCCTTCAATTCCAACCGCAACTATTCCGCTCCGATTGGCAGTGAAGCAGCAGGCGCAGCGTTTAAAGACACATGGACACTCTCCGATGTGGATAACGCATGGCATGGTGAAATCGCTGACCGTGAACCCGCTTTATATCAGGCAATACACACAGCCGAACTCACACATGGCAGAGGTATGAAGTCATACCTCATTATGATGGCGGTGCGGTTGTTAGAGATGAAGCGCGTCCTTAAAGACACTGGAAGTATATACCTCCACTGCGATCCGACTGCGAGCCATTATCTCAAAATGCTTATGGATAGTATATTTGGAAAAGATAATTGCCGGAATGAAATTATTTGGCAACGATTCAGTGCACACAATGACGCGAAAAATGGCTTTGCAAAAATTCACGATATTCTTTTATTTTATGCTGCAAGTCCCTGCACTAAATTCAATAAGACATACGAGCCATACCAAAAGGAATACATAGAAAAGACATACCGATACAAAGATGAGCGCGGTAGGTATACAACATCACCACTTCAAGCACGTTCATTATCAGGCGGAGGCTATAATTACATTTACAAAGGCATCCAAGATATTTGGAAATTTCCACTGGAGCGGTTAAAGGAACTTGACGAAACAGGACATATTCATTGGCCCAAAAGAGGAAAAGTCCCAAGACGAAAGGTATATTTAGACACAGCCAAAGGTGTTCCTGTTAAAGATATTATCACAGATATAAAACCGCTTACTTCTGCACATAAAGAACGTGTTGGCTATCCAACGCAAAAACCAATCGCCCTATTAGAACGTATCATAAAAGCAAGCAGTAATGAAGGTGATATAGTCCTTGACCCTTTTTGCGGTTGTGCAACAACCTGCGTAGCAGCAGAACGGCTAAACCGTCAGTGGATCGGTGTTGATATATCAGAAAAAGCCGTAGAACTTGTCAAAATACGTCTTGAGAAAGAGCTTGGAATGTTCTATGACGTGACACACCGAACTGATATACCCAAGCGCAGTGAAAAACTACCCAAATATGACACCCACAAGCACACACTTTATGGTAAACAGGAAGGTGTCTGCAATGGCTGCCGAACTCATTTTCCATTCCGCAATATGACTGTAGATCATATTGTCCCGCAAAAACATGGTGGCACAGATCACGAGGATAACTTGCAACTTCTCTGTGGGGCATGTAATTCCACTAAAGGCACTGGGACGCAGGCGGAACTTATTGCTAAACTTAAAGATCAGGGAGTACTGTAAATGAATTTGCCCAAAGTTTTTCTTTCATACGTAAAAGAAAATGAAGCAATAATTAGAATACTTGACCAATTCCTTATAGATTATGGTATTGATGTAATTACAAACTATAAAAATATTGACGGTGGTTCTAACTGGAAAAGAACGCTAAAGCAACTTATAGAAAGTAGTGGATATTTTATAGCATGCTTTTCCAAAGAATTTAATATGCGTAAAAAATCTGTTGCATACAGGGAATTAAATGATGCTATAGAATGTGCAAAGGATTTTCCATTCGACCATAAATGGATAATACCAATTAGAATTAACGAGTGTATAATTCCGAGTATAGAAATCGGATCGCGCGGACAGCTTAATGAATTACAAAGAATCGACTTGTTTCCTGGCGCTAAATGGTATGAAGGTGTCGAATCTATCGTCAACGCAATAGACAAAGATCTTATTACGAATCCACAAGAAGCGTTAGCATCTCCACAAGAAATAGAAATCCTTAAAAGAATAGGATTCAATATGGGACAATATTATTGTAATGAATTAGGTGATATAAAATTTAACATGCGGAGAGAATATTGGTCACAATCTGAATGGTTTAGAGTTACCCCTGAAACATACCTTAAATTACCAAACTATATCACGGCTATAGTTGCTGGCACGCGGGAAGGTATATTAAGTGAGATCAGACTTTCGCTAACGATTAACAATCATTCTGATAAAGACAATGCCTATGATTCTCTTATTGAAAAGTGTAATCAACTTTGTGTAGAACTTTGTGGAAGTGGTTTATCTGATGAAATTATTCATGATCTAATTCACATTAAGAATTCATTTACTAATGACAAAAAATTCAGACCACACTCAATCTACACTGATAATGATTACCGCTTAGAAGGCATTAATATTAACATGCACAATGAAGTTTCCCATAAAAGTCTGCTGGACGAAAAACCAATAAGGTTTAGATTTCATATTACAAAAATTTCTTTCACTTCATAAATCTACTAATTAATCATGTCCAAAACTACAAATTGCGAAATAAATTAGGTAATTTTGCGGGATGTCCGGGGCGTTTAGATGAAGATTAATAAAATGTTTCGGAAATTCTAATTTTTCCTAAACCCGGTTGGTGCGGTTTCCTAACCGCATCGGATATTTCTCCAAATTACCGAATTAATAAATTAATCTTCATGAAATCGCACCAACCGAAAGTTATGAGAGTGAATTCATGGATTTAGAACTTCATACCACTTAAACCGAATTCACGTTAATTGCTAAGGACTATAATATGTTTTGGAAAGTCTTTAAAAGTAAACTTGAATTAGACTACTACACAAGAATCTTTACTGGTATTATCACCAAACATCGTAAACCTGAGACGGTAACTGCTTTATTAGAAATTGAATTATTGTCTGTATCTCCTCCAGAGGATTATGAAAAATCTTACCCTTTTAAGCTAAGTAGAAAAAATGTTGTAATTATATCCACTGGAGAAAAAATTTCATCTGAAGGGGAGATTGAAAGAAGAGATGAGATACCAAATTTGGGGATTGTTCTTTATTCTTTACCTGTTGGCACAAAAATAGCATTTACAGGACATCCTTACAAACCAACAGACCTTAATATAAAAATAAATCCTCAATCCAATGAAGAATATCGGATTGAATTAAATAATCAATACCTTGAAGTTGTTGGTTTTAATTCAACTATAGCAAAAAAGATCTTAGCGCACCAAATAGCAAAAGAAAAAGAAGAAAGAGAATATGAAAAAAGGAAAAATAAACGTAATAGACAAACCCTCTTTCAAAAATTTTCAGATAGACTTTCTCCATATATCAATAACCCATATATTAATAATTGGCTTGTTAAAGGCGTTATAGTAACCGTTTTAGGAGGTTTAATATTAACTATTCTACTATGGGTATTTGGAGATTCAATAAAAAAATTTATTTCGACACATTTATAGGAACAGATATATCCCAAAAGACTAATTGCAAATAATTGACTCACAATTTAAAATAGGAAAACACTATGCATAAACCAAACAAGTTTACACTATCTCTGCTAATAATAGTTTGTCTTACGATGCTTCTCTCTACCGCCTCAGCGCAGTATCTACTTGTGCCGATGGAGCAGAAACAGACGAACCATCTGAAAGCGTACGGACTAACATATTGGGCATTAGAAGTGCCGCGTGAATATCAATGTTATTGGTGGCTGAATTATCGTGGCGGATCGTTTGTGATACCCGATGTGCCCGATGTCCGCGTACGTGCCGCACAGATGGGTGTCACAATTGAACCGATGAGCGATGTTGAGTATCGGACAATCAAAGAGACCATTATTGAAACGAGCAATATGGATGAGATTTTGCTCGAAAAAGCGCCCAAAATTGCTGTGTATGCGCCCTCTGAGGCATCACCGTATCGTGACCCGTGGGACGATGCAGTCAAAATTGCACTGGACTATGCCGAAATTCCTTATGACCAAATCTGGGACAAAGAGGTGCAGCGCGGTGCTTTACACACAGAAGGTTACGATTGGTTGCATCTACACCACGAAGATTTTACTGGACAGCACGGGAAATTCCATGGCTCCTATTCTCATCAAGTATGGTATCAACAACGGATGACACTGTTTGAGACGGCAGCAAAAGAAGCAGGATTTAAACGTGTGCCACGTCATAAAGGACAAACGGCACTGGATATTGCCGATTATGTTGCAAAAGGCGGCTTCATTTTTGCGATGTGTTCAGCTCCTGAAACGTTAGATATTGCTTTAGCAACAAAGGGTGGAATTCTTGATATTGTAGATCCTGTTTTAGACACAACCCCGCTTGCGCCCGATTTTCAAAACCATTTGGATTTTGAGCGAACCTTTGCATTTGAAAATTTTACACTCTATCCGAATCCAAATCGCTATGAATTCTCGGATGTTGACAATCCAAATCCTGATAGAAACGCACATTCCGGGGTGGAAGATTTCCAATTGTTTGAATTTTCTGCTAAACATGATCCTATTCCGACGATGTTGACACAAAATCACGTTTCAGAGGTGCCGGGTTTTCTTGGGCAGACAACCTCTTTTAATGTAGACAAGATCCACAAATCGGTTACGATCTTAGGAAAAATTGAAGGCACTAACTATGTTAAGTATATTCATGGCACTTTAGGCAAGGGTACTTTTACCTTCCTCGGTGGACATGACCCGGAGGATTACCGCCACCTCGTTGGAGAAGGGAAAATTCCTACGAATTTAGACCTCCATAAACATTCACCAGGGTATCGGTTGATACTGAATAATATTTTGTTTCCTGCCGCTCGCAAAAAACCGCAGAAAACCTGATAATCATCAACCGTTAGCTTGTAGGTCGGGTGTAGCAAAGCGAAACCTATAACTGTCAACTTAAGTAATGTCTGTGTTTTTATGAACCCTTCTCAATACGCATTATGATTGAGACTGTCCGATATTTAGTCCCGTAGGGACGATATGTTTATAGTACTCCGTATAGCCCCAACTCTTGAGCTCCGTAGGAGCGACATATCTTGATCGGTAAACCGATTCTATAACATACCGCCCCTACGGGGCTCAAGAGGGTTTTCACTCTGTTTTCTATAAACATATCGTCCCTACGGGACTGAAGAGGGTTACTCATATTCGGAAAATCCTTAAGTTGACACCTATGGGTGGAGCGAAGCGAAACCCAACCTACAAGGCTGATGACTGATAACTATAAAAATATGAAAGCAACACTTGCAACCTGCAACCTGAATCAGTGGGCATTGGACTTTGAGGGCAACTGTGAGCGTATCATCGAGTCAATAGAACTTGCCAAGGCAGCGGGTGCACGCTATCGACTCGGTCCTGAACTTGAGATAACGGGTTATTCCTGCGAAGACCATTTCCTTGAAGAAGATACGTTACGGCACAGTTGGGAATCGCTTGCGCGCATCATAACGGGTGGATATACGGATGGTATTTTGTGCGATATTGGCATGCCTGTGATGCACAAAAGCGTGCGTTACAATTGCCGTGTGTTTGTGTGTGATGGTAAGATTCTTCTGATTCGTCCGAAGTTGGTGCTTGCTGCTGAGGGGAACTACCGTGAACCGCGTTGGTTTGCTGCGTGGCAAAAAGGGTGGACAACGGAACCGTTCCAAGTGCCGCCTGAGATACTTGAAATCACGCCTAATGCCACAGTACCGATAGGGTGTGCAGTGATTGTGGCACACGACACGGTTTTGGCATCGGAAACCTGTGAAGAGTTGTTTGCGCCGCACTCTCCGCATATTGATCTTGCATATAATGGCGTTGAGATAATCGCCAATGGGTCGGGTTCACATCACGAACTTCGCAAACTTGACACGCGCTTGTCATTGATACGAAATGCAACTGAAAAATGTGGGGGCGTTTACCTATACGCGAATCAGCAGGGGTGTGATGGCGGCAGGCTTTATTTTGATGGCTGCGCAACGATTGCACAAAACGGACACGTTCTCGTGCAGGGATCACAATTTTCTATCAACGATGTTGAAGTGGTCACCGCGACTGTGGATTTACGGGATGTCCGCTCCTATCGCGGTTCAAGGATGAGTGGGGCAGTGCAGGCGAGTCGCGGTGTTTCTATTCCGCAGATTTATGCCGATTTTAAAGTAGGCAATGCTGAAAATTGTTCTGTCACCGTTCCAAAGTCTGAGTTAAACATTCATACACCTGAAGAAGAAATTGCGCTCGGTCCTGCGTGTTGGCTCTGGGATTATCTAAGACGATCCGAAGCCGCGGGATATTTTGTTGCACTTTCGGGTGGCTCGGATAGTGGTGCTGTAGCGACACTTGTCGGTTCTATGTGTCAACTCGTTGCGAAAGGGATTCTTGACGATGTGCCGCACGTTATTCGCGATACTGAACGGATACTCGGTGCAGAATGTGTTGAAAAAATTAAGACAGATTATAACGATCCGTGGCACGCTGCGCAACACCTTGCTAATCAACTGCTCTATACGTGCTATATGGGCACATCAAACAGTTCTCGTGAAACGCGGCATCGCGCCAAACAGTTGGCAAGTGAAATTGGCAGTTATCATCTTGACATTAATATGGAGTCGCTTGTCGGCGCATTGCGCAAAATGTTTATCGGTATAACCGGCAAAACGCCGCAGTTCAAAACAGAAGGCGGTAGTACCGTTGAAAATCAGGCACTGCAAAACATACAGGCACGGCTGCGGATGGTTATCAGTTATCTTTTTGCACAGACGTTACCGTGGGTTCGGAATAGGCGTGGGACGCTTCTCGTATTAGGCACAGGCAACGTTGACGAAGCACTGCGCGGTTATCTCACTAAATATGATTGTAGCAGTGCCGACATCAATCCGATTGGAAGCATTAGTAAAACGGATCTACGCAGTTTTCTTCATTGGGCAAAAGAACATCTCAGCTATCCGAGTCTCGGCACTATCTTGGAGGCACCACCAACCGCAGAATTAGAACCTATCACCGAAACCTATACGCAAACCGATGAAGAAGATATGGGGATGACTTACGCTGAGCTTAGTCGGTTTGGGCAGCTGCGAAAAGTGCATCGGTGTGGTCCCGTCAGTATGTTTGAAAAACTGGTTCAGGAATGGAATCATCTGCCTCCCAGTGAAGTCGCAGAGAAGGTCAAAAGGTTTTTCCACTACTATGCCATCAATCGCCACAAGATGACGACATTAACACCTGCCTATCACGCTGAACCGTATTCACCCGATGACAACCGATTTGACCTACGGCAATTTCTCTATAACACACGTTGGCGTTGGCAGTTTCGGAGAATTGACAGGATATTAGAGGAGATGGAAACTGAATGAAATCGCAGTTTTTCAGCATAGTGTGTAAGAAATCCACATCGTTTCTATGCTCTCTTTTCCTGTTGTTACTACTCAATTCTTCTTCAGTTTATGCTGCGCCGAATATTCCGCTTAACTTTGATGGGTGGGTGATTGAAACACTTGCTAAGCTTGAGGTATCGGGTGTTACAGGTGGGTTTCATCGGCATTCTTTACCACTATCCCGTGCAGATGTGGCAAATATTATTCAAAACGCTGAAGCACGCATCCGTTCTGGTGTAGTGATTATATCGCCAATAGATAGAAAGCTTTTAGAGAAACTCAAACGTGAATTTCGCTTTGAATTAACAGGAACAAAGCAAAAGACTCACGTGCATATTCAGCCAGAATTACGTTTTGCAGATAAAAAAATTGCACCAGCACTTCAAAGTGGGTTTCATTATGCTGGTGGAAACAGCAAGCATCGGTTCACTGTATATTCCGAGTTGGAAATCTCCAATTTTGAGCAGGGTCCAGATTTTACAGAGAGTTTTTTTCTGCCCGATCCGCCACCGCTTCTGAAATCTGCTGATCAACGATTTGAAAGATGGCATAGGGATTATGTTGTTGACTTCAAAAGGAGTTATCTGCAATACCACTTGATGCCTTTTGGAGACGCAGAATTAGACTTATTAGTGGGTAGAGATTTTGTGTTTTGGGGGGCGAGTCCCGACAAATCTGTCGGGATTTCGGACAACTCACCACCGTTTGAACTTATTCGACTTACTGGTACTGTTCCTTGCAAAATCGGCATACTTAAAGTCACTGCATTTTCTGCACAACTCAACTCAACGTGGTTTGACGATGGCACGACGCGCTATCTCGCGAAACGTTATCTGAGCGCGCATCGGCTTGATTATCAATTCAGCGATTGGCTTGAAATCGGTGCGGCTGAATGGGTGCTTTACGGAGGCGATGTGCAAACGGTGGAGTGGAACTACCTTAATCCCGTTATCCCATATTATGCTGTTCAATACAATGCGAAAAAAGATGACAATATCATGTTTAGTATTGATGGGGCGGTGCGTCCAATTGATGGTATGCGTCTCTATGTGGAATGGGTTGCAGATGATTTTCAGTATAATCCGGACACCTTTGACCCACATGCGGTTACATGGCTCACGGGTGTGGAGTGGTATCCGATGCAGACGGAGCGTCAACTTGGTATCCACACAGAGTATGTGCGCGTCAATCGGTGGGCATATACACATCTTGTTCCCGATAACCAGTTCACACATTTCGGCGCGATGATTGGACATCCAATTGGTACCGATGCTGACTTATTCACGTTCCGCGTATCGTATCAGGCGACACCTTCAGCCGTAATTGAGAGCCGTTTTAGTCATCAGCGAAACGGGGAGGCAGATATTACAGACCGATTTTATGGTGAGGCGTATCAAGGCATTCCGTTTCCTTCTGGCGTAGTTGAACGGCTTTCTGAAATTCGGGTTGGTTGGAAATATCGACCAACGACTGGGTTAAAAGGTTCTGTTAACTATGCGTGGCGACATATCCAGAACATTGAACATACAGCAGGTGAAACTAAACAGGAACACCGTTTTGTTTTTCTATTTGCTTATGCTTGGGGGAATTAAAGTAAAACCAATAATTTTTGATACATTTTGGGCATTTTGCGATTTCTAAAAGGCCCGCGTAAATGTAAGAGGCGCAATGAATTGCGCGACTACAAACGCATTTTTTGTTAATGAAAGGCGATTATTCAGAAATAGTATAACAGTGGGATTGGACTCACATGATAAAGATAAAAAGACGTATTCTTGTGAGAATTATTATCTGTGCGCTACTGATTGGGGGTTTTGCGGTATTTGTGCGGGACTGGAGCGGTGTTCGACTTCTAATTCTTTCTCCAAAGATACTAAAGTATCGTCCAGTTATCCAGAAACATGCTGCGACACATCAGTTGGATTGGCGGTTGGTTACTGCCCTAATTGTCCAGGAATCTGGGTTTAACGAAAATGCCGTGAGTCCTGCCGGTGCAAAGGGATTGATGCAGCTGATGCCTAAAACTGCAAAAGAGCTTGGTGTTACCGATCCATTTGAAGCACATGAAAGCATTGCTGGTGCGACGCGTTATCTGCGCAGTTTGTATGATCTCTATCCAGAGAGTTCACATCCGAATCGTGTGCGTATTGCCTTAGCCAGTTATAATGGAGGACGCGGGCATATCAAGGACGCGCAGAAAATTGCGGAACACCGTGAGGGTGAACCGCATCAATGGGAATCTATCAGGGCAAATCTTGGTCTACTCACAGAAAAGGATATAGAATTGCATAGCAAAGTGTGGGAAGCGGGTGTACCGCCGCACGGATATTTTAGAGGGTATCAAGAGACGCGTCAGTATGTAAAACGGGTGATGCGGTATTATGAGAGGCTGTGCTATTTTTCTGGTATTGTGAAGTGGGCAAAATAGCAGAGATTAGAGATAGAAAACGGGATAATACCAAATTAACGCTATTCGTCTTGGTAGGTTAGGAAACCGCGTCTATCGGGGAATGTGAACATATTTTCGGATTTACTATAAAGTGAATTTCTATTTTGGACGTCCTGAATATTTTTCATAGATTCGGAATTCACTTTTTTGTCGAATGTCGTTTTCCGTCGAATTAGAACCCTTACGATATCGCCAAGTTGCCAAACTAACAACCGCTTTCGCGCACGTTCTGTTACCTCTTCAAGAATCCCTTCCTCCTTGAGAAAATCCTCAAAGTTGTCACCTTCATATTTATTCATATTTTGTTCTCTCAATGTATGAATTATGGTTATGAAAAAGGCGAGGCACAGAGACCTCGCCCTATGTTAGAGGTGTCTGGGTTAAATGTCAAGAAGCCTCAACTGCCGTAAAAAAATCGGTATTTGATGCACTAAACCCATACTGCTGCTCTACCTCGCGAATTGCGATCTCTGTTGTGAACAGATTATCGTAAGTATCAGGGAACTCAACGCCTGTGGTGGCGTCGCGGAGCAGAATAATGTTATAGCCATACCGCGCCATAGAACGGATACCGTAATCCCTGCCTAAAACACACCAATTTGTAGCGAAGCCTGCAAAGATGAGATGTAAGATTTGCCGTTCCTCAAGCAGTTCATGCAATTGCTGTCCCGTTGCAATCACATAATCATCGTCTTGGACATCAATAGCCGGAGACATAGAGAGTTGCGATGCAAGTTTATCCCAATGGATGCCAATACCCGGCGGTTGACTGCGCGGTCCACGGTGGACAGCATAATCGCCTTCTCTGCCTCGGAAATCGGAGGGTGGCCAGGCAGAAGGTGTTGAGGGTTCAGGCGGTTTGTGCCGTTTGAGTTGCGGATACTGTGCCGCTACCGATGGCGAAGGGGCATGAACGATTGTCATGCCTACCTGTCGCGCCGCATCGATAACAGGCACAACGCAATCAACAGTCACCTGTTTAGCGCGTTCTATCCAAGTTTCAATGAAATGCACGTTCCATAAATCAACGAGCACCAAAGCGGTTTCCGCAATTGGCAACGGCATTTCAAATTCACGGCGGATAAATGCAGTTTCACGGCACGGCACATCTGCTGGTGTGCTATCTTGAAAATAACGAACCCGCAAATTCAATGTTTTCACTCAGGCACCTCAAAAAGTGAGTCGTCAAGTTCAGTGTTTAATTTGACACTCTTGACACGATTATCGGTGTAAAGTTCGCCATTCACATTTTGCATAACGTGGAACGCGAATTGAACGCCCTCAACTTCGCGAAAATCAGAAAAGAAAGTTTCTTTGTCCATTGTCGCTCCCTGCTCTGTCTCGCGGAAGGCTAATTTAATGACATAGTGTGTCTCTTCACTGATGAAGATTTTGACCATTTCACCTGAAGGCTGCTTTACAAGCAAGGCAGATGCTGGTTTTCCATCCACTTCTTCTGTTCCTGCGTATTGAACCGGGACATCGTTTTGTGAAAGGTGGACCAGGAGCGGAACTATGTCCCTGAAAGCTGCGTCTGTCAAGGAGGTTGTCATTTCAGGTGGTAAAGGTTGCGTGCCCGCAACGGACATGACAAAAGCAGCTTCACCATCAAATACAATACTGATTTCGCCTTGTGGTGTAACGATATTTTGCCGCATTTTCTCCGGATAGACCTGATATAAGGCGACTTGCAAATCCATTGGTCCCATTGGCGTATGCGTGGTGGTTTGCATATCCGCAACAACATTTTTGACCGCTTTCAACTTCTCAATTCCACCGTGTGCCTCGACTGATGCAGCAAGGATTTCCTTCGCTTTTGCAACGTCAGTCTCACTCGCTTCAGGCATCGGTTCGGGGGGTGGAGGTGTCGGTTGCTTGATTTTAATCTCGTTGACTTCTCCGAATTCACGCAAAGGCCTGTCAAAGTTATCTTGATTTCCGACAGTGACAATCGTGAGTGCGTCAGGGTGAAGATACTTCTGCGCGACTGCCTGCACATCTTCCGCTGTGACCTTCGCGATATTGTCTGTATAGGTTTCAAGGAAATCTGGTGCGAATCCGCGATACGCAAGCATCATCTGCTGAAATGCGATTTGAGAACTACTCTCAAACCCAAAGACAAACGAATTGATGAGCGAATCTTTAGTACGCTGTAGTTCTTCCTCAGACACTGGGTTTTCTCTTAGGTCACGGACTATGCTGATAATGAGCGAAATTGCTTCGGCAGTTTTATCTGAACGTGTCTGTGAATAGGCGAACCACTCACCAGGATTTGAGTAGAGGCTCGTTTGCATGAGGCTTCCGACCATATAGGCGAGACCATGCTTTTCACGTACTTCTTTCATCAAGCGTGAGGTAAACCCGCCTTCTCCAAGAATATCATTCATGACGCGGAGGGCAAAGAAATCTGGGAAATCTGGGGTACGCTTAATGCCGAAATGTCCAATCAACATCGTAGTTTGTGGCAAATCTTTCATGATATAGTTGACAGAAGGTTTCGGTGCGTTTTCAACATCAGAAATGTGTGGAAATTCTATTTTAGCGTTGTCCCATCCATCAAACGCCTTTTCAAGTTGTGCGATCAACGTTTCAGTCTCAAAATCGCCAGTAATAGCAAGCATGATATTATCTGGCTGATAATATTTGGCATGGAATGCTTTGAGATCGTCTACTGTAATGCTCTCTACGTCTTCAATTTCAGAATACCAACCAAACGGGTGATTTGTACCATATAGAATAGCTGAAAAGTTCCGCCATGCCAATTGGATAGGATTATCATTTCTTCTGCGAATTGCTTCAATTGCTTGCTGTTTTCGGAGTTCAAGTTTATCCTCTCTGAAAGCAGGGTTTTGTAAAACATCTGCAAAGATTTCTAATCCTTTTTCAATATCCTCTGCCATCGTTGAAAGACTCACTCTCCCGTATTCGGGGGACATACCGACCTCAACAGAAGCAGCCATAGATTCAAGTTCCTCGTTCAATGCCTCTGGTTCACGGGACACTGTACCGCCGGTTCGCATGACACTTGCACAAATAGAGGCTAATCCCACCTTGTCACTTGAGTCGTAGATGGTCCCTGTTCTAACAAGTCCGCTGATGTCAAATACAGGTAACTCGTGATCTTCAAGTAGGTATAAAACCATTCCATTAGAAAGTTCATGTCTTTCAGGCACAAGCGGTTTGAACTGAATAGGTTCATAAGTCAGTTCTTCATGCGGTTTAGCATATAACGGCAGGCTGCCCGAAATGATAAAACAGGCAATAAAGACGGCTATAAAAAGTTTTTTCGCGATCTGTTTCTGCATTATTCACTATCCTCCTCGTCGGTACTTTCAGATGCTACAGGTTCTTTCTTAACAAGTGTAGCGACGGTGCGGTTGCTCTTTTTAAAATAGGTCTGTGCAACTCTCATGATGTCATCAGGTGTGATTTCATACATCTTTTTCCGCCAGTTGAGTATGTATCGCCAGTCGCCAGCAATGCCTTCATAAAAAGCGAGTTGGTTTGCCATTCCGGCGTTTGAACTTAGGGCGCGGATAAAGCCTGCATCTATCTGTTTAAGGATACGTTTAAATTCCTTTTCTGCAACGGGTTCCGTTTTCAGTTTTTCCAGTTGCGTATAAATTGCTTCCTCCACGTCAGCTGTTGTATGCGGTGAGCGAGGGGTAGCACTAACTACAAAGAGGTTATCGTAACGGGCACCGGGGTATCCGTTTATTGAATTAGCAGAAACCGCTATGCCCTCTTCAACGATGTTCTTGTAAAAACGGGATGTGCGTCCATCCGAGAGAATAGCACTGATCATGTCCAGCACGTAATCGTCAAAATGTGGGATTGTCGGTTTATGGAATCCGATCATCATCTGTGGTTCAGCGTCAAATTCTACCTCAATTCTTCGTTCCCCTTCCTGCGCGGGTTCACGAACGGTGACCTCATCAGGGAGCGGTTGAGACGGAATATCACCAAAATATTTTTCAATGAGTTTGATAGTTTTCTCGACGTTAATATCTCCGACAATGACCATCACAGAGTTATTCGGCGCGTAGTGGATACGGAAGAATTCTTCTGCTTTTTTGCGGTTTAGCATCGCGATATCGGAGGGCCAACCGATGATTGGCATTCCATAGGGATGCGCAGTGAAGGACGCAGCCATAAACTGCTCATATAGCTTGCCACCAGGGCGCGTATCCACAACCATCCGGCGTTCCTCTTTTACCGCTTCACGTTCAACATAAAATTCACGTAAAACAGCGTTCTTAAGCCTGTCTGATTCAAGCATTGCCCACAATTCTAATTTGTTTGATGGCAATTCCACCGTGTAAATCGTATAGTCAACAGAGGTGCCAGCGTTGAATCCGGTGCTGCCGTGTTGTGTATAGATTTCGGTGTATTCACCAGAGACAACCCATTCTTTTACGGCTTCTTGTTGTGTTTTGAGTGCCGCTTCTAATTCGGCAATTTTTTCTGCGTCTGCCCTTGCACCTTTTGCACGTTCCATGTCTAATGCGTCACCAATTTTATCTATTTCGGCAAGCACAACTTTTTCTTTTTTATAGTCTTTGGTGCCGATTGTTTTCGTGCCTTTGAACAGCATGTGTTCAAGCATGTGTGCAATGCCACGTGCATCGTCAGATTCATCTACGGAACCCGCTTTAAAGAGGATGTACGGCGCGACGGTCGGTGAAGTGTGACGTTCAATCATCAATAGTTTTAAACCGTTAGGGAAAGTGTGTTCCACTACTCGGTCTGCAAGATTTTGGGCTGATGCTATTCCGTGTAACGTCACAAGGAACAGTATCAGCAGATAACGGACCTGTTTCATTTTTATATTACGGCATTTTGTCAATTGGTGCAAGGGACCAACAATGCCGTTCCTTTCTGATAGTTAATAAAAAACCTGAAGGCATCTCATAAATTGAATTTACTATTTCACTATACTCAATCCAAGCCGAAAAATACTCCTATAAATGTAAGAGGCGCAATAAATTGCGCGACTACAAACGCGGTAACCGCCAAGAAGTATATATGGATTCGATGTAAAATTAAAATTACAGATAAAATAGAAAGAAGCCCCGATTGCGTGAATCGGAGCTTGCTCATTTTATTCTTTCTGGAGGTCACTAAGTAAACCCACCAAAGCGAATCTGATGTGTGAGGAGAGAGCAGAATTCTCTGCACGGAGGTCAGCCCCTTCTTCATCCGGGTACATGACATGTGCTGCTACGGCGCGTTTGACCCACCGTTCCGCTCTGTCATCGTAAGGGATATATTTCTCTTTGGGTGCGGTGCAAGCTGGGCACTCGTCTGGCGGTTCATCCGCTTCTTTCCACAAATAACCACATGCAATACATACAAACATTGTAAATTCCTTTCTTTTAAAAGCGCTCTGCGCGCGTCTACACTCAATAAGTAAGTCAAAATCTCCAATACTGCTATTTTAGCAAATTTCGTTTTGAGATGCAACGTTTAAACCTACACTTATTCTGAAACTCCGCTACTCAATCTTATTCGGTAGTTATCTCAGAAGGCAGATTTTCAATAATCTTCGTTGATTCCACACTCACATAAACAATTCGCTCAATTGCTGTGATGAGATCACGCGGGTTTTCAAACCAACAATTTGCATCGTTGAGAATGCCGTTGTTCTTTTCTCGTGGCGTAATTTTATAACGATTGATAAACCATTCCAATGGTGTTCTACCGTTGACGACATACCCATGTGCTTCTTCTGGGATACCTTCTATTTGCACGTGATCATTGATAAAAAGCACGCCTTTCGTGTTTTTATCTTTGTATTTCATCGGTTTTGTGCCTAATAGGAAATGCTCAGGTTTTTCTTCCCAAAATAGGTCCGGCTTACGTGGGGCAACTTTAAGGTTTGGATACCGTTCACAAGTTTCATAATTAAGATGGAGGTCTGCCAAATTATATCCTGCTTCAGCAAAGGCTGTGAAGTCTGGGGCATACGGGATGTGTGGTAGCATTTTTGATAAATCATTGGCAAACTGCTCCCGATAACTGGGGGCGTGCAGGATACCGTAAACGTAGTCAAAAATGTCGTCTTTTGTGATGGAGTCGTCGTTATAGTGTTCTCGGAAGGCGCGCAGTGCTGTATCTGATATGTTGTCGAAACGTATTTCGTATTCGTTGGATACGGAATATTGCCATCGGGAAAAACATTGTGTGCCCGCATCGTTAATATTGAGATCTGGTATTGTATCTGTCATAAGAGCAGAAAACGACTTTTTGCTTGAGATACCGGGAACACATATCACCCGATTTTTACTTGAACTATCTGGGAAAATTAGATCTTGTTGGTATTTACAATTTACAAATGTGTAGTCGTTATAACCATTCGTTTTAATATAAGGTCGGTACGCAACTTTTCTTATGTAACTTACATCGAATTCGGTTATTCTTCTCCGTCTTAGATTGTTCTCAAGTTCCCGATCCCACTGAACATTTGCTGTATGTTGGCGTGCTACTTCTCTTACATCAAGATCGGGATTTTCCTCAAGTTCAGATAGTGCATTGAGATAATCTTGTGTCATTCGCAGGGCATTCTCTGCACATGCATCACTTGAGAAATTATAGATATACTTGTCTCTGCTTGTTGCTAATCCTCTTGAATACAATACAAATACTGCGTCATCTGTTCTTCCTGCCTTCGCTTCTTTTGATCCCATTGGATAAAATTGTGTAAAAGCATCGCTACGTTGTTCTATCCAATCGTAATGTTTATTTGGGTTGATTATTTGCCAATCGTGGAAACCTGATATTGATTTAGCTTCGCTCAGTGAATTCAGTTTTTCCTTACGTTTAAGGGTATTGCCAATATCTCTGTAGTGGATGTGACACCTTTTGTGTATAGCGTTTGGGTTTTTGACAAGGATTGTGATAGCGACAGGTGACTGCGTAGCACTACCAAAAACACCCTCTCCTTCTAACTTGCCCTGCTCACCGTATATTTTCGCATCACCTTTAAGGTTTAACACATAAATCGAATTAATCTCCTCTGCCAAGCATCCGCGTATTCCAGCGTCAACGTTTCCGGTAATCCATGTAGCAGGAGTAACAAATGCAACAATGCCTTGTTCTTTTGCTTCTTCATGCAGCCTGTCGGTTGCCCATCGAATTGCCATCTTGTATGTGTCGTAAAGACTATTCTTTAACGTCGCTGTCGTGCGCTCAGCGTAGGTTTCACTAATGCGATTTTCAAGCTCAGGATATTCTACATTTTGGTTATCATCAGCAGAACTTCTCTGCTTTGCAGACCAAGGGGGATTGCCGATGATAACCTCTATCGGGAGATTTTGTTGGCGTTCTATCCGTTTGTTGTTTTCTACCATCCGTTGTTCTTCAGGAAGGAGGGTATCTTGTTTAGGTTCCTCTCCTTTGTATTTATTAAGATTGAAGGTATCAGTCAGGACAATGCCCTCAAAAGGTTCATATCCTTTGTCTCCGTTGCGCTGTCCTCGGAATGCTTCTTCAATATTCACAGACGCGATATAGTAAGCAAGTAAGAGTATCTCGTTTGCATGGAGTTCCTTATGGTATTTTCGTTCGATATCTTCAGGTTGGATGAGTCCAGATTGTAGGAGTTGAACAAGAAAGGTACCAGTGCCGGTGAACGGGTCTAATATATGCACATTTTCATCAGAGATGCTTTGCCCAAATTCTTCTTTTAAAATGTCATTGACGCTGTGCAGGATAAAGTCAACAAGGGGAGTCGGTGTGTATGCGATACCGAGTCTTTCTGCTTCTTTTTTCAATGCTTTTTTGAAAAACTGTTCATAGAGGTCTGATAGTACCTGTTGTCGTCCTTCGCTGCTTTTGACACCGCTGACACGGGTTTGGACACTATCATAGAAACCTTTCAATTCTCGAGTTTCAGTATCAAGCCCAAATTTTACAAATCTCTTCTCCAAATTATTTAGTGCCTTTGCGACAGGATTACGAGATGAAAAATCATAGTCTTCAAAAAGTGCATCAAAGACTGGATGTGTTATCATGTGCTGTGCGATCATATCAATGGCGTTTTCGCGCGTAATGGACGTGTTAATTGTCTTTTTCAATTCGGTATGGAAACGATCAAATCGTTTAGCCAACGTAGCGTTTTCAGGATCACCCAATAGATTTTCAATTCGGCTAACGATTCGGTCAAAAATTTCTGCGACCTCATTTGCCCAGTTTTCCCAGTATCTTTTGTCACCACACTTATCAACGATTTTAGAGAGTATCGCCTCAACAGGAATATCAATTGGCATTAGTGGGAGTTGCTCACCAACCCAATTGGTGTCACTATCTCTTCTACCGCCAATGACAATAGAATCAGGCAATTCTTTATTGAGGTCAATACTGTTGATTTTAGCATCAAATCTGTCATCGTGTGAACGTAAGGCGTTTAGAACACTCCAAACATTAGAGAATCTTTCATTGTCATTAAGGGCTTCGGCGGGGTCTCTATCTTCCGGGATTGCAACAGGCAATATGACATAACCGAATTGCTTGCCGGGTGCCCTGCGCATGACGCGACCGACTGCTTGGACAACGTCAATATGCGATTTTCGGGGTTTATAAAAGATTACAGCGTCAAGTGCGGGGACATCAATACCTTCGGAGAGGCACCGTGCGTTGGAGAGGATGCGGCAAACGCCCTTATCGTCACCTTTTAGCCAATCAAGGCGTGCCTTTCTATTTAGCGCGTGGTCTGTTCCGTCAACGTGTTTGGTTTCACATTCAAAATTAGCAGGGATTTCATCTTCTGGTAATTCCTCAATTGCATCTGCAACAACATCATTCCAATAGTGCGCCAGAGCCTTTGACTCGTCAATTCTGTTTGTAAATGTGATAACGCGTCTTAAAGGTTTGAGCGTTTCGTCATTTTTTTCCTTATTTTCAGGATTTTGTAATGCGCGCCAACATCCGATAATTCGCGTTGCATCGTTTATGTTGATTTCGCTACCGTATTTGCCGGTATCACCCCCCAATGCCGAATTGACTTCCTGTTCAGAGATGCCAAAAATGGCGACTCTGTAATCGGAGAGTTGTCCGATCTCAACAGCTTTGGAGAAAGGGAGTCGGTGAAATTGGGGGCCAAATTTTTCTTCGTCGTCCATAGAGAACACTTCAACATTATAGTCTGCTGCTTTTGTTCTTACGGTTTCTGTATAAAGTTTTGGGGTGGCAGTCATATAGAGACGTTTGCTGGCGCGAATCCGTTTTGCATCGTGGACAAGCACAAAAGGTGAGGTTTTATCTCCAGGCTTGTCAATACCAGTGGTCCTGTGTGCTTCATCGCAAAAAACAATATCAAATTGGGGGGCACCTGCAGCTTGTGCTTTTTCTATAAGAGGGAGCGATTGATAGGTGCAAAAAACAACAGTCATTTTGTTTGTGTCAGTATTCTGCAATGATTGCGTAATTGATAATGGATCTGTGGTAACGGGGATTTTGAGTTCCTGAATAGATGTATCCTCAGCGGTGTCACCAGCGCGTGTATCTGAGCAGATACCGATGTAACTATGGTCTATTCCGCGTTGATCTGACCATTCTCGCATCGCTTGTGAAAGTAGACTGATAGACGGCACGAGATATAGGACTCTGCCCTCAGTTTTAGCGAATTCTTCAGCGATTCGGAGTGCGGTAAAGGTTTTTCCTGTGCCGCATGCCATAATCAGTTTTCCACGGTCTGATGTTTTGAACCCGTTGACAACATCATCAAATGCTTCTCTTTGGTGGTCCTTCAGATTGAATCGTCTTTGCTTGTAGGTCAGTGCTTCGGGGTCTTGTAGACTCAGGTCAGGCCATTCAAACGGACTACTTTCAAGATCACTAAAGCGAATTACGCGAAACTTGTCGCCTAATGGTTCTACTAATCTAAGCGCGTTTGGTCCTAACTCGCCACCAGTGTTAACAAGAATTCGAGTGTTATCGGCAAAAGCGGGTAGGGAGGCAGTAGAGAGAAATGAATTGAGATCCCCCATTGAAATCCGAGTCTCTGGCGCATAGCATTTACACTGTATAGCACAAAATCCGCCATCGTGTTTTTTGCCAACAAGGTCAACGCCTATGTCAGTGCCGTCAAATTCTGTTCGGAGTTCTGCCCACTGTTTCCAAAGATAGACATCGGAAAATTGGTCTTTATAGTCGGGGTCTTCACTGAAATATTTCAGCATCAACCGCTCAAAAAGTTCGCCTTTTTTACGTTCTGACTTGGCTACCTCACGGATATAGTCAAGGGTTCCTTGAAATTTGGGGTTGGTGTATTCGCTTGGACTAAAAAGATATTCTTGTGTTACTTCTGACATATCTGTTCCTTAAGTTAATCGTTTGAAAATTGTATCTAAAATAAAGTATGTTCATAGACACAATTAGAAAGGTATATCATCCTCCGTAGATTCACTCTCAATCTCGGAAATACTTTGGTTAATTCTCGTGATCAGTTTAACCTCACTCATCTCTCGCGCCAATAACAATGCAACATCCAAATCTTCTTTTGCGGATCTAAATTCAGACATTTGTATCCTTGCTTGTGCCCGCATGTAATAAATATATGCATTTTTAGGTTTTCGTTGAAGTGCCTCATTATAATCTGCAATCGCCTCTTCATATTGTTCCAATTCTACTTTTACCTTTGCCCGATAGTAGTATCGAGATGAATCAGGATATAATTCAATAGCTTTGTCATAATCTGTGATAGCCTCCTCATATTGCCCTAATTCTACTTTCGCCTCTGCCCGTTGGATGTAGTTGTATGAATCGTTGGGTTCTAATTCAATAGCTTTGTTATAATCTGTGATAGCCTCCCTATATTGCCCTAATTCTACTTTCGCCTCTGCCCGAAAATAATAATGAGATGATTTGCCGGGCTCTAATTCAATAGCTTTGTCATAGTCTACAATAGCATTTTGATATTTTTCTGTTTGGTATGCATCATAAGCCCGTTTTGCATACTCCGCAGCACTTAGTTCTGTATATGGAACATTTTCACGGTATAAACGAGCAAAACCATCAAAGTCAGGGAACAACATGGCTTGTGTAATACCCGATACCCGTTCTAACTCAGCTAGAATAATCTTCTTATTACAGTCTTTAATAATACATACACCATCTGCCTTAAGTTCGTAAGAACCAAAAAGGAAAATTGATTGTTGGGCAATAACACGGTTGTTCTGGTGTCTGGGTTCCCAATGATACAGTTGAGGTGTAACGTTTGTATCGAATTGAGAAAATTCATTAATCTCTTTTTTTAATAAAGCCGAATCAATTTTTTTAAACCGATTCGGATCATTACGTACAGCATAAACTTTACCATATGGAGCTTCTTCAGAATCTTGTGGGTTATTTTCCCACTTTAAATCTTTCAGGCAGGCGAAATAGAGAGCAATTTGTGCGTTATGAGTAAAGTCAATAAGCCATGTTGCTGCAAAATAATGCTGAAATTCTGCAAGTATTTCCAAATCTTCAAGTGCCCGACCATCTCTTTTGTCGTGTCCTCGTAGTCGAGCATCTGCAATTAAGTCACTATTGATTTGGAGAACCTTTTGGTTTTTTTCAGCTCTCTCCTTTTGAATACGATAATTAGACTTTGATATTTCAGATTTTTCGGTGTCCTTTTTCATGCGCCGGTAAGCAGACGCTTGTATCCTATAGTCTTGATTTGGGACACCTCTAAACCAATATTTGTCAGAACCCAATTTATTTACCCAATCAATGAAATCACTCAATGATGAAATCTCAACAATTTTTTCTGTTGCCATTTGCTACTCCCTTTCTGCTGCTAAGGATTTGAGTTTTGCGAGTGCCTCCTGCTCCTCTTTTATCCACGGACGGTCTGCGGGTTTGTCCAATTTTTGTGGCGGACCACTGAAAACAAGGATATATGCCCTACGTGTTTGCGCTGTGCTGTTCGGAGTAGAATAATGCAAAGTCCGACAGTGATGGAACGTAGCACCGCCCGCCGGTATCGGACATGCAACCGCCTCTGATGGATCAACATCATCGGTGACCAAACCATGCACAAGCGGGTCGTTGTTGATATGCCGATGCCACCGCACTTCGCCTTTATGAGACTTCGGAATAAACTGGAGACATCCACTTTCAAGCGTTGCTTTGTCAAGCGGCAGCCAGACGCTTAAACTATGCGGCAAGACTTCGGGATTCCAGTATGCCTCATCCTGATGCCACGGTGTTTCGTTGCCATAATGTGCGGGTTTCAGAATCATGTGTCCACCACCGCCAACCTTTTCCTTTTCTACACTCAGCAATTTCGCAGCGAGTCGTTGTGCGTTTTGGAAATAGATAGATTCGCGGAGTTCGGGAAACTGTGCTTCTGGACCCAGGACCTGTGGTAACGTTTCTTGTCCAGTATGCGCACGGGGACCCGCTAAATCAAAATAGCGTCCCTGTTCCTCACCTGTGCGTTCAGTGAAGAGTTCATCGTAAATGCCTTTAAGCCATTCAATCTCGTCATCTGTTGTGATGCGCGGAATGCTCAGATATCCGTTCTCTTGAAAAAAGGCAATTTGTTCGTCTGTCAAATCAACGTGAAAGTCATTGGTTTTCATAAAATCACCGAATTAAAATATCGTAAGGTAAGGCTGTGACCACCCGTTCTTTCTCAAATAGGGTTAACCATGTTACTATCCGATGCCATTGCGTGTTTAGCTTAGAGATTGCTGGATGCTGCTGTGCCAATTGTAAAGGCAATGGTGCTGAAATCCCTGCCTCTTCTTCAAGTATGCTTTCCATGATCTGTTCAAAAAAGGATTTCTGCTCTGGTAGCACGATGATGTCAACTCTGTCTTCATCGGTGAGTCCTACCTCTTTTTTAGCGATAGTCAATGCAGTATCAAGTCCACCGAGTTCATCAACGAGCCCGAGTTCTTTTGCCTGCTTGCCTGTCCAGACTCGTCCTTGTGCGACTGCATCAATTTCGTCAAAAGTCGTCTGTCGACCGTCAGCTGCTTTCGTGACAAAATCTTCATAGACAGTTTTCATCATCTTTTCAACACGTTCACGTTCTGTCTCCGTAAAGCTGCCGTAATCTGAATAGAGTGTTGCGTTTTGTCCGTGTGTGATAATCTCTTTTGTTAATCCGACCTTGTTATAGAGACCTTTGAGATTGAGCTTACCACCGAAAACTCCGATTGAACCTGTAAGTGTGCCGGGTTGTGCAACGATTGTTCCTGCTGCCATTGAGATATAATAACCACCAGAGGCGGCGTAATTTGCCATAGAGACAATCACAGGTTTTTCGCGTTGTGTGCGCACCACTTCTCGCCAAATGAGATCAGATGCGATTGCGGAACCGCCCGGACTATTCACACGCAACACGACTGCTTTTATAGCATTGTCAGCACGCGCTTTTTCAAACGCTTTTTTTAACGTCTTCGGTGTGATTATAGACGTTGTGGGAAAGGGTGAGTCAAAATCGGGTAAAATAGGACCGCTTGCATAGATGAGGGCAAGTTGATTTTCTGCTGGACGCGCCTTTGCACGCTGCGGTGGATTCAACATATTGAACAACTGCATCAACCCCATAACACTATTCATATCTGGCACTTTTCGCTTCTTTTTGTCGTTCTGTTTAGCAACCTGTGTGTCTGGTGTTTCATTGATTGTATCTAAAAGTTCGTCGTAGTATTGCAGGGCGTCAACGAGTTTTGCTTCCTGTGCTTCCTTTGCAGTGAAGGGACCACGGTCTATTAACTCAGCTGCAATTTCTGAGGTAATCCCATCTCTACCATCGGCAATCTTTTCCAACAATTGCGCATACAGATCATCAAGCAAACCGGTCATGGATTCACGGAAGGCATCGGACATGTCCTCACGCGTGAAGGGTTCAATACCAGATTTGAATTCTCCCATTGCGAGCATATCTGCCTCAACGTCCAGCTTTTCCAAAAGCCCTTTGTAGAAAAGGATTTCCGCGCGTAAACCGATTAGATTGAGATTTCCGGTCGGCATTAGCACGATGCGGTCCATTGCAGTGGCAAGGAGATATTGGGCATTGCCGCCGCTTTCAAGATAAGCGATCATCTCTTTTTCCGCATCTTTGAATTCGTCTAACTTATTTCGGACTTCCTGCAGACTTGCCCAGCCTATACCGATATTTCCGATTTTAAAGATAACGCCAGCGACTTCATCGTTATTTTTGAGCGCGTCTAATTTCTTGAAAAGTCCGCGCAACGTCTTCGTTGAAGAAGTGCCGAAAAAACTCATCTCTTTTATATCGGTGTAGGTGCCGCTCAGTGTGAATTCAACGTATTTTTTAACTGGGGGTGCTGCCTCTTCTTCGGTTTGTTCCTCAGCAGACACTGGCAAGACAAAAAAGATAATTAGGAACACTGGGACCACTGTCTGCCACAAGGTTTTTAATGGTTTCATTTCGTTCTCCTTACGGACGGGCATAATGGCACCGCCACTGTGATTTTTGTTTGTATTTTACAATATAATGGGGGGTGTGTCAACGTAAAATGGAGGAGGTACTGATTTGAGGATTGTCCAGACTTACTGATCCATATCAACAATTTTGTTTCTATCCCACAAAAGGATTGTACCATCGATACTACCACTGACCAGTGTTGATCCGTCTGCTGAGAATGTTAAAGAATTGACTCCGCCTGCATGTCCTCTGAAAATAGCGAGTTCAACTTCCTTTTCAACACTCCACAATCGAATAGTTTTGTCCTGACTGCCACTTGCAAGTAATTTTCCATCAGGCGAGAATGCAAGTGCTTCAACTGCTCTTTTATGTCCGGGAAGAGTTAAAGGACGTGGATCAGGACCAACATCCCATAGAATAACCATACCGTCAATACTGCTACTTGCAAAGTGTTTACTGTCAGCAGAAAATACCAATCTCATTTGATGATAGTCATCGTTTTTCCAATAATTAGGAACATACGTTTCATGTGCCGTGAGTTTTGAAATTAGTCTGCCAGTATTAAGTTCCCATAACCAGATTGTGCCTGCTGGGATCGCGCCTGCAAGCATTGTCCCATCTGGTGAAAATACCAAACTATTTGCTGACGCTTTATGTTCTGTGAGGGGTATAAGGACTTTCCTTGTCTGAATATCCCATAAACGAATACTATTATCTTTGCTGCTACTGGCAAGACTCTTACCATCTTTAGTGAACGCTATAACACTGATTTCATCAGTATGTTCCGTAGACAATGCCCCAAGTTGATTTGTGCTGCCATCCCATAACCAAAGTGAACCATCCTTATTGCCTATGGCAAGTGTCGGACCAATTAATGAAATTGCACCTGCTGTTACGTTAAGTTTTGTAATCGTGTCAACATGCGTAGTTAATTTTTCCCAAGTTTCTGTAACATCTAACTGAACCTGTCCAGTGTTCTTTTCACGTATCTTAAAAACGGTGCCACGATTATTGGTGCTAAGAAAAGTCTTATCGGCCACATATCGAATCTCAACTATTGGGTGTTCTGTCAATGTTGATTTAATTTTCCCAGTGTTCATGTCCCATAGCTGTATTTCTGCATCCTTTCCAGAGGGTACAAAGGCAAGCGTTTTTCCATCAGGAGAAAAGTCTCCTGAACCAATAATTTCACTATTTGAAGGCGAACTGAATTCTGGGGGTGATATTGTGAAAGATGATATCAAGTTTCCTGTCCTTGTGTTCCACAGTTGAAACCCTTTGTCTTTACTTAAGGTCACAAACATCTTGCCATCTGGAGAAAATCTAAAACTATGGATTTCACCCAGTTCATGTTCCGGTATGAGGGCAGGCAGTTCACGCCCTGTGCTGACCTCCCAGAACCGAAGTTTTCGGTATTCAGTTTTTTCGATCCGCCTTTTGGTTTTAGGATCCCGTGTACTACTTGTCTTAACAATTAGACCTACAAGTATTGTACCATCTGGCGAAAAACCAAGTCCTTCAAGTGGAACTGGAACTGATGCAACTGTTGTTGCTGTTTCCAAATCAGGTGGAGCTGATTGGTCTGCGTTCTGTCCAAAAATATACATGTGTGTTGGACGCAGTTTTCCAGTATGTACATCCCCTAAACGAATAGCTGCCTCTGACTCTCCATCAATAATCGTAATATTCGTATTGACCGCAGCAAAAGTTGTACCGTCAGGTGAAAGAATAACTGCTACAAGAGGCTGATGTTTCTGCTTTACTGAGTCTGTTGATACTCTGACCCCAGATTGAGAAAATTGGGCATCTTCTTTAAGTGGAGGACCACCTATGCGTCCCGAAACATCTGATAACAAGTTGCCAGAATTCATATCCCACACCTTAATCCTATATTCTGGTGCCCCTTCTAAAACCGTAAGGCTTTTTCCATCTGAAGAAAAAGCCAAATCCCTGATTCTTGGGCCACTAAAATTGTTGACATTTCCCTCTTTATTTGTGGCAAGTGTGTAACGTTCAGTGTAGGTTGATACATCAAAAATTCTAATGGTTTCATCCGTACTTGCACAAGCAAGTAATTCACCATTTGGAGAAAATGCTAACTTATGGACTGTAAATGGTGCATCGAAAGTTGAGATCACTGATGTGGTAAACTTTTCTCTATATCCAGGAAGTAGTGCGAGTTCTTTACCTGTTTGGACATCATATATCCATATCCCTATAGAACTTGCAACCGCAAGTTCAGTACCGTTTGGAGAGAATGCGATTGTAGTTATCTCCCCCTTACCAAGACGCGCTTTAGCTCCATCAGGCAACCCCCATGTTGTATACTCTTGAGCATATCCGTTTGACAAAAACAACGTCAAAATCGATAAAAATGCGCAAACTAAGATTCTCATTGTTTTGCCTCCTTTCTGGAAACAAAGGAAACCTGTTATTAAACAGCCATCTTTCTCAAGATTAACAAAAATTCTGACTTCATGCCATCAGGATTCTTATTCTTTCGCACGCCGAACAGTTGGCGCGTTTTTATTCTATCTTCATAGACTTTTTCAAATCCGAAACCACGTTCCGTAAAGTATTCTGTCAAGATTCGCCACAACTCAACTGTTATCCCGTCAATACGTGGATTGCCAACGAAAATACAGGCAGGTGAGTTGGGTTTCAATCGGTTCATTGAATTCTCAAGCGCATTCAACGTATGGCAAAAATAGGAGTCAAGACGCTTATGTAGGTCTGCAGGGGTGAGTTGATCCCTGACTTTATCCAATGTTGGCGTCCGAATAATGCGATCTGCCTTGCGATACGGAATTTCAAGTCGTGATAACTCTTTAATCTCTTCCTCAGTGTGTCCTAACCAAAAGAGATCCATCTTTGTGGAGCGGATATATTCCTGTGCTTGGAGATAGGGCGGTGATGTGATTAATGCGTCACATTCGCGTGGTACAGCAACATAAGAGGAATCGACACCTCCTTGAAACTCAACCTGATTTTGATGATGTTGTGTGTGCATCACAAATTCATTAATATTTCCTAACGTTTTCAAGGAGTGATCGTAAACTATCTCTATTAACTGGTCTTTCCAATTTTCGCTGAGCAGTTCTTCAATCGCTGCTAATTTACGCTTAGATCGGGCTAATTTTGGTGTTCTGTGTTCAGTATAAGAGAAGCGTTTGCTCACCTTCAACAGTGCTGATTTTATGATGCCGGAATAGACGTTATCCTCTATGCTGTAGATATAACCCCAGTATTGCGACAGCAATTCTAAGATTTCAGAGGCGTACCAGTATTGGACATTGGACCAGGAGGGAACAAAACGGTGCTTTTCATTTTCTTGCAGCCCGTCCAACAATTTCAACATAAGTTCTTTACGTAGCCGTTCTTTTCCGCGGTATATCTTCAGCGGCATGATGTGATTCAAGAGTAGGTTGAGGTCAAGTAGAATCGCATTGCGTTTACACAAGTAAGCCTCAACACCCACAGTCCCTGAACCTGCAAATGGATCCACAATCCAATCATCTTCCTTTGTGTAGGTGTTAATTGCATATCTGACGACTTGCGGGATAAATTTCGCTGGATAGGATACGATGGCGTGTGTCAAGTAGCCGGTATCTGTGATTTCAGGCACTAAATCACGGAATGAGACTAACGTTACGCCCTCAGGTGTTGTGTCCTCTTTTGGCACTTCAAACGCAGTATTTATGGGAAAAAGCGTGAATTGTTCTTCAAGATTTCGGTTTTTCATCAGCGGATTATGAGGTTTGTAGAGAAAGTTTGGCTTACGCGCTGTGTCAAAAGACTATTCTGATTCTTCTCCCACTTCTTTCGCGTTTTCAATTTCTTCCTCAGTCAATTGGAAGTCGAACACATCTTCCCCTTCATCAACAGTTTCTGTTTCTGTATCAGGCGGAGTAACCTGCTGCACCTCATCTGCAGGTTGTGCCGCATCTTCCTGGGTTTCAAGTTTAGGCGCAGTCGCACCGAGGATTGTCAATCCCACAATTGCTACAACACAAACACTTGTGACCGTCATTGCAATTGGGCGTTTCCAAAGAACTTTGCGCTCGCTTCTGTCTAAGAAAGGCAAGAATAACAGTAGCAACATCCCGACAGTCGGGATAACAAACGTCCCAAGTATTTCAAAGGGACCTTGGAAGTATTTGAGCAGTTGAAACAGGAAAAGGAAATACCATTCGGGACGCGGATCGTAATCGGCATTGGTTGGGTCTGCCACATCTTCAAGCGGAACAGGTGCGAACAATGCCGCGCAGGCGAGGACCACAAAGAGAATTAGCATGCCGACAACATCTTCAAATACCTGATCCGGATAAAACGGTTTTCCCGTTTTCATATCCTCTGGTGTGTTTTTCAGCGTGCCAGAAGAACCGTAGAATCGGACAAGGAAAAGGTGCAGACCGACCAAACCGAAAGCCAACCATGGCAACCAAATCGTGTGGAGTGCATAAAACCGAGATAGCGTCACTGCGCCGACCTCTGCACCGCCACGCATGACCTTTGCGACTACATCACCCAACACAGGCGCAGTGCTTGAGATTTCAATCCCGACAACCGTTGCCCAATACGCTTTTTCATCCCAAGGTAACAAATAACCTGTAAATCCAAAACCGAGCGTAACCAATAGGAGCAGAACGCCGACAACCCAGGTGAGTTCACGCGGTGCCTTGTATGATCCGTAAAGCACAACGCGGAGTATATGTAGAAACACAATGATAACCATCGCGCTGGCACCCCAATGGTGCAAACCGCGCACAAAGTTACCGAACGGCACTTCTTTGCTGATATACTGGACTGCATTATGGGCGTGGTCTGGAGAAGGAGAATAGGATAACGCCAAAAATGCCCCCGTTGCTGCTTGAAGTAGCAGCAGAAACATTGCCAAACTACCCAGTGAGAAAAGCAGGTTGATATGTTTCGGCAACGGTTTGCGTAAATGCGCCATCACCTCGCCTAATGGGAGGCGATCATTGAGGAATTGCTTCATTTAACTCTCCTTCACATATAAAAGACCGTTTTCTACTTTGACTTCAAGTTTCTGCAAAGGTTCCGGCGGTGGCCCAGCAACAACGGCTCCAGTCTTATCAAACACAGCACCGTGGCACGGGCAGAGGAACGATTCCTTGCTCTCGTCCCATCGGACAAGGCAACCGAGATGTGAACATGTCCGTGAAAAGACGCTCCATGCTCCGTTACCGGCATCTGTCACGTAAACAGAACGTTTTTTCGCGGCTTTCACCCAACCATCTTTCGCTGTAAATGTATAATTGACTTTCTTAAAACGACTGTTTTTGAGACGGTCTACTGTGCCAACGTCAACCCATTGCGATTCACCTTTTTTCCACGCGGGCGAGATCGCAAATCCGATTAACGGAATACCGGCAGCTAAACTCACTAATCCACCGATACAAGCGGTGGCGATTTGTAAAAAAGAGCGTCTACCCTCTTTTGACATCCTAATTCTCCTCTATTACAATATAAGCGGATTTTCAGAGTATAAAACCTTCTACAATCGGGGTTGAAAACCCCTCCTACAAGAAAGAAAACGCGTTATCTCTTACGGGTTTGTCCTTCAAATGGCGTACGCAGATCGTATTTACCCTCTTCCAAGACAGGAAGTGTGCCATCGTCAACCATCAACTCCAGCGGCAATTCTTTGGTTTCTAACGGCATGTTGACGACATTTTTAATCCGTAAAGACTCATAAATCGCCATCATAATTTCGATGGTGTATCGGGCTTGTTCTCCTCTACCACGATGGGTTGGGATTTTACCTTCTATCCATTCAATTAGTTCTTGAAATTGGTTTTTGGGTTCAGGTGGTGGTGTAATTGTCTGCCAACCTTTAGCATCTCCGTTTTGAAGCAGCACTGTTCCGTTATCGCCATTGCGAATTTGTCCCTCTGTGCCAGCGATTCTGGGCATAGAAACCCCGGGATCGGGTAAGTCACCTTCATAGATAGCACGTGCGCCGCCTTCAAAGCAGACTAATCCCATACAGAGGTCTTCACAGATTGTGCGCCGTTCCCACCGATCAGTAGTGCGGGAAGTTTGTCCAATCACCCACAGTGTTTCTGGATCGGACAACAGATAACGCCAACCATCAATCGCGTGTGTACCTGTGTTGAGTAGACCTGCATGTGCTTTTGCACGATGATGGAGTGTTGTTGGTTGACCGATCGCACCTGCAGCAACAAGTCTACGAATTTCTGTGTTCTGCGCACTGTATCTGCCTTGGTGTCCAATGACAAGTTTGACATCATTTTGCTCACAAGCAGCAATCATGTCATCTGCCTGACCAAGCGAAGCAGACATCGGTTTTTCACCGATAATTCCTTTCACGCCAGCTTTCGCTGCAGCAACTGTGGCTTCAGCACGCGGTCCCTGCCACGTTGTGATGCTAACAATGTCCAAATCCTCTTTTGCTAACATCTCATCAACATCGGTGTAGATGGCAGGTATACTGTATTCATCCGCTGTTCGTTTTGCGGATTCTTCGTAGATATCCATCGCTGCTACGACTTCAGCATTCTCTTGTTTTTGCCATGCTCTTGAATGGGACCTACCCATGCCGCCGCACCCGATGATTCCAATACGATATGTTTGATCCGTTGCCATAATTTAGTCTCCTTGATTTGATTGAGCATTCGGTCATATAGGTTAATGTATCAATTTCTGCCGTTTTCGTCAACAGATTTCATGTTCACTTTTACCAATGCTTTTACAGGGTTATTTAGTTCTCGATTTTTCTGGTATATTTTTCACATTTTCATATAAACTAATACGTATGCAAAGTAGTAGGCACACGCCGTGTGCCGTCCACCCAAGATGTAAAGCGGACGGCACGCGGAGCGTGCCTGCTACCTTTAAATCAACGTTTAAGTTCACATAAGGGGAGAGCACAAGCAAAACCCGACGGACGATATAACTATCAGTCCTACTCATTAACTGGGAATTCTTAAAACTAAATAACCCTGATGTCAATTTGCTTTTAATGTGCATTCAGCGTATAATAGCAATTGTAATGATAGGGGAATTCTACCCTACGTAAGAATATACGGAATTATACTTAAAGGAGAACAAGATGTACAAATGTGCAATTTTAGGCTGCCGTGGACGCGCCCGCGCCCATGCACGAGCGTATGACACCGTCAAAGGTGGAAAACTCACCGCTATCTGTGATATGAAGGAAGACCTGCTCAACGGGTTCGGTGACGAATTCGATATAGATGCTCGCTATACTGACTTTGATGAAATGCTTTCTAAGGAAAAACCCGATCTATTACATATCGTGACCGCCCCCGTTTTGCGCGGCACAAATGAGAGGATTCGGTATCCGTTATTGAATCAAGCATCAGAGTACGGTGTTCCGGCAGTGATTATTGAAAAACCGATCGCTGTGGAGAGCGAAGACTGGCGGCAAATCTATGAACTCTCCAAACGCACCCAAACAAAAATTGCTATCAATACACAACTCAACTTTCATCCTAAAAACCTCGAATTGAAACGGGATGTCGCAGAAGGCAAAATCGGTGCAATTAAATTTATTGAAGCAAGCGCACGCAACCCACCCGTAGACCAAGCACCTCACGTACTTCAGTTAGTCTCATCCTATATTGACAACTCCCAACCCGCAAAGGTCCTGGGACAGATTGCTGGTGCTGGTAATTTGGATGGAGCACAACCTTCTCCTGCAAACGCTACAGGGTTAGTTACTTACGAAAACGGCGTGCAAGCTTCAGTCGCTTTCGGACCAGAGATGGCACCACGTGTGAGCCAAGGAACCGGGAATAATCAGCACAAACGCGTCTGTGTTTTTGGTGAAAAAGGGTTTGTCCATTGGCGTTTTAGTAGTTGGGAACGTTACACGCCAGAAGGCGGTTATGAAGGGGGTCCCCTCGGTTACGGCAACCAAAATTCATCTTCACAAACCAATTTAACAGAGGCGATGTTTGATTGGCTTGACGATGACAACAAAGTTCACCCGACAAGTCTACCGCAATCCCTTGCAGAATTCAACCTGCTTCTCGGTATCTACTATAGCGGTTTGAGTAACACTGTGATTGAATTACCTTTTGACCCACCAGACGGACTAATGGACATGTTCAGAGAACAGCTTAAATAGTAGTAGGCACACTCCGCTGTGCCGTTCACCTGAAGGTATAAAAATGAGTAGGCGCGCTTATATGAAGTTTAAGAAAGAAATCGGTCCTTTGGCGAGGTTAGGAAACATCGCCAGCAGGGGGCACCTGCATTGGACAGAAAATTACAGAATTAAAAAATTAATCCTCATGTAAGCGCGCCTACAGTAGAAAGTAGAACTATCCCATGAATGACGTCATCTACATGGACAACCATGCCACAACACCGATTGCTCCTGAAGTGTTAGATGCAATGTTGCCATATCTAACGACACACTTCGGAAATGCCGCCAGCATGCATCCGTTTGGCGTTGCTGCCAAGAACGCAGTGGACAAAGCGCGACATCAAGTTGCCAATCTGCTCAGTTGTTTACCAGAAGAGATAATCTTTACAAGTGGGGCAACAGAATCGGACAACCTTGCCATCAGAGGTGCTGCATACACCAATAAAGATAAGGGAAATCACATTATCACAAGCACTGCCGAACACCACGCTGTGCTTGATACATGTCACGCCTTAGACACAGAGGGTTTTGAAACCACATATCTGCCTGTGGACAGATACGGAATGGTCCATCCTGACGAAGTAGAAGCCGCTATTACCCCGAAAACTATTTTAATAAGTTTCATGTACGCCAATAACGAAGTCGGCACTATCAACCCGATTCGTGAAATAGCCGATATTGCTTCAAAGTACGGTATCCTGTTTCATTCGGATGCGGTGCAAGGCATCGGCAAACTTGAATCAAATATGGATGGATTAGGGCTTGATATGGCATCAATTACCGCACATAAGATTTATGGCCCGAAAGGTATTGGTGCACTTTACGTTCGAAGTGGAAAACAGTTAGCCCCGCTTTTCTATGGCGGCGGACAGGAGGCAGGAATCCGCCCAGGGACACTGAATGTGGCAGGCATTGTCGGTTTAGGGGCAGCCTGTAAAACGTGTCAAAATGCGATGGAGATGAAAACGGAAGAAAAAGTAGTTGGACCTTTACGTGATGCACTGCACCAGAAATTAGCATTACAGTTATCGGATATTTATCTCAACGGTCATCCTGAAAAACGTTTGTTGGGAAACCTAAATCTATGTTTCGCGGGGGCACAAAGCCATGCACTTTTAGCAGGGCTCAAGCGTGTTGCGGTGTCAACAGGTTCAGCGTGTGATTCCGAATCTGTTACGCCATCACACGTATTAGTGGCAATGGGTATTCCGAATGATCTGGCGTTGACCACTATCCGTTTCGGTTTAGGACGTTACAACACGGCGGAAGAAGTTCGCATCGTTGCAGAAGAAGTCATAAAAGTAGTTAATCGGTTACGTGCCTTAGCACCCGAATAGCAAGAGGTAATACTATATGGCAATCTTCCTGAAAATGTGTTATTCTTTTAATCAATAGATTACCATATCGGATACTGTCAGCAGAACAAACAAAACTGAATATCACGAAGTCGAGACTATAACATAGGAAACACGCATGTCATCAGTTGCAGCCCAAACCTACTTAACTCCCAAGGAATACCTCATTACTGAACGGAAGGCGACACTCAAAAGCGAATACCTGAGCGGAGAGATTGTCGCAATGTCCGGTGCAAGTCATGAACATAATCTTATTACAGTGAATACTGTAAACGGTCTATATAACCAATTAGCTGATCAAGGATGTAGAGTCTACGCCAGCGATATGCGTGTCGGAATTAGCGCAGGAGACTCGTACTTCTATCCAGATGTTACTGTTGTTTGTGAAAAACCCCGCTTTGAAGATAACGAATTCGACACACTTATCAATCCAATAGTTGTAATAGAGGTGCTTTCTCAGTCAACTGAGACGTATGACAAAGGCGAGAAATTTAGGCGTTATCAGCAATTGGAGTCATTACAAGAATACATATTTATTTCACAAGATCATATTAGAGTTGAACGCCATCACCGTCAGGGCAAAAATTGGGTATCCAGCGAATTGACTACCTTTGAAGATACGCTTAAACTCATATCGGTTGATGCCGAACTTTCTTTGCAGCAGATCTACAGATTTATTGAACTATAAATTGAAAAGCGCCTTACGCTACAATTATTCAGAGTCCAGCCTCACAATCGCAATTCCTTGTTCACCAGCCACAGAATAGAGGAGCCAGGTTTCTCCATCCTCACAAAAGATCTCTGGGTCGCGGAGTTGATGCACCCGTTCCCGGTCAAGCCCATTCGTTGAAGGCACAATCGGGACATCCACACCTTCAAAATCGTATTTCGGCGCAATAACTTCTACTGGCGGAGATGCATGCCAATCATTCCAATTTTCCGTAAGCGCTACTGTGCTTTTTAAAATGCGTTCCGGCGTGCCACCATAAAGCGAATAATAAACAGTTAACGTATCTCCTACAAGGTAATTAGCAGTGTGACGCGGGGTGCCATCTCTGCCTTTCCCCGGTTCCCCAGGAAAGAGAGGAGCATCACGTCTTTCAAACACAGTTGTCCATTCAGCAGTTTTTCCGCGGTTCAGCAGATTGTGATTCGTTGCGTAAGGAAGACCTTTCCACCAAAAGACACGGAAATATGGTCCCTGCTGCTTCTCTAACGTTTCTGATGCTCTATAATCTATCCCATTGTGAGAAGTTGCCCAACAAGTGGCTTGCCCACCGCGATAATTACCATGAAAATACATGATGAAACGTTTGTTATCTTCATCTATATGAACATCAGGCGAAGCGATGTGGTCACACCCTTTAAAGACTGTATTATCACGATGCAGTGTACCGGGACGGTAGACAGTATAAGGTCCCTCAATTTCATCGGCATAAGCTAAGCGGATGTAGGCACCACGATGATGTGCAAAATAGAGATAGTATTTACCCAACGGATTGTCTACCCATTTCGGCACGCGAACAAGCGACGGACCATTAATATTAGAAAATCCGTGTTCTCTATCAATATCGGGCATATCTGGATGAATAAGCAGTGTGCGTTCCATAATCTCCTTTTAAAATACAATAATTTCCTAATCGTGTGTCTGAAAACGATATACCTCTTGTGTATTTTCGGACATGTTCGTCCATATATCTTCTGGGACTTTTGCGTTGAATATATTTGGGGCATCCGGTGAATGATGAAACCTTCGGAAATAAACGAGAGCAAGCATAGGGCGCCGAGTTTGCGTCCGATTCGGCATCGCTCGATGCCAGCACCGCATATCACGTACCACGACCGAACCTGCAGGCATAACTAACTGAAAAGAAGGCATTTGTGCAGCGCGAACCTCATCACAGACGTTGTAAGGCGTATTGCGTACTGCCTCATCATCAATTATGAGATGTGATCCAGGCCAAACCTCTGTAGCACCATTTTCTATCGTAAAATCAACGAGTGGAATATTCACAACAATTGTTGAAACAGGCAGCGCAAACGGCAATTCAGGAAAAAGTTGGCCAGAATCTCGATGAATCCATTGTATTTCGTTGCCAGGGGTGGTTGCGTTGCATCCGTAAGGTAAATAAGCAAATATTTTCTCTCCCATTACAGCTTTCATGATCGGCATCGCAAACGGATTGTCAATGATACGTGCATCCATGAACGGCATTTTTAACATCGGGTGTTCGCCATTATGGGTATCTTCTTCCATATCAAGCACTGCTTCCATAGCAGTGTTCACCTCTTCAATCCAATCACGTGGAAGAACACTCTCAATAACAACTAATCCTGTCTCGCGTAAGAGGCGAGTGGCAGCATCAATGCTCTCTGGTGTCGGTTTGCTTTCAGCGCGCTCCTCTGCAGAGATTTCTAATTTGGGGATGTTTATTGTTATTCCTGCACTCACGGGTTAAACTAACCTCTCTATAGTTATTTTACAGTAATTTCAACGCTTTCCGAATTGCTTCACGAACTATATTGCAAATTTTCACTGCATGCTCTGCATTCTCAGCTGTTGCTGACTTTCCCGGGTAACGAAATTCCACAGCGTATGGTGCAACAATAGAAAGATCTGTTTGCCATGCCTGCCAACTCGGCATGGTCGGAAGAATCAGACCTAATAATCCTAACAAATCATGTGATTTTGGAAAAGGGATATTTGATTCTTGGATCCACGCCTTTAAATACTTTTCTATACACTGTTGCGCATGGAAACAGATGAAATCGAAATCTGGCGATTGCGCTTGCTGATGCAAGGTTATCGCAGCATAATCTCTTTCAGCTTTCTGTGCCCACTCAAGTGTTAATGGGTTCATAAAGCACTTTTCCTTATTCGGTGTTTTCTTACGATCTATCTTATTGTAGGAAAATCCTACGGATTCATAAAGGACTTCCCCTTTTTCGGTAATTTCGCGAAGAAACCAATCGTTATGTGAAATTCGATACGCAATCTCTTCCGGTGAGCGCACTAACAAATCCATACCAAAACGGCGTGGAATACGCTGCCAAATCTCCGAAGCTTGACGACTCGTCTCCGATTCCGGAATGTCCATCACTACCAGCAAGTCAACATCCGAGTCTTCTGTCGGTGTACCGTAAGCGTAGGAACCAAACAGGATAACCTGTAGCGGCGCAAATTCACGCACAATGTCATCACAAGTCGCTTGAATGTCTTTTTGGGTAACCATGAGCACGTCTCCTTCTTGAAAGTATAGCATGGAACGTGACGGGTGTCAATGTTCGGTGTGTCCAGTTTTTGGCATGTGTGTCGTCTGAATCGCGGGATAGAAATAAACTGCGTCATCCGTGAAATCCGTGTCTTCCGTAATTCAGACAATAAAAATGTAGCACAAACTTTCCAGTTTGTGCCAAAAAACGCAAACTAAAAGTAAAATCAACGGTATGAATCATGGCGAATGCCATACGGGGAATGCCATACGCGCATTCATACCGTTGATTTGGCGCATTCGCCCAATGGCATTCCCCGTGGTACAAAAGACAAAATCCGCGTTTTCTGCGAAATCCGCGATTCAGAAAAAAGAAAAGGCAGATACCCAAAAGGTACCTGCCTGTAAAAGTTTGTGAGGTGAACGGCTACTCTTGGTGCGTCCCGAAACCACCGGTGACATTCCAACACCGCGTGTCGCACATGTCCCACTGTTCGCCACACGTCCCCCAAACAACTGTATTCAACCCCGTGAGCGGATCCCGTTCTTGCCGAAGTGCCTTGTACCGCGTGCAAGTGCGGGTCCTGTGATACTCGTTTGGGTCCATGGGTTGCGTCGTACTACACGACCAATACTTGTTGGCGTTTATACACCAGCGGCGATGTTCTTCGCGGAAAGCCACTGACTGCGTACAAGAGGCATTTCCACACGGAACCGTCGGGAACACGCACGTATGCGTTTGACACGCATAAAAGTTCGTGACCGTGCAAGTCTGCATCCAATTATTTGAAAGCGAGCAACTTGCCTGCATGGCGTGTGAACTTGCTTCGCTCGGATGGCCGCTATGCACACCACACGCATAAGTGATCGGACAACTTGAACACCCACCCGTTGTGCAATGCTCACAATTCGGGCTATTGTCCACCTGCGAAGTCGGCGCAATAGTTTGCTCTTCCGTGCTACCCTCTTCACCAGAACCACCATCACCTTCGTCAGAATGCTTGGCACTGCCAATGACATCTGGGTTATGATCAAAGGTGTGCCCCATGCACTTTCTGAACTTGCGACCACACCGATAGGATTTGAAGGCATTGAGATAGCCGCTCGGTTTCTCCCATACCCACAAATTGCAGGTACGCTCTCCATGTTTTGCTTCATCTTTGCAGTTGTAATAGTTGCGACCACATCCATCTGAAACCGAGCGGCTTTTCAGAATCTCCCCAACAGATCTGATTCGGGTGCCATAGCCAGACATTTCCGACAGAGACTCTTTATCAACATCCATTGCAGTGCCACATTTTACCCAATGTGGGCTTGTTGGTTTTGTAAAGGACTGGTTGCAACTGCCCCCACAAGGGTAGGACGGCAAATTGTAATTCGGAGATATCGGTATAAAATCATCTATTGGGTGGTCCCCGGACTCCGAATTTTTATGAGGTCCCGCATCATTATGTGTTCGAACCAACGTATCATAGGCATTCCAACTATTTTCATAGTTCGTGACAGCAGTCTTTGCCGTTGCTATTCGGGAGATGGTCTCGTCAATTGCGGCCTCATAGGCAGACAATACTCCAGCTTCACTGTTTATACTGGCAGCTAATCCGAGTGACTTGACAAGCGAACTTAGCGCAGTAGGAACCATCACGGATGCGGCGGCACCCCCTGTCGCAGCAGTAACAGCTACAGCTACTGCTCCCGTAAAGACATCTGACAGTAGCACCTGCGTTCCATTTTGAATCTCTGCCTGCTTCAAATCGTATTTCAGGGCAAGCAACGCCATGAGACTTTGTGCCTCTATCAGTCGCTTATCTGCTTCGTTTGCTGCTCCATACTTACCAAATTGATCAGACTTCGCTGTCTCGATCAGCAAACCGGGATCATGGGCATCCACAGGCAAGACATAAAAGACAAGTGAGAATAATATAAGAGTCAAAATACAACGTTTTGTTTTCATGGGTATTCTCCTTACTTTTGTGTGAATTCAGATGGGTATTCGCTTATCTGCTCATCATCAAATAGTCTGTATGGCATCATTGCCCAAGTCAACTTTGTAAGGTCCCACCAACGAGCACGGACTTTAACATCATCACTTTCGATAGGATAACGGGTGTCGTATTCTTTGATGAGATTCCACTTTCGTTTCAACGCTGTTTCTCGTTCGGGACTTATCTCTGGATAGTCACCCACATGCTCATGATAGATGAGTAGATATACAACTCGTGCCAACTCACTCGCTTCGTGATCATCCGCAGGAAAGGGCGGTATCCATTTAGTCATCCAGTGTCCGCGTTCTTCTGCTTGTAGGCGGAGTGCTTGGACAGGATCTGTTTTCAGTAGTTCCTCGTGATAGGTTAAGGGACCATCATAAGTTTGTGCTACAGGTTCATGCGGTTCACCTTGCCACACATCCGGTGCGTCAATCGGCACCTCATGGAAGTGGTCACCATGTGGTACCCACTTCTTGCCGGGAGCCGCGGGGGGCGGCTCATTCGCTGCGACCGGTTTCTCCTCTTTTTCAAGCATCTTCTCAAATAGTGCAGTTTGTTTTTTCATCTGCTGCACTGTTGACACTTGCCAATAGATGAACCCACCGGCAGCAATCATGAAAACAATCAGGGCGGCTATGCCCAAATACATTTTTTTCGTCATTTATCTATCCTCCTAATTCCGGTTTCCCCACTGACAAGGGGGGCAGGGGAGTTATCCCAGTTTCCCAACTGACAACGGGGTCTCGGATTTGGACAGCATTCGGGGAGCTGTCCCTCTTTTTTTAATGGACATTCCTGTTGAATGCGTTTTTCGCAATCAGACGGATCTGTCTGTGTAGCATCGAGTGTGCCAAGCAGCAAGAAACCGCTGAAAATGAATGCGAAAACAATAAGTGTGGTGAGAAGAACTGTGTAGTCTCGTCTCATCTTGTGCCTCCTCTTTAGAGAGTAGGTTAATTGTTTATGACAGACTACAGAAATAGGTAGGTTTTTGCTATCCCTGCAGGGGTTGCTGGTTTCCATTCCAATAGACATCAACACCTTGTTGTGCTATTATAGAAACCAGCGCTGTCGTAAAGTCACACAATATACGGCAGTGCTTCGCATCGGCAGTGTGAGCGTTACTTACACACTGTCGGTGCATTGGAAGCACCCCCTACCCGTTAAGAATTATCCATAAATCCTTAACAGGACATATTATAATAAAATTGTAACAAAATGTCAACGATTTTTATAATATGTCTTTATTCGGTGCATTAAAAAGCACCTCCGACGTAATCCGCGCGAACGCGAATTTTTACGCCTACATGTAATTATATAATATTGTGTAACGAATGTCAAGAAAAAATTCAGAAATTTTATTATTTTTTTGGTAAAAAGTCCGAATTTGAGGCAATTTTGGCAATTTTTAACCCTTAAACACATTTTTACACGCTCGCGTCCTTTCTGCGACTCTTGCGTTTTTATTGGATATCTATCGTTCGCACCTCGAAATTTCCACCAGCCACCCTCCGATTTTAGATGGGCTCTTGTGTCCAGCATTCAATTTTCTGAATCGCGGATTATCGCGGATTTCACGGATGACGCGGAGGGCGGTATTAGGGACTCCCAAACGCCTATTCAAAGTGTGCTGCAATCTCTTGAAAAGGAACTTATCTTGCCAAACCCCCATCCGCGCCCTCCGCGTCATCCGTGAAATCCGCGATTCAGACAACACACGCGGGCGGACGGCACCAAATCAACGGTATGAATGCCATTTAGGCATTCCCCGCAGCGTGTGCCTGCTACTGTAACAATCACCCCTCCGCGTCATTCGTGTCCTCCGCGATTCTGATAGCAAATCGGTCCTTTTGCGAGGTTAGGAAGAAATCAATGTTTATCAGTATTTTCTCTGTTCCTCTGTCCCTCTACGTCTACATCCTTGTGTAGGAGCGAGTTTTCGCGACGCCTGCTGATTGCTGACCGCTCTAAAGAATCCTGTTGATTTTCTTCGCAAGATGTGACAAAATAAAGAAAAGATTCCAGTTTTATCCCTTTGCAAATAAAATAAATATGAAGAACGATAGAAAATCAATTTTTGGCTGGTGCATGTACGATTGGGCAAATTCTGCCTATATCACCACTGTCCATGCAGCATTGCTGCCGATTTATTTCCGGGAAGGTATTGTTGGAGATACGGGTACAGTCATTTTCGGACTAACAGTCAGCGCGGATGCGTTGTGGGGATTCATGGTGGGAATAGCTGCGTTTTTTGTCTTTCTTTTTGCCCCTGTGCTTGGTGCGATAGCCGATTTTTCTTCAGCAAAGAAGCGGTTTCTTATCGGTTTCGCTTATTTCGGGAGTTTGTTTGCCACCTTACTCTTCTTTTGTGAGCCTGGATTTGTGTGGTTGTCGGTTGTGCTTTATATCAGTTCGCAGGTCTGCTTTGTCGCGGGGAATGTTTTCTATGACGCGTTTTTACCGCAGCTTGCTTCGGACGATAAACTTGATTCAGTTTCTGCCAAAGGGTATGCATTCGGTTATGTTGGCGGATCCGTACAATTTGGTATATCGCTTGCAATTGTTGCTATGCATGACAAAATCGGAATTAGTCAACCGATGGCGGTACGCATCGCTATGGCAATGACAGGAATCTGGTGGGCAGGTTGGACAGTACTGACTCTCATATATTTAAAGGAGGATAAAACAGAACAAGAACTTCCAGAAATTTACCGCCATCAACCGAAAATCTTTGCCTATCTTTCCCTTGGCATCAACCGCACAATCGCAACCGCCAAAAAGGTGAGCAATTTCAAACATCTTTCCCTTTTTGTGATTGCTTATATGGTATACAATGATGGTGCTCACACGGTGACAAGCATGGCGGCAATTTATGGTAAAAGTGAGTTAGGCCTATCAGCGACATCCCTGATGGTGACACTTCTGCTTGTCCAAATTGTTGCAATTGGAGGCGCGTTGATATTCGGCCAACTTGCGAACCGTATCGGCGCAAAAAAAGCAGTGATGGTTTCATTAGTCCTGTGGAGTGGTGTCGTCATTTATGGATATTTTATTCAAACAGCAACAGAATTTTTTGTGTTGGGAATGGTTGTTGGATTAGTTCTTGGTGGGACGCAGGCACTCAGTCGTTCTTTCTATGGAGCAATGATTCCGGAACAAGCAAGTGCTGAGTTTTACGGATTTTTTTCTGTCTTTAGCAAGTTTTCTGCTATCTGGGGACCACTTACCTTTGGACTAATAAGACAGATTACTGGGACAGCGCGTTTGGCTATAATATCATTGATGGTTTTCTTTATCGTTGGGTTGATTCTACTTGCATTTGTGAACGAAGAGAAAGCGAAAGCGGAAAAACTTGCATTTGATATATAATCTAATACCATCTGTTTGCACGCGCGAGAAAACCTCGCCTCTACAACGAATGGTACTTTGGTATTATATGATACTAAATTCAAGCACTCAACCCAAGTTCTTGTCCAAGTTCCATCAATCGGGCGTTGATCTTTGTTTTGTCAATCTGGTTTTCGTTTACAAACTCCCGGTATGGTGGCGGCAGTCTATCTGGTAGCATAGCTCGGGAATTTGCCTCCTGTAACGCTAATAACACCATAAACATTCGCATTTCTGGAGAATAGTCTGGCATAAAATCTGATACCACCTCGCGTAAATCTTCTTCTGTGAAAGTATTTCGATTTTTCCGTTTGGCAACATTATGGCTGCGTTGCGCAATTAGATTGAGATCGTTGACACTTACACCCCGTAGTTTTTCGTGTCTCGCAATTTCCTGGAAATTAATTTCTGCCTGTGTGTGAAACCGGCAGAAAAACTGTAAAATACCTGCGCGACTCTCTCGTATAGGTGGCAGCAGCACCAATTTATGATTGAAGATATCAGGGCGTCGAAAGATAGGTGGGATTAGATCAGGACGACTTGATGTGCCAACCCATATTACCTGACCATGCAAGGAAGCATCGCTGATAGCATTCGTAAGAATAACAGGAAAGGGGCGTTCCAAGTTTGCTGTTTTCATGCTTGCATGCGGCGAAACCTGCTCAATTTCGTCCATAAACACAACGACTGGAGCAAGTCCACGGATAAAGTTAATAGCAGAATTCAAGTTTCTATCATAACCCGCACCATTGTCATTAACGTTTATTGTTACCTCACTTACCTGACTCGCATAACGAAGCCGCACAAACGCCATATTTGTTTGTCCAGCCAACATACGTGCTGCGAAGATGTTTCCATTACCGGTAGGTCCAAGTAGAAGAATCCCCCGTGGCACGCGCCTCAAATCCTGTTCATTTAATCCGCCTACAATATCTTGAATTACCCTTGTTACATGGCTTGACCAATGCTGTTTCGGCTCGGTAAGCGGTTCATTGACTTCAATAATTCCGTGGCTAAATGTTTTGACGCTTTCGCGCCGATAGTTTGCAAGTATGCGGCCTTCTACTTTCTGTTTTAAGGAAGTTGCGTGCCGTACTAAATCGTGGATAGCGAAAAGATTTAAGCCTGCTGCATCTCTGGCTAATGTTTGCTTTTCCCGGTCATTCCCAAGGTTTAATTGCACTTGCACTTTCGTATCTGGAGAATCTTGATGTGAAATTTCTTGTGGGATTGTGTTTAAATGTTCAATAAACTTCAGACGTTCATCATAATCTGGAAACGGTACCTCCACGATAGGTATTTCTTGATTCACAAGAAAATGCGGATGAATATCGTAAGTATTTTGCGTAAGCAGTAAGATTATATGTTTTTTTCTACGAATTTCCAAGTCTGATGCCCAATTTTGGAGTTGATGGAAGAAGAATTGGAGGTTGTCTGTCGCCCCTGCATCAAACATAGAATCGTTTGGGGCAATCTGTTCAAGGTGGTTGATAATCAAGCCTATCCTGACTCTGTCTTGCTTCAGGAGGTCATGCATCTTATTTGCCAAATCTTTTGTAGGTAATGGATCGCTTTTCAGAAATGGATCCTCATGAAGCTTATGAAGTGCGAGCTGACTATTAATTCTTTTACGATTGTCGGTCTCTTCTGGAGGGCCTTGGTCTTTAGGAATTAGCCCTAAAATTTTCTGTGTTTCCAACCATTTACCTATATTGGGCCACGCAAATCCTTGTGTTGCGTTGTATCCAAGGACTAAACGGCACCCGAGCACATTCAGTTGCTCCATTAAATAATCCACAGTGGGCAAATAGCCAAAAGCTTCGTCGTACTGTAAATCACTTACATTAAAATGAAGTAAAAATTGGTGTGCAGCGGCGACTTTGAATTGTGATTCAATTTTTTCCCAAAACATATTTTTTCTCCACGATAAAAGACAGTGTTAGGTAAGGTCTCATGTTATAATTGTCGGAGGCACAATCCATCGTTTAATACAATAACATAAAAACTCTACTGAAGTCAAGTTAAAACTAAATGAGGGGTGTGTATGAATAATTTCGATGTTAAATATGCGTTTAAAGGTAGTAGGCACACGCCGTGTGCCGTCCACAAGTTTAAAGAGGCGCAATGAATTGCGCGACTACAAACAGCACTTTGTGAAATAATGCCGCACCTACCGCCCTTGGGTATATAGCAGGTGTTAGAAATTCGTCCAAAAAACCGAAAACTAAATAACCCCGTCACACTTCTGAAAAGTGTTGACACTAAAAGTTTTTCTATCTATAATAAATAAGAAATTTTAAAACTATCGGGATATTTCCCTTATCTATGTTGAAAGAAATGAATATGAAGCAAACAGGACTTATTTTTTTTATAATTGTTTTCTTTAGTGTCCAACCGCTGTTTGGGCAGTTACCAGATTCGCAAACTGAGCCTTCTTCTCCACCTACGCAAGAAGAAAAACCTGTGGAGAACGACAAAGAGGACACGGAACTCGTTTCACCATCCAATAATGAGAAACAGGAGACCGAAAACGCACCACAATCTACACCTGAAGAAATCCCTGTAGATAGCGACAAACAAGAGGCAATATCTAATAGTGAGAAAGTAGAAACCGAAGAACAGCTTGATGCATCGGATCCAACACTGCCAAAATGGCAAGGGCGGCAGCGGATTTTCAAACTTGTTAACGATTATCAGTTAAAAGCAGATGACGTCATCACAACGCTTGTGATGATTGCCGGTGACGCGACTATACAAGGGACAGTAACAGGAAATATTTTAATAATCGGTGGAGATGTTGCGCTCGCGCCTGGTGCACAAGTGAAAGGAATGCTAAAGGTAATTGGAGGGCAGATAACTGGAAACCTTGAATCAGCAAAGAATTCCAGTGTGAGTAACCATTGGAGAACCTTACCTGCTGTAGCGAATGTGTTGATGCATCCTCATACTGTTTGGGATATCAAAAAACATCGGAATTTTCGCTTGACGACCTTAAAATTCGCCCTTCTACTTTTGACATACCTGTTAATTGCGCTGGTATTTCCAAGACCGATAAATGCGATAAGTTCACTGCTGGCCCGTAGACCGATTGAGTGTATTCTATTTAGCATTTTAATGTTTGTTGTTATTCCAGCAGTTTTTGTTGTCCTAATACTTTCCATTATAGGATATCCGTTCTTGTTGCTGTGCATTTGCCTTTTGGTGCCGTTGGCATTATGTGGAAAAGCGGCAATTTTTTTCACACTTGGCAGCACACTTCTTGCCGGACGTTTAAAACCGCTTGCAGTTATTTTTGGCTTTATACCTTACTTCATGGCAACTGAAATTCCACATGTGGACTGGATAGCCTTCCTTACTTTTAATGGCATAGGTATTAGTCTCTGTATACTGGCAATCTTAAGTGCCACGTCATCACAAAGGCAAGGCAAAAACACCCATTGGTCTGAAAGGGCGCGCTAATAATGCATCTTCAATCCCCTATTTTTCTCAGCCTATTCTTCATACTACCACTGTTGATAATATACCTATGGTGGATACGAAAACACGCAACTTTGCATGCTATTCGCTTCAGTGAACTTGAAGGTGTCCGACAAATTCCGAAAACGTCCGCTGTCAAACTACTACCGTTGCTCAAAGTAATTAGGTTCATCGTAATAGCACTTCTTATTTTTACCCTTGCGCGTCCACAACTCTCCCAAAGTCAGGAGCGGCGTTTCGTGGAAGGCATTCATATTTTTTTGGCACTTGATGTTTCTGAAAGTATGCGGGCAGAGGATTTTAAGAACGCCAATCGGCTCCAAACAGCGAAATCGGTTATTCGAGATTTTTTGAGGAACCGTGAAAGCGATCAGATCGGATTAGTCGTCTTTCCAGGGGAAAGTTTCACACTTTGCCCGCTCACACTGGATTATCCATTTTTGATAGAAAGACTTGATGACGTGGAAATTGCCATGGGAGGTCAGTTAAAAGACGGCACAGCTATCGGTGATGCAATCGCCACTGCTACATATCGGCTACGTGATTCAGAGGCAAAGACAAAAATTGCCATTCTTTTAACTGATGGTGAAAACAATGTCGGCACAATTGACCCTAAAACAGCAGCATCGTTAGCACAATCTTTTGATATTAAGGTTTACACCATCGGCATGGGTAAAGAAGGAGGCGCGCGTATCCCTTATGAGGATACTACATTTGGAAAGCGATATCGAGAGGAATTAACCTATCTTGATGAAGACACACTCAAACAGATTGCTAACACGACTGGTGCCCGTTATTTTCGCGCTACGGACGTAGAATCGTTAAAAAATATTTATGCAGAAATCGATAAACTCGAAAAGACAAAATTTAAGGTTGTTAACTATACTGAACGTAAAGAATTAGCAGCGTATTTTCTAATACCTGCAGCCCTTCTGTTAGGGCTTGAAATTGTATTGAGTAATACGATTTTAAGAAAAATCCCATAGAACCACTATCATTTCCAATCAATCTCAAGGAGATTATTATGAAAAACATTATTGCATGTAATTTAGGTAGTTATCGGCAGTTCGGAGCAAATGCTTATTCACATTTAGCAGAAATCGGTCTAACTAATGTAGAGATCGGTGTGCCTTCGGCTGATTCAATTGACACAGTACAGGCGGACTTGAAAGCTCACGGACTTACTGCTACAAGTTTAACCGGCAGTTGCGATGTGAAATCAGACACGGTTGTTGATGATTTTCAAACGACGTTAGATGTCGCAAACGAGATGGGTGTGAAGGTTATTTTTATAAGCGTTCATGCTGGTGAAACAGACCGAAACGTTGTATATGATCGTCTCCGTGCTATTGGTGAAAATGCTGAACCGTTGGGTGTTAAAGTGTGTTTAGAAACGCATCCAGATATGGCACACAACGGGGACATCGCGCTTGAGACAATGAAAGGCGTTAATCACCCGAATATATGCATCAACTTTGATACAGGTAACGTCTATTATTACAACCATAACGTGACGGCTGTTACAGAGGTGCAAAAAATTGTTGAATATGTTGGTGCAGTTCATCTTAAAGATACAAATGGCGGTTATCGGACGTGGCATTTTCCAACCCTCGGAGAAGGTGTAGTTGATTACAAAGCCGTATTTCAGACACTAAACGATGCGGGTTTTTATGGACCCTTCACGATGGAATTAGAAGGGATTGAGGGTGAGAATCTTGATGAAGCAGGTGTTAAGGCTCGCGTTGCAGATTCACTACAACACCTTAAAGACATTGGGGTCATCTAATGGATACGAATCTTTGTATCATTCGGCTCGGTGAGGGTGAACGGGTCGGCAGTGCGCTCGGAGAAATCTTGGACACCCCAGATATGACAACGATTGGACCTTTTGCTGTCTCTAAGGAACATCCGACTGAGCTGCATTTCCACGATTTTGATGAGTACTGGTATTTTACGGAAGGCACGACAACGGTAACGCTCCGGACCGCTGATGGCCAATCCAAGTCCTATCGCATCCGTCCAGGGGATTTAGTCGTCACTCCGAAAGGTGTTGAACATGGACACATTCCAGACGATGTTGTTAAAGGTGTGCAATGGGTAAGTGTGATTCATCCTGATACACGCCGTGGGCATTTGCACCGAGAATTCCCATCGGTATAAAGTTGTAGGCATATCTTGTTGTGCAGTAACACGGATAATAGAAAATGAATACAACAATCTTTACCAAACGCGAGATTAAACAAACGCTTCTCAGCCATCAGAACACGCTGAGAACATACGGTGTGAAACGCCTTGGACTTTTTGGATCCTATGTTAAAGACACCGCTCATAGCGAAAGTGACATCGATCTGCTTGTAGAACTTGAGGAAGTGTCATTTGATCGATATATGGAGCTCCGTATTTTTCTTGAGGACCTATTTCAGGAAAAGATTGACCTCGTCATCGCTGATTCGCTCAAACCACGTTTGCGCCCACATATCGAAAAGGAAGTTGAGGAGGATATATTAGAGGCAATAGATAGGATTCAAGAATATGTCCAGGATGTTACACGCGAGACCTTTGAAACGGATCGGATGCGAATTGACGCGGTCATCCGAAACCTTGAAGTTATTGGTGAGGCTGTTAAACAGGTGCCTGGTTCCGTTCGAGAAAAGTATCCAAGTGTCGCATGGCGGAAGATTGCTGGGTTGAGAGACATCCTCATGCACAAATATTTTGATGCCAATCTTGAGATTGTCTGGGGTGTGGCGCAATCAAATATTCCGATTTTGAAGACAGAAATCCAACAGATCCTTCAAGAGAAAAGTGAATAATTCTATAGCGCACGCTCATTAAAAAAGGTGAAATTATGTCAACACCAAAACATCCGCTGCCCTTGCGGCGGTTAGGACGCACAGAATTAGATGTCACATGCCTCAGTATGGGTGGTGCTGGTATCGGCAGAGGGGAAGTCACCGATGATGAAGCGATAGAGGCAGTCCGCTGTGCTATTACATTAGGCATAAATTATCTTGATACGTCACCTCTTTACGGTGAGAGCGAAAGACGGGTTGGACTGGCACTTGCAGATGGATGGCGTGAGAAGATTTTTCTTGCTACGAAAACGGGGACACACCCAAAATGGCGAGGTGATTACAGCGCTGCCGGCACCCGTCGTAGTGTAGAAAATAGTCTCCGTCTGTTGGGGACTGATTACCTGGATGTTTGCTTAGTGCATGACCCGTCAAGTATGGATCCGGTTGTTGCCAAAGAAGGTGCTTTAGATGAACTACAGCGGATGCGTGAGGAAGGATTGGTTAAATTCATCGGTCTCGGTGTCCGAGAACATGAATTCCATAAGATTGCTATAGAAACAGGGACAGTTGATGTCATCCTAACCCATTTGGATTATACGTTACTTAGCCAAACTGCAAATGAGTGGTTATTATCCTTTGCTTATGAAAACGACATTGGTGTCATCAACGGCAGTCCTTTGGGAATGGCGTTACTGACGGGACTGGAACCGGATCTCGGAAACAAATCACCTGATGCAGAAAAAGCACATCAACTCTGGCAGTGGGCAACTGATAACAATTTGAATTTGCTGAACCTTGCTATCCAATTTTCCTTACGTCAGCCGCTAATTGCAACAACCTTGACAGGTTCCAAGAATGCGACAGAAGTAGAACAGAATTTCGCCGCTGCCACAACACCTGTTTCTGATGATGTTTGGGAAAAATATAATAGGAGATTTACAAATGAAAAATAGAATTTTCCATAAACGAAATCAGTTAAATCGTTACCTGATTTTAATCATCACGATTCTCAGTGTAGTTTCACTAATCAGTTGTGACGAAGCAACCGTTTTTGGTAGAAATATCTACTACAACAATAATCAGTGCACACTTACTGAAGATGAAACTACAATCTATTTCACTTGTAAAATTTTCTCAAAAATCGACTTCGAAGAAGGTGAACCTGTTTACTATGGAAGTATCGCACACATAGACGATGTGTACGATGCTGATACAATAAGCAGAGTACTGATCCTTTTTCACGAGTATGAATCCGGACCAATGCTGACGGATCTTGATGCTTGGCCAGGACTACAAAAACGTGAAGATGGTATCTATATTATTACAAATATCCGTGTTCAAGGAGTGGATGCAGCAGAAATAGAAAGGTCGAAAAAGTATCCCGAAGAAGAACGTGATCGTGCAAAGGAACGCGGATTCGAAGCAAGGGATTATCTAAGAAGTCTCGTCGAAGAATCCTTGATCGATGATTTTCCGCTCACAATAGAAATTCGAAATCCCGATTTCGGATCGTACCCAAGGCGAACGGTCGCGGATGTCTACCTTCATATCAATGGAGAAAGAATTTCAGTTGCAGAAAAACTCTTTGAAACTCGATACGCAGTTCCGTTCTCGTTTGACTATGATTTTCAGTGGGGACAACCGGAACTCGATTTTGAATCATGGTACAGAATGCTTGGGATTGACGATCCTGTTACACCTGATATAGATGAAAGCATCCCCGAAAACGAATAACCTTGACAGACCGTATCGTACGTGAGTTTGATTCACTAAAAATTATACTATTCGGTTCACAAACACGCGGAGATGCAAACGCAAATAGTGATGTAGATTCGTTTGTGGTATTCTCATAACTATACTATAGCGAAGCCATAATTATTTGGATACTACGAATCAACGCCTCATGCGCGTAGCAGAATACACTTAAGAAGAACTTGAACATAGACATAATCAGATAGGGGCAGTATACCGTTATGCATAACAAAAAGGTAGGATACTCTGTGGAACATAGGAGAAGATATTAATGAAATTTCAGGGAAAGGTTGCATTGGTAACCGGTGGAAGCCGCGGTATAGGGAAGGCAACTGCTCTCAAACTTGCAAGTGAAGGTGCGACCGTTGCAGTACACTATTCCCGATCAGCTGCTAAGGCGAAAAGAATCTGCGAACAGATTCATGTCTTGGGACAGAAAGCAATACCTGTCCAAGCCGACATCTCAGACAGAGAAGCAGTAAATAGAATGGTTGCGGTGGTAACAAAAGAACTTGACACAATAGAATTATTAGTAAACAACGCTGGCGATGTCGGTGATATGGTGTTTGACAAACTTACACCTGAACATTGGGATCGGATAATCGCAATTAATTTAACCGGTCCCTTCAATGTGTTATGGGCAGTCAAGCCTGGGATGATCAAACAACAATTTGGACGTATCGTAAATGTATCGTCAATAGCTGCGTTAGCAGTCCGCCCGAATCAATTGCCTTATGCAGCGGCGAAAGCTGGAATCATTTCTCTGACGAAATCGTGTTGTGGACCGCTTGCCCAGCATAATATCCGCATCAATTCTGTAGCACCGGGTGCAATCGCGACAGATATGCTGAGCGAAGTTTCGCCAGAAATGGTGGAACAACTTCGATCAACTACTCCGCTTGGCAGGCTCGGTGAACCGGAGGAGATGGCGAATGTGATAGCGTTTCTCTTAAGCGAGGAATCCAGTTATATGACAGGGGCAACTGTGATTGCAAGTGGAGGGCGTATCCTCATACCGTAAGTACCAGTTCTGTTTCTCCTATTTCCAGATCGAAAGCAACATAAGTGTGCTTACCTTCACAGAAAAACGTGTCTCTCCGAAAATCGCGCCGAGAATGAACCTCGCGCAGATCCCATCCGTTTACTTGGATATGACGGACCGGTGTATCAATCGCTAACGTAAAGTTTGCAGTCGGAAATTGTGTGCAAAGATTTATTTGCTGTTGTTCTTCAAGGACAGCAACGTCTGTGAATTCCCGTGCCATCCAATAATGTCCGATTTCCGATGTTTTCATCCAGAGCGTTTTTGTTCCATCAGGATCGTAATTATCTAACCTTGATTTGACGGTTTTTAAAACATCAAATCCGAGTTTTTCTCCATTAAAATAGAAACCGGGCCAATGTCCTACAAGGACACACGGCAGTTCCTTCTCAAGAATTGGTGGCAAGCGCCCGCCTTGTCCATCTTCTGTAATGAACTGATCAGCATTTCCTAAATCGTAACCTGTCCACCCGCCAAACCAATCGCCTGCACACGCTACAATACTTGCAATCGCACTCCCGTTTTTCTTGTCAACGTGCCAGATAGGTACATCTGGCAATTCATCGTGTTTAAGCCAAAGAAAATAGAAGGGGCGTGGATCGTTGTTGACCTCCTGCGATGCGGTTAACACTGCCTTCGAATATGCTGCCTCTTGTCGTTTACCAAATGCGCCAGGACTCGTTACACCTTCACACGGAATGCCAACATTATTTAACATTTCCATCGCAGTGATAATATAATCTGTCAGTTTATCAATAGGCGGATCTACCCACTCAACCTGTTCCCATTCTTCAGTCAGTGAGAACGTATCTAAATCAACAACAGCGGTATGCGTGAGCATCTCCGGTGTTAAATCGAAGTTTGGCCAGATAATTTCTCTGTAAATCCGTAGCCACGACTGATATTCGTGTGTCGGACTTTTTTCGAAAACTTGGGCAGGAAACCCTTCATCAACGCGCCCAACTCCTGCAGGATAAGGAATAAGACTAAATTTGCCTTTCACACCGTTTTCCCAACACCATTCTGCCCACTCCCACGCAAAATCTGCAGGGATTGTTGGTGGCATTTTCTTATGTTGAGCCGCATCACCTTCCCATCGATCTGGCGGCACATTCGGTTGATGTCGTGCTTTCCACGCATGTCTTTGTTGTATCCAATAGTAGGTCAGATTGATTACAGGACACGAATCGTCAACTATAAGGGATAATGGTGTTCTGAGGAGTGGGTTGCAGACGGTAACGTTCATTCTTTTCTAATCCTACGCTTATATTTCATTGGTAATTTGTTTAACACAGTTCCTGATATAAGGCACATCGTCTACCCATAGTCCTTGAATACCATTTTTTAGTGCCCAAGCAACATCCTGGGGTGTCAAGATAAATCCAGCTTCAACAACAATTCCTTTTGCACACAACTCATTAACTTGTCGTGGAATGGAACGTGTAAAGGCGTTGTAGATTTCAAAATGATTGATTTTGTTCCAACCAAAGATGATACGGTTGGCATCAATCTCGGTGGCTGCTTTGAGAAAGTTTGCCATCGGATTAATGAAAATCACGCTCGTCTGGAGTCGTGGTTCTAACCTTTTGGCATCAATAAATAATTGTTTCCGAAAGGAAAAGGTGAGAATACTGACGAGGTGAATGACACCAAAGTGATGAATTCGTTCAATGATGATAGGGAGGAGTTCAGGTGTGTCCGATTTCGGTTCAACAAAACACGGCATCTGGTTTTCCTGTGCAAATCTAAGTGCGTCATCAAGGTGTGCCACAGGTTCATCTGAGTTTTTTGATTTTAACTGCTGTACTTCTTTCCAGTTTAATCGACTGAGGGGCGTCGAGCATCCAGTGGCTTCGCGGATATCATATCGGTTAAAGTCAACATGAATCAGCACAGGTTGCTTATCTTGGGTGAGGCAGACATCACATTCAAATCCATCAGCACCGTCTGAGAGTGCTTGTTTAAAAGAGGTAAGTGTGTTTTCGGGTGCGCGTCCCAGGCCGCCGCGATGTGCCAGAAGTTGAAGTTTCATAAACTAATTTGTGCCGGATGTTCTCCCAAACTTAATAATGCTCTACGCAGATTTATCCGCTGTGGAAGATTCATATTCAGTGCTTCAGCTGTTGCCCTACCTGTCCGCGTACGACCTAAAATGAGGAGAAGGTCTTCACTCCACATAAAATGGCGATTCCAGTTTTTTAAACGAGGATTGAAGAGTGGAACACGTTGGCCTGTTTGTGGGTCTTGTGCGTGTGTTTTTGCATGTTTGTGGTTGTTACAACGCGGACATGCCCACGCTAAATTATCTAATGAATTAGTTCCACCCGTTTTTTGAGGAATGATATGTTCACAATGAAAAGAGGAGGTAGCAAAATTGTCAGGTGTTCTGCAATATTCACAAAATCCTTTCGCACGTCCTTGAACTTGTCGGCGTATACGAGCAGAAATACGATCAACGGATATCATCCTTTACTATATTCCTGCCTTTTGGTTTCCGAATGAATTAATTGGGAAATAGATTCGTAATAATCGGGTTCATCATGTTGGGAAATATGTAGACCATATTCTGAGAGAATTTCGCTTGCTGGTTTTTTCCAACGATGTACTAAGATAGTGAGTGCTTCAAGACGTTTGACACTCATTTCTGCTAACTTTGTTAAAAAAGCCTCGTATTCAACCGTTTCGTCATCACATAAGTCTGTATCCTCTCGTTTAAGTCGCAATTCCCAATAACGTCGATTCTCTGTTTCCGGTAAACGTGTGTTTTTCTTGATAAATGCTAATACCTCATCATCAGAGGCATCAGGATCGACGTTTTCATCTACTATGCTCTCCTGTTGTTGCTGCCATTCTGCTAACTTCTGCGTGAATTCATCCAATTCGCCCGGCGATAACTGTTTAACGCTATTCAGTAAATGTTCTACTCTTAGTTCGGCGGGGACATCAACGATAGACATTAGCATTCCTCCGAGGATGTAATCATATAGTGATTAAAAACACTTTATTTGCGGTTTATATACCACAAGTTTAACACAGATTGTCGCAGGTTGCAAGTCGTTCTGTGTTGGAGTACGGAACATGTTAGACTTCCTTCTTCTTATGCCACATCCACTCAAAGTTATCCTGCGGTTGAAATCCTAAAATCCGTTTCGTCTTCACATTTGAGAATTGCTGATGGGGCAAGTCTGCGAAGATATTGAAAATCTCACACTTTGATGGTAGTTCTTCCAGATCAATTTCCAGACCTAACCGAAACGCCTCACCTGCATCGCGCCAGCTAACGGAAAATGGGTTGAGATCGGTACCTTCTGCTTCATAGTTGAGGTCTTGGAAACTGAGAAATAGATAACAGAGAACATAGATGTCGTAATGTTCAGTAAATATCTTACAGATTTCCTGTCCAAGTCCTTTCGTTAACGGATAGAGGCCCGTGCTGGTATGCGGTGGCACATCAGGATTGATTTCATAATCGTAGGAAGTATAACTCTCACCTTGGATGGTGAAATGCGGACCGGTATTGATAACGCGGCGGATGCCGTGTTCAACAGCAGCACGCATCACATTATAACATCCACGCGTGCTAACATCAAATGCTAATTGCCGGTCATGACGAAGCACTGAGCAATTTATAATAGTGTCCATTCCCTCTGCTGCGTGCATCACTTGGTCTAATGACCCGACATCAATATGCATAGATTCATGTTTCGTCTCAATCTTATTTATGTCTGTTACGCGTAAGGTGTAATAGGGTTCCAATGCCTTAACAACATGCGGACCGAGGTAACCGTTTCCACCTAAAATAAGAACTTTCATTGCTATCTTTCCTCCGGGCCAGCTATTTTGTCGTTGGCACAAATTGTGGATTGAATTTCAAATGTCCCTTCGCTTTTCCGATATTAAAACGGGAACCGGAAAATTCCGATTGGACATGAAAAATGCCCCATCTTGACGGTGCATCAATTGCACCTTGAAATGCTGCGACTGCATCGTCTATTTCAAGCCACATGGCATTGAACGCCGCCTCAGATGCTTCTTCAGCAGTAGTAATTGTGCCAAGTCTAAGGCATGTAACTTGGATTTTTCCTTCCCGTGCGAATTCGCGACACGTGAATTCACCAAGGTGTTTTGCCAGTACGAAACTATCCGTACTCGGACGCGGTCTCCAATTCTCTTTAACAGTCCAATCTTCACCGTGTTGTTCAAACAAGCGGAGCGTGCTGGCATAGATAAAGTGTTGGACTCCTTCCTCCGATGCAGCCATCAATAAGTTATAGGTGCAGCGCGTCTGGTAATCAATCTCATAGTTCTCTGGTTGGTCGGATTTTGCTATCAAGTCAGATGGTATTTCTGCGATATGGACAATAGCGTCTATGCCCTTCACCAATTCGTTTGTCGACTCGTCGTGACCTAACGCACTCTGCACAAACTCACATCCATGTAAATTGGCGGTATCAACAGGTTGAAGTTCAGTTAGGCGGATCGTATGCGATTTAGATGCAGCGGCTGCTAATTTGTGTGCCAATTCAGAAGCTGCTGAGGTAATCAAAACTTTCATAAGATTTCTCTCAAAATTTGGTTGATTTGTGGGATTATAGTAGATTACAGGAACGACACTATGACCGGCGAGGTTAGGAAACCTCGCCTACCGTGTGGAGGTTGCTATCCATTGAAATGCCTACCTATTCTATAATTCACTATAGTTTTACAAAGCCTTTCTGATTTTGTCTGCAATGTTACTGATCTCTTCAATATTTCCTTCACCCCTCGGTTGCCAAAGTGGCTGCAATGAATCTGCTTTCCATCGCGGAATGAGGTGCAGATGAAAATGGAAAACCGTCTGAAATCCGGCTGGTTCGTTATTTTGAATTAGGTTGAGACCATCTGGGTTTAGTGCCTCACGAATCGCTGCAGCAATCGGGATTGCGACTTCCATTATTTTACTGCCTACTTCAGCAGGTATATCAAAGATATTCCGATAGTGCTGCTTCGGTATAATCACTAAATGTCCCGGGTTTGCTGGGGCAATATCCATAAAAGCAAAAACGTGTTCGTCATCATATACTTTTGCAGAGGGAATTTGGCCTTCAGCAATCGCACAAAAGATACATTCCATTAATTCGTATCCTCACAAGAATTTTGGGTAATTTTAGCAAATTCGGATTTGAATATCAAGAATAAATATGAGTTCGTTTACGGGTGTGTAAAGTTTTGTCACCCTTTTTCAGAATCGCGCGTCAGAAACCCACCCACTCACTGCACAGCATGCCAATATTGTGCAGCTGCAAACGGCCGCTGCACATTTTTGTGCAACAAATTGGTAGCATATCGGTTTAGGCGTTGGCATATAAATTGCGTATTGCATAGGAGTAGGCACACGCTGCGGGGAATGCCTAAATGGCATTCATACCGTTGATTTGGTGCCGTCCGCCCGTGCGTGTTGTCTGAATAGCGGATTACGCAGAAGACGCGGAGGGGGTATGAAGGACTCCCAAATTCTTGTTTAAAATGTGCTGTAATTTTTTGAAAAGGCACTTATTTTGCCAAACCCCTTTCCGTGTCATCCGCGTAATCCGCGTAATCCGCGATTCAGACAAGAGGCGAGGTTAGAAACCTCGCCAGCGGCCTGTTTTCTTGCTGGCGAGGTTTCCTAACCTCGCTCTATTACAGACAACAAGAACCGAAAAAACATGCCAATTTCAGCTAATTACAATTTTTTTAAAATTTAATTTGACATTTTACTGTTTATGTTTTATAATACTAATCATATTCAATTATTACTGTTGAAAGTTGGGTACCCACCTTTCTAAATTGAACTTTAGACAGTAGTAATTGAATAACAGGGTGCCCGTTGTGTTTTAAAGGGGTACCCGAAAGGAATGAGAACGCGACACGCTGATCACGTGTAGCAGAACCTATGTTGTCCGTAGCGCTCTAACGTAAGGAATCTAAAACAAGGAGATATCGAAATCTAAAACAAGGAGATATCGAAATGAAAAGTAATTTATTTTCGAACAAACTTTTTCTGGGTGGGCTCATAATATGTTGTCTAATTCTCACCCTTGGTGTTTATTTCATGATTATTCCCGAAAAACCTGCTGTGCGGGGCCACCCGCCCGCAAATCAGGATAAAGGTGTGATTTATATTCGGGATGAAAAGGGTCAAACCGTTCCGTCAACAAAGACGTATACCGCGCCCAAAGCCAAAGACGCTGATCTTCAATCTGATACCTCAATCTATCATAGAGGGAAGACAATTCCGAAACTGACAGAACAGGATATGTGGGTTGCGATGATGACATGGCATCAAGGGCCACAAACTGTTGAGGCGCTCATGGAATCTTATCATGTTGTGTATCTCCAAAGTAAACGGCGTAGAGAGATAGATATGAGAGTTCCGCCCGAACAGTGGCTGCAAAGTGTGCTGGATAAAGGTTACACAATCCTCAATTATGATGAATATATTCGTTATATGGATGCGAGAACTGCAACGGATATTCTTGACGATCCACAGGTAAGGCAGCCATATTTAGAGGCATTTGGAATTCCTGAAACAGAAATAGAGAGACTCCAAAAAATATATATTGAAAACGAGTTTATTCGCATAGCACGCGAACACGCCATGAAGCGTGCATCCACTGAACCTATTGCATTCGGTATCCATATTGCAGACAAGGTTCTCCCTATTTACAAGAATCGGGATGTCGTCTACGTGCAACGCCACGAAAGTGGTGCTCAGTATATCGGCAAGAAACTCACCACTGAGCAAAGGTTTAATCTTCTCTTTAGAGGGATTGAACCGGAAGACATTGAGGTTATCTACATTGATGAATTGGGCAATCAACTATCAAAGAAACCGAAACCGATCACCCGCGAAGAGGTTCGCAAAATGATGTCAGAAGGGGAAGTCCCGCCTCCGAAAGAGTGGTGGGATCCAGATGCCCCTGTCCCAGACGTTGAAGAGTTTGAAGAGTTCCTGCCCCCGGAAAGGGATACCGATTTGGATTTCGAAAGACGACGCGAGCGGGAAGAGTTCGAACGTGCGCGCGAAGAGTTTGAACGACACGCAGCAGAAGTGGAACGGCAACCTGAGTTTGAAAGGTTTCTGCGGGAGGTTCGGCAACTTGAGAAATTTGCGACGATGTCGGATGCAGAGATTGCAGCCGAACTTGAAAAACAGCTGCGTCAACAATTGCTACCTGGGGCCTCAACGGAGGCAAGTCTTGAGGACGCAGTCCGTGAAAAGATCCCCCAAAAACCGCTGACCTCAGAGCGATTTAACAAGGCGAAGCAAATTTTGCAGAACTACGGCCCCAAAGAGGGGTTGCGGCGCCTCACAGAGGCGGACCCCGAACTCGCTGAGTATTTCCGCAGAAATCCACAAAAGGTGCCGCCGCCAAAACGTTCACAGCCTTCAAACGCTGAGGACTCCCAGGAGGAGTAACCTTATGAAAAACATGTACATCTTGTCCAGTATCACCATCATCGCTGTTGTCGGCATCCTTGTCTGCTGTGTCAGTTACACACGCGGTACAGCGGCGATAGACACATCCGGACAAACGTCCACGGTGACATCTAAACAAGCGTTAAAGAAGAAATCCTGTCCATGTTGTGATGAGAAACAGAAGCGCACGCGCAAAATGATGCGTCAATGGCTCAACGAAAAACCACAGGAAAATCCTTCAAACAAAGAGGTTTCTGTGACAGCCGCAGACCCCGAACAAACACAAATGAAGATTAAAAAATAAATTGGATAATTTGATGAGGTTAGGAAACCTCACCAGCAGAGATGTACACCTGCTGCTGGCGAGGCGGGGAATGCCTAAATGGCATTCATACCGTTGATTTCTTCCTAACCTCGCCCCCTTACCGAAATATTTATTTAAACTTCATAAGTGTTCGGTAAATGTAAGAGAACAGTTCTCTTGCAAATTCTAAACCTAATCCAATGTGATTAGAGATAGCATATATTTTACAAAAGGAGAATCGAAATGATTTCAATGAGAAGTTTCTTAACACGTAATGCGTTTTACCTATTCAGTGTCCTCCTATTGACAATTATCACTGTGCAAATTGTGATGGCACCTCAACTCAATGCCCATGAAGTCGGGAAAAAAAAGGGTCCGCCCCCGCTGCCGATGCTCACTGTCGAAGCGTGTACAGGTTCAGGCAATGCCTCACTATCCGTTGATCCATCTATTGTCAATTGGGATACTCTAACTTTAGAGGATCATGGAACACTATTTGAAGGAACGGCTACAGGACATACTGAACAGAAAAGAATTACAAGTGTGGAGTATAAGAGGGATGAAAATGGTCAAACCGTTCCGATACACTTAAATCACAAAAAGATTTTGGCTCAAGTAGCATTCGGTGATATCAGTATAACTGGCGGGCTTACCGCTGCACAAGTTATAAGTCTGTATAAGGGAAAATCCAAGCCGACACCTCAACTACATAAAGAGGATGCGTCCTTAGATGATTGGTTTTCTCTGAGGAGCGCCAGCTCTGCTGGTTGTGCAGGCAATTTAGGTGGCCATCACGACGATGCCGCAGCCAACTATGAAAGTTTCATGGTTTTGGGTTTTCCAGTCTGTGATGGCACTAATCACCGTGGAGATGGTGCTAATAATGGCGGCGGTGAAGAGGCGAACAATTTTGTAGCTCCCGATCCCCCCACCCTCGGCATCACCCTTGCTAATTCCGATCAAACTTTCGAACCGGGCGATAGTGTGACATTGGATATCGTTACAGCGGATCCGTTTTATGACATTAGTTGGTATGTGCATACGCCCTGGGACACAAGCTCCTCCGGCACATACTTGCAAAACAGCTCAGGAGATGGAACGTCAACGTCAGCGAGCCTCTCCTACACATTTCCCAGTGGTGCCATGCATACTGGGGATTTTGTGTTTAGAGCATACGTTTACAAGTGGTCCGACATGTCTTATGTCGGTGAGGAAACGTATACGGTGTCCGTCTCCAGCGAGTAAAGACTACAACTCAGACTGTTCTCTGTGTGTTTTGTATAGCACACAGTCGTGTTCTCAGTGTGAATAACATCACGTTTTAACTTTACAGGCAGGTATCCGTTCTGGGTATCTGCCTTTTTCTTTTTTCTTTTGTCTTTTGTACCGTAATCTTTTAGATTGCGTTTTGTAGCACAAACTGGAAAGTTTGTGCTACATTCTTTAGTGTCTGAATTGCGGATTACACGGATTTCGCAGAAGACGCGGATTATGTCTAACCACTGTATAAGCATACAGCCAAAAGGATAAATGGACGCGTGGACACGTGAAAAACGGCTTGGCAGCTCCAACATCCCTTTCCGCGATTCAGATAAGAGGCGAGGTTTCCTAACCTCGCCAAATTACCGATTTATTTTTTTATCTTCATTCAAGGGGGAATGCGTCCATCCTGTACCAAAAACTTTACACACCTTTCGTTTACGCGTGAATTGCGCAAATCAGGAACTTCTGCTAACATATTGAGTCCGTAGCAAGATTTTATTTTCGTCATTAGGAAAAGGAGAGTAACAATGTCTACACAACATGATCAAGGCGGACTTACAGAAGAACAGAAACAACAATTTCAGGACGATGGATTTTTGCATATCCGAAATCTGCTATCTAACCAAGCGCTTCAACCTCTGATTGATGAATTAACTAAAAAAGTTGATGATGGTACTCAGGCGGCAGTGAAAGCAGGGGTTCTTGATCCATCAAATACTTATGATGATGAACCTTTTGAAACGAGATTGGGCATGGTATCAAGTGCCTGTGCCGATCCGAACTGGATTTGGAGTAACTATTTCCGCGACCAAAAAATCCGTACTGCTGGCATGTTCACGCTCAGAACAGCACCCGAATTGCTTGACGTTGTCGGTTCACTGATTGGTCAGGAGATATTTGCACATCCACAGTTTAATTATCGGGCAAAACTGCCAAATCAGGATATCACTGTGATTCCATGGCATCAAGATTTGGCGTATCTTATCCCTGAAGAAGCTGGGGACACTCTGGTTGTGAACGTTTGGCTGCCATTGGTAAAAGCTTATGAAGAGAACGGATGTATGCAGCTCATCCGAGGTTCACACCGCTTCAATCTAATTAACCACAACTATCAGGAGCCGACACCAGGTCATACGGGCGGTAAAGGTATTAGTGAAGCGGAATTGCCACATGGTGACATCGTTACTGCTGAGCTTGATGTTGGTGATGTTTTATTGACGACTGAGCGGGTTGTCCATCGTGGGTTACCGAACCGTGGAAAAACGGTCAGGTGGAGTGTAGATACGCGCTATAGCCAAATTGGCCTGCCGACCGGGCGCGCACATGTGCCAGGTTTTGTCGCTCGGAGTGTGAAAAATCCGGAAAGTGTTGCAATGTCGCATCATGATTGGAATCGGCAATTTGCATAGGTATAAATTTTCAAATTTCGTATCTAACTAACTTACGCGCAGCATCAACAATCTGTTCTGTATCTGGAATAACAAAGTTCTCCATCACGGGAGCGAAAGGGACAGGCACTGGCGCAGCAGCGACACGTTCAATCGGTGCGTCGAGATAGTCAAATACTTCACGAACAACAAGCGCAGCGATCTCGGCACCGAACCCAGCTCTACCCACTGCCTCATGCGCAATTAACAGACGATTCGTTTTCTTGACAGAGTCAAAAATGGTTTCTTTGTCAAGCGGCATCAACGTCCTCGGATCGACGACTTCTGCTGAAATGCCTTCTTCCGCGAGTTCATCTGCAGCGGCAAGTGCTTTCAAAACCATACGTGATGTCGCTAAAATTGTTATATCTTCACCTTCACGTTTAACATCCGCTTCTCCCAACGGAATCGTATACTCTTCATCGGGAATCTCACCCTCTTCAGTGTAGAGCAGTTTATGTTCAATAAACATAATCGGGTTATCGTTTCGGATAGCGGTTTTTAGTAAACCTTTCGCATCATAGGGAGTAGCAGGCATCACAACGAGGAGTCCCGGAATATGTACAAACCACGCTTCAAGGCTCTGTGCGTGCTGTGCAGCAGAAGAACGCCCCGCGCCACCTTGTGTGCGAATAACAAGCGGGACATCTAACTGTCCACCTACCATATAGCGAATTTTTGCCACTTGATTCACAATCTGATCCATACCAACCGCCGTGAAGTCAATGTACATGAGTTCAGCGACAGGACGCATGCCTGTAACAGCGGCACCGAGTGCCGTTCCGATGATGGCAGCTTCAGAAATTGGTGTGTTTCGGATGCGATCCTTTCCAAATTGTTTAAAAAGCCCATCCGTGACCTTGTATGCCCCGCCATACTCAGCAATATCTTCCCCCATAAGAAAGACTGCATCGTCGCGTTCCATTTCCTCTATCAGTGCCTCTTTTAGCGCATCACGATAGGTAATTGTTTTCATGATTAGTTTATTCCTTTCAGGTTCGTTTTTAGTTCTCTTGCTTTCCATTTAAACTGATGACGGACGTTTTTGCATCACAGGAATCACATAACTCCGAATTGTCACACCGTCTACTGTTTCTGTCTCTACCAACGGTTCTGGTTTGTCGCGATGATCAAATACAACATAGTATCCCTCTGTAGTTCCCTCCAATTCCATATACGCGGCGAGTTGCTTTTTACCCGTTGCATAACGGTTGCTACCCTCCCAAATCTTGGTTTCTACAATATATTTTCGCTGGTTGTGGATGAGGAGGAGATCCATCCTCCCTCGACCTGTTTGCACCTCAAGATACATATTTCCGCCCACACTGTGGACAAACTGTTCAAGATAGGCATAAAGTAGATGTTGTCCTACGTATTCCTGCGGTTTATCTGGCACCTGTAAGATACGAAAACCGACACGAGCGATGAAATCTTGAAAGTTATCAAGCACGGAAACCATACCAATTTGTCCTTTAGGTGTAAGGTAATCCAAGAAACATTCATCCTTCTCTTCAGAGAGATACTCATTCTCCAGCCCATTGAATGTTGGTTTGAAGGTTCTCATAATACGGTAGAGATAAATTGGATTAACTATCTCACACATGCCGTCAGCTGCTTTTTTGATAACACCGTAGGTCGCAAGTTCACTGATGATGTCGTCATCAAGGTTGAAGTTCACACCTTCCTCACGCGCCATGATTTTCATCAGCATACTTTCAAAGCGCGGGTCTCTGCGGACATTCGTTGTTAGATGCTGAATATTAACGTTTTGTCCGCGAAGAAGCTGCGTGTGTGCCGCTGAGAAGTGTATAGGGGTAATGGTTTCGGTTTTGGGAATATCCATCTCCTCAGTGAGAATCTGCGCGAAACGGTTCACAAGTACAGGTTGCCCCGCGGTCTGCTTATGAATAGATGCTATCACTTCTGGTGCGAATTCTTGACCTACTTCGTCCGTATACTGCGAAAGCAGGTCTTGCACTTGCTGAAGCGTAAAGTTAGGCAAGCGAAACTCGTCTTGGATATTAAACGGTGAAACAGAGCGGTCATAGTTCAGTTGACTAATGCTCTTTACGCCAACGATGCCAACACTGTGTAGACATTGAAGTTCATCAGCGAGATAAATGTTACGGAGCGTATACAGAAAATCACTCACGACATCTTGAGGAATGCCATCAAACTCATCAATCAAAAGCACAACCTTCTTATTACCAAGTAGTATTTCTAATTCTTCAAAGAACGCTAACATTGAAAAATGATCGATCAGCTGTGTATCATTCAAAAATTGCGTTAAGTCCTCGCTCGGTTTCATTTTATTTTTTTGTAAAACATACTCAATTTGCCTACGAATCAATTGAAAGAGTCTGTCATAAAAAATAGGAGGCGAGCCATTGCGCATCACCTGAAAATCCAACTGAATAGGGAAATAGGTTGGGTCTTCTGTGGTAAGGACAGCAAGTGCCATTCGGAAAAAGGTGGTCTTCCCAGTTTGGCGTGGTGCAAAGAGAACGATATACCGTCCATCTTTCACACGTGCGATGAAGTCAGCAATTTCTTCGGTGCGTGGGACAACATAGTGTCGATCAGGATACACGCGCCCTTGAGTTCCAAAACGCCTCATTTTTCCCTCTTGTCAAATCCTTCGTTATCAATTAAGCAGTCAAACAAGTGTTACCTTCAAAAATCACTTCTGGATTAGCTTTGCCACGAATCAAATCCGCTTTGCCATCTGTTTTAAATGTATTGTTGTAGAAGCGGATGTTGTGAATTCCTTCACTCGCCCAATCAACTGCAGCAGGATTCCCAGTGGCAGATTTGGACGTTGAGATTGTATTCCGATAAATAGTCGTGTTTCTGATACCACCATTTGCCCCAGTAGACCAAAGGTGAATTCCGCCATAACTATTCTTTTGTCCATCATTCTCACTCATATTGTAGCGGATGATGTTATTGTGAAATGACCTCGCGCCTTCAAATTGTGCTAATAGATATCCTGCACCGTCGTTATCGTGGGAGTAGTTATACTGCACAATTGAATTCCGCACACCCCCATCCAGATCAAACCCACCACCATCTTTACTGCTTCCCGTGCGGTTGTGATGAGATTCGTTGAACTGAATGAGAACACAGTTTGAGTCCCATACCCAAATCCCGACTGGGCCGCCGATCTCACAATCGTTTAGCTCGCCGTTTTGATATGCTTCGCAATGCTCAATCGTGACACCATCTACCTGTGCAAGCACAATGCCATTGCCCGAATGACTTTCTTTACCAGGAATACCTAAGTTTCTGTAGACATGACAGTTACCGACATAAACATCCGTGTGAGAATAGCCCGATACTTCTGGATTCCATGTGCCTATGCAGCTTATCCCCGCATCTCCATTGTCATGAACGTTGGCGTGTGTAATTTTTACATCATTGAACCCACTCCAACCCTCATCAGTTGGCTGTGCAGCGATACAAATCCCTGCATGCCTAAAACCACTAACATTAACATTATCAATACGTATATGCGTCAACTTTTTATTGTCCGGCAAAGTGTTGACGAACCAGATTCCGTAACTTCTATTCCGTTCTGTTCCTGCTCCTACGAAGTTAATATCAGATATCTGGACTGCGCCACAGTCTTTCGCTAAAAAACCAGTACCGGCGCAAGCATCAATCGTTGCTCTGCCATCCCCGTACGAACCGAATGTTATCACAGCGTCTGCGACATCTGTCCCCGCACCAGAAAGCGTAAGGTTTCCCTTGAAGGTCTGATTAGCGCTGAACCAAACCGAATCCCCCGGTAGCAATCGGGTTGCATTCACCCTATCAATGCTCTGCCAAGGTTGCTTTTGGGAAATTCCTGCGTTTGAATCGTCACCAAATTGGCTGATGTAATAATCCATACATCTTCGGTCTACTTATTTTGAGTTCGAAATTAGTCCATCCGCCTTCAGCCACTCAATTGTTTGTTCAAAGGCATGCACCGTTTTTGTAATGTCCGCTTCTGTGTGGACAGCAGTTGTCATACCTCCGTTGGTAGCAAGGTCGACACCATTGAGCAACAAGCCGCATCGGAGATGTGTCAGCAACTCTTCATCGTTGCCACCTTTGAGTTTTCGGTAATCCCACGTGTAAGGGTCAAAATCGGTGGCATGCATATCCTTCTCGCCGTGTCCTATGAGCATTTTGATGCCTGAGAACTCTCCGTAAATCGCCCAATCTAATCTGTACCCGTCAATAACGCTATTGAGTTCATCACGGAGTTTTTGTGCGATGTAGTTTGCCTGTTCGTGCGGTTTACCGGTCTTGACAATGTTTAGCATCGCAATCCCTGCCGATGCCGAAAGTGGATTCGCATTAAATGTCCCGGGATGCGGCATCTTCAATCCTTCTTCTTCAGCTTGCATTGAAATTAACTCAAGAATCTCTTTTTTTCCGACAAGTGCCCCACCAGGAAGTCCGCCCGCCAAAATCTTCGCTAATGTGGTCAGATCAGGAATGACATTGTAATGTGCTTGTGCACCGCCGGGCGCAACCCGAAATCCTGTAATCACCTCATCAAAAATGAGGAGAACATCATGTTGATGTGTGAGTTCACGAAGTTGCTGTAAGAACACACCATCGGTTGGCACAATTCCGAAAGATGCACCTGTCGGTTCAAGGATAATACATGCTATATCCTTATCTGTTTTCAAGTGCTTTTCAACGGCATCAATATCGTTGGGTGGACAGAGAAGGGTTGTCTCGCGCACCTCTTGTGGTATGCCCGGAACAGACATATCAAAAGGTGGATATGCACCAAAAATAAGACTGTCGTGCCAACCGTGAAAATGCCCGGCAAACTTTAATACCTTATTTCTGCGCGTGTAGGTGCGTGCCAAGCGAATTGCCATAAGTGTAGCTTCAGTACCAGAACTAACAAACCTGACGCGTTCCGCTGATGGAATAAGCTGAGTAACGAGGTTTCCCCATTCTAATTCAAGCGGATGGCAAGCACCGTAATGCGTGCCACGATGCATCTGTGCTGTTACTGCTTCCACGACTTCAGACGGATTATGACCGAGCAGCAAAGCACCGTGCCCTGCCCAATAGTCAATAAATGTTTTGCCTTCCAGTCCCCATTTTTTCGCACCATCCGCACGCGTAATATAAATCGGAAATGGCGACATATAACGACTATCATGCGTAACACCATCAGGAAAAAGTTGATTTGCAGCCAGTGCTAATTCTCTATCTTTAGCAAAGGCTTTTTGATACCGCTCCAAAATTGTTGGCATTTTTTGTCTCTGTTTGTTTTCTGTATTTTTTCTGAAAATGTTTAGGCGTTGGTCCAAATTTATACCTATGATACACTAACAGAACGGGAAATGTCAATGAAAATGATGGAACGTTTTCGGTTGGAAGCGTAAGTGGGATGGCTTGCAAAAAGCTACTTGACAAACCATCAAGAAAAAGGTATCATATTTATCAATTACTGGTACACCTTGTTGTGTTGTCATCTCGTTGATGGTGAGAAATGAGGTCCGCATAATCGGCGAACTATCAGAGGCAAACAAAATGACGAATGAAGAACTCTATGAATTAATGAAAGAAGGTTTTGCACAGGTCAATCAGCGTTTAGATCAAGGCTTAGAAAATGTCAATCAGCGTTTAGATCAAGGCTTAGAAAATGTCAATCAGCGTTTAGATCGGGTTGAGCAGCGTTTAGATACGATGGATGACCGCCTCCGGACAGTTGAGAGCGGCATCTCCGAACTCAAGGGTGGGCAAAGTGCAATCGCAGGGGTGCGAAGTTGGATTGTCACAGCATGTGCCATCGGCGCATTGGTTATTTCTATTGTTGTAGCTATCGTCAAGTAATTACCAAATTTCGTCGTCCTATCTAATTTTGTTTCTGAATTGGGTAGGAAATACAGAATATTCTTTTCGCATCACTCCGTTACAACCGTTTCCTCACCAAGCATATCAATAATCTTTACAGCAACGCGCGCATCGGATGAATAGATAGATATTCTCTTACCCCCAGATTCACCTGATCGATTTTAGCAAGAAAACCGCCGACAGAGAAGCGATAATTTTAGGGGATTGTTTTGATTGAAATGTGAACATATTTTCGGATTTTACTATAAATGTAGAAATAAAAATAAACTAAATTTACCTTATGAGGTGTAATATTATAGCGAGAGGATCTTATGCCAAATCCTACAATGAATGCTGACAACTTATCACCAATACCGTTGACAGAGGAACAACGTTTTCTCTTTGATACGCGCGGATGGCTTCTGTTTCCCGGTGTGTTAAGCGAAACGGAAGTCAAAGAGATGCGCGAGTTCTGTTACCAACTTCAACAGGATAAAGAGTCAATTCCAGAACATCATCGTTCATCAATCGGCGGTCCCTTAGAGACATTGATCGACCATCCGGTTGTGTTCGGTTTTATGAACGAATTTTTGACATCCGGTTATGCCAACGAAAACTGCTACGGCTTCCGATTAGAAGGTTCGTTCCTTACAATTCGCGGAAACGGACACGATAACTTTCGTCCGCACGGCGGACGTGGGATGCTCAACTTCCCCGGTAATTCACATACCTATCACTTGCACCATGATAAGGCACACAGCGGTTTGACACGGGTAGTGTGGGAACTGAACCCTGTTAAAGAACGGGGCGGCGGAACAATGTTCCTGACAGGGAGCCACAAAGGGGCATTTCCCGCACCACAATCAACAGCAGACCGAAATTCGCCATTATGGGAGGATTACAGTTGCCCTGCTGGTTCAATGCTGGTTTTTACGGAAGCAATTACACATACCGGTGCAAAATGGACAGATGAAATTAATGACCGTGTTGCTATTTTCAGCTGCTACAATACCGTTGGCAACAAATGGCACAGATGGGAACCGCATCCGAAACACATAGAGGAGATGCCGTTCAAACGCAAGACGCTTTTCCGACCAGTTTATTGTCAGGACAATACACCAACGTTAGATGCGGTGTAATTATATTGCATCACTTGTCCGCTCTACATAATGAGGTTTTTATGAAAATTACCGATGTTAAATCGTTCGTTTCAGCATCAGGACATTTCTTTGTCAAAGTAGAAACCGATGCAGGTATATTCGGTGTCGGTGAAGGCGGCATAAGACGCCGCGCCCTTGCATTAGCTGAAGTTGTGAGATCGTTTGAACCCATTCTCATCGGTGCTAATCCGTTTCAGATTGAACATCTTTGGCAAGTCATGTTCCGTGGCGGATTTTTCCCCGGTGGTGTCGTTCAATCAGCAGCAGTTAGCGCGGTAGACATCGCTTTGTGGGACATCAAAGGAAAAGCATTGAATGTCCCTGTCTATGAACTGTTAGGCGGACGCACAAGAGACAAAGTTGTCTGCTATCCGCATAATGGTGGCGGCACTCTTGATGCTCTCGTTGAAAGCTGTCGGCAAACACATGAAGCTGGATGGAAATTTGTACGATGGGGTTTAGCTGATAGAACAGGTACAGGCACGTTTGAACCGAGACGTGCTGTGCAGTTTGGATTGGAAGAGGTGCAAGCAGTCCGTGAAGCATTAGGTGATGACGTAAATATACTCGTTGATGTGCATACCCGTCTTGACCCTGCGGATAGCCTCGAATTTTGCAACAAAGTGGAACCGTACAACCCATTCTTTATTGAAGACCCACTGCGAAGTGAAAACCCCGCAAGTCTCAGACGGCTACGTCAACAAACCTCTGTCCCAATTGCTGTCGGTGAACAATTTGATAGCAAATGGACCTTCAGAGAAGTTATTGAAGAAGACCTGATGGATTATTGTCGCGTTGACCTGTGCATCGCTGGCGGATTGACTGAAGCGCGCAAAATTGCAGGCTGGTGCGAAACGCATTACATCCATCTTGCACCACACAACCCGCTCGGTCCTGTCTCCACTGCAGCGTGTCTTCATCTCTGTTTAGCATCATCGCTTGTTGGTGTGCAGGAATTGCCGCGTGCCCCAATGTCTTCATTGACCGATGAATTTCCAGTGCAAGTGCCATTTGAATCGGGTTATCTCTTGCCACCTGAAGCCCCGGGACTTGGTATAGAATTCAACGAAGAAGCATTCACGAATGTGTCAACGCAAGAATACGGACCACCGCACGGCTATCAACGCGATGATGGCTCTTATACCAACTGGTAGATTTTTTTAAGAAAGATGCTTAATATGGACGAAATGGTATAAATTTGAAAATCTATCTAACATTGTACAGGTGTTTCCAATGCCTTCTCATATAATTCAGTCCATTCTTTTGTACCGTCGTCAAATGTCAACTCAAGACGCGCCCCTTCAACGTAAGCATCACCGTTTCCAGCATTGAAATAGCTCAAGCCATCGCCTGCCATGTGGATACGCCTGCCATCCGGATAAACCACTGTTTTGATGATCCGCGGGTGTGGGTGAATGGTATATCCATCAACATCCAATTTTTCATCAGGCACACGGAATTTCTCAATTGCTGCTTCGTCAACTTCAACGCCTAATCCCGGCGCATCAGGAACAGCATGGCAGCCATCCGAAACTACTATCGGTTTTGTCAGTAGATGTTCACTATAGAGATTAAGACAAGTGATTGCGGGCCAGGTAGCATGCGTTAGCACACTTCCGAGATGTGCCGCCCAAGTCGTTGTTAATCCGTTGCCGACTATCTGTAGCCAGAACGGCATATCGGCAGCTCCGCTGAGATACCCATCATACATCGTCCGAGATTTGCCACCACCGATGACAAAACCGTCGCAGACATCTTCACGAATACATGTGGTATAAGGCGGTGAACCAAAGTGCATCGCAATTGGGCAGTCAACTGCTTGCCGAATCTGTTTGTTGCCCGCTACGTCACCCTGCGGAATCGGGGACTCAAAGATCGCTACATTCGGGTGCGCGGCAAGTTTCCGTAAAATCGGGATAGCGGTTTCAGCATCGCGTAGAGAACTGTTGGGATCTAAATCCAATTTGAAGTCAGTAGGAACGACTTCTGCTATTGCCTCTACTTGCTTGATAATATCCCACCATGGACGCGGTTTGTTTTTAAAACTGGTATAACCGTTTGCCACAGCATCAGCGGCTTCTGCTGCCCAATTTTCAGGCGATGAGTCAATGCTCCACCATGAAATTGGCACAACCTCACGGCACTGTGTTCCGAGGAGTCGATATACTGGTACCTCCAAGATTTTGCCCACAACATCAAAGAGTGCCATCTGTAATCCAGCACCGAGTGAGTCGTCATTCATGTGTTCAGCGGGACTTTGACCGAGCACACGTTCAACGCTCGAGTCGCTGACCCGTGAATAAGTATAATGAATGACCGTCTCACCCCATCCGATGTGTCCAGTATCTGTGGTAACCTTACACAGTTCAAGGAGTGACCAATTGTAAACAGTTGAGACGCTTTGGGTGGTAATTTCTTGTTGGCGCGGTGTGAACGGAACATCAACTAAGGTCCGTTCTATATTGGTAACTTTCATGAGCAAATTCCTTTACATGAGGGACAGGGTTCTATGCCAGTCTATTTCTGCTTACTTTTTGTATAGCACAATTAAATCAATCCTGATTCCTCAAGCGTCTTATGGAGAGATTCAAGATTCGTAGGCACCATCGGTGCAAGCGGAAGTCGGACTTTTCCATTGAGTTTCCCCATCAACATTAACGCTGTTTTTGCTGGAATAGGGTTCGTTTCAATAAACAGATTAACTGCTAACGACAATGTTTTATAGTGGAGTTTCCGAGCGAGCTCAAGATTGCCAGCGTGAAAGGCGTTGCACATTTCCGCAACATCAGCGGGTGCAATGTTTGCGACAACCGAGATAACTCCTTTTCCACCTACTGCCATAATCGGCAGTGTGTTAACATCATCACCTGATAACACAACAAAGTCATCGGGACATAGATTGACAACTTCACTTGCGCGTTTGAGTTCACCTGTCGCCTCTTTAAGCGCGACGATGTTTGGATGTTCAGCGAGACGTGCAATCGTGGGAGAGAGGATGTCTGTACCACATCGTCCGGGAACGTTGTAGACAACAATCGGTATATCTACTGTGTCGGCAATTTTCATATAGTGCGCGTATAACCCCTCTTGTGTCGGTTTATTGTAATAAGGGGTGACAATCAGTGCGGCATCTGCACCTGCAGCTTTAGCATGTTCTGTCGCGCGCAGCGTACGTGTCGTTGAATTTGAGCCAGTACCCGCGATGACAGGCACACGTCCATTTACTGTCTCAACGGTGATTTCTATGACTCTGTCGTGTTCAGCTTCTGAAAGGGCGGGGGATTCACCTGTTGTCCCACACGGGACGATGCCGTGTGTGCCGCCTTCAATCTGAAACTGAATCAATTCTTTCAGTTTTGCTTCATCTAACGATTCATCGTCCTTAAATGGTGTGACGAGTGCAACATAAGAGCCCTCAAACATTTAAATCCCTCCTTGATAACTACGACACAATGAACTGTGCCAGCCTTCTAATAATCCCATGCTTCCGATGTAAGTTCGCCTGCAAATATTACGCGCGCATCGCCTTCAAGATACACGTTTTCGGCTTCGTCATTTTCCAAATCAAAATGTATTTTCAAAACGACACCGCTCGCTGTTTTGACAGAAACAGGTGATTTTACCTTCCCCAAAGTTGCAGATACAATAGCTGAGGCAATGGAACCTGTGCCACAAGCGAGTGTCTCATTTTCAACGCCTCGTTCATACGTGCGAATTTCAATCAGTTCTTGTGAATGGATACAGATAAAATTCGCATTGGTACCTGCGGGTTTAAAATCGTTATGATAACGTGTTTGTTGTCCGAGATCAAAAACATCAGTCGTTTCCAAATCATCTACAAAGAATACAACATGCGGTACACCGCTATTCGCAAAGCCTACATTATGGACTCCATCCTCAAGGCGAAGTGGGACATTAATCCGAATATCTGTCGGATCGCTCATACGTACTTTTACGTTATCATTGACAATTTCCGCTTCATAAATACCAGCATTTGTCAGAAATCGCATCTGTTCTGACACAATACCGTTCAGGTAAGCGAATTTAGAGATACAACGTGCGCCGTTTCCGCAGGTTTCAACCTCACCACCATCAGCATTGAAGTAGCGCATCCGAAAATCCACATTCTCTGTCGGTTCAACAAGCAGCACGCCATCAGCACCCACTGACATACGGCGTTGGCATATCTTTGTGACAAAATTCATGAATTCAGAATCTGCACTATCAATGACTTGGTTTAGATTGTTGATGATTACAAAGTCATTTCCAGCACCACTGAGTTTCATAAAAGGTATTTTATTCATATCCTGCCCTTATTTATGTCTTTTATTATATGATAGGATTATTCCGCTATTCTGTCAAGTTTTCAATTGCGTGAAGGACTATGCATAAATTGGTCTGTCCGTTCTGTGGCTCGGTAAGCATGCATGCGGAGTTCTTCCACGATTCCTAAAACGCCATCGTAACTATCACAGGTGACCAAACGGTAACGGAAAGGTTTGACATGCGGAATGCTTTTAAAATAGTTTGTATAGTGCCGCCGCATTTCTACTAATCCAAGTTTCAATCCCTTCCACTTGATAGAAAAATCCAAGTGCTTCCTAAATACAGCGATGCGCTCATCTATTGAGGGCGGTGGAAGTGGTTCGCCTGTTTCAAAGTAGTGTTTTATCTCATTGAAAATCCACGGGTAGCCAATTGCGGCACGTCCGATCATGATACCATCCACACCGTATTGTTGTCGCATCTGTGCGGCTTTCTGAGGACTATCCACATCACCGTTGCCGAAAACGGGGATATTCATACGTGGATTATCCTTTATTTTTCCGATGAGCGTCCAATCTGCTTCCCCTTTATACATCTGACACCGTGTCCGTCCGTGAATTGCAATGGCACGGATGCCGACATCTTGCAGGCGTTCTGCTACCTCAACAATATACTTTGTATTATCGTCCCATCCCAACCGCGTTTTGACGGTGATCGGCAACGTAGTGGTTCTCACCATTTCGGCAGTCATTTTGACCATCTTCGGAATGTCCTGCAAGATACCTGCGCCTGCGCCTTTCCGTGTGACTTTTTTGACAGGACATCCATAATTAATGTCAATGATGTCAGGTTGGACACGTTCAGTAATTTCAACTGATTCTCGCATTACCTCAATATCGTGTCCAAAAATTTGGATGCCAATCGGTTTTTCGTTTTCAAAGATGTCTAACTTGGCAACACTCTGCGCAGCATCGCGGATGAGTGCTTCGGAAGAGATGAATTCGGTATACATGAGATCCGCACCGTTTTCCTTACACACAGCGCGAAAAGGTGGATCACTGACATCTTCCATCGGAGCTAGTAGAAGTGGAAAATCTGATATGTTGAGGTTACCAATTGTTAGCATAAGTATAATTTTTAGTCGTCTTGGTGTCGTATTCTTCGGATATATTCATCATGCTTTCCTATCCAAAACCAGACCAATGTCCCATTTTCTTCACGTGCTAAGGCACGGTAATCTCTATTTATTCGTACAGCCCAACGCTTACCCACTCTCTTCAAATTCAGAGATGGGTGTTTCGAATCTTGCTGCAGGAGTTCAAACTTGTTGTCTGCTTGTTGTTGGACCACTCGCGGAAGGTTTTGATAACATCTCCAAAAATAAGGTGTAGTTTTATAGATCTTTGCACCTACCTGCTCGGAGATCTTCAACAGCCTCCTCAATAAGATGATCCAATTTTCCTGCTTTTACGTCTTCCTCAAGCTGCTCACACCATTCTTCCCATTCAGCTTTTAAGACCTTATGAAGCCGGTTTTCAAGGGTTTTTAGCAGTTCTTCTTGGGTGCTTTCTTCGCCCTTAACTTCAGGGATTTCTGGTATCCATCCTATCCACCCATCACCGTTTTTTTGTATGTGAGCAGCATACGTTTCCATAGGGTCGAGATACTGAATATTAACGGTCTGAATCTGTTCCATGGATGACTCCTTGTGTTAAAGTTTAGATTTATTATACCCTTAGAGGTGGAAAATCTGAGATGCTGAAGTTGCCAATTGTTAGCATAAGTATAATTTTTTAGTCGTCTTGGTGTCGTATTCTTCGGATGTATTCATCATGCTTTCCTATCCAAAACCAGACCAATGTGCCATTTTCTTCACGCGCTAAGGCACGGTAATCTCTACTGAATTCTTGCAGACCAAAGATCTTTTCCTACCTTCTTAAAATCCAAAGAAGGATGTTTCGAGTCCTGTTTCAAAAGGACGAAACTCTTGTTGCACGTTGTTGAAGTTGTTGTGAAAGATTACGAAAGCATTTCCAAAACGCTTGATCAGTTCTATAGATCGGTACACTTTCCTGCACGCAAATCCTCAAGAGCCTTTTCGGCCAATTTATCAAGCTTTCCAGCTTTGATGTCTTCTTCTAATTGCTTATCCCATGCTTTCCAGTCAGCCTCTAAAGTTTCATAAAGCGTTTGTTCAAGAGTTTTCAGGAGTGTTTCTTTTGTGGTATCTTCGCACTTTACTTTAGGATATTCTTGTATCCATCCCATCCAACCATCCCCATTCCTTTGGACATAAGCAGTATAGGTTGTTTCGTATTCCGAATCATAGATTTTGACGGTCTGAATCTGTTCCATGGATGAATCCTTGTGTTAAAGTTTAGATTTATTATACCTTGCAATAGTGCTATTGTCAAGTAAATCAAGATGCAGCGGGTGTAAAGTTTTTGTCACTTATCTGTCTGAATCACGGATTATCGCCAAATCAACGGTATGAATCATGGAGCATGCCACACGCGCATGCTGCTTTAGGCATTCCCCGGATTTCACCGATTGCGCGGATTCTATGCTTGGAGATGCCAAGTCGTTTTTCGTCTGGGCGATGTTCCTCGTCCGATAGTCCGTTTCTGTAGCACGGGGAATGCCTAAAGACGAATACGCGTATGGTATTCGCCATGATTCATACCGTTGATTTCACTTCCAGATTGCGCTTTGGGGGATAGCACAAACTGGAAGTTCATGGGACAAAACGCTTGCTTGTTTTGGTGTCATCCGCGATAATCCGCGATTCAGACAACACACATGATAAAAACTTTACCCCCTTCAGTTTGGATATTGCGAATTATGAATAATCGTGATATAATTGAGTTATGAATATACATCAATTAAAAGGAAAAACCGTCGGCGCAGCGGTCTCTGGCGGTCTTGATAGCTGCACAATTACGAAGTGGTTAGTTGATAACGGTGTCAACGTTGTCTGCTTCACAGCGGACCTCGGACAACCCGATGAGCGGGATGTTGAAGAAATCCGAGAACGGATGCTGGCATGCGGTGCCCAAGAGGCGGTCATCGCTGATGCAAAGGATGACCTCGCTGAAGCGGGAATCCGTCTCATTCAGTGTCAGGCGAAGTATGAAGGCGGATATTGGAACACAACTGGCATTGCTCGACATATTACCGTAAAGGCACTGCTGCCAGAAATGGAAAAACGTGGAATTTCTATTTTAACGCACGGGGCAACAGGACGCGGAAACGACCAGGTCCGGTTTCAACTCGCTACGAATATGCTTAATCCCAACTTTTCTGTTTACGCGCCGTGGCGGGATGCTGAATTCCTAAAGCATTTTGGAGGTAGGAAGGAGATGATTGATTTCTGCCAAGAACACGGTTTACCGATTACCGCTACGCATGAAAAACCTTACTCTACAGATGCAAATTTGTTGGGATTGACGCATGAGGCGGGCAGGTTAGAATCACTAAAAACACCCGCAGGATTTATTACACCAGGAATGGGGGTGCATCCGAAAGACGCGCCAGATGATGTAGAACATTTTACCGTCACGTTTGCGCGGGGAACACCTATTGAAGTAAACGGGAGTCCTTGCACACCTTTGATGAGCTTGATAGCAGCAAACCGAATTGGTGGACGAAACGGGGTCGGTATTGGGATTCACACTGTTGAAAACAGATTTGTCGGGATTAAGAGCCGTGGCGTTTATGAATCACCTGGGATGGAATTGCTTGGCAGATGTTATGAGTTTCTGCTGCAACTGATTTTAGATAGGCGCGCACGCCGGCATTTTGATAGTGTAGCTTCTACAATCGCTGAACAGATTTATCAAGGCTATTGGTTTGATGCTGCTACGCAAGCACTATTAGCTTCAATTGAACCTTTGACGCGTTTAGCAAGTGGGACGATTACGGTAGCACTGTATAAAGGGAATGTAGCATTTCATGCTGCAACCGGTGTTCCGCATTCACTTTACTCTGAAGAAACGGCTTCAATGGAGGCAATTGGTGATTTCGATCATGCGGATTCGGAAGGGTTTTTGGCGGTGCTTGGTGTCGGCGCCCGTGCTTCTGCTATTGCAGGACAGACGCAAGAGTAGTTGAAAAGTGTAAATATGTATGCTATAATATAAGCATATTATACTACAATTCTGAAAGGGGTCAAATGATGAAAACACAAACTTTCACGGCAAGTATCTCGCAAGATGAAGAAATGTATATTGCTCAGTGTTTAGAGGTAGATGTTGCAAGTCAAGGTAAAAGTGAAGATGAAGCAGTTGAAAATCTTAAAGAAGCGTTAGAACTCTATTTTGAGCCTCCTTGTCCCACCGTAATGCCGAAAATCCGCAAATTTCAAGTATCCGTCAGTGCCAATGAAACCGCTTTCCTATCGTCAGATTAAACGCAAACTGGAAAAGGCAGGATTTGTATTAATTCATCAGCGCGGGAGTCATGTAAAGTTTGTTCGTGAAAGCCAAAATGAAGTCTGCACCGTAATGGTTCCAAATCATCGTGAAGTAAAAGTTGGAACTCTACGATCCATTATCAGACATGCGGGGCTCACATTAGATGAATTCGAAAGACTTTAATGATAGGTACGGATTCCTTTCAGTATTTCAAAATTATGGAACTTCAATCTTTGAAAATACTTGTGTGATTATGCTTTCAACATCAAGCCCTTCCGCTTCCGCTTCATAACTTATGATTACGCGATGCCTTAGCACATCCATTCCTACTTCATGGATGTCTTCAGGCGTAACATATCCACGTTGTGAGAGGAATGCCCGCGCCCGTGCGGCAAGTGCAAGAAAAATGGTCGCGCGCGGCGATGCCCCATATTCAATCAGCGGACTCAATTCGTCTAATTGATAAGTTTCTGGTGCGCGTGTTGCACACACAAGATCGACGATGTAAGTCTCTAACTGTTCAGCCATATAGATGTCGCGCGTGAGTTCACGGAATCTGATAATATCTTCACAAGAGACCACTTGTTGAATTTCAGCTATCTCTTCCGTTGTCATCCGCCGCAGGATTTGCAATTCTTCTGAATGTGATGGGTAGTTAACCTTTACCTTTAGCATAAACCTATCTATTTGTGCTTCAGGGAGTGGATAAGTGCCTTCCTGCTCAATCGGGTTTTGTGTGGCTAAAACGATAAATGGGTCGTCAAGTGGATAGGTAGTACCGCCAATCGTGACCTGTCGTTCCTGCATTGCTTCTAACAATGCACTTTGTACCTTTGCTGGTGCGCGGTTTATTTCATCCGCGAGGACTACGTTGACAAAAATAGGACCTTGCTTGGTGTAGAATTCGCCCTTGTGTTGGTCATAAATTAAGGTGCCGATAAGGTCCGCAGGGAGCAGGTCAGGTGTAAACTGGAGTCGGTTGTAAGAAGCATCAATCGTTTTTGCAAGCGCCGCAATAGCAGTGGTCTTTGCAAGTCCAGGGACACCTTCCAGTAAAACGTGTCCGTTACAAAGTAATCCGATAATCAAGCCTTCAAGCAGTGCGCGTTGCCCAACGATAATTTTGCCTGTCTCGTCCAGTATTTGCTGTATGAGGCTGCTATCTGCCTGAATGCGGGCATTCATTGCGTCTAAATCGTAGTTTTGCATATTTTAATAACTGTCAGATCACTAATATAGGTAGATAAAACCGTTATTACGTTCCCTGTCCATTCCTCATAGTATCAGGTTTATGGGTGTGTAAGGTCCCATATTAGGATAGTGCCATCATCGCTTACGCTGATGAGCGTTTGAGCATCGGCACTAAAGAAAATGTGTGATATCCTTTGGCTATGCCCGCGAAGGGTTTTCTTTTTCGCACCAGTGGCAGTTTCCCAGAGGTGAATATCACCCGACTTCATTCCACTTGCGAGCGTCTCCCCATCAGGACTGAAAGCAAGCGTTGAAGCGACTTTGGCATTGTATCTGTGCTGACTATCTGCCCAGCTTGGATCCGTCAAAACTTCACTGCTGCCTGTTTCTATATCCCATATACGCATTGTCTTTTCTTCGCTTCCTCCACTGGCGATCATTCGACCATCCGGACTGAAAACAAGTCTAAAAACACCACCAGTATATCCGGTGAGGGTGCGGATATGGGTGCCTGTTTCTACATCGTGAAGCACGATCCCCTTTACCTGTGGATCCAATCTACCAAATACAATTGCGAGCACTCGTCCATCCGGACTAAATCGTGCCACACCAATATCTGTGTCTCCCACGTTGATGATTTTGTAATCTCCTGTGACCAAATTCCAAACAAAAAGATTCGGATCGAAGAATTTTTCGATACCCGCGAACATTTTGTCGTCAAAATATAAGTCTTCCGCACCACTAAAATCCTCTTGATCTGTTAGCAGCAAGGTTCGCTCTATGCTTCCGGTATCTACGTTATAGAACTGAATAATATCTTTGCGATTGCCCGCCACCCCCCAACTCGCGAGCATTCCTCCATCATGACGAAATGCTATACCGGAAACATGCCGCCTGGGTCCCTTCAGTTTACTGTGTTTACCTGTGCTGACATCCCAAAGATGAATAGTCCTTTTGAGACCTGAATGGCTCGCAAGCCTTTTACCATTCGGGCTTAAAACAGTGTCCCAAACACTTCTCTTATCTCCTATGAAGTTTTTTTCGTGCTGACCTGTGTTCGTATTCCATAGACGAATAACGCTGCAGCCAAGATTCATACCCACAAGCGTCTGTGCATCAGCACTTCGCGACACATGCCAAAAGAAACCCCCATACCCTATTATTTTTTTCTTTTCTTTGCCTGTGTTGACATCCCAAAAACGTAACGTATCGTCAAAACCTGAACTGACAAGGGTTCGGTTATCTGGACTGAAAGCGACCGTCGTAACAGCACTTTTATGCCCCTTAAATCTTTTCTTTTCTTTGCCTGTGTTGACATCCCATATACGAATAGCACCATCGATGTGACTGGCAATCAAGTTTCCATCCGGGCTGAAAACTAAAAACGGAATTTCAAAAATAAAAGCATCTGTTTCGAGTATTTTCCGCTGCGTTTGGGTGTTGACATCCCAAAGATTGATCTCCCAAATCTTGGCACGTCTTTGCCATTGCCCTTTATAACTATAACTTGCGATTGCCACTGTTTGTAAATCTGGACTAAAAGATACTAACTCTCCGTGTCTATGCCCCGATGGTTCAACCTTAAGTGTTCGGACCTCTTTTCGTGTCGCAATATTCCAGAAACTTAAGTTGTCGTTACTTCTGTCACTTGCGACTGTTTTACCATCCGAACTGAATGAATTGTTATATCCTCCTAAACTCATATACATGTTTGGCATGTTTTTAATGTGATCGTCATTCGTCTCATTTTCACCTGCTGATAGTGCCCTTTTGCGCTGCCCCGTTGCAATATCCCACAAGTCAACCATAGAGGTATACACGACTACCAGTGTGCGACCATCGGGCATCAAAAAGACAGTATCAACACCATAAAGATAGTCCCGTCTTGTAAAGGTTTTCTTGTGTTCACCGGTAGAAATATCCCAGAGCTGTGCCATTCCATTTTCAGTTCCTATGGCGAGGATGTTACCATCAGGACTAAATGAGATACTATTGATAACACCGGTATGTGCTGCAAGTAAATGCCGTGGGTTTGCTGTTTGTGCATCAAAGATCCAAACACCAATACCACTTACAACGGCTAACAGATTGCCATCTGGAGAATACTGCATCGTACGGATAGTCCCCGAGCCAATACGTGCTTTTACGCCTTCCGGTAGATGCCACTGCTTATAGTCAAAACGCATGTTGCGTTCTTCTTCAAGCACCCTCTCGTTATCAAGGCATTTGAAATAATATGTACCGCCGATAACAGTGAGAATTACACCTGCTAACACGCCTATAAGAAGTCGGTTAGAATAAAGAAATTTCAGCATTGCAAAGTCTCCTGGCGCAATGGGACCTCATTCTTGGTTTTGAACGCGGGTGGTGCTTACGAAAAGAAAGGCTGCGTTTCCCCTTCCTGAAAGGACTGTTCAAGCCAAGGATCCTTGGTTTTCTGTCTAAATTCAATGACCTTTCGGCGCATTTCGTTGACTGTGTCCTGTAATTCTGGGACATCAATAAGATTTTTCGATTCTGCTGGGTCGTTCTGCATATCAAACAACGCTTCACGACTTTGATGTACAAAATCTTCCCGTTGTCGCTCCCCTAACATCTGAATGTTGTCGTTTCGCACAGCTGTCCATGAAATTGAACGGAATAGGTCGCTTGGCAGTGGTGTTTCCAACTGATATGCAAGGTTGCGGACATACTTATATCTGCGTCCTCGTAATATCCGATATGGATAGTAGTTGGTCACTTCGTGGAAGCAGTGAGAGTAATAGGTTTCTTCCCACTGTCCGTTGCCTGGATGCGGACTGTCGTCTTCAAGGATGGGGAGCAGAGACCTACCGGGGAACGCGTCTTCGCCATCTGGATGGAAAACACCGCACCAATCTAACATAGTTGGGGCAAAATCAACCCAGTTGACAAGCGCATGATTGCGGAGTCCACGTCGTTGTTGTGTAGGACTGGCAATAAGTAACGGACAGTGATGTCCACTATCAAAGCTGGATGCTTTTGCACCAGGGAACGGCATGGCATGGTCTGTTGTTACAAAGACGAGTGTCTCATCTGCGCGTCCCGATGCGTCAAGCGCATCTAAAGCTGCACCGACAACCGCATCCCATCGCGAAACACTCTCGTAATAGTCCGCGAGGTCTTCGCGGACAGCAGGAACATCCGGTAGGAAATTCGGCACGATTATCTCATCTGGAGAATAGGAACCTGGCTCAATACCAGCATGTTCCCGATCATTTCCAAACCCTTTGCCAGCACGATGTGGATAGGTGCATCCGACATGCAAATAAAAAGGTGTCCCCGTGTTTTCTAAAAGGAATTCTTCGATTTTCTCTGCAACTGCCACAGGACTGCGAGGGTTAACCTGGGGTTCATAATCAAAAGGGTAAACACTCTTGGGTTCAACGTGCTTTTTTCCGATACACGCGGTGGCAAATCCGTGTGCTTTCAAAATCTTCGGGACTGACTGCATGTGTTCGTGCGTGCGGAATCCGTGAATGCCGTGGCAATGCCCATATTGCCCGTGTGTATGGCTGTGTTGCCCGGTGAGAATACAGGCACGACTCACTGCACACGAAGGACTTGTGCAAAATCCGTAGTCAAAAACAACACCGCGTTCCGCAAATTCATCAATGCGGGGTGTTCTAATGACCTCATTACCGTAACATCTTGCGATACGACTCCAGTCGTCCGCAATAACAAACATAACATTTTTATAGGTATTTTTCATCAATGTTTCAGGCAGGTGTCCTCGCTGCTTTAGCATGAGGAGGAATGCCCATCCCCTTTTGCTTCATAAAATATATGAACCTGTGTTATATAGTGAACTTTGAAAGTATTGGGACACTTTCATAAACCTGTTTAGAAACATAACAGACAACAGAAGTGGTAGCATAAACTTCCAGTAAAGAAAATTATAATTTTAGAAAAACAGCAAAATTTTTCGGTATTTTGCTGTTGCTGCGCTACGTATTCAGTAATTCCCGTAATTTCTGAGAACGGTACGCAAAAATCTTTTCTATATCCGGACGCACAAAAAGTTTGTTAATCAGTTGGCCTCCCAGCACAGCATATTGAACCTCATCTCCGACAAGTGTTCCCCCCTCAGTTTCAACAAATGTGTGTTTATGTATCCAGCATCGATAGGGGCCTCTGCGTTGTTCATCTGCGAAAAAATGTGGCGGGTTCCATTCGGTGATTTCGCTCTGCCATCGGACAGGAATACCGCGAAGTTTCAAACGATAATCTATCAGCGTGCCAACCGCCATCTCAATTGGACGAGGTGTTAGCACTACAAATTTGAGCCATGGTGGTGTAATCTCTGCAAGATTATGCGCATCCGAAAAGTATGAAAAGACCTCGTCACGCGGCTTTTCCATTAGCTGCTCTGTTGAAAGCGTAAAAGTTTTCATTTTATCCCCACAGATTTTCCATTTGTCTAATAACAGCTATTCTTCAAGATAGTTGTCATTTATATAACGCGTAATCAACTCAATCTCTTTTTCTGTAAGATAAAGTCCGTTCTCAATCATCCGAGTGATCATCTCGGTTGTGTCTTCCTTGGATAGAGGCGGATAATCTTCAACATCGCCAAGAGGATGACATTGTGAGCATTTGTCCTCAAAGAGCATTTTTGCTACGGCTTCATCGTAAGTATCCGCTGTTCCAACACTTGCCGATTCGTCTTCCATTATAGAGACTGCAATTTCGGCAGCTGCTTTTGCTTCATCGGTTCGCATCTTTTCTGCACGCTGCTGTTTGACTGCTGTCTTAATGTCAGGTGTAATTGCGATAAGATATGTGGAAACGCTCCACTGCTCTTCTTCGAAGATCGGTTCTCCGATAACAGGCTTTATCGCCATACGATTAACCAGACGCACCCAGTCTGGCGGTGTGCGTGGTTTAGCAAGAATCGTCCGCATATCATGACAGACAACGCATTTTCGCTGTAAAACATGTTGTCCTTCACGTAATTTCCGCTTTGATGCAAGTTGGTCGAGTGGTGCATCCGCTGGTAAACCAGCGGTTTCAATCAACTTTCGGGTTCTGGCGATACCTTCGTCACTAAATGCCCGTGTTTGGCTACGAAGCACAGTTTCACGAAATGTGAACGGCACTGATAACCCTATCAATAGATAGGTACAAATCAGTAAGGATACGCCGATATACGGCATTGCTTCTTCAAAATGCCGAAAAAATCGCAGAATGGCAACCTTAACCAAAATCAACACACCGATAGTAATCCCGAGCATTAAATGCGCCACAGTGCGCGGTGGTAATTCTACCTGATAATTCCATAGACGCGGTATCATGTGCCACATCATAAAGATATAAAGTATAGAGTATGCATAACCGAGGCACCGATGTAGCAGCATCAATGATCGCGGTGCTTCACTTTTATGGGTTTCTTGATTAAATGGGTAGCCCCATAACTTGAACATCAAGAAAACGGAAGCATTCGCTAAGCCCAAGAAAATTAATCCGAGAATTGCACTTGTTGAAGTAGACATTGAAATATTCCTTTCGCGGAAAGTTGGGGGTTGATTTTATATTTTCCCGATCAAGTTCACGCTGGCTCAATTACACATCCAGCACAGGTCTATTTAATCTTGAATGATATGGCGGTTCCATAACTGCGCGCTGCCGTTCATTTGCCCATTCGGGGACTGGATACGCTGGCACATAAGCCATATTACCTGCAGTGTAGCGCGTTAAAATTGAACGCCTCGGATGATCGGCTGTCCATGGAAGTGTGCCATGCGTCACCGCCTCTGTGAAGATTATGACATCGCCTGCATCACAGACGAGTTGTCGGATGTGTTCCTGATGCTTCTGATAAAGCCGCATCTCTTGCGGACACGGGTAGTTGCTTTTATGACTTCCCGGTATCACAATCAGTCCGCCAGCACCAGGTGGTACATCGGTAAGTTGAAATGTGACAACAGTCAAACCGTTGTGCATCCTTCCATCGCGAAAAATATAATACTGATTCGGATCGAACCCAGGCCCTGATGAACCGTGAAAAATAAAACCCTCAGCCCCTTTGTCCATAGAGAGAAGAAACATCTGATGATCCATACGAAAACCTTTACCCAATATTTCGTTCAGATATGGAACAAGGGTAGGATGTGCCAACATGTGCCGAAACGGATTACACCACGGTTCCTCCCATCCGAGCATTCCGCCGAGTTCGCCTCTACCGTGTTCCCCTCTTAATTCTGGCGAACCGCCATCAAGCGTTTGCTCACGCGGACGAATATTCATGTTTTCGCCATGCTTGTCAATTGCTTCATTTGCTAATGCGACCTCTTCAGGTGTTAACACATTCTTTATAACGAGATAACCGTTCAGATCAAATAGATATTTTTCATCGGCATTCATTTCAATCTCCTCGCAAGTTCTTTGGGACGCTATGTTAACCTAATCTTCCCGATCAATGGTATTATAGTTCGTTTATAGTAGATTTTAGAATTTTTTATACACTCTGCACCAGCGAGGTTAGGAAGAAATCAACGGTATGAACGCCTATAGGCGTTCCCCGCCTCGCCTACCGTGGGAGGTAAGTGTATAATTATTTGTATTTTTCACCATAGTTCCAAACTCTTACTGTAGGAGCGAGCTGTGCTCGCGACATCGGACGAACGGTCGCGAGCACAGCTCGCTCCTACAGAAAACATCGGGCTTGAAAAGCCCTCCCACAAGAAAATCAGGTGCTAAATTGACAGTTATGGGTTTCGGAAACTCTACCCGACCTACGAAATAAACTCTCAGTAACACTCATCAATTGATAATTCTTAAAACTAAATAACCCTGGCTCAATTACTGGGATTACACCGCATAAGCAACAGAACCGTCTTCACGCAAAGGCGTAGAACCGGTATTCATTGGTTGAAATGGAGTCGCTTCAATTAAACTATCGTCAAGTTCAACACCTAAGCCCGGCACTTCTGGAATCGGGATGTAGCCGCCTTCTCGCTGATACGCAACTTTGTAGACCGCAAAACGATCAGATTCATCAGCTTTGGTATATTCCTGTGTGACAAAGTTCGGAATGCTTGCATCTAAATGAAGCGAAGCAGCAGTAATCAGTGGGCCAAGAAAGTTATGTGTGACAACCGCGCTGTGATACGCCTCTGCTATCGCAGCAATCTTTTTACAGTGTGTCAACCCACCTGCTAATCCGACATCCGGACGGACATATTGTGGTCCACCTGCTTCAAGAAGTTCACGGAATTCCCAGATACTTACATTGCGTTCGCCAATACCGAGAGGAGTTGTCATCCGTTTTGCTAATTCTGCTTGTGTTGTGATGGTATCTATCTGAATCGGGTCTTCAATGAAATAGAGATTAAAGGGTGCTAATGCAGCCTCTAATACGATACTGTTCATCGGTGTCAGTTTTCGATGCACCTCAACAATTAGATCAAGATCGGGGCCGCCGCCTTCTCTTGCTGCAGCAACAAGGTCTCGCGCTGTTTTCACAAGTCGATCTAACCCCATATCTTGAAAATTACCGACCAATGGATCAAACTTAAGTGCGGTGAAGCCTTCCGCTACCGCAGCTTTTGCTGCTTCAAACATCGTTTCCGGCGTGCCACCGCCGCCAAGCAGGTGCAATCGGATTTTATCACGACAGTTTCCACCTAACAATTCCCAGATCGGCACACCGAGATGTTTGCCTTTGATATCCCACAAGGCAATGTCGACTGCACTGATAGCCCCACTCAGCGCAGTTCCCTTAAATGGACCCATACGGTAGAGATATTGCCAATGATGTTCAATACGTAACGGATTTTGTCCAATGAGATATTTCTCAAAGGTATTCACAATCTTCTCAACTGCCTCAGGATACCCCCAACACGCTGTCTGTCCAATGCCACTCAGACCCGTATCGGTCCGAATCCGGACCACATAACCGTTTCCAATGAAAAACGACTCAATTTTGTCAATTTTCATATAGTCCTCCAAAAAAGTGGTTTTCTCTTGCTGCAGATTATTGTATCATAAGAACTTAAAATTTGACAATAAATAAGCAACGATGCCTTAACGAACTTTTTTTGTTGAATAGTTGTCGTAACTATGTTAAAATATAGTTTTGAGTAGAAGAGAGAACAAACTTTAAATTCTATTTGGAACTAAATATACATAACGGGAGTTCGGTATAATCAATTTTGGGAAACCGCACCTATCGGAGTTTTTTATATCATTTTGACTAAAACCGTCGAAAGCATATTTGATCACGTATCATAGGAGAATAGGATAATGGAAGCACAAGAAATTCACACAATCCCACATGAAAACCTACCATCTGAATATAAAAAAATGACGTTAGAGGAATTTCTTGAAAGCGGTTTAGAGGGATATGAATACATCAAAGGAGAATTAGTGCCGATGCCGCCTACGTCTGTAGAACACGGTGATATTAGTATGAATTTGATTTCACCGTTAAACTCGTACGTTCATGAGAATAAGTTAGGACGTGTTTATGTACCAGATACAGGCTTTCGAATTGGTGAAAGGGTACTGATGCCCGATATAGCCTTCGTTTCAACTGACCGACTCCCAGATGACCGGAGCAAAGCATTTCCAATTCCACCAGACCTTGCTGTTGAAGTTATTTCTCCATCAGACACATTACATCGCGTTGAAGAAAAGGTTTTTGCTTACCTTGAAGCAGGCACACAGTTGGTATGGGTAATTAAACCAAGTTCCAAAACCGTATCAGTCTACCGTTCTGAAGTAGACATCACAGTCCTTACACGAAATGACATGCTCAGCGGTGAGGAAGTTGTCAAAGGATTTTCTTGTCAGGTGGTTGAACTCTTTGAATAGGGGATCATTAAAATTTGCTCAAAAAACGTAAGTTCGGTGTCCGAGATATGTAGTTCTTAATGCTTGAAATCTACTTTCATCGCTCCGATTTTCAAAATTGCTTATACCGAACTCGCGGTATATATTAAAAAGGACATCACGTTGAAAATTCTGGTAATTGGGCAAGGAGGCCGCGAACATACTCTCGTTTGGAAAATTGCCCAGAGTCCGCTGGTAGAAAAAATCTATTGCGCACCTGGGAACGCAGGCATCGCCCAAATCGCTGAACCGATTTCGATAGGAGATGATTTTGCTGAACTCGCGAGTTGGGCAGAATCCACTCACATTGACTTAACGGTTGTCGGTCCTGAAAACCCTTTAGCAGCAGGTATCGTTGATGTGTTTGGTGAACGCGGTTTAAAAGCGTTCGGACCTAATAAACAAGCGGCACGACTTGAAGGGAGTAAAGATTTTGCCAAACAGTTGATGGTAAAAAACAACATTCCTACTGCGTCATATCACACTCTTGTAGATGCAGAAGAAGCAATTGACTATATCAAAACGAAAAACACGCCTGTTTTTGTCAAAGCGGATGGATTAGCAGCTGGCAAAGGTGTTATCCCCGGCCGGACAATTGATGAGGCAACTCAGGCAGTCAAGACAATTTTAGTAGATAAGGCGTTTGGAGACGCAGGGAATAGTGTTGTCATAGAAGAAGAGTTAATCGGCGAAGAAGCTTCGTTTACTGTCCTTGTTGATGGGGCTTACTGTTTACCGTTCGTCAGCTCACAGGATCACAAGATGTCGCACGATAGAGATACCGGCAAGAATACTGGTGGGATGGGGGCATACTCCCCTGCACCTGTTATGACGCCTGAGCTGCACGATTATGTAATGGAACGCGTTGTTTATCCCACCGTCAACGGTATGGCAAACATCGGATGTTCATTCAAAGGTGTGTTATATGTTGGACTAATGATTACAGACGCAGGTCCAAAGGTGCTGGAGTTCAACTGTCGTTTTGGAGACCCTGAGGCGCAAGTGCTTTTGCCACGACTCGAAAGCGATCTTGTGCCGTTATTGATGGCATGTATTGATGGCACGCTTGATCAACATGCTGATGTAGATTGGCACACTGAATCAGCTGCTTGTGTTGTGATGGCTTCTGGAGGATATCCAAACCCGTATCAGACGGGAAAGATTATTACCGGTTTAACAGATGCTGAATCAATTGATGGCGTAACCGTTTTTCACGCGGGAACAAAACAGGATGGAGAGAACGTAGTTACAGCAGGTGGACGCGTGTTAGGTGTAACCGCGTTGGCAGATGATCTAAAATCGGCTATAGAACAAGCATATCATGGTGTTTCTGCCATCCATTTTGATGACGCATATTGGCGAACCGACATCGGCTATCGGGCATTATCAAGAATCTGAAATATCAATCTTGTTTGATAAAGGTTGTAAGGTTTCAGGAAATGGTAAATGAACTCACATATAAAATCGCGAAGTGTTGCACACCCGAAGAAGATAATACAATTATCGGCTATTTCAAGGAGGATGGCATCATCACTGTCCACGATTCATCATGTTCCGCAGTTCCCAGTTTGAGAACGGAAAGGTTATTAGATGTGTCGTGGGACGAAATTCATAAGTCCAAAATTCCTGATACTTCACATGATATTCCAGCTGAAGTTACAGAATTAGATGAAACCGATTACTTTATACTGAAACACCATCAAGAATTAGGAATGGACTATTCAATCGTTGTTGCTGAAACTTTAAGAATTCCACTTGAAGAGATGCAGCAACGGCATCGCAAATTAAGGGAACTTGGTGGCTTGAAACGTGTCCAAGGACGTATCATCCATTACAGAAAAAATATCGTCAAAGGAAAATGGATAAAACACCGAAACCATACATACTATGAACTGACACCCGAAGGCAGTCAATGGATTGATGCCTTTGAAAAACTATCTTGTAGTAACGATTAAGACCTTTATTTTCGTGAATTATAGTGAAATCCACAATTACCTGGACATTGGCGAGGTTAGGAAGAAATCAACGGTATGAATGCCATTGGGCGAATACGCGTGTGGTATTCGCCATGATTCCCCGCCTCACCAGCGGAGGGCCTCTTTGCTGACGAGGTTTCCTAACCTCGTCAGTGCAGAGTGCCAAATAATTTCATAATCTACTATAAAATCATTGGAGGAAACCAAAATGTTAGATGAAATGAAAGACCGGTATTTTCAAAAAGAACAGCGCAAAACTCGGATGCGCTCAATAATTTTGCTGTCGCTTATTTTTCACATGACTGTAGCTATTGTTTACCTTTTCATGCCTTTGAATCCGGTAGCGAACGACCAATCAGACGCGCTCGCTTTTGACCTGTTCAAAGAAGCTGATCCGTTATTGGAACGAAGACTTAGACCGAAACCGCCTCTAAGCAAAAAACGTCTTGATCCAAAGCAAAAGCTCGCGAAAGACGCGGAGCAGAAGAGAGTTAATGCCGCAAAGAACGAGCGCGATGAAGTTGTCAAATTGAGTGAAAAGATTGTCATTCATGACGTTGAAGTCAACAATGCACCTATAGAAGAATTAGTGCCAGATTTGATGACAGACGCAAAGTTAAGGGAAGCTGAAGCTTCAAACATGAGCCGCCTTGTTTCACAGCCTGGACGCACCGATGGCAAAGGGCTTGTAACAGGACGGGTTCGCGCAAAAGGTGACGGAACCGGCAAGTATCGCGGGGTTTCACAAGGTGGTGGCGGTGGACTTCTTGAAGGGGGTGGACGTTCTGGCGTTAACGACCCACTCGGTGTTATTAATTTTCTCAACAGTCTTGACGGTCCGCAAGATGTCGTTTTCTGTCTTGATGTCTCTGTAAGTATGCAAGCTGCTGGCTTACAAATAAAACTGGAATTGGCTCTAAATTCGATCAGAGATTCAATTTTGATGCTCGGAAGTGAGTCCACTTTTAATATTGTGCCGTTTGATAAGACGGCTAAAATGATGAGTGAGAAACTACTCCCCGCAGACGACGTAAATATCAATCGTGCTTTATTTTATCTTGATTCTTTCACGCCTGAAAGCATCCAAAATAATACGGGGACTAATATCCTTGCCGCACTTGAAAAAGCTTTCGCGCTGGACTCTTCTGTGGTTGTCCTTGTGACAGATGGTCTTCCAATTGCACGCGAAGGGCTAAATATTGAAGAAGACCCAGAGAAAATTTTAGAATTCGTACGTGAACAAAATACCAAAAATGCCAGAATCTATGTCGTTGCCTTGGAAATTGATCTGCAGCGTTCCCCTGGTGCTTATTTACTCACCTCCCTCGCTCAGGAGCATAACGGAGAAATTAAGGCTGTTGGTTCGGAACAGTTGCAGGAGCTAAACAAAAAAGTCCGACGTACTAAAGACATACCTTTTTCATCACAGTAGTTCGTTCCGGACACATAGTGAATTGAGACAAGGACATAATAATTGGTGTAGTCACGTAATTCAGGACTTTACGCATCCCCCTTGATAAGGGGTTAGGGGGTTAAAAGGCGTTATTTTAGCTATTTAACCCCCTAAATCCCCTTGTCAAGGGACTTCAAGAGAAGATGCGTAAGTTCTGCAGATTTTACTATAGTAAACTATAGAATTAACAGGACATTTTCAGTTAATGGAACTCCGATTCCCGCCTATCAGTGGGTTGGGTCGCGATTCGGAGATCGCTCCTACAAAAAATGTGTCCCAATAATTTCAAAGTTTACTATATATGAACACTCCTCAGTTAACCCTATGAATGCTGTCTACTGGTAACAAAAATATGAATCAAAAATCCGCTTCAGATACTATCCAACACTTTCGATTAGATGGCAAGGTGAGTCTTGTGAGTGGGGCAAGCCGCGGCATCGGCAGGGCAATGGCGGAAGGACTTGCAGGTGCTGGTTCACAACTTATCATCGCTGGTAGAGAGATGGGGACGCTTACACCTGTTGCTGAACAAATTGCTGATGAAACAGGCAGCACCGTCCTGCCAATTCAGGCAGATGTCGGTAATCTTCAGGAGATTGACTCTCTCGTTGATCAAACCGTCAAAACTTTCGGCAGGCTTGATGTGCTGGTGAACAATGCGGGTGTTAATGTCCGAAATCCCGCATTGGAATTCAGTGAAGAAGATTGGGACTTCGTTACGGATGTCAATTTGAAGGGTGCGTTTTTCCTTGCCAAAGCCTGTGGCAAAGTCATGGAAAAACAGGGTGGCGGTAAAGTTATCAACACGTTATCCCTTACATCAGCCATAGGGCTTCCCACAAGTGTGGCATATACTGCTGCGAAAGGCGGTCTCTTACAACTTACAAAACTGCTCGCAGTTGAATGGGCAGAACACAATATACAGGTCAACGGAATTGCACCGGGATTCATACGGACAGAGATGACTGCACCTGCACGGGAAGACAACCGAAACGAATGGATACTCAACCGCACACCTGCATATCGCTGGGGTGAACCTGAAGATTTGGCTGGATTGACGATTTTCTTTGCCTCAAACGCTTCCGATTTCGTTACCGGTCAAATGGTATTCGTTGATGGTGGATTTATGGCAGGCAGCGACTGGAGAAAACGCACATAGTATGGAAACCCAGCCAGCACTTTCAGCTTTGGAACAAGCAGAACAACTTATCCAAGAATTTAACATTGAAAGTGCTACGTTATTTGACCATAAACCTGTTTTAAGAATACAGGTGCCTGACTCTGAGTTTGCGCGTGTACTGGAACTGCGCACCACGCTTGTTGAAAAACTCAAACCCGCCGGATTTCGTTTTATCGCCCTCGACCTTGACCACAATTCATAAGCGTAGGATGCACGGTGGCTCTATTCATGTTTTACAAATTTGTCCACCAAAGCTGGGAATTAATTTGATATTTGGAACTCAGTATTATACAATGAAAATATAGTATTGGTGTCAAAGTTTTTGTGTTGATATTTTCTTTATCTGACAAATTCAATTCTTATAAAAGGAGTCTAAGCAATGACTGATGCAGTTAATTATATCCCCTTCCAACGTATAAAAGATTGGAAAGTTGGCGATAGGATTGTAGTAGATGGAAATCCTGGGAAAATTCGTGATATTATTGAATTCGAAAATCCCTCGGGAACCGGAGAAACAATTGCATCCATCGGGGTAGTGTATGACAATGAACCCGGCGTAATTAGGCTTGTTGAATTTGATTTTCATCAGGTCAAGTTAGAACGTGAACATCACACTGCTAATCTTTCCAGATAAACAAATTCTTCCACCGTTATCAATCTGTAAGTGTCTCTCTTATCAACAAAGTTTCTTGCGGATAATGTTGATCGTCTAATCGAAATGATTAGAGTTAACTTGCGAAATAGTAATTGGTTGGAAATTTTCAGTTAATAGGATAACGTGAGTTTGCTCTAAACACTTTTCAAGCCTAAAAAAAGCAGTATTTTTGTAGCATAACCTGTTAGGTTGTGCCGTTTTTGCCAAAAATAACAGAGAATGCTGCGGGTGAAAACTTTTTCAAACTCACGTTAGGATAGACTCTTTCAAATAGCTACACTGGACCGTTGAATAATAGTGGACGAAAGAAGGTAATGTGTAAAGGATTGAAATGGAACAACAAAATCGAGCAATCTTGACAACGGAGTTATCGGAACAGATTACAGCATGCACTCTTACCAAAGAGGATTTGAAAACACTCTGTGAAATATTGCAAGAATCAAGTCGTGCAGCGGCGGAAGAAGAAATATCTTATTATGCTCCACTTGACCGATCTGCAGAACAAATTCCTGCTGATAAAGAATTGTTAAGGTCTGGGTTTGAATTAAAGATTACCGTTCGTGGAGCAGATGATGAAAGAATTTATGGTACAATTCCAGCTGTGTTTGATTCTCCTCGTTTTCCGAATAAGGTTAAAAGTCTATATATCAATAGTGAAACGGATTTGAGAAACTTGTACAATTGGTATCCCAGAAATCGTTTTGAACTTTTGTTGGATTTCACCAAATCTGAACTTTTTAATCTATCACTGTCACCTTCAATATCAACACCAAACGCAAGTAATATTTCTGTCTCAGGTCTAAATTCCGATTGGGTTAGCGGAGTATTTCGTAAAGTTACCGATTTCATAAAAGAAAAAAGAACACACCGTCGATTTCTTCACAGACATAGTGTTTATGACATATTTGTTCTTTGTGGAGGTCTCCCATTTGCGTTTTCAATAGCATATAAGTTATCAGGATGGATCAGGAACACTTCTGGGGAAATATCGAGAATATTGGAAAGTGCCGCGTATGTCTATGTGTTTTTCCTATCCATACATTTATTTAAAGCTTTATTTGACTATACCAGATGGGTTTTTCCAATTGTTGAGTACACTGGAACGAAATCTGCTGTGGGTAAACATAGAATTATCTTGGGTAGTTTAATCTGTGGAGTTTTAGCAAATTTCATCTATGATCTGATAAAAATAGTCTTCTAAAACATTGAAACCTTATAGGCTTTTTCTGAAATGCCTCATTAGGAACACCCCTACAAAAAACTTGATTTTCACCGCACAATATGGTATACTTTAACAACTGATACATGCAATTATAGGAGAACCGACTGGAAGTAGAAATAAGGAGACCCATGCCAAAACCCGGGCGTGAACCAGCACCAACAAAAGACCTCGTCACCGCATATCTCAAGGAAGTCAAAACAAAAGTAGATGCATGTATCTTTGACTTTCTTCCCACCACCCATAAGCATCAGGATGTCCATCAACTATACCAAATGATGTTAGATTATCCGCGACGTGCGGGCAAAGGATTGAGACCTGCGCTCTGCTTGCTGATCTGTGAGGTATTCGGTGGAGATGCAGAACGTGCTGTTAACACTGCTGCAGCACTTGAACTGCTGCAGAATTGGCTGCTTATTCACGATGACATTGAAGATGGTTCTGAACTCCGACGGGGTGAACCGTGTCTACATCAAAAGCATGGAATCCCGATGGCTATCAATGTAGGAGACGCACTGCACTGTAAAATGTGGGAGATGCTTCATCAAAACACTGATATCCTCGGACATGAGCTCGCCTTCCAGATCCTATCCGAATTTATACAACTGAGCAATCAAGTCGTTGAAGGACAACACATTGAATTGAGCTGGGTCCACAATAATCAATGGAATCTCAACGAAAACGATTATTGGACTATGTGTATCCAAAAAACTGCGTGGTACACTTGCATCACACCGTGTCGCGTGGGGGCAATCATCGGCGGCGCAAGTGTTGAAGAAACCGATGTCTTTATTGAAATCGGAAAATCTCTGGGAGTTGCCTTCCAAATTCAGGACGATGTTCTCAATCTAATTGGCGATATCGGTAGATATGGCAAAGAGATCGCTGGTGACATTAGTGAAGGTAAACGTACACTTGTGCTTATTCATCTCTTCAATTCATGCACTCCATCAGAGGCGCAAAACGTAATTGACATCATGGCACGACCACGAACTGAAAAAACGGAAGCAGAGGTGCAAAGTGTCCTGCAATTGATGCAAAAATACAACTCTATTCAATATGCACAAGAGTGCTCTAATACACTATTAAAAGAAGCAGTAGAAAAGTTTAATCAGAATTTTGCCCACCTTCCAGATAGTAGGGCAAAGCATCTATTTTTATCCCTAATTCACTTTTTCGTTGAACGCGAATATTAGTAAGGAGAACACATTTTAATGGCTAACACTGGTATTTCATCTGGCAAATTGAGAGGACTCATGAAACTCGCCGATGCAAGCGGCAAGTTTAAAATGATGGCGATTGACCAACGCGGTTCTATGGTAACCAAACTTGCAGAAGTCCTTGGCACCGACAAGACGAATGTCCAATATTCTGATGTCGCATCACTCAAAACCTTAATAACACGAATTCTTGCGCCAAATTCTACCGCAGTTTTGACTGACCCTATCTATGGACACCCATTTTCAATTACGGAGATTCCACGGGATGTGGCACTACTTCTTGCCTATGAAGAATCTGGCTACGTAAGTGAAGGTGTCAGTGAAAATGAGCGCCTCTCCAATCCTATTAAAAATTGGACTATTGAAAAAGCACAGCGCGCCGGTGCAGACGCTATCAAACTACTCGCTTATTATCATCCCGATGCTTCTGAAGCAACCTTGCAGCATCAGCAAGCCTTTGTACGTCATGTTGGAGATGAATGTGAAAAACATGACCTGCCGTTTCTTCTCGAACTCGTAAGTTATGCCCTTGAAGGCACAACAAAAAGCGTTGCGTTTGCGAAACAGAAACCGGACTTGGTTATCCGTAGCGTCGAAGAATTTACTGTCCCATCCTATAAAGTTGATATTCTAAAATTAGAATTTCCAGCAGATCTAAAATATACGGCTGAATACCAAGATCGTGCATTTTATGCAGGCGAATCTGCTTATGACTTGAGTGAGGTTAAAGATGTCTGCTACAAATTGAATGAGACGTCAACGTTACCATGGGTCATTTTGAGTGCTGGTGTAGATATTGAGGAATTCATTGAAAACGTTCAACTCGCCACAGCAGCAGGCGCGAGCGGGTTCTTGTGTGGACGTGCTATCTGGAAAGATGCTGTTGATTTTTATCCTGACATCAGCGCAGTTACGCAGTTCCTCGAAAATGAGGCAACAACCAATTTCCATAATGCAAATACAGCCGCAGAAAACGCGTTACCGTGGTTTGAGCATCGCCACTTTGGAGGTGTTGAGAACATCCATCTTGCCAAACAATCTGAAAATTGGTTCCAAGACTACCAGTAACGGACAGGCAACGGATTTGTCCTACTGGAGCACATTTTCAATTTTATCGAGAATTTTGCGCGCTATATCAAGGGTAATCTCATCGGAAACTTGCCCGCCGATTTCGGCGACAAGGACAACAACAGTGTCCCGAACGAAAAGCCAATTCGCACCCGCTTGCCACACTGAGTCTCCAAGTGTAACCTGATCTTTGGATACTGGTTGATAAATAGATTCGTGGCCACCGAATTTTGAGATGGTCCGTGGAGACAATCGAGCGCGCCCCTCATCAGCTGCCGTGTAAGCCTCATCAACGGATTGAAAAAACCAATAATTTAGCACAACTTGCGAGGCAGGCGCATTATTCAGCCACCACCGATCACGCCAACCGAATTGCGCAATGGGTTTCGCAGGCGCAGTCGGAGAATAGAGTTCTTGAGTAGAACTCAGACGTGCCGAATACTCTGATAAATCTGCTACAGTTAACCGAATTGATTCCAGTGTAATATTCATAATAAACATGATAACATGTCCACAGCACAATTTCTAATTAAAAACACAAATTTATTAAACATTTTCTACGTGAAAAGCAACTAACGATTAAAGTTTTTATGTATCCTGTTAAATTAACCTAAGTTGCTACGGAAAAGATTTTAGACATCCAGATACCGTTTTAATCAAAATATAGTGTATTATTTGCGAAAGTTTTGTAGGGCAAACTGTCAGTTTGCCCTCACATGCACAATGTAAATGAAGTTTAAGAAAATAAATTGGTAATGTGGTGAGGTTCGGAAGAAATCAACGGTATGAATGCGCGTATGGCATTCCCCGCCTCGCCAGCAAGGATTACACCTGCCGCGTGCGGGCAGGAAATTACCGAATTAATCTTCGGACAGATTGTGCTATAAAGATGGCAACTTAGGTTTAAATATCCGTCAATCTAAACGAAAAATATGAAAATTCTTTCACGTTATTGTCTTAAAGAGTTCATTCCACCCTTTTTAATTACACTTATCTGTTTCACTTGTATTATACTTTTTGATGAACTTTTTCGACTTGTTAAGCTTTTCGTTAAAAAAGGAGTAAGTCCGCTTTATCTAATTGAATCGCTGTTGTATGTGATGCCGGCAACGGTTATTCTGTCAATTCCGATGGCGGCGTTAGTTGCAATTCTGCTGGCATTAGGCCGCCTCTCCACAGATTCAGAAATTATGGCAATGCGGGCGCACGGAGTCGGCTTCCATCAACTTATGGTACCTCTCTTGATTGTAACAGTCTTTTTAAGTGTAATTGACTTAGCGTTGATGGAATATGTGCTGCCGAAAGCCACTCTTGCATCTGTCTCACTCAAACGCGACATCCAAAGACACAATCCTGCCCTCATTTTGGAAGAAGATACCGTCATGAAAGAACTGGAAAGTGAAGGTAAACTTTGGATGTACGAATCCACGGATCCAAAAACAGAACGTCTGCAGAATGTGAAAATCTGGGATGAAATTTTGCCGGGACAACCGCGTTTCACCCTTGCACAATCTGCCCGCCTCGGTTTTGAAGATGGCAATGCCAAGTTGACGCTTTACGATGGACACACCTATGAGCCGTTAACCGACGGTTCCGAAGGGTTCAGAATTACCAAATTTCAGGAACAGCAACTCGCTCTCGACTTTAAAAAAGACCTACAACGCGGCGAATATAAGACACAACATCCGCAAACAATGCGCTTTGAAGAGCTCAAAACATACATCGGAAAATTGGAAGCTGCTCAGAGCCCCGATAAAATATCTGAATATACTACCAATAGAATTCGTTATGCTAAGGTAGAATACTACAAAAAATTTGCTCTTCCGTTTGCCTGCTTAGCATTTGGTATAATCGGCATTCCCCTCGGATTTATGGTGCAAAAGAACGGAAGAATGATTGGATTTGGTATCGGATTAGCTATAATATTGCTATATTATCTGCTACTACAGATTGGGCAAAGTAGTGGCCTAAGCGGTAAATTACACCCCGCCTTGGCAATGTGGTTTCCAAACCTTGTTGTTGGAATGCTCGGAATAGCACTTATTACAAGGATGTTTAGCGAAGGCAAACTAAACGCATGGCGAAATAAAGAGCAAAGTCCCGCTGGTTATCAATAGAAAAGCAGAATCTTAACGAGTAAAATAGGGAAATCGCTTGAACATTTTAGACCGGTACCTTATAAAAGAATACCTCAAAGCCTTTCTTATAGGTTTTTTCTTTTTCAGCGCGCTTGTTGTTGTTGTTCGTTTATTAGATAAGGACATCAAAAACTTTGAGGACGGTATCACTTATCTCACCGCGGTGAAAATTATCCTATACCAAGCACCACGGCGGATAATGGAGATTGTACCGGTATCAGGTTTTGTCGCTACCTTTTTCGTTCTTGGGCGGATGATTCGGAATAACGAATTTGTTGCGATGAAAGCGGGGGGAATGAGTGTCTACCGAATTCTCACTCCTATTCTTATTGTAACACTCGTCATTTGCGCGTTCTTTGCACTTTTTTATGACCGTATTGCATCTCCTGCTTACCATGAAGCGAATCTTTTACAAAAAAAAATAGGACCTAGCTACGGTAAACACCTCGTCTTTAAAAGTAGAGGTAATCGTATCTTTTATTCGCATCGAATCAATTTAAAAAAGAAAGAAATTCGTAATTTGACTATTTGGGAATCGAATGAGGTGGGACAACTTGAGCGAACAATTTATGCGAAGGCAGCAACGTGGACACCGGCACATTGGGAACTCACCGATGGACACATTCGTCAATTCAAAAATGAAGCAGAAGTCAGTTATGAAATTTTTGATCAGAAGTCTATAGAACGCTACGAAGACCCTGCACATTTTATCGGCAGCGACAAAGACCCAAAGGCAATGACGATTAAGGAACTTAAAGAGCAGATTGCCTATAAAAAAGAAGCAGGGCAGATTTCACGGATAGAACAAGTAAAATTGCATCACAAAACGGCATATCCGTTTGCAGCAGTTGTTGTTGTTCTGTTAGGCGCGCCGATTGCAATCCGTTTCGGAAAAGCTGGCTTTTTTGCTGGATTAGTCATTGCTTTCTTCCTTGTTTTTATCTATTGGGCGCTCTCTTTTGCGACGCTTGAAGGACTCAGTGAGAACGGCAAACTTCATCCGTTTTTAGCGTGTTGGGGAGCAAACATTCTATACGGTATTGTCGGCAGTATTCTAATATGGCGCACGCCAAAATAGAGATTTAAAGGCAGAGTTATAGAAAAATAATCTACGCGCGGTCAGCTCTGGTTTAAGTCTTTCCCACAGTTTCAACATCTATCATGATTTCCCAAAAACTCGGCAATTTCTTCTTCAAAATCCGTAGTTTTACTCCGATTCCATTTATCCTCGCGTTGTTCTATTTCGCTGAACCAGCATGGCATACCATACTAATAGGTATCCCATTAACCGCTATAGGCGAATTTCTTCGAATGTGGGCAGTCGGATATGCGGGCGGTACTACACGTGCCACATCTCTCGGCGCCGCTCGTGACCTCGTCACAACAGGCCCCTATAGTTATGTCCGCAACCCGCTTTATCTCGGCAACTTCTTGCTCAGCTTCGGAATCTGCATTGTTGCCAATGTCCTTTGGTTAATACCTGTTCTGGTAGTCGGATATTTTATTCAGTATCTCCCCATCATCGCTGTAGAAGAGACATATCTATTGGAATCATGTGGGTCCATCTATCAGGTATATCAGGAACAGGTGCCGCGCTTCTTCCCCCAGTTTATCCCCTATTCCTCCCCATCGGCACACGATTTTTCTTGGGCACGCGCTATTAAAAGTGAAAAACGCACTTGGACTGCAATTGTTTGTGTTATCGGATTAATTTTTACAAGAGGACTTGTTTAATTCTACTTTTATAGGATACATTGGCAGATAATTTCATCATATCAAGAACTCAAAATTTTCCTTGACAAAAATGCGCTAAAGACATATCATTTCAAAAGTTTAGTAAGCACGTTTTAACTTATTCCGCTTGTAGTTGTGAAATCTGTGAACAATTCCTCTTATCCCAAATCTACCGTCCGAAAATGGGACAAATCCGGTTAATTTGGTATTAATTCCCGAATAAAGAACAATGACAAACACATTAACCCAACGAATTCAAACTCGTGCTTACGAACTTGGGTTTGAACTTGTCGGGATTACCCCTGCCGAACAGAGCCAAACCATTCAGCGTTATCAGCAATGGATTGAAAGCGGATATGCTGGCAAAATGGACTATCTTGAAAGACACCTACCCCTCAAGGAAGATACGCGAAGACTCCTTGAAGAAGCTAAATCTATTATTAGTCTCGCGATGAACTATTATACGTTGGATACACCAAAAGCGTTAGTAGAAGATCCCAGTCGTGGACAAATATCTCGCTACGCGTGGGGTGACGACTACCACGATATTATCCGAGAACGTCTTCTACTACTTGTAGAATTCATCAAAGACACTGCTGAAACTGATCTTAAAAGTCGTGTTTTTGTGGACTCTGGACCGATTTTGGAAAGGGAATATGCCCAAAAAGCCACACTCGGTTGGATAGGGAAAAACACGAATCTGATTAATTGGCGTTCAGGGTCATGGTACTTCCTGGCAGAGGTGCTTGTGAGCATTGAGTTGGAATATGAAACGCAAACGCTTCGTGGCAGTTGCGGCACCTGCACGAAGTGCATTGAAGCATGTCCAACAGATGCGATTATTGAACCGAATTTGCTTGACTCTCGGCTATGCATTTCCTATTTGACAATTGAATTAAAAGATAGCATTCCGAAAGAACTCCGTCCCCAAATCGGAAACCTGATTTTTGGGTGTGACATCTGCCAAGAGGTTTGTCCCTGGAACAGCAAAGCGATACCAACAACTGAACCTGCGTTTCAACCACGCGACGGAAACCTCGCCCCTGAGCTGCTAAGCCTTATCAACATGACACAAACCGAATTTAGCAAAAAGTTCAAAGGAAGCCCCATCAAACGCGCGAAGCGCAGAGGATTCTTACGAAATGTTATCGTTGCTATCGGCAATTGGCGGTCACGTGCTGCTGTGCCTGCTCTCCAAAAGGCATTAACTGACGATGAACCCTTACTCCGCGGACATGCAGCATGGGCATTAGGACAGATCGGTGGGAAAACTGCTAAACACACATTGGAAACTCGGTTAGCATGTGAAAGCGATTCAGAAGTAATCTCCGAAATTCAGGAAGCGCTGCAAGTAATTGCGGGTGAGGATGAAAACCCTCATGTGTCAATTTAGTATCCTTTTCTCCTGTCAGAATCACGGATGAGCGCGGATTTCTATGAATTTCTGAATAGCATCAACTAACTTCTCAGCGCCAAACCGCACTACATCCGTTGCAGGCAAACCAGTTTCTGCTTCCGCTGCAGCGATTGCTTGATATGCTTGCTTTTCAGACAGGTCGAAACAATTGAGCGCTAATCCGATCACCTTAGCTGGCTTTATAGGCGCAGTTAACATCTCATACTGTGCGATCATCTCAGATAAAGATGGCAACGGCACTGTATACCGCGCGACCTCTTTCCGCGAGGGTTGATGACAAAATATCATTGCATCAGGCATGCTGCCATGGAGTAGGCTCAATGTCACACCGGAATATCCCGGATGCACCAAAGATCCTTGTCCTTCAACGATGAGAAGGTCGTGATTTTTCGCGCCTTCAAGGACAATTTGCTCAGCAGCACCAGCGGTGAAGTCAGAGACAACAGCATCAATCGCAATACCCCACCCCCATACCATAATACCGTTCTGCCCTGTCGGACAAAATTCAGCATTGAGTTTCCGTGCCTTTGCAGAATTTGTAATCTCTATGCCAGATAACATTTTCCCAACGCGGCAATCTGAACCAACAGTGAGAATAACAGTCGCATCTACATCCGCAGCTTTACATGTTGCCACAGGTAAATTATCTGGTGGTTTCCTTGCATCCCATAGCACTACATTGTGTGCCTCTGCCAACTCAGCCAGTTCAGCATTCTCACTCAGAAAATGGTGGAGTCCGCTCATGACATGTAATCCACTTTTGATCGCTTCACGTAGAATTCCACGCCATGCCTCAGGCAACTCACCACCGGGGGGTGCTATACCGATAGCCAACATTGTCGGTTCAAACTGCATTGCCTCAGCAAGATCGCGAACAACCGGAATTCCTTTGCCGATTTCAATTATTTCACTGACATCTTTTCCCGATTTTGTACTATCAATGACTGCAACAACATTATCAGGCAGATAACGCACCAAAACAGTGGCAGTCTTCGATTCAAGAACGCCGAACGATCCTTCAGCAAGAATAGCGATTTTATGTGATTTGGGGTGTAATTGTTTATTCATTTATCAATAAAATATCACAAATTGAGAGTAATTTCAAGGGAGATATAAAAGAACAAAAAGGTGTGTAAATATTTTAGCATTAACTTATGTCATCTTTCTTGTTGGAGGGCTTTGTCCGCCCGATTTATCCAAATCAACGCCGAATACGCTTTTGGTATTCGGCGGGGTTGAAAACCCCGCCAACAAGGGTAAGAAGTATTTTTGTCAAAAACTTTACATACCCGAACAAAAACACTCTCTTGACATCACAAACCCATTATGTTAAAATTCCGAAAATGACAATTGAGAAACCTTATCCAGAAATTACCTTTGAACGGATGCAACAAAAAGACCTTGAACAGGTGATGGCAATAGAAGAGGAAGCCTTCCCCGATCCCTGGTCTAAATCATTTTTTACACAGGAACTTCGGAAAAGAAAAACGTACATACATTTATATATCGTGCGGTTAAATAATGAAGTTATCGGATATATTGTTTTTTATCTCTTCCGGGGTGAAGGACACATCATGAATATTGCCGTAACCTCTGAATATAGGCGCCGCGGTGTGGCAAAATATCTACTTGCATCAGCCTTAGAGGTTGTTCGAAAAAATGCGGGGGAAGAAGTATTTCTTGAAGTTTCTGTCAATAATACTGCAGCACAGGAACTTTACAAGCAATTTGGATTTGAAGTTTACGGTATCCGTAAAAGATACTATAGCAACGGTGAAGATGCGTACGTCTTGCGAAAAGAGGTGCAACGTTAATCTTCGCAAACTTTGTCAAGACACTCAAGGTCATAAAACTTTCTTACAAAAGAGGTATTAATTATGAAATTCGATATAGCACGTTCTGCTTTTTTCGCCACACCTTCCGAAGAGACGCTTTCACTTTCAATACGAAGGCAAGAAGCCCGTACTGCTGGTAGGAACGGCTGGCGAATCATTGAGGAGGAGGTCAATTGGCAGGCAGCTGAAACCGCTATTATTGTCGTTGACATGTGGAATAAACATTGGTCCTGGGGAGCAACTGAACGCGTCAACATCATGGCACCGAGAATGAATATTGTTCTACAGCGCGCAAGGCAGCAAGGTGTCCAGATAATCCACGCACCTTCTGATACTATGGATTTCTACAAGGACCATCCTGCACGTACCGCTATACTTGAGATTCCGAAGGCAGAACCTCCACAGGAACGGGAAATGCCCGATCCACCTCAGCCTGTAGACGCATCCGATGGTGGGTCAGACACAGGTGAGACACACATGTATGGCGCTTGGCACCGTCAACATCCAGCTATTGAAATCGATAACACGGATGCTATTAGTGACAACGGACACGAGGTGTACAACCTACTCGCGCACAAAGGAATTCAGAACATTATTATTATGGGCGTGCATACCAATATGTGTGTGCTGGGGCGTTCCTTTGCTATTAAGCAGATGGTTCGGTGGGGGTTTAACGTTGTATTAGTCCGTGATTTAACTGATGCAATGTATAATCCTTTCAAACCTCCCTATGTGAGCCATGAAGAAGGTACGCAGTTAGTCGTTCAATATATTGAGAAATTCTGGTGTCCCTCAATTTTGAGTGGTGATCTAACCACCCCTGAACCAGAATAGCGTCAAATCCTCAACTGATACGACAGGAAATCGGGCTTTGTGATCACTCAGGTTTTCTTCTTCAAACATGGTGAGGCACAGCGATCTCGCGCTACATCGAGAGAAGTCACAAAAAAAGCCCACGACACTAAAGCACCGCGAGCTTTTTCTTGAATAGGACTTACGCATTTTTTCTTTAAAGTCCCACTGATAAGGGGGATTTAGGGGGTTAAAAAGACTCAAAACACTGAAATACCGGACTATTTAACCCCCTGCCCCCTTATCAAGGGGTAGTGCGTAAGTCCTGCTTGAATATGAATTAATCATTGACGATTATTTTTCAACGCACCCCATGTCGTTGTCAACTTAGCTTTTGCATCTACAGCTGTGCTGACACTCGGCACTGCCTCTAAGGCACTGAACATGGCGTTTCTATCACTTGCACCCGTTTCCGGGTTCCCGGCGAAATCAAAATCAAGCGTGCCATCAGTGACCTCAATTGCTTCATACTTCTTGATATCTATCTCGTCTTTACCAGGTGTTACATAGAGCGGTTCAACAATCTCGTCTTCAATGATAATATCAAAACCTCGATTGTTCGGAGACCAATGTTCACCAACAAGATAGGTCACATCAAAAGAACCGTTGCCTGTTTTGAATTGGTACTTAACGGTGGCAGGATATTGTGCCCAACTCACAGCGTAGAAAAGCTCAATATCGTAACCAGCTTCTTGCGCTTGTGCTTTTGCTTCATCAGTCAAATTAGCGACTTCAGCAGTACGTGGAGCTGCTTCAATCCATCCACCCCAGGCCTGGTCGGCTTGTTGCGCACCGCGCCACACCCGGCCTTTCGAATCGGTAAAGTCGTCCACCTTTCCACCTCTCACACGGTATTCCTCTGCAGAGAGCAAACACGGTACCGCAAAGACCGCGAGAAAAATCGTTAATGTCAATATACTCAGTAATTTCATATTTACCTCCGTTATGTTAATCTTGTCGTTGCCCTTTAAGAGCACCCCAGGTTGTGGTTAGTTTCTGTTTCGGATCAACTGCTAATTGTGAGGGGACTACCTCTATCCCACTAAACATCGCGTTGAGATCGCCTTTGCCAGTGTCCCTATTACCAGCAAATACAAGACTCATCACTTTGTCCTTAACCTCAATGCCTTCATACCGTTTGATGTCTATCTCATCTTTGCCCGGTGTTACATAGAGCGGTTCAACAATCTCATCTTCAATGATAATGTCAAAACCTCGATTGTTTGGGGACCAATGCTCACCAACGAGATAGGTTACATCAAAAAGACCTTTACCCGTATTCAAATCAACTTTGACGACATCAGGGAACTGTGCCCAACTCACAGCATGGAAGATTACTTCATCGTACCCTTCCTGCTTCGCTAATTTTTTAGCATCAGCCGTGAGATTGGCGACCACTGCTGTCCGAGGTAGTTTCTCAATCCAACCACCCCAATCTTGCTTTTCTTTTTGTCCACCGTACCAGATTCGTCCCTTGGAGTCGGTAAAATCATTTGCTACACCACCAATCACACGAATCTCTTCTTTGGCAGGCATCCCATCAAGGACAAGGCCCGCTACAAATGCGGTACACAAAAGTATTAAGAATAATTTTCGTTGCATTATTTCCTCCGTGAAAAAAATTACTATACAATGCTTCTGAATTTAATCAGAGGAGAATTCTCTTTTGTTAAATTCAGGACTTACACACTTTATCAAATTTTAGTCCTATCCTTGCTCAAGTTTAGAGTTAGAATTCCTAAAATGACATTATGAACTCTAACGGGTTGTATTAATAAATATTGGTGGGAATATCCCACCTTCTGCAAATAAAATAGCCCGCAACAAAACTCCCCAAGGAAGGTAGAGAGCGCACGGGCGTGATGAACAGATCTACGGTTACTACCGATATTCGCTTGTTCGTTAGCGAACGTATTATTACAATCGTTAAATTCAGTGAAGGGGGGGGTAAACTTATAGTTAATAAATCGGATAATAGACGAAGGCATAGAAGGGGTGGGAATAGACCAAATGTAGTGTTGACTTAGTCTCATTAAGGTCGTTTTTTTTACATTATGGTCACTATTAGTATTTTGCATTTTGTCATCCTTTGTAAGGTTTGAGCGTTTATCCCGATACTGACCGGATAACAATTACCCCTCATGTTGCCTAAAATAGACAAAACATTTGTTTTTGCAGAACAAATTGTATCTATAGTTTCTATTACACAAATTTTCTGAACTCGTTTATAATTATACACAACTTAAAAAAAATGTCAAGAAAAACAAATTATATTTAGGATTTACGCATTCTACTTGTTTTTTTAAGCGTTACTGTATTCGTAGTAGCACAATTTATCGTGCTACTTTTAGAAATGCAGACTCATTTTTGCGTAAGTCCCGAATTGTAAGAGAAATCATACAAAATTTCGCAAAAAAAGTCAATCAATTTAAGTTTTTAACATGCAACCGATCCAAAAAAGGTTATGAATGATTATGCAGTTCAGCACCTCACTCCGCGTTTTCTGTTATAACTAATCTTTGATTCACAGCGATGTTATCCAATGTCTGAACAATACCGCTGGGCCACTTAATAATAATTTTATCAACCTTGTTATAGTTTGCGAGTCCAAACTCTACTTCCGGACTGTTCTGTGATAGGTAGCTGCTGCCTGCGGTAACTTCACGAATCTGATGGATATCACCAGTGATAACCTCAATGCGCGCGCCAATTCCATCACGGTTGCTCTCCACACCAACAGTACGGATATAGATCCAATTTTGTCGATTTCCACCATCATTGCGGAGTAACCTCGGTTTTTCTCCGTTGTTAACGATTAGCAGATCTAAATCTCCATCTGCATCATAGTCTGCAGCAGCGACACCTCTGCCTACACCCGGTGATTCAAGTTGTCGGAGGCCTACCTGTTCAGATATATCAGTAAAAGTGCCATCTCCGTTGTTGCGTAACATAACATCTGGCTGACCGTGGGGTTCCCACGACGCAGGATCAATATGTCCAGCGGAAAAGAATAGATCGAGGTCTGTGTCGTTATCCATATCAAAAAACACCGTTCCCCAACATGTCTTCCCAAGCCCAGACTCAAAAACACCACTTTGCGCGGAGACATCTGTAAAAGTACCGTCTCCATTATTTCGGTAGAGGACGTTGTTTTCGTCAAGCCAATTTGTGACGAAAAGATCTAACTTACCATCGTTGTCATAATCTCCCCAAGCAACACCCATTCCGCTGCGAATATCTCCTGTCCGACTTCTCGCATCGGGTTGGTTCGTATTCGTAAACGTCATTTCCCCACCGTTTCGATAGAGAATATTCTGATCAGTGTCATTCGCGAGGTAGATATCTAAATCTCCATCAGTGTCATAGTCTGCTGCGGCGACACCGAGTGTTAAGTGGAATCCTCCATTGACCTTAGATGCATCAGTAACATCAATGAACCCACCATCCCCTTTATTTACATAAAGGATGTTTGCTTGTCCAAAAAAATCGTAAGGAAAGAAAACCTCATCCCCTTGTGGAACTTTGGTGTATTCAATATAGTTGCCCACGTAAAAATCAAGGTAGCCATCGACATCAAAGTCGCCCCAGGCAATACCTGACCCAAAGCCTGTATGCCCAATTCCTCCCGCACCCGAAGTAAAACGTTTGAACGTTCCATCGCCTCTGTTTAAGTAGAATACATTCGCTTTATAGTTTGTAACGTAAAAATCTGCATCGCCATCGTTATCATAATCAGCGAAGGCACATCCCATTCCCCAACCTGTGTCACCAACACCCGCGATGTCTGTCACATCCGTGAACGTTCCATTGCCATTATTTTGGTAAAGCACGTTTTTGGGAAGAATTGCTCCGGGTTCTGGTCTCACTGCAGTGCTATTGACAATATATAGATCAAGCGTGCCATTGTTATCATAATCTCGCCACGCTGCGCCAGAACCCACCAGCGCAGGCACTACACGATGATCTATACCACCAGCATGTATGAAATGGATACCTGCTTCTTCGGTAACATCCACAAACTGGATTTCAGCGGTGTATCCGTTCCACATAAGGATTATGTTTGAAAATATTATAATGGTGAAAACAGTAACATTCCTGTTTAGCATCTGAAGTGCCTTCTTAATCAGAGTCATTTTCTGACTTTGTTCAGTGTTTAAGTGTAGATTCTACTATAATGGAACTTGGAAAAATCAGGAAGGATAACCTTATTGAACAACATCACCTTCAACAGGTTCAACTTGGACTTGGATATTTTTCAGGTACTCAATGGCGCGTTCAATTTCATCTGAAGTACCCCGTATTTCTAACATCACCCAGCCCGATTCTTCAGTTACGTTAGCGCGCCGGATATTGGTGATTACTCGAAACTGTTGTCCAATATTGTAAACAATAGGCTCAGTGATTTTTTGGGGTGGAAAAGTTAGGCGCACCTTTAAAGAGGTCATTTGAATTGCTCCTGATGGAGTCTTTTGGACTGGAACTTCAACAAAATCTGATGTAATTTCATCCCATGCAAAAGCTTTGACAACACGGATTGTGTCTTCGTAGATAGAAATAACGAGGTATACCACGCCTGGATATGCAGGTTCGTCCCACATCATCGCATCCGATTTATCCTTTTCAGAGAAATAAGCCTCGTGATTCGGGTGTGAATGGTAAAACGCCTTAATCGGACGATGCTCCATTTCTGCCTCTTTATGAATGGCAATTAAGTCATCGGGGTGCATTAAATATGCTGTGCGCGCATCGCGCGGGTATGCGGCGGGGTCCTCCCGATGCTTTTCATTTTGGATATTGCGGCACGGCTTGACAAATTCCTGCGTCCCTGTGTGCAGTATTACACCACAGCATTCCTCAGGAAATTGTGCTTTTGCATGTGCACAAATTTCATTTAAAGTTTTCGGTAGTAAAGTAACCATATTGTGAAAAACTTAATGGGTAATCGCACTCAGGCAGATTCTGGATCCGCCCGAATGCGACAATAGTATTTTAGGAAAGGTTTTTGCCGCCAGCAATGGCAGGAATTATTGATATTTCAGCACCATCGGTGACCGGAGTCGCTTTTCCATCAAGAAATCGGATATCTTCGTCATTGAGATAGATATTCACAAACCTACGGATGTTTCCACCCTCATCACAAAGACGTTCTTTCATTCCTGGATAATCTGAGTCCAAATTTTCAATGATGGTTTCAATATCAGTACCTTCAGTTTTAATCTCCGCGAGATTTTGCGTTAAACGTCTCAGCGGGGTTGGAATACGAACTGTAACAGCCATATTTTCCTCCTCTATCGGCTCAGAGTTCTGATGCCGTGCTTTTTGTAATTATGGTAGTGGTAAAGAATTCCACTGTTCTATTTAGTGTTAAATGGCGTAATGTAATCCACACTCTTTGTTGTTTTCTTCAGTATCTATTCCGTTTTGCCAACGCCATCGCCCCGCTCTTTTGGGTTCACCTGGGCGAATTCGCGTTGTACAAATCATACATCCGAGTGAATCATAATAGTGTCCATGAGCATCCGGTTTAAAGAGCGGATTCACAGGCACATCGTTCTCACGTACAAAATCCCACACCTGTTCGGTTGTCCAGTGAATTAATGGGCTCACCTTGAGGATAGGATGCGTCTTAGATGAGATGATTTCTGTCTTCTGGAAATTTTGTCGAGTTTCAGATTGATCTCTTCGCGTGCCAGTAATCCAAACATCTAACGTTTCTAAAAGTTTCTGCATCGGTCTAATTTTTCGGATTTCACAACAATACTTCTGTTTTGCTTTGCTGTCAAAAAAGAGGTGTTCTCCGTGTTCAGCCACCATATTTTTGACCTCAGTCGTGTCAGGTTGAATGCGTTCAATCTTAATACCGTAGCGTTCTTCAACTTGATCAAAGAAAGCGTAGGTTTCAGGAAAGAGACGATGTGTGTCTATCGTACACACTCTAAAAGGTAATTTGTTTTCTGCAGCGAGATGTATTTGAACCATGCCCGACAACTGCCCACTTGTTACAATAGCTGCTCGATCATTAAACTGCTTAAAGAGACAGAAAAGGATTTCCTGAGGGTCTTTCTTTAAGCTTATTTGCTGCTTCAATCTCATCATTGAAACAGTTTCAATTTGAAATGCCATTCGCTTTTTCCTGTTTAGACTCCTTTCATGATAGCGTTTCCATTATATCGGTTTCAAGCTCAAAATAGCGACTTAAACTGAAGTAACGCTCTCCAGTATCTGGCAGAATAGTGACGACAGTTTTATCAGGTCCCTGTGCTTTAGCTACCTGTAAAGCCGCATGTACATTTGCACCAGACGACATGCCCACCAATAAACCCTCTTTTTTTGAAATATCCTTCATACTTTGATACGCTACCTCTTCAGAAACCGCAATCACATCATCAATAATATCCACATTTAAAACCTCTGGGACCATTCCTGCCCCCAATCCATCAATCCGTGTTGGTCCAGGCATTCCACCTGAAAGTACTGATGAAACCAAAGGTTCTACAGCGATAACCTTAGTTTTAGGGTTATGCGATTTAAGTACTTCCCCAACACCTGTTAACGTTCCCCCTGTTCCTACTCCAATCACAACAAAATCGATGTTACTGCCTACTGCCTCTAAAATTTCAACCGCTGTTGTTTCACGATGGATCTGTGGGTTGGCAGCATTCGTAAATTGGTTCGGCATATAGTGTCGTGAATTTCGACGAAGGATTTCTTCTGCTTCCCAGATTGCACTTGCCATCCCGCCGTGTTCTGGTGTAAGCACTATTTCGGCACCAAAAGCGGAAAGGAGCGCATATTTTTCACTACTAACGTACTCGGGCATTGTCAAAATTACACGATAACCGCGTGCTACCCCAACAATAGAGAGCCCGATTCCTGTGTTGCCTGCTGTCGGTTCTACTATTGTATCACCCGGTTTTAGGACACCGCGCTCCTCAGCATCAACTATCATGCTATAACTGATACGATCTTTGATACTACCACCAGGGTTATAGAATTCCAACTTCGCAAAGATTGTTGCATCCTCTTTACCTGGCAACGCATTGAGTCGGATCATCGGCGTATTTCCGATAAGTTTTGTCAGGTCTTTAGCAACTTTCATATAAAGAATGGATGCGAATGTGTCGGTTGCGACAACTTTTCATATTTTCGCGCATGACAACAGAGTTCATGCAGGGTTTTTGTGTTTAATGCCTCGCGGACATTTTCCTCAATCTCCGCAAAAAACGTAACTAATTCAAATGATTCCTGTGCTTCAAATCCCTCCGTAAAATTTACAGGACCTTCTACAGCAGTAAAAATATCCCCTATCCGAATTTTCTCTGGTGCCAGTGCTAAACTATATCCACCATCAGGCCCGCGTCGACTTGTCGTCAACCCAGCATGTTTGAGTTGTAACAGAAGTTTTTCCAAAAATGGGCCAGGGATACAACGTTTTTCGGCTAACACTGTGACCGATACGAATTCTTTGCGATATTGCAGACCGAGCTCTAACATCGCGCAAACTGCATATTTCAACTTAGCGGACAACTGCATCTGACACCCTCCTTTTTAATAGCAACCAATTCAGGTTACTACAATTATAACATATCTTACCAAAAAAGTCAAATAATTATGCTATATCTTACCAAAAAAGTCGGGTTTATTCTTGTATTAGCGTGTTGAAGTTTTTGCAGCAGTTTCACACTTAGTCTTGACATGAACCAATCAAATATTAATGAAAAAATAAAAACTGTTAATAATGATACTTCAACTTATTAAAAAAGAATATCCTTGACAAATACCTAATTTATGTGTCACAATAAATATATAGTGTACTTTGAAAGTATTGGGAAACTTTGTTTTAGAACAGAGCGGATAACAGAAGTTGTCCAACACACAAACTGTTAGTTTGTGCCGATGAGACACGGGAAATGCCATTGGGCGAATGCGCGTATGGCATTCGCCATGATTCATACCGTTGATTTACTAACAGTTTGCGCTACAGAAGTATCCTACAAGGCTTGGAAGGCAGTTTGAGGGTTTCACATGCAAACGGATCTAAATCACATAAAAGAGCTTCCGCTTTTTCCGTTGAATGTTGTACTGTTTCCTGGCGGTTTGCTACCGTTACACATTTTTGAGCAACGGTATCGCGAAATGGTGAAGTTTTGTATCAGAAACGAATCGTCTTTTGGTATTGTAATGATTAAAGAAGGTGAAGAGGTAGGAGACGCGGCAACACCGTGTAAAGTTGGTACAGCGGTTGATTTAGTTGACGTTAATCGGTTCCCAGATGGACGTATGAACATCATGATATCTGGACACTCTCGGTTTGAGATATTAGAAGTTCACAATGAACTTCCGTATTTAGTCGGACAAGTGCGGATGTTAGATTCGTTAAACGCTGAGCCTGACACAAATTTGGAAGATATTGCTGCCGAGACGCGTAAACTTTATATTGAATATGAAACTTTATCAAGCTACTTGATATTTAGCTGGCAGCCGCCGGATGAAAATCCAGAACATCCCCAACAATTAGCATATCAAATTGGAACGCGCCTGCGTTTACCATTAAATGAGAAACAAGAACTTTTAGAAATCATCTCATTTGACGAACTCCTTAAACGCGAAATTGAAATTTTGAAAATACAGAATCAACAAATAGCTTTCCAATTGAAATCACGAAATAATTGAAAGATAATCAACAAGACACGTTTTTAATGATAAGTAATTATAAGATTCGAGATTAAGTTTCTTGACATATTGCCAATGTATAATTGTTATACGAAACGACTTCAATAGTGTTAACATTGGTGCATATCACATCAGTAGGTCAACAGATTCATGGCGCTCAAGGCTCCTATTCACCAATTCACTGAAACTCGAACGATCCATATTTCGGGGAGAGATTTCTTATATATCAGCAATCTGATTTCTATGTTCAGGCTGCTGATTGCTCCACTCATCTTTTGGGTAATTTACAAAGGAAATTATGAACTTGCTGTTGTCATAGGAGGTATAGCGATTGTTTCGGATCTGCTGGATGGGTTCTTTGCGCGTGTGCTAAATCAACACTCGGAACTTGGTTATATCCTTGATCCTGTTGCGGACAAGTTTGCTATTGGTGCAGGAATTTTCGCCCTTGTCTTATCAAATACCACTTTTCCAAAATGGGCATTCGCTGCTGTGATTTTCCGAGACGTCGCAATTGTGTTGGGCAACGTCTATCTGGCGTATAAGGCAAAAATGATTACGCGTTCTAATTGGTGGGGAAAATGTACAAGTTTTTCTTTGTCAATTGCTGTGATACTTTATCTTATTCGTGCGATACAACCAAACCTGTTCCCGGAGCGGATCGCCTTTTTTACCCTCTGCGTTGCTCTTGTGTTTGTTGTAATTTCAGCGGTGAGTTATGCACGGCACATGTTTCGTGTGCTAAAAACGGAGGCAATTCAAACGAAAGTTAAACATTAAAATTATCATAGGAATTGACGTAATCTACAGAAGTAACATAAGAAATTATCGTAGAAACAAATTATAACAGTTTAGGAAATATAATATGGAACTTTATTTGAAGCCATCAGATATTGCTGAAGTGATCGGTGTTGATCAAGAAATTATAAAACAGACATTAGATCGGAAACATCCAGAGATTGAACCTTTTCTACGGACTGTCGCTGCACCTGCAGAAGAGGCAGAAGGGAAACCTAAGGCGATTCTCCAGTTAAGGATCGACGGTTTAGCACCATTGATAACTCAGCTTAGTTATAACATCCCAACAAACGAGATAATTGAAAACCTTATTTGCCAAGTTGTCCACATCGCCTACCTTCGTGAAAACACCGAAAATTTGGAAATAGAAATTGCTGAACTTCAAGAAAAAGTAAAATCTCTTCAAGAGGAAAGGGCTGATTTGCGGGTACAGATTAACAACTTACAAGAAGAACAATCGAAGAGTTGGAAAAACCGATTATTCAAACTCGGCGGTTGAACGCACAAAGTGAATATACTAATTGATTACTTATGGGAAAACAGAAACGAAATCAGCTAATTGCTATCAGTTTTTTTATTATTAGTTTTATTTTTCTTTATGTAGAACCAGAAAACATATCTTGGCTACCGGATCGCATAGCGCAAAGTAGTGTTTTGCTAAAAGGCATCTCGTTTGTCCTGCTGAGTATCGCAGCGATTCTCGCAAGCATTGCTTTTGATAATAAGCGGCGAATTGCAATAATATCAGCCATCGGTTTAGCAATAGGACTCGGTTTTCTTTATTTTCCTGTTCCTCTGATTTTGCGCGGTTCAGCGTTTCATCTTCTATTTGCAAGTGCAATTTCGTTTGGCATGACAACCCCTGCAACACGACTTGCGACAGCTGTATCTATAATTTGTACTTGTATCGGCATTGGTTTTCTCTATCAACCAGCATTCCCATCACTTAGTGGAACAGCACTATATCTTCTACTGCCGGGGATTACTGTTTTTTCGATCGTCTATTCACAAAAAGCTATATGCGAACGGATCTCAATTGGCTTAATAACACTCGGTTTAATTTCTCTCTGTCAACCGTTTTTTATACTGTTTTACCAAACCGGTTTTCAATTGCTGCTTGCTGGCTTAACAGGATTTATTGTAGTGGCACATCGCTAATTCTCCTTTTTAATTAAAGGAGACGTAATTCCGCTCTTCACTTAATATCTAATTGGTACTAAATCAGTAAATTGTTTTTAGACGAGATATAAAAGTTGCTTATGGCATCAGCAAAAACCACAAAAATTGTCATTATCGGTGCTGGTGTTATTGGTGCTTGTTTAGCCTACCACCTTTCCCTTCGCCCCCAAAATGTTGTTACTGTCCTTGAACGTGATATTCCCGGTGCTGGAGCATCTGAACACTCCTTCGCTTGGGTGAATGCTTTTGGAAAAGATCCGCGTGATTATCACACACTTAATCGACGTTCTTTAGATATGTGGTATCGATTGGCGCATGAACTTGATGCGGATATCGGTATCCATTACGGTGGTGAAATGCGATGGGAGCACAGGACTGAGCGCGCAGCGCAGTTGAAACGACGTATCCAGCAACTCCAAACATGGGGCTATCCGTGCAAACTTATAACACGCGAACAAATGTTCGCATTAGAACCAGAACTAAGTCCGGGTGCCTTGCTTGCTGCATCTCATTCCGAAGCAGACATTCACATAGAAACCGACAAATTCATATCCGCATGTCTTGAGCGCGCACAGGAATCTGGTGTAATTGTGCATTCAAAAACCTGTGTCACAGATTTTGTTATTCGCAACGGAAGGATTGCTGCCGTTAAAGCAACTGATACAGAATATCAGTGTGATTTCGTAGTTTTGGCAAGTGGCGTTCAGACTACCGAACTTGCATCCTTCGCTGGTCTCCACATACCGCAGCAGCAAAGTCCTGGGATTGTTATTAAGACAACACCGTGTACCCCTGTCTTAAAAAGTGTCGCAGTCATTCACGCGCCGCCAGTAGATGACAATCATCAACATCTACATCTGAGACAACTCGCTGATGGCACACTTAGAATCGGACAGGGAACACAGGAAGGCATAAACCGTGACGATTCACAGGCACATGCTGATGCGCTCCTTGCGCAAGCCAAAACCTATCTGCCAGCAATCGCAGATGCCGATACCGTTCCTACGCCTGTGGGGTATCGTCCAATGCCGCTTGATGGATTCCCAATACTCGGATTTACTGCGGCTGTACCGAATCTGTATGTTGCCCTAATGCACAGTGGCGTGACCTTAGCACCTTTGGTAGGTGAAACGGCAACTTTGGAAATTGTTGATGGTGTTCAGGTGGATTGGTTTTCACCCTATCGATTAGAGCGGTTTAGGAAGACTGCTAAATAATAAGAATTGGCCTTGTGTTACGATTGACAAGAGATCGGTTCAACCTATAATATAACGCATCAATTTGAAACAAAAAACAACCACTATAGTGAACTTTGAAAGTACTGGGACACTTTGATAAACTTGTTTCGGAACATAACGGACAACAGTAGTTGAGCATCAAACTTTTAGTTTGTGCATCCATAGAATGTACTGCCATCGGAAATTTAGGCCGCTACCTTAGACAAGATTGTGATATAATGACAATCTAATTGAAAGGAGAAATCCGATGGCAAAACGAAGAAACTTCACTCCCGAATTTAAAGCGGAAGTTGTGTTTGAAGCACTGAGTGGTGAAAGTTCACAAGCGGAACTCTGCCGTAAACATAACCTCAGCGATGTTCAACTCTCAAAGTGGAAACGCCAACTTCTTGAAAATGCGGCAACCCTCTTTGAACCTATTGATAAACAGACGCATGCGTCTCAACAGCGGATCGCTCAACTTAAACAACTTGTCAGTAGGTTGACTTTGGAATTGGATATCCAAAAAAAGTCTCAACCTTGCTGAGTTGACCTTGGCTGAAAAACGAGGGATTGTCCAAACTTTGCGAACCGATTACCCAGTGCGACAAATTTGCGATGTTCTCGGTTTCAATAGGAGTAGTCTCTATTATGCCCGCAAAAAGGATCCTTGTGAAGCACTGCTTCAACAGGAGATAGAAATGTTAGCTGCCCTTTATCCAAGATAGGGTTATAGGCGTCCCACAGAGGAACTCTTGCGTCCGGGATACACCCTTGGATACCGACGCGTCGCACGATTGATGAAATCAGCTAATCTATTGGTTTCTGTCAAACGCTCCTGTCAAACCACGCAATCCATGGAATTGAGATCTCCTTAGCTCATAGAGGGCGTCCTTGGAAGAACGTTTATGCCGAACGGTTTATCCGCACTCTCAAGGAGGAAGAAGTCTACCTGAAGACTATGATGATTTAGCAGACGCTAATACTTACATTGGACATTTTATTGAACAAGTCTATAACCAGAAACGACCTCACTCGGCTTTAGGGTATTTGACACCTATTGAATTTGAGAAAAAAACTTGTCTTAACTATAACTGAATTCTGGACTAAAAATCGATGGCACTTCAAAGTCTCCTTCGTCCAGATTAGACAAAAACTCAAAAGTCTTCTTTAATTCTGAAGAAGTAATCATATTCCAAGAAGATAAATAATACAAATATTCAGATAATTCATATAACACCTTTTGCTTATTGTCATATGCATTAAAGGATATATGAGGCAAGCTCGACTTGTCCTTTTCCTTGTCTATCAGAGAATAACCTATTTGCCATTCAACATAATTGTTTAGGCCAAATGGCACACTTCTAGTTGAATGATTCAGTCCATACTCATGAAACATACTTCTTGACTTTATCCTTACTTTACGGGTATGTGTTGTAAGCGGAATATCTACAAGAATTCTTTTGTTCTCATTATCAAACATGGTGTTTCCCAAATAATAATTTGAAATACATATCCAGTTTAGTCTCCACCTGTTCCTTCTCCATCGGCTCTATCTGAAAATGCTTTTCAAGAAAAGGATGGTGCTGGATAGTATCACTAATGAAATAGTGTTTAGACTGCTTGAAAAGCGCATCATCTATAGGAACATCACAGTTTCCAAAATAGAAGGGTAGTCTGTCAAGGTTTCTTTTGAAGACATCCACATAAGTATAATAATCCAGTTTGCTCTTGTCAATTACAATAGTGTTAGTGCTATAGTTTTTAACAAACGTTCGATTCCTTCTTAATGCGTTAATATCTCTCATTGTCCAGAAAAATAGAGAATCATCAGGTATCGGTTGGTGCTGCTTACTCGGATATTTGCGAATATAACCTGGGATATAATCAAAATCGCTTAGACAGAAACGAAAACCATCTTCGATTCTAAATGAGAAGGAACGGATAAAACTGTCCTCCATCCCTTTGGTGTAGCGCTGATAATAGGCGATGATAATAGGAAAAGGTGTAAGTTTTGCAGACTCCGGAAATTCTCCACTACTAATAAGTAAGCCATCTATCAATTTATAATTTGCAGCAAATTCCTTTAATTGTTTAAAATTGGTTGGTTTAATTAAATAAGATAACGGATGCAAAACACAGATAAAATCCGCTTCAAGTTTATTATAGGAACGGAGAAATGATATTCCTAAGTCTCGACTTACTAAATCTTCATCAACCTCAAATTCAGCACTTTTAATCTTTTGGCGAATAAGAGAGGTCTTGTCATTATAGGGTGGGTTCCCGACGACTATCAATCTTTTGCACTGCTGAGGAATACCAAATTTTTCCCTTGATACGTTGGATAAAGAGTTCGTCTGAAAGAAACGGACATTATCTGTGTTCTTTTTTGCTACATCAATTGCAGCTTCGTCTATATCACATCCGATTGTGAGAGACTGCCCATGATTTTTTAGAAAATCGCCGTATCCACAAGCACTGTCAATTACGGTAGTCTGTGAATCTATGTGTGATCCAATAAATTCCCATGCCTGCTCCACAAATGTAGCAGGGGTATAATAACTACCTAAGTTGACCCTATCTTTATATTCTAAATGTACTTGACTCATGAGACTTACTTTATAGTAGATTTTTGAATTAATTAGGCACCCCGCAACGGCGAGGTTAGGAAACCTCGCCTACCATAGGATAAAAGTGTTTCTACTACGGAGACAGGTTAACAGGCACAATCCAACCTTTAGTATCTGCAGTCTGATAGACATTATTTCGCAAATAATCTGAAGTGTGCCATAAACATAAGTTTTTACCGCCCGGCATCCAGACAATAGAGGCGAGTTTCATAGATGTACGGGCAATCGGATAACCCTTACCAGTATCCAAGTCATATACCCAAATTTTCCAGCGGAGACCTACACAATCTTCACGTTCTAAGTATGCTAACTGATTTCCTGTTGGGGACCATGCGGGTGCGGTGTGTTTCAAAACCCGATGTTTCACCGATTCGTCTGTGATTCCAGCGATGTGGAGACGTTTATCCAGAACCGGATCCTGTCGATTACTACCAGAAAGCACATAGGCAAGCCGTGTTCCATCGGGCGACCACCGCATCTGCCGTGTCCGTTGGTGTTGCGTTGGAATCTGTTTCAGACGTTCTCCTTCAACACTCTGGATACGGATCGCCGCGTACGGAACTGTTCCGTTGCCGACTTTATGACTCTGTGTTACCTCAAAAGCGAGTTGGTTTCCATCTGGGGACCAGGAAGGTGCGTGCAAATAGAGGGGCGTTTGCCCAAGTCGTTTATATAGGACTCGCGCAACGGTTCTACCACCGCTGCCATCACTGTTAATCCGATAAACTAAATCATAACCTTTTTCGCGGCGTCTAAATGCCAATTGATTAGCAGTAGGTGACCATGCTGGCCCCGCGCCTTTTACCAGTTTTTTGATATGTCCCAAGTTCCAATCGGCAGTAAAAATAAAACTATCATCATCTACTTCGGCTTCAAATGCTATTAGACGACTATCCAGTGACCAAGAAACATGTGGATTGTAAAACTGACCGGTATAGAGTTTTCGCGCTTGTTCTCCTTTTTTGTCCATAATCCAGAGCTCACTCGCCTTCCAATAACTTCCACTCAGATCAGTTCTCTTTAGCATGGCAATACGTTCACCATCAGGGCTCCAATACGGATATTCTGCACCTTTGATCAGATGGACTATCCGAGGTTCCCCACAAAAGTTGGTGTTCAACAGCATCCCATCTGTCTCTTTAAATTGTCCAAAAGCGAATTTATCTATCCATACTTTTTCCTTGTTCGGTAGTTCGACCTGATACCCATCCTGTGTTGTCTGCAGGATGGGTAAGTTCGTGCCATCATTGAGATGTAACAATGGTGAGGTCCCGTCTTTTTCTGCATAAACAGGGGCATTATCACGCGTAACAACACCATGTTGCCGGATATCAATTTCAGAGGGGCGGCTTTCAGTTGCATTAGCAAATGCATAGATTGATCCATCAGTAGATGCGGCATATAAAACACCGTCGGCAATCGCAGGCGCAGCATTAACAGCCCCTGCAACCTGATGAGACCAAACTTCTGTTTTGGACGCAACATCAATAGCATGTATCTTTCCGTTTCCCGCACCGATATAGACGAAACCGTTTGCGGTAATAGGATAGCTTTCACTTCCTGCTGTATATTTACGCCATAAATTCGTGTTGTACTGTGGGAAAACCGGACGAAACTCTGCATTCACACATCCATATTCGACGCCGTTGATGGTAACCGCGCGTTTTCGTTCCGATTTAAGTTTGCCAGTAATCGCATCCAGCATGTATATACGTGCAGGGTATGCGCCAGTATAAACAGTCCTATTAAAAACAACGGGGGGTGAGTCCATCCAACCTTTAGTCTTGAATTCCCAAAGCAGGTCTCCTGTTTTGGCATCAAGTGCATAAAACATATTATCCCGTGTACTGAAATAGACGCGTCCACCCCAAACAGCAGCAGAATATCGGACAGCACTTTTCGCATTGAAAACCCATTTAATTTCCCATTCCTTGGCATTTAAAGCATAAAGTTTGCCGTCCGCGGAACCGATATAAAGAATCCCATTCGCTATCACTGGTGATGCACTTATAGGACCGCCAGTTTTAAATTGCCACAACAACTGTAGTGGAGGCTTAATTGTTTTGTCCGGGCTTTTTCCAGATAGCTGCAAGTCGTGCATGAACATGTGCCAATCTTCTGCACGAAGAGGAGTGATGGGAGGCGTAATGACTTCAGGCGAATCAGTTTTTGGGGTTGATGCGGGTGACTTTTGAGGTTTTTCTTCGGAATTACAACCCGACAGAAGCAGTAAAGGAACAAACAGAGATATAAATGGTAAAACCGTTCTGAATTTTGTGGTTTGAAGCATGGTTTGCAAAATAGTCGGAAACGTGCAGAATTTGTGTAATACCAATTCTATAAATTATTTTTTCTTTTGAAATGAAATGTCCGAGGCGCAATGAATTGCGCGACTACGAACAGACTATTTCTTTAAGAGAGGTTATTTTTGAGAAATGGTATAATAACGAAAATCCATTACTACTAATATAACATGTGAGCAGTTATATGTCAACTTTTGATTTACCAGGGTAATTTATAGTAGACTTTAGAATTAATGGGACACTTCTGTAGCGCAAACATCTTGTTTGCGTCTTTGTATCGCGAACTGTTAGATTGTGTCTGTGAGTGCGCAAACTGGAAGTTTACGCTACAACTTCTGTTGCCCGTTATGTTCCAAAATAGGTTTATTAAAGTGTCCCAATACTTTCAAAGTTCACTATAGTTTTAAAAACCCTCAGTTATCGAGTTAACTTCAAGTATCAGTTTGTTTCACATAAGACGATCGTTTTTCTTATCAGTTGTTAGCTGATGGCTTATTGTTTCGCTTAAATTAAGATGAATGCGGGGTACAGTGGCATTTCTTGGACTTCGGAGGGCCATATTGTACTATATTTATCTCGGATTTTCCTTGCTGTTGCCCCAAGTGCTTGCAGATACCCGTATTCTTCAGTTAACTCTGCCAACATTCCCAGCCGGTAAAAAACACGCCTGCGTACAGCAGGTAAGCCCCAATGATTGTAGTTCGGATCAGTCCTCAATGCCTCATAATCGCCAGCGGGACGATTATTTATGATATTGCTAAACACATTTTTTGGAGGTTCAAAAAATCGGTAAATACAACGTATCGTCTCATAAGCACATGCTTCTATGGTACGTTGATAAAACCATTGGTCATCTTGTGCTTCAGGACAAGTTGTGGCAAGTTCAGATCGGTATATCCTTTCCATTTCTTGCATTACGTCGTCAGGAAACCGCGAAACCTCCGCCCACATATCAAGATGCACACGGATCTGGAAACCATCAACAAGCACATGTTGGAAGTGTCCAAACTCGTAGTCGAAAACATATACTTTTGATTTTGAAGTAGACTGATAGACATTTACAGGGTAAAGGTCCCCGTGTGTTAGCCCATGGAAACGATTAGAAGACTCAAGGAATTCAACAAGGGATTTTAACTCAGAAAAGGCTTCTTGGTAGGGGATAATCCCTGCGGCATCGCATATCTCCGTCAACTTTTCAGCATAAACAGTAAGTAAATCTTCAGGTCTCTCTTCAATAGAGATAATCAAATCCCGGACTTTGAGGAATGCCTCCGCTTTCCCAATTGAGTGAGCATTGATCTTTCCAAGCTTCTCAGCACATTCAATCAGAACTGTTTTTGCGTTTTGACTATCATCAGAAAGTAATATTGCCCTCAGATTCTGACCGCTCCCCATATCTTCCATAACAATAAGAGGTGCGTTATTTTTTCCAGTATATCCACCACCATAAAAGCGCGGTGTAACAACACTCTCACCCATCTGTTCATCCAAGAATTGTAAACACGCCCATTCAATACGAATTCGCCGCGCACGTTTCCGTTTAACAAAAACACTTTCAGGTATTCCTTCAGGTCCGGAAAGAACTCTAAAGCGATATAGGCATTGGGGATGAATATTCTCACTCTTATCAAGACGAACCTCTCCACCAAATTTTTGCGACAGTATCGTCTGAACTGCTGAATTCATACTTTTGAAAGACGGACTGTTATTTGTTACCATAAGAGATTCTCAGGGAAAAGTCTCATAATAAATTCTACGGACATTTTCGGGAATTGTTACATCCTCAAATCTAATTACTGATTATATAGTAGATTTTAGAATTACCTGAACACTTTTGAGCTGCGCGTTTAGCAAACTTAACGGACTGCATGTGTTGTAGCACAACCTGTTAGGTTGTGTTCCGTTTCAACACAACCATAACTGTCAATTTAAGGATTTTCAAATATGGGAACCTTCTTTAGTCCCGTAGGGACGCAATGTTTATAGAAAACGGATAATTCATCTTTTGAGCCCCGTAGGGGCGGTATGTTGTCCGATCATTAGCCAATCAGAATATGTCGCTCCTACGGAGCTAAAGAGGCGTTTTAAAACGGAGTGCTATAAACATTTCGTCCCTACGGGACTAAATATGGGAAAGTCTCAGTAATAATGGGTATTGAACCATGTTCAAAAAATGCAATCGTTCAACAGGAATTATATCTGTGTGTCCAGTATTTTCACTTGTCAATTTTACACAATTTTGCTAAAATTCTTTTCAAAACCTTGAATCAGATAAATGATTTAGCGTTCCACATTTTAGTGAACATTTACAATGGAGGGAAAAATGAAAATTAGTAATCAAAGTATATTGATGGTCTTATGGTTAAGTATCATCATCCTTACAGTGTCAGTTGCCAGTGGAAGTTACGCTGCAGCTATTGAAAAAGATACGCTGGAGGTAGCTTACCTGTTTGACGGAAATAGTGCCGACGTTGTCAAAGATATATCTGGAAATGATCTACATGGTGCACTCACTGGGGCAAAACGTGTTGAAGGTGTGTTCGGAAAGGGTTTAGAATACGATGGTGTTGATGACAACGTTATTGTCACAGGTTTTAAAGGTATAGGTGGCACAGAACCAAGAACTACCGTCTTCTGGTTTAAATCTGATGTAGTGCGCGAGCATTCATGGGTAAAATGGGGAATAAATTCTCCTGAACAAAAATACTACATCCGATCCCACATCCGAGGTGATGCCTGTAATTTACGGGTAGAAGTCAACGGGGGGCAAAATTTCGGGATGGACAACGTCTGCGATGGTGAATGGCACCATTGTGCGGTGGTTTTCCCGGAAGGGTCAGATGCAGTGAAAGACCATGATCTCTATGTAGACGGTAAACTTCAAAACAAAGAGGGTACCGATAAAGCTATGAACACCAATATTGATACACAAGATGTTAATATGGGTGCGCGGTTGGCTAACCACGTCTTTATGCTTGGCTCATTTGATGAAGTCGCTATCTTCAATGTAGCATTGGATTTGAATCAGATTAATGCTATCCGGAAAACTGGGTTACAAACAGCACTTGGTGTAGACCCGCAAGACAAATTAACCACACGTTGGGCAACAATTAAGAAATATTAATTCCACAAATCAAGTCCCAATAGTTTTCGCCCTAAAGGTGTCAATTCCGGTGATCCGTAGTTTTTTGCTTCCCATCCCCTTGGGTCACCGGGATAAGGCCCGTGTCCTAATGCTCTGCGCTCTCGCCAAAGCGTAAGTCGCTCTTGACGTCGTTCTTCATTCATCGGATTAGGTGCGCGATAATAGTTCATATATTGCGCTAATCTCGGTTTGTCGGAAGTATTACGACCGTTGCCGTGTGGAAGTGCTACATGCCATATAAGGAGTGAACCCGCCTTCGCTGGCACTTGTCTGAATTTTTCCCGATATACTTCTGGCGTAAGTTCCGGTACCCATGGATTTTCTTCGTCAATCAAGGACTTATGCGCGCCGGGCCAACAGACAAAAGAACCTTGATTAGCTGCTGTATCTCTGAGGAACAAAACACCCTGTGTGCTGAAGTGAACCGGAAGTTTCGTGGTGTCCGCATCCCAATGATACATCCCAAGATGATCCCATTCCGGAAAATCAGGATGTTTAGGAGGTTTCATGTTGACTCTATCAATATGAACCCAAATTCGCTCTGTGCCGTATACCTCACTATAAATCTGATGAATCGGCGGATGTTGATAGACGTTCCACATGGCTTGATGAAAATACATCTCTACCATACCCGCACCGGGTTTGTGTGGTGCGCGATACCAATCATTCGGATCTGAAGAATCCATCTCCAAAAACGCGAAAATCGCATCAACAACTGCCTCGCAAAGTTCAATCGGGACAGCATTTTCAATGACCATATAGCCGTATTCGTCAAAATGATCGTGATGTGCTTGTGTTAATATTGGCATTGCTTTCCTTTTGGTGTTTTCGTGAGGTAGCAAGTTCTCATAGTGCTTTAATGACCACAATAGTCATATCATCGTTTTGTTGCGTGCCACCAGAAAAATCACGGACATCGTTAATAATTGCCTCAACCACCGCTTCTGCGTTCATCGTTTTATCCAGTCCCTTAATAAGGCGGGGTAAGCGGTCAGTTTCCATGTAAAGTAGGTCAGGGTTGTCCCTCTGAGATGCTTCGGTAATACCATCGCTGAAAAGAATTATTAAATTTCCGGATTTCAGTTCAATGGGAGGTGTCTCTTCATATTCAGAAGATTTAAATGCACCTAACGGCATTCCATCTATCGTGAGTTCTTCAATATCGTTACTGCCGCGCTTGATAATAGGATAAGGGATTCCGGCGTTGGCATATCTAAATGCCTTATCCGTTGGGTCAATGGTCAGTATCGCCATTGCACAATTAGTATATTGTTGAAATCGAGGATAAAGGTTCTGGTTTAATGCCCACAACATTTCAGATGGAGACATCTCCAACTGCGCCACAGAATAAAGCGCACCAGAAGATAAAATAGCATTCATTGCCCCTTTCATACCTTTACCGGTGACATCTGCCAATACAACTGCAAGCGCGTCATTACCAAGAGGCACATAGTCAAAGAAATCCCCACTAACTGTTCGGGCGGAGATACAAACACCTGAAATCTCAAACCCCGGAACTTCAGGTGCCGTTTGCGGGATTAACCCCATCTGCATCTCTCGCGCATCGGCGAGTTCGGAAACCGCTTCTCGCTGATAGGCTAAAACCTGTTGACGCTGGTTATAGTAGCGATAAGCAAAAATGCCACAAAGGAACAATAATACCATAATCGCGCCACCTGAAGGATAAAGTATCCATCCATTTTGGTGCCACGGTAATACAGGTAATACAACGGTCAACGTTAGACCCGCAGGGGCAGAGTAGTTTAGGTCCCGGTCAATGGAAACGACCTCAAAAGTATAAGTGCCGGGTTTGTCAAAGCTGATACTGAACGTATCTGAGCGAGTCGGTTCACGCCAATCGGAGTCAATTTCTTTAAGACGAACCCGATACTGTCGTTTTTCTTTCACGGTTTTGAAGTCGATACTGCTGTACTTGATAGTTATGCGAGTATCGGTGCTGTACTCGATAGTTACACGAGTATCGGTAGTAATATCTGTAATTGTCTCAAGAGAACCGCCTTGTGCCAATATTTTGTGGCTCTGAACTGAAACGATACGCACACGCGGTGGAACTCGATTTGGATTATACTGGGACACCCCTTCAAGTGTTGCAAACCAGAGTCTCCCGTCCGAATCTTGGCTAATTCCTACGACCCGATTACTTATGAGTCCATCTCGCGTATCTAAAGATGTCCATGAGGTGCCATTATATCGGGAGACTCCGCCGCTCTGCGTCCCAAACCAGAGAGAACCCTCTCGGTCTTGGTAAATTGAGGACACATCATTTTGTGCGAGTCCATCATCAGTTGTGAAGTTGACAAACTTTTCACCGTCATAACGAGAAACTCCACCAGTGGTTCCAAACCAAAAAAATCCATCTTGGTCTTGATGAATCGCCCATACAGAATTAGATGCGAGTCCTTTAGTGGTCGTAAAGTTGACAAACTCATTACCATCATATCGGGAGACTCCGCCGTTCTGCGTCCCAAACCAGAGGAAACCTTCCCGGTCCTGATAAATTGAGAACACACCGTTTTGCACTAATCCCTCATTGATCGTAAAGTTGACAAACTCTTCACCATCATATCGAGAAACTCCACTCACCAAAGTTCCGAACCATAGGAATCCGTCTTGGTCTTGATAAATCGAACGTACTAAATTATGTGCGAGTCCATCATCAGTTGTAAAGTTGATAAACTTCTTCCCATCATATTGACTAATTCCGTTGTCTGTCGCAAACCAGAGGTGCCCCTCCCGATCTTGATAAATCGAACGTACTAAATTATGTGCGAGTCCATCATCAGTTGTAAAGTTGATAAACTTCTTCCCATCATATTGACTAATTCCGTTGTCTGTTCCGAACCATAAGAGTCCGTCTCGGTCTTGAAAAATGGTGGAAACAGTGTTGCCCGCGAGTCCATCAGCAGTCGTCAAGTTAATAAATCCGCTGTTATCGTATTGGCTGAGTCCCTCACTGAGACTTGAAATCCAAAAAAAACCTTCTCTGTCTTGAAAAATGGACAATACGGAGTTCGTTGCGAGTCCATCGTTGGTTGTGAAGTTGACGATCTTTTCGCCATCGTATCGAGAGATCCCATTATCCCTGGTCCCAATCCAAAGGAATCCGTCTCGGTCTTGATGGATCGTCTCAACAAGGTCACTAACAAGTCCATCCCTGGTTGTGAGGTTCACAAACTGATTACCATCATATTGAGAAACACCGCCATCTGTCCCGAACCAAAGGAGTCCATCTTGATCTTGATGAATCGACCACACAAAATTGTGGGCGAGTCCCTTATTGGTCGTAAAGTTAACAAACTGATCACCGTCGTAGCGAGAGAGTCCCTCGAGTGTCCCGAACCATAGGAAACCCTCTCTGTCTTGATAGATTGACAATATAGAGTTAGTAATGAGTCCATCATCGATTGTGAAGTTGACAAACTCTTCACCATCATATCGAGAAACCCCATTTTTCAGAGTTCCGAACCATAGGAATCCGTCTCTGTCTTGATAGATTGACAATACGTCGTTAGCAGCGAGTCCATCATCGGTTGTAAAGTTGATAAACTTCTTCCCATCATATTGACTAATTCCGTTGTCTGTCCCAAACCATAGGAATCCGTCTCTGTCTTGATAGATTGACAATACAGTGTTGTGTGCGAGTCCATCATCAGTTGTAAAGTTGACGAACTCTTCGCCATCGTATCGAGAAACCCCACCGTTGCGGGTGCCAAACCATAGGAATCCATCTCTGTCTTGATAAATCGACGGGACGTTGTTACTTCCTAACCCGTCAAGATAAGTATAGTGCTTCCATGTCCCATGTTTGAAAGGTGGAAAACGGAAGTCAACATTCTTAAGTGTATTTTGTCTGTCAACAGAAACAATCTTGTTTGGATTTTCGCTATGCGCCTTCAAGGTGTGACAACGTAACTGATACCGTCCAGTTCTGAGATTGATGAATTTATATTGACCTCTATTATCCGAGAGGGTCGTTGCCTGTCTTTGACTGGAACCGTTTTTTTCGAGTAATAATGCTTCGACAACAACATTGACATGTGGCGTATTATCAAACTTGAACAGGGACCCAGAGATGCTAACAGCCTTCTGTAACGTTAAGTTAATTTTCGCACGATCACCTGCAGAAAGTTGGACTCCCATTTCCCAATTACCTTTGTCTTCGTGAGTGGCTTGAATATCGTAGTGTCCACTTGCTGGGTAGACTGAAAACTGGTAAAAGCCTTTGGTGTCGGTTTCTGTTTTTGCAATTAGGGTGCTACTCTGCCAGAGGTGCACGATGGCGTTAGATAAGGCGTTTCCTGTCTCATCGGTTATAACTCCTGCTATCACTGCACGTGTGGGTGGAAGAACACGCGTTGTTAATGCCCAATCTTGAAGACCGTTTGAGACTTTCACCAGGCAGCGGTTTTTACCCGGGCGCAATGGGACAGCAAACCTATCTTCATCTATGGCAATTGCCCGCCAAACTGGCTGAGTGCGTACCCTCTGACCATTGAGAAAAACCACAACGCCGTCATCACTGCCGACAAGGAACTCTCCATCACCACCCTGATCGCTTTCCAATAGGCAGAACGCATAGCAGACGGCTTTTTCATGTTTTCCAATTGCACGCTGCAAGTCGATGATGTTTCCTTCGGAATGGTATATCGTCCATGTCAACGTTTTACCTTCAGCAGTGGTCACTGTATCGCCGGGTTTGGGATTAGCAGAAGCCTCGCCATTCGCTGAGGCGAGGAAATCGGTCTCTAAATCCTCTGGAAAGAAAGGACCCAGTACCAGCCATTCTTTGATGAACGTGCCATCAACGGGGTGAGTCGGTACACTGTCTTGGGCGTGTGCAACAGCGAGGTAGAAGCAAAAGAAAATCAAAACACTACATCGCGCAGGAGAAAGTTTTCGCATCTGTTCTCTGGGTAAAAATGTTGTGATTAGTAATAATAAAGGAAACTGCCAATAGGATTCTGGTTGGAAAAACTAAAAACTACGTGAGCGCATCTCAAGCAATAGTATTGCAGGACACCTGAACAAGCTCTGAAATATGCATCACTACCATCATTAAAATAATAACATATTTTGCGACGAGAATCAAAGGGTATAAAGGGAGGGGGCAGGGTTATTTAGTTTTAAATATTTTTGCTGGTTTTTTGCTATGGCGTTAATTTTATGTGTTGCCATCTTGTCCGTGTTTTTAGTCCCGTAGGGACGATATGTTTATAGAAGCGAGACCAGCACCTCTCTTTAGTCCCGTAGGGACGATATGTTTATCCTTTTATGCCGTTCCTACGGAACTCAAGAGGGGTGGATAACATTTTTCTATAAACATATCGTCCCTACGGGACTAAAGAGAACAAAAGTTGTGCCTCTGTGCCAAAAACGTTATACACCCTAAAGGTTGTAATTGGGGCTATTTGACGAAATATTTACACACCGCTGTTAAACAGTAACGCGTTGTATAGGATCAATCTCAGACTGACGATTTCTCCTATACAACGCAAAATACTGATCTGACAGTTTAGTTTAATCTTGAGAATGAGATTCATCTGGGATTAAAACAATAGAATGAGGTTCTTCTGGCCCTTGAGAATGATGTTCATCTGGCAAAAAAACAATAGAATGAGGTTTTTCTGGCGTTAAATGAACAATAACCATACTTACGAAGTTTAGTAAATAGAAAACGGCATCGTTTTTGGGTTCAATCAAATTGTCTTCCGTGCGCTTCACTAATGCAGCGTCAATCAACATCTCCACAGTTTTCTCCATCTCATTTTCGGAAATGCCACATCCTTTTGCCAATTCTGTGATAGATTTCTCGCCTTCCACCAATTGTCTTAAAACAGCTACTACGATAGGGTTTGTGAAGTATTGCGCAAGGTTCACGATTTCAGCATCTGGTGCCCTGGATAGGAAATTATCAACACTATCTGTCCAAATTGAACCTCGGCTCAACCGCTGTCCAGAAGCGGCACGGTAAGCACCCACATAGCCCCACGTGATCGGATTTTCAGGATCGTTAGGGAGTTGGAGTAATGCATCAAGTGCTGCTCTCTTATCTGAGTTAATGGCAGCATCTGATTTAGATACGAGACCTTTAATTTGTTCTTGTAAACCAGTAATTTGACGTTGCATATCTTCTATTTTTACGTCAACCTCGGATTGATTTCTCACTTCGTCTGCCATGTTAATTTCTCCTTTCAATTGGTGTTGAGAACGGTGTTCTCCTTCAATTGTAATATCTAATTCCTCTTGAACCATGAATTCGTACTTCTTCAACCGCTGTCGTACGCGATATAGCCGACTCTTAATCGTATTTTCTGGTATTCCTAAGTAAGTCCCTATCTCATCAGTTGTCATCCCATCAAAATAGTGGAGCGTGATTAACTGTCGGTCACTCTCCTTCAACTTCGTCAGCAGTTTTTTGACGATGTGACGCTGTGCATACGCAGTCGCTTTCGCATGTTCGGAGGCGACATACCGAGAATATGTATCTGTCTCAATTTGTGAGATATGGATCTCTTCCAACGATTCAGGTTGAAACCGTTCCTTTCGGTACCAAGCGATACATAGATTTTTTACAATCGTATATAGCCAAGTTGAAAACTTCTCCGGGGCTTTCAGCGTGTCCAACTTCTGATAAACTTCCAGAAAGGTCTCTTGGGTAATGTCTTCAGCGATCTGAAAATCACCTATTTCTCGCAATGCATAAGCGTGAACCCGCTTCTCGTATTTGCTAACTAAACTGGCAAAAGCGGCCTCGTCACCTGCAAGGATACGTTGAATCAACGTAACAGTATCGCTTTTCATTTGACATCTCCAAAATGGATATTTTTCAAGGGGAATTATATGGTTTGAGCGTTTCGCGGATAGCACACTTATCAAAGGTGTGCTAAGAAACGCTAATCAATACACTTCGCTATATAGTGACGCGAATTAGACGAAAATAGTTGCATATATTTATGGTGAAATAGAAAATATATGCACTTTTCTCTGGGTAAGCGGCGGTTTGTAATCGTGCAATTCATTACCAAATCAACGTAGCGTGCGCGTGTAGCACACTGCGCCTTGGAGGTTCACTGGTAGACTCGCTTACAAAGCGCGCAGTGATTAGGGGGCAATCCGTGTAAATCCAAGATTCAAACAATTCCTGTTCTTCACTTCAGATGTTTTTCAAACCAATCAATAATACGTTCCCAACAATCAGCGCGGTGTTCAGGTCGCCAAGTTATCAAGCCATGTCCTTCACCACGATACCAGACAAAAGTGGCTTTCTTCTTAAGTCTGCGTAATCCGGAGAAAAGCTGACCAGATTCTACGTAGTCGAAACCATCACTAAAACCTTCACCACAATAGATTAAGACGGGAGTCTCAACCTTATCCAGATGGAATATCGGAGAGTTATCAATATACTGCTGGCGTTGTTCCCAGAGCGAACCACGCATACGCCCCTGTCCACCTTCTGACCAACCAATACCATAACTGCTCCCCTGTTTTGTAAGTATCCCGTAGTGGCTTGTTAAATTGTAGAGGCCTCCACCGGCAACTGCGGCTTTGAAACGGTTGGTTTGCGTAATCAGTCCAACTGTAGCGTATCCGCCGTAACTGTATCCTATTATCCCTAAACGGTTCTCATCAGCGATTCCCATCTCAATAACATTATCAACTGCAGGGAGTACGAGTCCTGAGAGTTCTATCATGGGGTCGTGCGTTTTCAATGGCGTATCAACCCCAAGAACCGCATAGCCACGGGTCGCTAACAACTGAAAGTTAATCTGTCCCGTTAATCCAAAATGATAAGCATACCCAGAAAGGTTACTACCTCCATAGACCCACGTGACTAAAGGATAACGTTTTCCTTCTTCATAGTTGATAGGCAACATCAAAACACCCTGTAAAGGCTGACCCTCCGCCGTTTTCGATTCGATGAGACGCACCTCACCAAATTGTAAATCGCGCAGATGTGGATTGAGGTCGGACACCTGCTGTCGTTTGCCAGTGTCTGTATCAAGCATCCAAATTTCCTCTGGTTGTGTTGCATTTTGCACTCTATAGACAATCTTCTCACCACAACCTACAGATATTATGTCGAATTCGTCTCCCAAACGTCCGTATATAGAAAGTGGTTCTTCAAACAAACAGGTAGCGCTTCCTTCTGTGGAGTTTAGCAAATAAAAACCATCTTTCTTTGTTACAGGATCATGCGTTTGGATACAGATAGATTGTGTATCGTTTGATTGCCAAACGATATGTGTATCCCGCTTTGCCACGACACCGAAGACCCCTCGCTCCAAACCATCTGTAAGTTTCCGCGCATTACTACCGTCTGTTGTCAGTTCCCACACATGTCCATCGAAACCGTAGAAAATAGAGGTGCCTGATGGACTCCATAGTGGACGCATGAAAAATCGAGGGTTTTCTGCAAGGTTTGCCGTGAGATTTTTCTGGACACCATCATGTATCGAAACCAAAAACAGTCCGTCCGGATGTCCATAGACCAGATGCTTACCGTCTGGTGCCCAACTTACAATTTGCGATCCTGATCTGATACCTGTTGCTAAACGTTGTACTGGCGTTCCATCTAATGGCACCAATAGCAGCTCAAAAATGGCTTCTTGGGCTGTCAATTCTCCCGCTCCTATTATGTTGATCACGGCAACTGCAGCACTATCTGGAGACAAAAACATATCTGTCGTATACAATCCACTTGTGAGAATTGACACATCATCTGTGTCAAAGTCAAATACCGCTAAATCTCCCTTGAGATATGCGACTCGATCTGCTTGTCCCTCTAAAGAAGACGGTTCATACGTTTCAGTTTCCCAAACGTTTATCGTTTGTGGATTGGTATCGGGTGAGATAAGTTTGGAAATATCTATATCTTCTGGACGTAACTTCGCAATGAGATGTTTTCCGTCCGATGTCCATTGTGGTGCTTCAAAACCAAATATGGCAGTAATCGGTTTCTCACTAATTCGTCTCACTTTATTTTTCATCTTATCCCAAACCCAAAGTTGTGGTGCGCCCATTCGGTCAGAATAGAATGCCAAGTATCGTCCATCTGGAGACCACCGTGGTGCCCAATCAACTCCGTCATCTGAACCGAGTTTATAAGTTTCCTTTGTTCTGATATTGGTAACCCAGATGGCACTACTATGATGTTCAATGAATACTCCGGTCGGTAGAAACCTGGAGTATTCTGTGGTTTTCTCTTGGAACGATGACTTGTGATGAGGGTCTTGTACAACATAGGCAAGAAACTCTCCATCAGGGGAGAGCTGCAATCGTGAACGGGATGAAAACGACTTGATTTTAAGAATATCCGGAATCGTCAATGTTTTGTGAGTCCTTTGACCCTCTTTTGTGTCTTGTGCGATGGTGTTTAGCGAAATAACACATATTGCCAACCCAATCGTTAAAATCAAAACCAATGTTTTTTGCATGAGAGTTTTCCTTTTCTCCTTTAAGACTTATACCCAATTAACGTGATTCTTCTTGCTCAGTGTGCGGTTAGGAAACCGCACCTTATGTGTCAATTTAAGTAAAATATACTGGATTATCTTGTTAGAGGGAGGCTTTGTCCGCCCACTTCTCTTCCTGTAGGAGCGAGCTTAGCTCGCGACATCGGACGAAAGGTCGCGAGCGAAGCTCGCTCCTACAGAATATAAGAGGTGCCAAATGCCAAACGCGCATTTGACGTTGATGCCTGGGGCTGAACACATCCAAAATATAGATAATACTCCTTAAATTGACAGTTATGGTTCGGTTAGGAAACCGCACCTACCATCAGAAAAGATAAATACCGTGAATGTGGTATTAGAGATTTAAATCACTTAGGTAATTAGCAATCTGCTTCGGTTGTCCATCAACGGTCGTTTCCATGGCGGCGATGACAAGCGCAAAACTTTTGATGTTATCCTCAACCCGTGTTTCAGAAGGTTTACCACCGTCAATCCAATTTAAGAATTCATTGAATAAGTGGTGGTGATGCTCATAGTGGACTGGTGGTGCTGCGTAAACTTCCGTTTCACCACCAACACGATGGATTACCATCTGGTTTCCACCGCCTATTTCGACTGTGCCTCTTTCAAACTCGGCGCGGTAGGACTCATGGTTCCAGCAGTATTCAATGCCAGCCGCCGAACTATTGCCTTCATAAGAGGCGTGAACACCGTTGTCCATACGCATAAGATAGAAACCGCTGGAGTAGTGTCGGAAACTCGACCATTCAGGATTCCACCCAAATCCGATCAAGGTTTCGCAATCGCCGCCAGAGAGAAACCGAAGCATGTCTAAGTGATGCACGGCACCTTCAATGAGAAGTCCGAAATCCATATCGTGCCGCCAGGCGCCCCACTCGGAATAGCGGCGAAAGTCGCACCCATATCTACCGACAACGTATTGAAGGCCTCCCAATCTACTTTCATCACGGATACGGATCAATTCCTGTTTATTATCCGCGTAGCGGTAGTTTTGGATGATGGCACAAGGTACCCCGGTTTTCTGTGCAGTGCGCACCATTGCTTTCGCGGCATCCCAGGTATCCGCGATCGGTTTTTCGCAGATAACGGGCATCCCGTTCTCCATAGCAGCAATTGCCGCAGGGCTGTGGAATTTAGGTGGAGTAGCAATACCACAAAAGTCTGCTTTGATCTCCACACACGCCTCGTTAAAATCTGTAAAGCATTGCGAAGTGCTGAGTCCTAACGCTTTGCTTTGTGCTTCAAGAACCTCTGTATTCACGTCTACCAAACCGACGATTTTAACCCGATCACTGAAATTATCGGTGAAGATTTGGATCCAGTTAGCCGCCATACCACCGCTACCGATCATCAAACATGTTCGTTTTGCCATATTCTTTCCTTTTTAAATTTTTGCGTATATTGCATTAAGCGAACCCGAAATTTTGCCATAATTGCTTTTACATGACTTACGCATTCCCCCTTGATAAGGGGGTTAGGGGGGTTAAAAAGGCGTTATTTCTGTTATTTAACCCCCTAAGTCCCCCTTATCAAGGGGGACTTTAAGAAAAAATGCGTAAGTCCTGTTTTATTGAGAAAATGAAGATTCCGAGTGCTTCTAACACAATATAGATAGGATCTTTCTTTAATTCAGATGTTTTTCAAACCAATCAATAATACGTTCCCAGCAATCAGCGCGGTGTTCAGGTCGCCAATACCTCACGATATGTCCTTCACCACGATACCACGCAAAAGTCGCTTTTTTCTCGAGTCTGCGTAATCCAGAGAAAAGCTCCCCAGACTGCGTATAATCATCGCGATCAAACCCTTCACCAGAATAGATTAGAACAGGGGTTTCTACCTTATCTAAGTGAAAAAGCGGTGAACTGTCAATATAGCGTTGCCTTTTTTCCCAGAGCGAACCACCTATATCCATACTTCTCTTTCCTTCTATCCACCTAATACCAAGACTTCTTCCCCGTTTCGTGAGATTTCCGTAGATTCTGGTCAAATTATAAAAACCACCACCACAAACTGCGGCTTTGAAACGGTTGGTTTGTGTAATCAGTCCGGCTGTGAAGTATCCACCGTAACCGTATCCCTTTATCCCTAATCGATCAGCATCGGCGATACCCATTTCAATGACTTTATCTACCGCAGGCAGCACATATTCGGACAATTTTTTCAACGATTCGCTGGATCTTGACGGCACATCAACACCAAGCACGGCAAAACCACGTGCAGCAAGGAGTTGGAAGTTCATCTCATATCTATCTAACCCAAAAGTATAAATATACATTGATAAGTGCCTGCCCGGACGGACCCACGTAACTAAAGGATACTTTTTGCCTTCCTCATAATTGGCGGGTAGCATCAAAACCCCTCGCAAACGCTCACCGTTCTCCATTTCTGATTCGACGAAACGGACCTCACCAAATTGTAAGTCGCGCAGATGCGGATTAAGTTCGGATACCTGTTGTTGTTCTCCAGAGTCTGTATCAAACATCCAGACTTCCTCTGGATGTGTCGCATCTTGCGCTCTGTAGACAATCTGTGTGTCATTACTAACAACCCTTAAATCGTGTTCATCTGCGATATGGCGGGTTATGCTAATTGGTTCTTCAAACAAGCAAGTAGCACGTGCCTCGGCACTGTTTATCAAATAGAAGCCTTCTTTCTTTGTTTCTGGATCATGCGTCTGGACGCAGATAGATTGCGCATCGCTTGACTGCCAGACAACATGCGTATTCACTTTCGCGACAATACCCATGATGTGTTTCTTCAATTCTTCTGTCAGTTTCCGGGCATCGCTGCCGTCTGCCGCGAACTCCCATATATTTCCGTCAATGCCACAGAAAAACGACTCTCCTGATGGTCGCCATAACGGACGTGCGTAAAATTGCAGCTTCTCTGTAAGATTGGCAGTGAGGTTCTTCTTTACACCATCTTGAACTGAAACAATATATAGACCATCCGGCTGGGCATATATCAGACGCTTACCGTCTGGTGACCAGCTCACGAATAGTGCTTTGTCCGTGATATTTGTCGCTAAACTTCGGACTGCCGACCCATCTAAAGGCACTAATAACAACTCATATAAGGTATCTTGAGCTGTCAACCGCTCTTCTCCTATTACGTTGAGCACAGCAACCGCAGAATTATCTGGAGAGAGTGTAATGAATCTTGTTAACAATCCGCGAGTGAGAATTTGCAAATCACCAGTGTCAACATTGAACAGACTTAGATCCCCTTTGAACCCCACGAGTTGATCTAATTCTTCATCTACAGACGACTGTTCATCCGTATCCGTATGCCAAACGTTTATCGCTTTCGGAATCGTCTTATTTGAGATAATTGTGGAAAGGTCTATATCTTCAGGGCGTAACTTTGTGATGATATGTTTTCCATCTGAAGTCCACTGCGGCACTTCAAGACCGTGTGTTGCAGTAATCGGTTTTTCGCTTACTTGGCGCAGTTTATTTTTGACCCTATCCCAAACCCAAAGATGCGGTGTCCCCATTCGGTCAGAACAGAAGGCTAAGTAGTGGCCATTTGGTGACCACCGTGGTGCCCAATCGACTCCTTCATCTGCTCCGAGTTGATGCGTTTCCTTTGTTTTGAGGTTGGTAACCCGGACCTCCTGACTATGATTTTCTATCAATGCGCCTGTTAGTTGATACAGTGAGAAATCATCGGTCTGTTGTTCGAATGATGATCTTCGGTCGGGGTCTACTACTACATAGGCAAGCCACTCTCCATCAGCGGAAAGTTGCATTCGTGATCGGTCTGATAAGGACTTAATTTTGAGTATATCCGCACTCATTTTATCTGCCATGCTCATTTCTCCTTGTAAGGGATGTTGGTAACTTTGTCCCTTTTCAATAGAATTATCTGTTGTCCCTTGAATTAATAAATCGTCCTGTCTTAACCTTTGTTTTGCGCGTCGCAGCCGACTCTTAATCGTATTTTGGGGGACGCCTAAATGGCGACTTATCTCAGCGGATGTCATCTCTTCAAAATAGTGGAGTGTGATGAGTTGTTGATCGCTTTCCTTTAGTTTTGAAAGTAGTGTTTGGACTAATTCGCGTTGTGCTTCAGCAGCATCCCGCTCGTTTTCCAAAGCCACATACCGTGAATACGAATCTGCCTCTGTATTTATGACATAGCTTTCACGTATCAATTTAGACATTGATTGATTTTTTCGGTACCACGCTATACAGAGGTAATTCGCAATCGCAAAAAGCCATGTTGAAAACTTCGTTGGGTCTCTCAACTTCCCCAGATTCTGATACACCTCAAAAAATGTTTCCTGTGTAATGTCTTCTGCGATGTGGTAATCCCCAATTTTCCGATATGTGTATGCGTGCACCTGCTCTTGGTATTTATTAACCAACGTTGCAAAGGCAGCTTCATCACCTGCAAGTGTAAATTGAATTAACACAACATCGTCCGTTTTCATCTGACATCTCCGAAAAGGTTTCATTACATATAATTATAGTATAATCTGTGAATAAATGGACAGGACGTTTCTTAGGTAGGATGCCTAATGGCACGAAGAAACGTTTAATTAATCACTTCACTATATATAGTCGCGAATTGGGAGGAAAAGGGTGCATAATTTTTAGTTATCGCCTGTCAGCGGTCAGCCATCAGTAAATCAACGGTATGAATCATGGCGAATACGCATAATACCATTTCTAATTGACAAAGTATCATTCCGATTTTTGAGTCTCTTTGTAGGAGTGACCTCCTAGTCGCGACCGGGAGGTCGCTCCTACAGAAGAGAGTGTTGTATTCGGACAACCGATTTATCAAATAATGTCCTATCATTATTTAGAAATGGTATAAGATATTCGTCATGATTCCCCGTGTGGTATTCTGCATTGGTTGGGAAACCGCACCTACGAGGGAACGGCATATATTTTGGGACATTCAACAGGATGAATTAGGGCAGCTCCGGTTCCCTTAACAGGCGTTCAGGCGGTAATTCACCAGTCAACGTCAATAGAAATTCCACTAAATCGTTTGCTTCCTGTTCACTCAGGTTCAGCTGTTCAAGCGTTCCTTCGCGCATGCCAACAAACCCAGATGGAACGCCGCCTGCGTTATTAAATGCTATGATAGATGCTAATGTTGGGAATTCCCCTGTGTGGAAGTATGGGGCAGTAAGTGCTACGTTACGGAGTGTAGGGGTTCTGAACTGTCCTTTATGTTGTTGTGTCGGTTCCAGAAAATTCAATATCCTTTGAGGAGTCTCTGGACTATCGCTATAGGGACTACCCCCATTAAAGGGATTCTTTAAGAGCTGCTTAATTCCATCGTATCGGCCTGTATCTGGTGGGAGTTTTCCTTGTGGGACACCAATATTATGAAATTCATTATCTGTAAAATTCGGGGTATCGTGGCAGAGAATGCAAACCCCTTTACCGATAAAGATTTTTAAGCCGCGCTTCGCTTCAATTCCGATCGCATTCAGATCACCTGCGACATATTGATCAAACGGAGCATTACCACTGATCAGGAGACGTTCATAAGCTTCAATTGCTTTGCCGATGTTAGCAAAAACAGTATTAACGGCAATTTTATCCTTTTCGGACATATTGTCAAACTGAACATCACCCGGTTTGCCCTTAAAAGGAAATCGATTTGTGTCCGCTAAATTGGGTAACGGACCAAACACACCTTCATAATCTTTTTGATATAGGCGTTTGATGAGATGTGCGTACTGCAGCCGTGTGCCTGCTTGTTCTTTTTCACCTTCAAGGGCAATTAGTGCTTGCGACCAAAGTGTATCCGCTCTCCCATCCCAAAACTGCCATTTGTTATAGGCAACGTTGAGTAAAGTTGGTGCGTTTCTTGTGGCTCTCCCTGCGCCTAATGAAGTCGCTTCAACGTCTGCGAATCCGTGAAAAGGTGAGTGGCATGTTGCACATGCAACGGTACCATCTTTTGACAAACGCACATCAAAGAAAAACATCTGCCCTAATCGTGCGGCATTAGGATTGTCTACCACGCGATTTGTAGGACTTAGCGGCGGTGTGGCAGGTAGAGGGGATAAACGTTGAATTACCGCCCATTCACGCTCCGTGAATATATCTACTTCTGTCTCAATTTCTTCATTGATTGGTAGAGAGCCTTCATCTCCGCAACCGATGCAGAAGATGGTGATACAGCATATCATCCATATAGCGATAGAGTGGATAAGCTTCATTTTTCCTTACTTCAGATGTAGGGCGAGGTCTCTGTCCCTTGCCGTTTTTGATTGGTGAACAATAGACGGGTACAGAACCCGCCCTATGGCTTAAAGTAATTTGGTATTATATCATTTCTAATATATAATGTGTCATTTGCTGGGATATCTTGTAGGAGCGACCTCCCGGTCGCGACCGGGAGGTCGCTCCTACAGAAGAAGGTATCTTCAGCAGACAATAACAGTAGAATCTCTTAATGAAATAGTATTTATTAGAATTGGTATTACTCCGCTTTAGGGGCATCCATCGCACATCTGAATCCGCGTATCTGTCCGCTGGCAAGAATGTCATCATAGTCCCGGTAGGCGCACCGCATGTAATTAAAACCGGCGAACCAACTGGCACCACGCCAAGATTTTTTCCCCATACCGTTGTTTTCAGGTCCCTTCGGATTTTTCCTTGGACTGACTAAATAATAATCCATGTCAAACCAGTCTGAGACCCATTCTGCGACATTTCCGACCATGTTAACTGCACCGTAGGGGCTTGCACCTTCCTGAAAACTATCCACTGGTGCAGCCATAGCAAATCCGTCCAGGTGTCCATCAAATTTTCCTTCATCGTCAAAGTTGCATTTAGTTGGATCAAATTCATTGCCCCAGGGCCAGATGCGTCCGTCTGTTCCGCGTGCTGCCTTTTCCCATTCTGCTTCAGTCGGCAAACGTTTTCCAACCCATTCCGCGTATGCAACTGCATCGCCCCATGCAACACCGACAACTGGCTGATCCGGATGATTATATTTGGGGTTGTCCCAAAAGGTAGATTTTCGATGGCCTGTTGCTTCAACAAATTTGGTATAGTCAGCATTAGAGACTTCATATTTGTCAATAAAAAAGGCATCCAAAAATACCTGATGTTGTGGGAATTCATCAAGTGGGTCTGCTAACGGGTCTTTATCTGGATCACTTCCCATCAGAAAATCACCTGCAGGCACATAGACCATTCCCTCTGGAATGTCTATTGTTTCAGCCTCTTCTTGTGGAAGTTCTTCCAAAACCCCTACTGCATTATCGGTTGGTTCTTCAACTTCATCTTCAACAGGGATTTTTTCGTCGCCGCCACAGCCGTAGAAGGTGGTCATCAATATCATCAAGGCATAAATCAATGACTTCAATGGACTCTGCATTTTCATAATTTGATGTAACAATTAGATGAGGGGTGTGCATAATTATATGGTCGATCAACACAGACAGCAGCGTATTTCAAGTGACGCTTCATTATAGAAGGCAGAATGCGCGTGTGGCATTCTGCATGGTTTGTAGTAGCACAATTCATTGTGCGTCTTTGAACTTGTGGACGGCACACGGAGTGTGCCTACTACCTTTAAGCGCACATTAGGTGTTAAATCATTTATGCACCATAGGCGTCAATTTAGCGGTTCGCCCCCTGGTAGGCACGTTTTGGAAACGCGCCGAGCCCAGACATCAGACGATATAAACGGCGCGTTTACAAAACGCGCCTACCTTTGGGGAATAAATCGGGGTTAGAAACCCCTCCAACAATAGGATATATCCTTAAATTGACGCTTATGGTGTTAAATCATTTATGCACACCCATCAATTAGATATAATTTAGGAAACTTTTCCTGTGCTATAGAAGCGTTAGTGCGTCTTTGCACAGCGAAATCCGACAGAACTACTGTGGTCACTGCATTGTGCGGGATAGATATAAAAAACTGTAGTGCGTGTATCTGCAGGCCCGTTAGTCCATGAACCGCCGCGAATTGTATAGATTATTCCGTTGGTCAGTTCTGAATTAATCTTTGCGGTGTACGCGTCTATAGCATTGTCATCGAGCGTACTTATTACCCATTCCCATACATTACCAGACATATCATGAAGTCCGTACGGGCTGACTCCTTCCGCAAAACTCCCTACCGGGGCAGTTTCCATTGCGTATCCATCTAACTTACCATCCATTTGTCCACCATCATCAAAATTTCCGAGTGATGCGTTATAATTAGCACCCCAAGGGTAGAGACGATTATCTGTGCTGCGCGCGGCTTTTTCCCATTCAATATCAGTCGGCATGCGTTTTCCAACCCATTCGGCATAAGTTTCAGCATCTTCCCAATTGACACCAACAACAGGTTGATTAGGTGCATTCAGCGTTGGATTATCCCAAAATTTCGGTTTCCGATGACCTGTTTCTGACAAGAATTTCGCGTATTGTTCGTTTGTCACCTCATACTTATCAATATAAAACGCTTCAACAAAAACGACGCGCTGATCGGCTTCGTTACCAAACGTCAAACCTGTTTTTTCATTGGTGCCGAGGATTACTTCTCCTGCGGGGATTAAGACCATCTCATCAACGTCAATTACGACAGAGTTTTCTTCAGTGTCAAGTTGGATAGGAAGCTCTGAATTATCGCCGCTGCAGGCAATCAAACCGCTACATAATACGACACAAAATAATGAATAGCTGTAAATTCTCATAACTTTCTCTACTCTGCAGTTTCAGAAGTTAATGATAAGAATAACTCCTCTAAACTTTTTTCATCGGTACGCATTTCAAGCAGATTCCATTCATGTTCAACAATTGTTTTGGCTACCGCTGCCCGTATATCATCTGTGGGAGTCGACTGTATGTGAAATGTCAAAGTTTCATCTACGTTGTCTATGATGGACTGTTCAACTGATATAATATCAGGAATATTTGTGAGTACATCCATTATTTTATCTGGTTGTCCACCGGTTACCACAAGCGTAAGGCTCTTTGAAGGAGCCTTACTTTCTTCTTCAATTGGTGTAACGCTTGAAACAGCGCGACCGTTGGATAATTGAACATCCCCCGTTATTTTGCCTTTACTGATAATCAGCAATCGTTCACACGTTTGGCTTGCTTCGGTGAGAATGTGTGTGCTAAAAAGAATCGTGCGTTCTTTACCGAGCGCCTTGATTAATTCGCGGATTTCAACAATTTGACGTGGGTCTAAACCGGATGTCGGTTCGTCAAGAATTAGGACTTCAGGGTCATGTACCAGAGCTTGTGCTAAACCAACGCGTTGCCGAAAACCGCGTGATAGCTGTCCAATAATCTGATTGCGTCTTTCAATTAAACCGCACGACTCAATAGCAGTATCCAACCGTTCATTGATCTGTGGACGCGGAACATTTCGGATTTTTGCCATATAAGAAAGATACTTTGTAACCGTCATTTCGGTATAAAGCGGAATGTTCTCAGGGAGGTATCCGATGCGTTTTCGCACCTCGCGCGATTCTTTGAACACGTCGTATCCAGCAACGGTGACTTTTCCGCTACTTGCAGGCATAAAGCATGTCAGAACCCGCATCGTGGTAGTTTTACCGGCACCGTTGGGACCGAGAAATCCTACGATTTGTCCTTTGTCCACACGAAAGGATATATCATTGAGTGCCTGAAATGGGCCGTAGTTTTTTGAGAGGTTTTGGACTTCAATCATTTTGACTATTTGCTACGTTGAGCTCATTTGTTGTATTGTAAAGCAAAGATAGACGCTATTGCAATTACATGGGAGTATCTGTCAAAGCTCATCGATGCAGAACACGGTATTCTTTGCTTCTAAACTCCGAATTTCGGAATAGTGGTAAACTTGGGTAACTTCCACTCCATTTTTAATGATGGCTGTGGGGCGTTCAATAACGAAGTCAGCGAAGTGCGATGCGTTGAAAGCAACGTAAGCGAGGTTGAACATCTCAATCTGCCGATCATATCGCTTTGACAGATCTGGAAATAGAACAATACCTGTATCAACTTGGTAGATGCCTGCGTTTTCATCTATGTTCATCGTTTTAACCGGACACTCAATAATTGCCCGCTGATGTGTATTGGTATCCCATATTTCTGTGTGCGTTACGATGGGGAAACATTTTTGTGTCGCCTCAATAATGGCTGCGTTGCTATCAAGGATCCGGACCTGCGATGCCTCCTGAACATCAAACAAGGGGCCTCCCCAATAATCCTGCACCGGTCTATACTCGACGTAATTATCGTTACAGTAAGCATGCCTTCTGAATACCGCTATATGTTCTTCGCCAAAAACAGGGAGGAAGTCATAGTTTGGATTTATGAAGAGATTTTTCTCCGCAAAGGTGTGTTCACTCTTACACGAACCACATTGGTAATAATCGCTGAAACTTCCATCTATGTTATCTATGATGCGGCATCGAGATTCGACCCAAAAGCGGGGGCATTTCCGTTGCCAACAGTGTTGATAAAAGAAAGTCCATAATCAAGGCAATTCATTGATTTTTCATTAGGTGTGGTATATGATTCATTAACCATTGACTCCATTACTTTTTCGATGGATAGTAAATTCTTGATCTCTGGGACGACCAGACAGATATAAATTGTTATCCGGATTGACTGCCTCGGATTCGGCAAGTACCTCTGGCAAATCAACAGGCACAGAATTAACCTCAACTCTATCCGGATAAACATGAACTTGTCGCCACATCATCGGATAGCATATAATACCAGATGTTACAATACATAATAAACCCTGTTCTCTAAAAACGCGATTGAGGTGTTGATGTCCACAAAAGAATCCTAAAATTTGTTTCTCAAAGGGGGCAACAATTTCCAGTATCTCAGCAGAGTTTGCAATTCTTGAACCGATTCCCTGAAATTCTACGCTTGGAAAAGGGAGTTGGTGTGAAAAAAAGAAGATTTCTTCCCCATAATCCGCAGCTTTTTTTAATTCGCGTTCTACCCAAGCAAGTTGATTCGTGCTGACATACCCATGTGTCAAGTCTTCGGGGACTTCCTGTGCATCAAGCAAAATAAATCGGATGTTTTCCTTGACAAAACTGACAGATCCCATGCCGTTTATACCAAATCGCTCTAAATATGAAGCTTTTGAACCGGTCTCAGGATCAAGATCATGGTTGCCGGGCATATAGTAACAAGGCATATTTAGACGCTCACCAAGTGATTGAGCGGTATTTAGGGCTTCTACATACTCCTCTGTTGACATGTCAAAACTTTGTCCACCGCACACAATATCTCCACCATGAACTACAAATGCAGGATCAAAAGCGTTGAGTTGTTCAATCATCTTTTCATACAGTGCGACACTGTTTTTTTGCTGTTGTAATCCGCCTGCAAAATTTTGAGTGGCATTTGGATAAAGATGTGTGTCTGTTATAAAGGCAAATTTGAAGGATGTCATGATTTCACTCGTTTTTTCAAAATAGCAACATAAGTTGGCTTGTTAGAGTCAATATAGCGTTCAATTGTCCAACTTGTGCCAACAAGAATATCTTCCAGTTCCGATTTTGAAACGAACAGATAGTCGTACCAAGGGGTGGCATATTGTTTATAACGTATCCGCAGCCTTATTTGTCCGCCCATTCTACCCCGTTCTCGATTATATTGATGATAAGCGAGATGGGCAGGATTTTCTGTCTGGTATGGGTCCATTGTTTCAACGATGATCTTTCCGTTATCTCTTGTCATACTCGCGAATCGTTTCAATAACCATTGTGCTCTCTTAAAACTGCTAACAAGTCCAAAATTGTGTCCCATCATGATGATTGTATTGAAAACACCAAGTTTGGAATTGAGTTGTGTAATTGGCACTACAGCGGTGTTTTTGAGCCCGCGTTGTAGGCAAAGCTGTATAGCTAACGGTGAAATGTCGGTTGCTAATACATCATGTCCTTTTCCTTGAAGGTAGAGGGAATGTCGTCCTGGACCACAACCGATGTCCAAAACCCGCCCAACAGCATATCCCATAGCAAGTTTTTGATGTTCTGCCCACTCAGTATATTCAGCGAAATAGTCGAGTGGTCCTAAGCGGCTTATGTCAATGTAACCATCTTCTCGCTCAATGATTTCAACGTTTTGCTCTCCATTATGATAATCGGTAAGCAGGTGTCCAAAAGCATCTTGTTTGTTATTTAACACATTACTGCCTCACATATCCGGTTGTTCCGTTGCGTTCTTCCTTATGTGCTTCCCAATAGTCTTCAATCCCTTGTCGCCACGTCTGTGCTGCTTCCGTCAATTCAGTGGTGAGTTCTGGATACTCGTCTTTCAAATTTGTCGTTTCGCCCATATCAGTTTCAAGGTCAGCAAGGTGCACATCATCTTCTGGCGGCGCGCCTTCTACCAATTGTCCATTCAGTACTAATTTCCACTTCCCTCGACGCATTGCGGTCTGTTTCCCCATCTCCCAAAAAATATCAGTGTGCGGTGTGTATTGACCATCACATACCACAGGTATTTGATTTAGGCCATCAAGTTCATATTTGGAAAGATCGCCATCGGCAGCGGACAGAAAAGTCGGAAAAACATCCATTGCTGCACCATATAGATTTACTTTACTTAATACGTTCCCGGGAGGAATTTCGTTAGGCCACTTCATAATCCCTGGTGAACGGATACCCCCTTCATATAGACTGAACTTGTGTCCTTTGAGTTTACCTGCACTGCCGCCGTAATACGGGTCTTGTGTGCCATCCAACCAATTTCGTGTTTCACGCGAAGGACCGTTATCACTCTGGAAATAGGAAAAGGTATTTTCTGCAATTCCCTGCCGTTCAAGTTCCGCAAAAATTTCACCGACACTATCGTCAACCGCGCTCAACATGGCAGCCATAATTTGTCTGTCCCAAGGTAGATTTGGAAACCTATCTACATATTCTTGGGGAGCATGCATTGGATAGTGTGGCGCGTTATATGGTACATAGAGGAAAAACGGTTTACCAAGTTCAACAGATTTTCGGATATATCTCACTGCATATTCCGTTATCAACTCAGTAAAGTATTCACCGTTTCGGTATATTTCTTCACCGTTTTCCCATAGGTCATGTGTTTGGTCGAAATCGGGTCGTCCCAATGCCCAATAAAAGATATGTGAATAGAAATCAATGCAGCCTGCCATAAAGCCGAACCAATCATCAAACCCGTGATCCTCAGGTCGTGAACCTTCAGCGAGTCCTAAATGCCATTTCCCAGACATTGCCGTGTAATAACCGAGTTCCTTAAGAGCTGTGGCAATCGTAGGAACGGAAGGTGGCAACCCTGTTGCTGTGCGATGTCCAGCTAAAATTGATCGCACACCTGCATGGCATGGATACCGTCCTGTTAACAATGCAGCACGAGATGGTGAACAGACAGGTGAATTGGAGTACCAATCTTTAAAAAGGATACCTTCAGCTGCCATTCTATCCAGATGCGGCGTTTTAAAATCTGTTGCTCCCATGCAGGAGAGGTCACCGTAACCTTGATCGTCAGTCAAAAAGATTATAAAATTAGGTTGCATTTGTATACCTCGTTCTTATCTGGCTATTTGCGGAGTAGCATCCGCCGTGTTGACGTGAAATCCTGGCAGTGAACGTATAGAAATGGAGGCCACTTGCGATGGGTTCACCGTTCTCGTTTCTGCCACCCCAATAGGCTGTACGTCCGCAGCTGCTCCTAATCGATACGGGAATCACGTCTCCGGATTAAACAGGTTCGAGTAGTTTTGAAAAACGACTGTCGTTTTAATCTTTCCCCAGGTTGTGGGTGGTTGGCATAGGTGTGACGTGCCACAACAGCACTGTGCCATCCGAACTGCCACTTGCGAGTGTCTGACCATCTGGACTGAAAGCTACACTATCAACATGATCTATATGTCCTTGTAGTGTTTGCTTGTGTTCTCCTGTTGCCACATCCCATAAACGGATAGTGTAGTCCGAACTGCCACTTGCGAGTGTCTGACCATCTGGACTGAAAGCTACACTATCAA
>JAPPES010000140.1:176795-209425 GCA_028824125.1 Candidatus Poribacteria bacterium
GTCCTTGTAGTGTTTGCTTGTGTTCACCTGTTGCCACATCCCATAAACAGATGGTACTATCCCAACTACTACTTGCAAGTATTTTCCCATCAGGACTGAAGTCTACGCTAAAAACATGATCTATATGTCCTTGTAGTGTTTGCTTGTGTTCACCTGTTGCCACATCCCATAAACAGATGGTCTTGTCAAAACTACCACTTGCAAGTGTCTGACCATCTGGACTGAAAGCTACGTTATAGACATATTCTGTATGTCCTTGTAGTGTTTGTTTGTGTTCACCTGTTGCCACATCCCATAAACGGATGATACCGTCCCCACAGCCACTTGCAAGTATTTGACCATCTGGGCTGAAGGGTACACTATAGACAGACCTACTATGTCCTTGTAGTGTTTGTTTGTGTTTACCTGTTGCCACATCCCAAAAACGAATAGTACTGTCTAAACTGCCACTTGCGAGTGTTTGTCCATCCGGACTGAAATCTACACTACGGACATACCATGTATGTCCTTTGAGAGTATGCTTAAGTTTGTGTGTTCCCATATCCCACAAACGGATGCTGTTGTCCCCGCCGCCACTTGCGAGTGTTTGTCCATCCGGACTGAAACATACGCTAAAGACATGTCCTGTATGTCCTTGTAGTGTTTGTTTGTGTTCACCTGTTGCCACATCCCATAAACGAATGGTATCCCAACTTCCACTTACGAGTGTTTTTCCATCTGAACTGAAGTCTACGCTTTCAACATGCGAGGTATGACCATTGAAGGTTTGCTTACGTTCACCTGTTCCCATATCCCATAAACGAATGGTGTTATTGCCATCGCCACTTGCGAGTGTTTGTCCATCTGGACTGAAGCATACGCTAAAGACATATCCTGTATGTCCTTGTAGTGTTTGTTTGTGTTCACCTGTTCTCACATCCCATAAACGGATGCCGTCTGAACCTCCACTTGCGAGTATTTTCCCATCTGGGCTGAAGTCTACGCTTTCAACATGCGAAGTATTACCATTTAGGATTCGCCTATGTCTTAGGATTTGCCTATGTCCGCCTATTCTCAGATCCCATAAACAGATAGTCTTGTCATCACTACCACTTGCGAGCGTTTGTCCATCTGGGCTGAAGTCTACACTACGAACCCAACCTGTATGTCCTTGAAGTGTTTGCTTGTGTTTACCTGTTCTCACATCCCATAAATGGATGGTGCCGTCCGAACTACCATTTGCAAGAGTTTGTCCATCTGGGCTGAAGTCTATGCTTAAGACAAACCACGTATGTCCTCGGAATGTTTTTTTGTGTTCGCCCGTTCTCACATCCCATAAACGGATAGTCTTGTCCCGACTGCCACTTGCGAGCGTTTGTCCATCTGGGCTGAAGGCTAAACTAAATATAGACCTTGTATGCCCTGTAAGTAGTGATAATTCTTGATAGTTCTGCGCGTCATAGAGCCATATACCAATATGAGTCGCAACTGCAATGGAGTTCCCATCTGGAGAATACGCAACATTTGTAATCTCCCCTTTACCCAGACGCGCTTTTGCCCCTTCAGGTAAGTGCCACGTTGTGTAGTCTTGGGCGAAAGTAGTCGGTAAATGTACATTAAAAATTAAAAATCCTGCCAAAACAATCGAAAACAATAACTTCGTTTTCATCAAATCGCCCCTTTTATTTTTTCCAGAAACTCCGATCTAAACTCCGATATTGAATCGCTTCAGAGACATGCCCCGGTTCAATATTCGGGTTTTCATCCAAGTCGGCGATGGTCCGTGACACTTTTAGTATACGATCATAAGCTCTTGCACTCAATCCTAATTGATTAATAGCAACACGTAGCAGGTCTTGTGCTTGTGATTCAATCGGACAATATTCTCGAATTTGCTTGGATTCCATATTGGCGTTAGCGTGTATCGTAGTGCCATCAAAACGTTGGTGCTGGACTTGGCGCGCTGCTTCCACCCGTTCGCGCACCGTTGCTGACGATTCACCAGCTACCTCTGCGGAAAGTTCAGCATATTTTACTGCAGGCACCTCAACTTGAATGTCAATCCTATCTAACAGCGGCCCGGAAATGCGAGAGACGTACGTCTGAATCTGATTGTGGGAGCATTTACACTCACGGTTTGGATCGCTGAAAAAACCGCATGGACATGGGTTCATTGCTGCCACTAACATAAAATTAGCAGGATAAGTAAGTGACGCGGCAGCACGCGAAATCGTCACGTTACCATCTTCCAAAGGTTGCCGCATGACTTCAAGCACGTTCCTACGAAATTCTGGGAGTTCGTCAAGAAAAAGCACACCGTTATGTGAGAGACTGACCTCTCCAGGACGCGGCACATTCCCACCACCGATTAGTCCAGCGTCAGAAATAGTGTGATGCGGAGAACGAAACGGACGCGTCATTACCAGTGGCGTATCGCTCGGTAAAACACCGACAATACTCTGAATCTTTGTTGTTTCCAAAGACTCATCTATAGACAAGGTGGGCAGGATCGAAGGAATCCGCTTGGCAATCATCGTTTTACCGGAACCGGGTGGCCCAATCATAATCAGATTATGTCCACCAGCTGCTGCGACCTCAACTGCCCGTTTCACATGCTCCTGCCCTTTTACATCAACTAAATCAAGCAGAGATTCTACGTCTTCTTTTTCTTTCGTTGTGCTGAGTGTTTGGGGTTCTGGCGGTATATCCTTTGCAGAATTCAGGAATGCAGCAGCTTCCGATAAACTTTCAACGGGGTAAACTTTCAACGCATCAACAATTGCTGCCTCTTTAGCATTTTTAGCAGGTAGAATGAGATTTTGCACGCCATTCTCTTTTGCTGCAATGGCTATAGGCAGTCCACCTTGTATACTCCGAATGTTTCCATCAAGTGCAAGTTCACCCAATATCATTGTGCTTTCAAGATTAGCTAAATCTACCTGATTCGTGGCAGCCATCACACCAATGGCAATAGGAAGATCAAACGCAGAGCCCGTTTTTCGGATATCCGCGGGTGCTAAGTTTGCAGTAATTCGACTTGGTGGGAAGTAAAAGCCAGAGTTTTTTATTGCCGCTGTAACCCGATCTCTGCTCTCCTTAATAGCACTGTCTGGTAAACCGACAGTGCTGAATGCGGGCAGCCCATCAGCAACATCTACCTCTACTTTGACGATATAGGCATCAATTCCAAGCACTGCACTACTTAGGACAGTTGCAAGCATACGGTTATTTCCTTCTTAAATTTCCTGTATAGTAAACTTTAGAATTAATTGGACATTATGTTCGGTTAGGAAACCGAACCTACCAGGGGTGTTGAGCATCAAACTTTTAGTTTGTGTCCGCATCTGCACAAACTAAAAGTTTATGCTACAGAAGTGTCCCATTAATTATAGGTTTTACTATATATTTCCGTTTAAAAGGCCTATTGTTTTGCCCGGTTTCGAATCCGATTCAGGTTGGATCAATTGATTCCCCTTAACGTGCATCTTCGGTAAGTTTATGAAGAGTTTGCAGCTGCCTTTGGTCAGATATTACAAAAAGCGCATCTCCAGCTTCAATTTTTAAGTCTCCAGAAGGATTATAAATATATGCGCCATCCTTACTGCGAATTGCTATCACAACCAACCCTGTTTCTTCTTTTATATTAGCTTCTTCTATTGTAATACCATTAAGTTTAGAGTCAGGTTGGATAATAGACTCTGCAAACCGCGTTGTTTGTCGACTTACCTGCATTTTGGCAAAAAAATCAATTAGATGCGGTTCAAGTATGCCGGAAGCGAGTCGAATTCCGCCGATATGGTCTGGTAAAACAACTTCATCCGCGCCTGCGGTTACAAGCTTATCAGGTGAATTATTTTCCACCGCTTTGGAGACAACCCGCAAACTTGGGTTAATTTTTTTGGCAGAAATCACAACGAATAGATTATCTTGGTCCCGACTGAGACATGCCACAAGTCCCTTAGCACGTTCAATACCCGCACGGATAAGCACATCATCATCAGTAGCATCACCGTGCAGAGACAAGAAATCGTGGGTTTCAGCGACTTGTTCCAAACGCTCCTCATCCATTTCAATGCCGACAAAACTGGCTTCTGCCTTAAGCATCTCCTCAAGTACATGCACACCAGTGTCCCCTAATCCACAGATAATATAATGATTTGATAATTTTTCCACTGTTCGTATCATCTTTCTCTGTTTAAAAAAACTTAATAATTGTCCTTCAATCAGAATGGCATTTGTAATGGTAATGCAATAGACGAACAATCCAACACCACCGATAAGTAGAAACATGGTGAAAATGCGTCCAGCATTACCCATCTCCATATCACCATAACCCACTGTTGTTACTGTAATTACAGTCATCCAAACAGCGTCAAGAATCCCCCACTCACCCTGTAGATTATTCTTTTCAAGCACTGTATAACCGATGGTTCCTATGATAAGGAGACTAAACAACAGACTGAAGGCAATAATGATCCTGTGTTGATAACTCATTATCCTCCGTAGCAATGCAGTCTATGTGAAATTACAAGACTTCGGTTTATTATCTGACAACCGACATGGTCAGGAATCAGTGTTTTCTTCTTTTATAACTTGTTCAGCCTGGTCTGTTTCAGTTGAACTATTGTCCTCGTTAGGTGTTTCCTGTTCAGGTGCCTCCCCTGATTCGTCCTGACCAGATGTATCTTTTTTGCTATTAACAGCGCGGACATATCCCATTCGCAAATCGTAGAGAGAATTTGCTAAAAAATTGGATTCAGGGGCAGTTAGGTTGCCTTTTGTTTTTTCTTCTAACATCTCTAAGGTATCAATCATTCGCTTTGCTAAGCCGAGATTGACAATTACCTTTTCTGTTTCCGGGTCGCGGAATCCTTGAAGGTAGAGATGTGCGGTTGTGATCAGGTCAGAAATAAAAGACACAAAATCAACTGGGGGGAGTTGTACCTCTTCCTGAGCTGCGGTTTCTTCCATTTAACTTCTCCTGACTTGACGCAACAATTCCGATAAGATATCAGAAATTTTATCGGAATTCTTTTTGGATTAAATGATATTATTCGTCAAAAATAATAATTTGTGTAAGTAGACTTCCCGCTTGGTTGTTGTTATTAGAATTTTCGTTCATCGCAAGAAAAATAACACCGTCTGCGGGGGCAGGATTATCGTAGCGTGAACCAATAGCAAAAACGACACTCCCTATTTTGGCGATAAGAGCTCCGATATTGGTTCCCGGAAGAAGATAATTATCACCACCAGGTGTTTTAGGAACACCGTCGGCACCGCACCACCCAGTGCGATTCTGCAGGTCCGGTGACCATGCGCCATCAGCATCAATTACGAGACGTTGTCCTTTTTTCACGCGTACATAACTTTCTTGCCAAACTGGACTCGGACGCGCTGTCCGAATAACTGTTAACGCCATTCAATTCTCCTTGCAGCTTTGAGATTGGGCAATCTCAGCGTTATTGCTCAACCGCCCAATTTCTTACTCATTATCGCGTTCGCGAATTGTGATATTCACAATTTTATCATTCTTTTCTATGCTGTCTAAAACATCTAAACCTTTGATAACTTTTCCGAGGATAGTTTGGTCTCCATCTAATGCGACAGAGTCTTTACAAATCATGAATTCATCTCCATCAGTAACGCTTGCGTCATCTTCCTTTACCATCAGCACTGTGCCTTTTTCAAGAGGGTGATCGCTTTTTTCGATGGGGAGCTTATCATCAGCAAAGCTGTAACCTGCTTGTATATAGAGCGGTTCAACAGTATGAAAATCTTCACCTCTATAAAACCCGCTGCTCGCGTTTTTGATGAAGTTTTTTGAAGCTTGCGGCGCATCAGACGCGAAAAATTCGAATTCAATATTGCCTTTTGCCGTTTTAATCACCGCGATCGCATTCGCTGGAGCAATCGCAGGTTTGACTTCTGGCTCAGTTTTTTCACTATCCGCAGGTTTAATAACTTCTTGTGGGGTTGTTTCAGTTTCCTGTTTATCTTCTGTCTGATCAGTGTTGGATTCCGATGCTTTTTGGTCTTGTTGGGTACAACCATACACAAACACCACAAACAGACACATCAACACCAAGATTGTAATAGGGAATTGATTATTCTGCTGCTGCCTTAACATATTTTGACTTTGCCTCCAATCGGATTGTAGCCATGATATCACCGACCTTCAAAAGGTCGACGACATCCATGCCTTGTATGACACCCCCGAAGGTGGTATATTGTCCATCAAGATGCGGCTGCGGTTTGAGGCAGATGTAGAACTGGCTTCCGGCTGAATTGGGTAAACTTGTTCGCGCCATTGCCACCGTACCTCTCATATGTTTCCGTTGATTCGGATTCGTGTACTCATCCACAATAGTCCAATCGGGTCCACCTCTACCATTCCCTTTTGGACATCCTCCCTGAACAATATTCAAACCGGGGTCATTCTCTATACGATGAAATGTTAATCCATCGTAGAACTTCAGGTTAATCAATTTTTTGAAATTTTCGACTGCCACGGGGGCAGACTCCTTATAAAACTCAATTACAAATTTACCTTTTTCAGTAGTGACGACTGCGACCTGTTCCGAGGTTTCAGTCGACAAAGTTTGATCAGGTTTTTCTACTTCGGTTTGAGGACTTTTAGCTGCCGCATCTGTTTTTGGCGCGGTATTTTCTACCGGCACCGGGGTTTCAGTTGGAGCAGTTTCAACTACAGTTTGAGTCACAGTTTCAACATCCTTTTCAGGCAGTTCTTTCTTAGACTGCGTGCAACCAATTAAGGTATGTGTAGCGATAATTAGTGGTAATAAATAAGCCAATGTCTTCATTTCTTTCCTTTGCTATGTGAGTTATTTAGATTTGAGACGCGCCCATGTTGTTGTTAACTTGTCTTTCGGAAGAACAGCCGCCGCATTAGGATTTTCCATATCTGTTAGGAGTTCCTCTTCGGTTAACGGGTAGTTGTATATTTTTATTTCGTCAAGGGCACCGTTGACAAAACGCTGGGTTCCCCCACGTGCGCCAATAAAGAGTGGGTCATCATTCGGATTAAGTGTTCCTTTACATTCCAATTCTTTATTGAGTTCACCATCAATATATAACTTGATTGTGGTACCATCCCATGTACCTGCAAGAAAGTGCCAGGTCTCATCTTGTATATTGTCACCAATGTTTAGATCGCGACAATCTGCTGGTAAATCGAAAAATTGAAGGAGCGAACCACCCCGGTACCATGCAGCAAGCGTATACAAACCTGCCTTCCACCCAGTGCCTTTTTCAAGACCGGTCTGTACATCACTACCTGGTCCCCCAGCACTTGGACGCAAATTAGCCCAAAATTCAACCGTAATGCCATCAGTAATATCCAAACTACTGTGGTCAGCAATTTCTCCCCAAGATGCCCCATCAAAGTCAAGTGCTTTTCCAAACTTCCCATCAACCAATTGGGTTTTACCTTTGAAGGTTGCGTCATTACCAAATTCAGAGAGATCTTCTACAACGTCTCCTTTCATCTCATCAAAAGAAAGGTGCAAAACAAGATCATTTGCAAAACAGATATCGGTTGTGAAAATTACAGTGAACAACATAACACACATTGCAATGTTAGTTAGAATTCTATCGTTTTTTGCCGAGTACTTCATATTATATATACCTCATTCAAAATTCAAAATTTTTATACTGTCCTATCTAATAGTCTGTTTTCAATCTTTAGTGAGCACGGTTTGCATGCCAAGAAAACCAAACATCCTAAAGTGAACAACTTACAATATAATATTAAGAATACCAAAAGCATCAGAAAAAGTCAAGGATTTTCTTAAGTGAAATTTCGGGTGTGGATTAGGCGTTGATTCGTGATGTTCAAATAATTATAGATTCTGCCTGTGAAAACGCAAACTAACAGTTTGCTCTACAAATATTGGCTGATTATCAGCATATTTTTCATTAATGACGGTGTTTCTATGTCTAAAAACTTATAGGTAACGTGAGTTTGATAAATAGTTCGGACTACCACATTTCCTCTTAAAGTCCCCTTGATAAGGGGATTTAGGGGGGTTAAAATACCGAAATATTGACTTTTTCTGCTCAATTCGCGCCCATCCTGTTAATTATCAAACTCACGTTATAGGTAGCAACTTGGGCTATTAAAATATAAAACTAACGCTATCTAATCGTGATACGTTCTGTTAACCAGATAGCAATAAATGCGACCACGGTTGAAATAAACACCAATCGATAAACCGTGATATCTTGTCCGAGTTGGACCGCATGATAAATACTCAGCGCCATTGTCTGAGTTTTACCGGGAATATTACCTGCCACCATGAGGGTAGCTCCAAACTCGCCAAGACTCTTAGAAAAACCGAGAATTGCTCCCCCAATAATGCCGCGAGATGCAAGCGGTAGGGTTATTGTCCAAAAGACTTTTATCGGTGATGCGCCAAGTGTACGGGCAGTGTTTTCAAGCTCGATCGGCACAGACTCCATCCCTGTTATAATACCCCGTACTAATAAAGGGAAAGAAATGATTGAAACGGCAATTACAACAGCGAAAGGTGAAAAAACGAGCTCTAAATTGAAAACGTTAAATAAGAATCCTCCGATAAGTCCATGTTTACTCAGGAGAATAAGCAGCACGTATCCGCTTACGACAGGCGGAAGAACCAATGGCAGCATGACGAATGTATTCAGGAGAGATTTCCCTGGAAAATCCCGTTTTGCAAGCAGCCATCCGACAAGCAGTCCTGGCGGAAACATCACAATGAGGCTCAACGATGCAACTTTTATAGATAAGATAAGAGCGGTAATTTCGGCTGCGGTTATCCTCATTGCGATACAGCATACCTATTTCTACTGTGTAGAATCTGATGTTAAACAAGCAAATCCGTGTTTCTCGAAAATTTTAGTGGCACGAGATGTTTTTAAAAACGTAATAAATTGTTTCGCTAACTGTTTTTGTTCACTATCTTTCAGAACAACTGCAGGATATACTATAGGTTTGTGGGTTTCGTCAGGAAATTCATAAAGTATTTTGACATTTTTGCTCAGTGTTACGTCTGTTTGATAAACAATCGCTACGTCAATATTTCCTGCACTGACATAAGCAAGTGTCGCTCGCACATCTGTCCCAAAGACTAACTTTGGCAGTATCTTTTTCCATAGGCCAAGTCGTCCCAAAGCCTCTTTTGCATAAGTGCCAGCAGGCACAATTTCAGGCTGCCCAATGGCAATTCGCGAAACAGCATCATCAGCAAGTCTATCAACAGTTTCCACAGATAAAATAGCGTTTTTATGAGAAACAAGGACTAACCGATTTGACAAGATGTTGTGACGACTATCTGTTTCAAGCATATCACGAGTTTCAAGCGCGGTAACTTGTTGAGGACTTGCTGAAATGAAAACATCTACCGATGCCCCTTTTTCAATTTGACGTTGCAGCGTTGAAGATGCCGCAAAATTATAACTAACCTTAACACCTTGCTTCGCAGTAAACTGCCTACCTATTTCAGTCAAAGCATCTGTCAAACTCATTGCACCAAAAACTCTTAACTCAGGGTTTTTATGTCTATTTCCACATCCCAGAAATTCTGTAAAAATAAACAAAAACACAAAAAAAGTGTAAAATTTAGCGTTTTGAAACATAATGATTCAACCTAAATCGTGGGTTAACGCGAAAAAATTATAACAAACATTTTAAGTTATGTCAATTCCTGAATGGCTCTGAACCAAAATGGCAAAATCTTGCATCCAGGACTTGCTTCTGCTATAATTACTCAAATTGCTACGGACAACGTGAGCTTGTAGCACAAACTGTATGAAGATTAATTTATTAATTCGGTAATTTTGGAAAACTCCAGCAGAATACGCCAAATCAACGGTAGCCTCCCCACACGCTATCGCTATGGGGCCCTTGCCATTGGGCGAATACGCGTATGGTATTCGCCATGATTCCCCGTATGGTATTCTGCATTGGTTAGGAAACCGCATCTACCGGGTTTGGGAAGACTTAGAATTACCGAAATATTTTCTTAATCTTCATTTAGTTTGTGCTTATGTGGAACGCAAACTGTGCGAAGAATTTTAAAAAATAGATTTGGTAATGTAGCGAGGTTAGGAAAAAATCAACGGTATGAATGCCATTGGCGAATACGCCAAATCAACGGTATGAATGCGCGTATGGTATTCGCCATGATTCCCGCCTCGCCAGCAGCGGGGTACGCGTGTCACGTGTGTACCGAAACCGAAAAGGACCGAATTAATAACTTAATCTTCGGACAGTTTGCGGGACAAAGATTTTACCGAGCTCACGTTAATTATAGGTTTCACTATAAAGAGGTTAACTTATGCATCCCTATTTTGACGTACATTGCCACATCGGCATGACAGTATCACGCGCGCCGGTTATTGGACAGAGTGTCGGACGGTGTCTGGCACGGATGGCTTCCGCAAACGTTATCGGAGCAATTCCGTGTCCGACAGCAGGCGGGCCGCAAGCGCGCGGTGTATTAGATACGCGCGCACAGAACGAGGTAATTGCAAATGCGTGTCGGAAGTACCCGGAACGTTTTCCCATCGGGCTTGGAATTGTAGAAGTTCGGCATGAACAAGCAGGCGTAGACGAACTTGACAGAGCAATGCAAGATGATGGTTTAGTCGGATTCGCGTGCCATCCGGCGTTATCCGGACATTCACTTGGTGGAGAATTATACGCATTCCTGGAAGTGGTAGCAATGCACAACGGATTGTGTCTGCTACATCAGGCGGGTTCAACACAAAATATCGCTGCGTATGCACAAAGGTTCCCGACAATAACATTCATCATCGGGCATGTCTCAATGAACAAAGCAGGACACCTTGATGCAATTGCGCACTGCGGGAAACATGAAAATATATGGTTTGATGTTGCGCAAAAGCCTGAAGGAGATGAAAGTTGGGACTTAGTACACCTTGTCAATAACCTCGGTAACGATAGAATTATGTTCGGCAGTGATCTTCCCTACTACGATTTTCGCCTTGTTCAAGCACAGATTGAATCTGCACACCTTGATGATGACACAAAGGAACGGATTGCATATCAAAATGCTGTACGGTTAGTTCAGCAATTCCAACCAGACTGGAACCCAACGTTAACTCCGATTACACCCCCGCAGATTTACTCTGAGACTGAGATGTGGGATGCAAATGGTGCAAGATTAAAGTAGATATAGATGGGATAATGTAGGACTATTTAACAATTGATACTGCCCGTATCCGATGGCGGAGAACAAGGATACATGCAGCAGTCAAAGCAGCTAATAAGAGGAGTGACCAAGACCAATGTATATTATAGCTGCTTTCTAAACCAAAGAGCGCATTTCCAAGACGATCAAAATTAGTCCAGACCGAAACTAAAGCTACTGTGCTACTCGGGATCACCTCTTTAAGAATGAGATGGATGACAGGCAATCCAAACCAAACAGCGCAAAAACCGATCGTCGCATAGCGAGAATTTGTGGTGAGCGATGAGAAAAACAACATTAATAGACTGGTAATGATAGTGATTATCAATGAATAGATGATGATAGGTAAGGGTAGCCAATAATTTTCTTTAAGAAAGGGTGTATCGGTTAACAACACATGCTCAAGAAATAGTAATAGTCCAGGGATTAACGTCATACAGAAAAGCAAACTACCAATCACAATAAATTTCCCGATAAGGTAATCTACCCATGAAATCGGTTTAGAGAGATAGAGCGAAAGCGCGTTATGTTTTAGATCATTAGCAATTAACCCTGCCCCTCCGAAAATAACGACTAACGCAACCAAAAACGCAGACGGAAACGTTTCAAGCCTGAATAGAAATCCCTGAAAAAAACCGCTATCAATATCAAATTCAGTAGGTACATGTGGAAGGATATTAAAAATATAAATAAAGATTCCGTAGGACAGAATATAAATTACCGGTGGAAGCGCAACAATTAATCGGACGATTTTGCGTTGCGCAAGCAGTTTCAGTTCTGCTTTCGCAATAACCCACCACCGTGTGTGATTGCGAGGTTTCAGTGTGCCTTCCCAATGGCGATAGTCTTGTGTGTGAATAGGCATTGTTATTTCTTATAAATAGCAGTTCTTTCTATGGTATCCGTAAAAGGTCCCTGTTTTTCGGTTTGGACTTCAACTGTAATAACGCCTAAATATGTATCGCGTTCAGGGTCTTCTTCAATGAACCTGCGCGGAATTTCTGCGCTCAGGAGTCTATCAAAACTATTCGGTTCTTGTGACCATCGGACATGGTATAATCTTCCATCGTAAACCATCCGATGTTTCTTACCATCCCGCATAGAGTAGACTTGTACGTTGGTGGTAAAATCAGTTTCTGAAATAGTGCTAACACCAACGTTTGGACTGAGAATGCTCTGGCTCCATATAAGAGGGGTTCCATGTCTATCAAGCAGATAAATCCTGATGTCTATCCGATCTATACGTGGATCGGATAGAACCTGAATGCCCTCAAAATTTTGGATTTCCCCGCTTCCGCATGCAAGCAACGCACTTACGCAGATGCCTACGAGCATAGTTCTCCGTAATTGCAGTTTCATCTGTCTCATCATTATATCAAGTTTACCCAATCTGTAGAGCGAGGTCTCTGTGCCTCACCGAATTTATCTCGTCGGAAATCCCAAAATAAGGTTAATTGGTATTATACTCTTTTTACAGAACGGGTGTCAATCTTAAATATGCTTGTATCTACTTTTCATAATGATATAATGATTATTATCAAAACTACAAAAAGATAACTTACGCATTTTGTCTGTTTTCAAGTGTTACAGTGTTCAATCACAATTTATTGTGTGTTTTCTGTTGTCCCAACCTCAAATTACGAAAATCCTGTTGGAATTAGGAAGGAGAAATCATGCGGTTTTTTCGGGTAATTGTTATCTGTTTTCTTATATTGGTGGCTTTTGTCCGTTTCATAGAAGATGGTCTGTTTCTTCACTTCATAATAACAATTTATGGAGGGTTCTTTTTATTGATTCTTGACGAAGCACTCAATTTTCTAAAGAAGAAATTTGGATGATAACATCACTACCATCTGAAAAGCAAAAGGGCGGTCATAAACACCGCCCTTCGTATACAGAGAAACGCCCATCCGGTTTTACCGATCATCGGTAGGTGGTGAGGAGGCGTTTTCAATTTGTTTACGGGGTTTAATGATTACTCGAGTTTCAACCTTAGGATTACCTTTACCTGGAACAACCAGAATTAACGGTTCTTTTTGGTTTTTGAGTTTGTTTTCTGCGTCGTTAATTTCAACCCACTCGGGTTGATTTGATGGTTTTTTCATGTGCCAACCGGATTGACGTGTGCCATCAGAAATGGCAGCTAATTGTTCATCTTGTGTTTTTGTTGGATCGTCAAGAAGTTTAAAGTCAATCTTACGAAACATGATGATGTTGCGTGGGAGATCAATCCCAGTTCGGGTATTTCGCAATTTGGGGAGCACCTCAACTTTTTCATTAACATTGCTCATCCTGTCAACTACTCTAACTGTTGTCTCTGTTGCATCCGGCATGGCACCGTAGGTCAATCGAATTTGCCAATTCTTTAGGTTGATACGGCTTTTTGTTGTGTTATAGAGTCTAATCAAGACAGTATCACGATTTCCTTGGACTGCCTCCGTAAAGATAACGTTGTTTCCATCCAGCTGTTTAATCAATTCTTCCTGTAGTGCAACATCATCTATTGGCGGCTGTTTAATTAATTCTTCCTGTAGTGTAACATCATCTACTGGCGTTTGAATTTTAAATGTAAACCCTACTTTAACATCTGCATGTTTTGCAGCATCCACTATATTAACTGCAGGGTTTACTTTGATTTGTCGAATAACAAGGGCCTTAGAGTTAACAATAGAATCCAAAGGTTTTAGCAATTCAATCGTTACACCCTTAGTAGCGGCGGTTTTGTCTGTTTGTTTTACAGATAAAGCATTCGTAAGTCTCTTTGTTTCATCATCGGTTAGACCTATATGTCTGGAGAGATCTAACATTATCGTAGTTCCGCCATCAATATGATGTGGCAACATAATGTTCTTTGTTATAGAGTTCTCTTTCGGCTTTTTTTGTGCGAAATTTGCTGTAGGGATACACAAACCTATCATCAGTAAAGCAATGGCACCGATTACCGTGAATGTGACTTTGAATTTCATGATATATATCTCCTTTAAAAATTATACTTCATTTTCTTTTAGAGTTATCTTAAACTTATTGACATCCCATGGCAATTTTCCTTCAGTGTGTGCCTTGCGTAATGATGCAAAGACTTTCTCCGCAATTTCAAATGTGGGAAATGTTCCGATGATAGCTGCCAGAGAACGATCTACCGTATTAACTACAACTAATTGAGCGTATAGTAATCCTTGCCGCGTCCTTATAGAAACACCTTTACCGTCACGCATTCTTGCGCTTATCATTTTATAGTCTTCAGTTATGATGTCCATAGTTGTTTACCTCAAAACTTATTGTCCAAAGAATAACTTGCAGCACCAATAACAGCACCAGAGATAGTCCCAGTAATTGCCACCCACCACTTTATCAACGATTTCCAGTCATTTTCAATCCGAGTCATTCTGCTATCGTTTGTCTTAAGCTGATCCTGAATCGTCTTTATATGCTCAATTGCCTTTAAGTCGCTTTCAATTCTATCCATTCTTTCACTGTATTGTATGAGCATTGTCTGAATATTCCGGATCCGCTCGTTAACAACTGCTCTATTTACAAGAAATTCAGAATTCAGGTCTGTTAACCCACCTTGCTCTTCTTGATAGTCTGACGGTCCAATTAGCATTGGCGTATCCTCCTAACTACTTCCTAATCGTTTTAAGAGATCCTCAATCTTGGACTGAAATTTTACATCATTTTTCGCCAGATTCAAGGCACTGAGCATATCTTGTTTTCCATCCTCATGCCTACCTAGTAATACTTTCGCAACTCCTCGATTAGTATAGTATGATGGTCTGTTAGGATCAATATTGATAGCCATATCAAAGTCGGTAATGGCTTGATCATGTTGGTTTAATTGCCCTCTGGCAGTTCCTCGGTTGTTGTAAAAACTTGCAGTATCAGGTTGTATAAGGATTGCCTCATTAAAATCTTCAATAGCATCCTCAAATTTGCCTAACGTAACTTTCGTATTACCTCGATTATTGTAAGCATGGGCATCAGACGGATCAAGCTGGATGGCTTTATCATAATCTAACATAGCTTCCTCCAATCTATTTAATTCAACATTTACATTACCCCGATTGCTATAGATTTCTGGAAGATTAGGTTCCATGCGAAGCACTACATCATAATCCTCGATTGCCTCCTCAAACTTACCTAGTTTAGCTTTGGCATTACCTCGATTGTTGTAAACAGGCACAAAATCTGGCCGTATCTTGATTGCTGCATTAAAATTCTCAATAGCTTCTTCTAATAGACCGAGTTTAATCTTGGCAAGTCCTCGATTGTTGTATGCTGGTACAAAATCAGGTTGCAAATTGATCGCTGCGTCAAAATCTTTAATAGCTTCTTCTAACCGTTCCAATGCCATCTTTGCATTACCTCGATTGTTGTATGCATTGATGTCATCTGGACTGATCTTTATTGCTTCGTCAAAATCAGCAATCGCTTCATCAAATTTACCCAAATCAGCTTTCACATCACCCCGATTGTGGTAGGCAGCCGCTAAATTGGGCTGTATGCGGAGTGCCGAATCAAAATCAGCAATCGCAGATTCATATTGACCTGACTTAAACTTCGCAAGTCCACGATTACAGTAGATAAGTGCCTCGTTAGGTTGAATTCGGAGTGCCGAATCAAAATCAGCAATCGCAGATTCTAATTCCCCAAGTTGAGCTTTTCGGATTGCTCTCGCGTTGTAGAATGTAGCATCATGTTCAATTGCGGGAGAGACGGGTGATTGAGGGACAGTTGATTGCGATTTATTACGACTTTCCGTATTTCCTAAATCGTAATAGGTGCTATGAATACCCATGGTAATCCTCTCTTACTTTGCATTGTGCCACCTGAACTAGCTAATAAACTAACGACTAATGAAAGTATATCACAAAAACCCAAAAAATACAAATTCTTCTTTATGTTTTAATGTCACGATATTGTTTTAATAAAATTCGGATTTTATGCTTCAAAATTATCAATGAGATATCGATTAAAATTATAACATTTCTTCTTTCTGAAATTCAGGATAGAGAAAGAATGCATGAATAAACATATTATCCTAACGCTTCCATTTTGCAAGATTTAAGGCGATACTATCCAGGAATGCCTTCCATACGTGCCTGAACCCACGTTTTGTATTCCGGATGCGTAAAATCTAAAGCTGATATTACTCAGAATGGCCTTGAACCTAATAATACCATTTCTATAAATTATTTTCTTTTTGAAATGAAATGTCCGAGGCGACAAATGCCAAAAGCGCATTTGGCGTTGATTTGGCAATGAATTGCGCGACTACGAACAGACTATTTCTTTAAGAGAGGTTATTTTGAGAAATGGTATAATATATTTCTCTTTTGTAGCACAAACTGTATGAAGATAAAAATAAATTGGGTAATTTGGCGAGGTTAGGAAGAAATCAAGAAATCAACGGTATGAATCATGGCGAATACGCATAAGGTATTCACCATGATTCCCCGCCTCGCCAGCCAGCAGAAGGGTACAACTGCATTGGGCAAAAAATTAAGGTTGACATTTATTTGGTAAACATTTGCACAGAACTTGAATATTCCGGTGGCATGGAATTTACCAACGCAGCTAACATTTGATTGTACCTTTCTTTGTTCTTTGCATTCTTGCTTGCATCAACGACCTGTTTCCAAAAATGGTCTAATGAAGCATCGGCAGATAGAATACTTAGAGCATATTTGAAATATCTAAGTGCATCGTCATAGCGATCATTTGCGATATGCGCACGTCCAAGTGTCATTGGGTAGTGATAGCTTATTTCCGCATAGTCTTGTAAAGCACGTGTCGCATATTTTAGTGTTGTTTCTGGAAAGAGACCTTTTTCAAGAAGTTCTTCAGCAAACCAACGGTGGTAATATGCCTCCTGTCCGTTGACCTCTTTCTGTCGAAGTTTCAACCACTTAGCGTTGGCAATTTCAGCTTTATCGGAATCACCTATTTTATTGTAGAGATCGCCCAAAAGTTCGTGCAGGATCACACTCTCCTGCATTTTAGGTTCTATTTTTTCAAGGATAGCAACGAGTTTGTGCTCTTGTCCTTCATCAGCGTAAAGTTCGGAAATAGCACGAATTAATGTATTATGGGTAACTTGTCTGAAAGATGCGCCAAATGCTCGCAGATATACCGCTTCAGCGTCAGAAACCTGGTTCTGTTTTATATATAAATTTGCTAATTGATCGTAGGATTGGTATATTTCTGGATTAAGTTCTATCGCTTTTTCATAGTAGGCTACTGATTTTGTAAAATACTCATTCTTTAAATTTGCCAAAATTGGACGGGTGTAAGGTTCAAGTTTAGCATTTCCCATGAGTTTACCATCATTTTTATGAGGTGAACTATCGGAAACGCGTCCCTCCGTTTCTGCGTCAAATTTCCAATATCCGACTAATCCCGCTTCATCTCCGTCCAACTGCTTGTTCATATCGGAACGAATTTGTTTTTCAGTACGCGCGATGTTCCAAATTCGCACTTCATCAATTAGTCCAGCAAAAGATGCGTGCTCAGATATTTCTTCTTCATGTGAACAACCGATACGGAATGGCAGTGTTGTCTTGGTCAAATTGTTCTGACCTTTGAAATTACTTCTTCTGATTTCAGCACCGTTTAGAAATAACTTCACGCTGTCATTCCTGGCATCAATGGTTGCTGCAACGTGGTACCATTCATTTTTTTGGATAGATTCACTATTGGACGCAATCCATCTTATAAATCGTCCGTTTGGAGATGCGTCAAAATAAGCGCAACCTTCATCAAACAACCAAAGCGCGAATTGACGATGAGAAAGATTAGGTGTTCGTTTGTCGCCTTTGAAAAGGACAGTCGTACAGGTGTTTGGAAAACCTGCGGGTTTGATCCATGCAGAAATCGTAACTTGTTCGGAGATATTGTTTAGGATCTCACTGTCCACGATTTCCACGAAACTTCCATCTCCATCTAAGCTAAGAGCCTTGTTTTCAATTACTTTGCCTATCGGACGATCCACTCTTTGAAACAGATCACCCAACTTTATGTACCACCGAACATTTTCAGGTTGCAATTTAGTAAGTTTTTGATACTGCTCAATTGCCTGTTTAATTTTATCTGTGGCTTCATAACTTTCAGCAAGTTCCAAGATGCGGCCGGGATTGTAAGGGTTCATCTCAACCTTTTTCAATTGTTCCGGTATCCATTTTTCATAGAATCTTCCTTCTTTGGCGATTTCACGGATTGCATTTTTTGCCCTACTAAGTGTATCTGCTTCCTGATATATATCATAAGCTTCTACGTAACGTTTTGTTTCACGGTAACTTTTCGCAAGTATTTCGCGCAAAGTATCTTGAATCCTACTATCTGCATCGTTATCACTCTTTTCAATCGCGGATTTGGAGAGTTCAATTGCCGGCTCATACATCCTATTTTCAATGCAGATTGTTGCGAGCGCACCAAGAAACCACACATCATCTTTTTCACTGCAGGATGCAAGTGCTTGTTTAGCTTGATTGAGCATCTCTTTGGCTAATTCAGGCTGTTTGTTTCTTTTCAAAGCAGCCGCAGCATAATAGAAATAACGGACATCGTTAGGTTCTGCTTTGCCAAGTGCTTCATACATTTCAGCAGCTTTTTGATAATTCCTTTCATCCCAATATATTCTTGCCAATATTGTGAGTGCCACCGGATTATCTTTATTTTCTCCAAGTTTACCCTCATAATACGTTTTTAACACTTCAAGTTTATCTTGGCTCTTGAAAGCAGCAATCAATGAATCGCGTGCAGTCTCCATTTTGGATATCGCTGCAATTCTCGCCGAAGTCACTGTAATTCTTTCCGCAGTAAAGGACCTTGGTTTGCTGTTTGTATCCGAATTCGCCTCTGTCTGATATGGTTCTATTGCTGAGTCCATATCACCGAGTTGTACATATATCTTGAGCAATTCAGTAGAGATTCTTTCTTTCTGATATGAACTGATTGTCATATTGAGTGATCTCTTATAGGCATTAAGAGCTTTTTCCAATTCTCCAGTTTTGTGAAAATATTCGGCACGTGCTTTCTGCATCTCATAAGTGATTGTGCCATCATCTTCAGCTTTTTGTAATTTCTCTTCTAAATTCCCATGATAGCGATAGAAATTGATCAATTGTCGTTCAACATCCTGCCGCTCTGATGCTGATGTGGCTGATAGAATTGCATTCTTCAATGCGATTTCAGCAGCATCTATGTCCTGATTGAAAAAATTAAGTCTTGCGAGTTTGAGGTACGTTTGTTTATCACTATGCCCTAATTCAATTGCTTTTTCATAGTTGGCGATAGCTGCAGTTTCATTACCTTCTGCCTCATAAACTCTTGCGAGCCGTGCGTAATGGACACCCACTTCCGGCTGTGTTTGGATGTATGCCTGCGCGATTTCAAGTGCCTCGTTGTGTTTACCAGCAGCTTGTAAATTATGAACAAGCGCATCTTGATACGTTATGTTTTCTGGGTCATTTTCAAGCAGTTTGCTGTAGGTTTGCGCAGATTTTTCGTACTGATTTATGCGTGCGTAAAGCGTTGCGAGTTGTGCGCGAGATTCAAAGTTTTCAGGTGCCCCCTTTAGAATTCGTTCGTAGATTTCTATTGCTTTTCCTATCTCGCCACGTTCTACGAATTTTTGTGCTGCTGCGATGAATTCTTGTGTTATCGCGCGCTCTTGTTCGTTGCTCACCTCCTCTACTCCAAGTTCTGCAACGAAAGTAACCACTGTGATTAACAGGAAAATGATTAAGAAGAAAGATAATTTTGTGTGTGCCATTGAAATATATCTCCTAATGATTTTTTCTATACACATTTTTGGATGCACCTTTGCATTGTTTAGCGAAAAAATTTACTCACTTAAACAGAGCTATTCAGTTTTTATGTGTTTTTGTTGTAAAGTCGCGATCGGGCGGTTGCCGCTACGGAGGAGGCACCTTGATCAGAAGGTAACAACTACCAGAGGATTGAGCGGCTTTGCCTACAAAATGAAAATGTTAAGAAAAACCCAAAACTTAATTTCTCTTATAGTAAAACATAAAATTACTTGGACATTTCATTTCTGTAGCACAACCTAACAGGTTGTGCTACACGTTTGCTTCTGCAATAATTTTGGATATCTATTTCTGTGAGGGAACCTGTTCTTTTAATTCTGATATTTGGTCACGTAACGATGCTGCGAGTTCAAACTCAAGGTCTATAGCAGCCTTACGCATCTGACGTGTTAAATCGTCAATCGTCGCTTTAATATCTTCCTCATTAGCTTCTTCAATAACAGGAACAGGAGTAGGAAAAGTTTTCTTAGATTTCTTCGTTTTCTCTGTTATATATTCCTCATTCGTTTCAGAGATAAGCTGCTCAATTGCTTTTTGAATTGTTGCGGGCGTTATGTTATTTTCCTCATTGTATTTCAACTGTATATCGCGTCTGCGTTGTGTCTCTGCCATTGCGTTTGCCATTGCTTCGGTGATGGTATCGCCATATAACAGGACTTCACCATCAACGTTACGGGCAGCGCGTCCAGATGTCTGCACCAATGAGGTAACAGATCGCAGGAATCCGGGGCGATCCGCGTCCAAAATTGCAACGAGGGAAACTTCTGGTAGGTCAAGTCCCTCGCGGAGTAGGTTAATCCCGATAAGTACATCGAATTCTCCTTCGCGGAGTTGCCGCAAAATTCGGGCGCGGTCGAACACATCAATTTCAGAATGCATATAGTTTGCACGAATACCTGCCTCTATAAAATACTCGCTTAAATCTTCTGCCATTCGTTTGGTGAGCGTAGTAACAAGTACCCGCTGTTTCTGTTTTACCCGTTCCTGAATTTTGCCGATCAGATGGTCAATTTGCCCACGCACAGGGTGAACAGTAATTTGGGGATCAATTAATCCGGTAGGACGAATAATCTGTTCAACGATTTGTCCCCCTCCTTTTTCTTCTATCTCATACTTGCCGGGGGTGGCAGAAACATATATAACTTGATCGAGATAGGCTTGTACCTCCTCAAAACGGAGCGGTCTGTTGTCCAATGCGGATGGCAAACGGAATCCATACTCAACGAGCGTTAGTTTTCTCGCGCGGTCGCCTCGATACATTCCTTTCAATTGCGGAATTGTTACATGTGATTCGTCAATGAACAGTAGAAAATTCTCCGGAAAATAATTTAGAAGACAATACGGAGGTTCTCCAGGTTGTAACCCGGAAAGATGGCGCGAATAATTTTCAATACCTGAGCAATAACCTACCTCGCGCAGCATCTCCAAATCAAAGCGAGTTCGTTGTTCAATGCGTTGTGCCTCCAACAATTTATTTTCTTTTTCAAATGTGGCAATCCGTTCATGAAGTTCAAGCTCAATATTAATGAGTGCTTCTTCAAAGAGATCGGCATCTGTCATAAAGTGTTTGGCAGGATAAATTTCAAGCGAGTTTTGTTTTCCTAATATTTCACCGGTAGTCGTGTCAATTTCGCAAATTCTATCAACTTCGTCTCCAAAAAGTTCTATGCGAAATGCGCTTTCACTATAGGCTGGGAACACCTCAACAACATCGCCACGGACACGAAATGTGCCTTGCCAAAAATCAACATCGTTCCGCACGTATTGGATATCCACCAAGGAACGTAGAAATTCATCGCGTCGGATAGTGTTACCGATTTCTAAATCAACTTTCTGCCCTTCAAATTCGCGTGGTGATCCAAGACCGTATAGACATGAAACACTTGCCACAATTACAACATCACGTCTTGACATAAGGGAAGCAGTAGACGCAAGCCGCATTCGCGTAATCTCTTCGTTAATCCGCACATCTTTCTCAATGAATGTGTCCGTTGAAGGGATATACGCTTCTGGTTGGTAGTATTCGTAATCGCTCACAAAATAATGGACAGCGTTATGTGGGAAAAAGGTTTTGAATTCATTGTAAAGCTGGGCAGAAAGCGTTTTATTAGGAGAGATAACAAGCGTTGGCCGTTGAATGTTTTGAATCAAATTCGCCATCGTGTACGTTTTACCAGAACCCGTAACGCCTAATAGCGTTTGTGCTCTATCGCCGCGTAGAATACCGTTAGTCAATTTATCAATCGCTTGCGGTTGGTCGCCCTGCGGCTCGAATTCTGAGACTAACTCAAAAGGCTTTGACGGTATTTCTGGATTTACATTAATAGGAGAAATTGTGGGGCGTGCGTCAAAATGCTCTCTCATTTCTGTTCCTTAAATACAATTCCAATAGGAAATCATCTGTTCGTGTTTTACTAACTTGTTTGCAGCCATATCTTTTAGCATAGCAAGTTTTTCTTAAAATTTATAGGTAAGGGTTTATGTGGATATATAACTGTCAATTTAGCGGTTCGCCACCCTGGTAGGCGCGTTTTGATGAAGATTAATTTATTAATTCGGTAACTTTTCTGCCCGTACGAGACACGCGTACCCCGCTGCTGGCGAGGTTTCCTAACCTCGCCAAATTACCGATTTATTTTCTTAATCTTCATGTAAACGCGCCGAGCCCAGAATCAACGATATAAACGGCGCGTTTACAAAACGCGCCTACCTTTAGTGCGGTTAGGAAACCGCACCTTCCGAGATGAATCACATTAATTTGGTATAAATAGTGGGTTTCACAGTGTTTAATTCAACCTACCAACTAAAAAGCGTGAACACATTACAACCTAATGTCGATCACAAATTTTTGTCGGTTCCTGTCCTCTAATAAAAGGTTCGTTGCTAATGTTTTCTGGGGGACATTTGTCTTTATTTCTGAGTAAACCTGTCACGTTATCAATTTCCCAGAATTCAATTCCTTCGGGTACAGGAAATTCCTTTTCTGGACCGCGCGCTGCTTCTTTGATGAAGCGCGCCCAGATAGGTAAAGCTGCTTTCGCCCCTTCTTTATTGTAGTTTTTCAGATTGCGTCCCTGTCTATCAAGTCCGACCCAAACACCTACAATCAAGTCGGCGGTATAACCTACAAACCAAGCATCTACGTAATCATTCGTAGTGCCTGTTTTTCCAGCTATTGGTCGAGTTATATAATATTTTGATATAGCACTACGTCCTGTCCCCTGTTTAATAACACTCTCTAAAAACGAAGTGATTTGATATGCAACTTTTTCATCTAATACACGGGTTCGGTCTTGCTGATACCCTTTAGGTGGGTAGATCGGTGATCCGTCCTGATCGGTGATATAATGAATATAACTCGGTTCTACTTTAATACCGCGATTGGCAAAGATGCCATACGCCGAGGTCAATTCAAGCACCGTCACACCAGATGCCCCTAAAACAAACGCAGGTTTTTTAGGATTCAAAAGTGTTGAAAATCCTATCTCTTCAGCAAATTTTACAATCCGGACAATCCCTTCTCTATAGCCATCCTCATTTTCAGGGGTCTCCCAAGCTGCTTTTGCTGTTGGAACGTTAATAGATTTTGTGAGTGTTTTCCGGACCGTGACAGGTCCATAGTGCTTGCCCTCAATATAGTTGTCCACTGTCCACCATTGTCCAGGAACGTGTTGGATCGTCCAGGGTTCATCAACGATAATTGATGCGGGTGTTATTAAAGCAGGTGTCTCCATCAGTGCGGCGAAGACGATTGGTTTGAATGCTGATCCCGGCTGGCGTTTTGAATTTCCTATTGCCCGGTTGAGGTAATTAATATCTTTTCCGGCAATATGATAATCGCGTCCCCCTACCATTGCTTTAACATCTCCGGTTCGTGGTTCAAAAGCAATAAGAGCAGCCTGCAAGTAATTTTTTATAGGATCAATACCTTGTGGATTATTCTTATTCGCGTCGTAATTAGGCAGATGTCTACCGTAGAGTCCATCTAAATAGCGCAGGTGGTCAGCAATAGTATCTACCGCCACAGATTGCATCGACATATCTATTGTGGTGTAGACTTTCAACCCGTCGTTATATAAACTATTTTTAAGTTTGGATATTTTTTCAAGTTCCGACTTAACATGTGTTATAAAGTGTCCTGCAGTATATTCTTTCGCTTTAACAGAAGAATTTGATGCTTCTTGTATTTGGAGGGGTTGATTCCGACTATATGCGTACTCTTCAGATGTAAGTAATTCTTGGGCGTACATAGCCCGTAGTATCACATTGCGACGCTTTTCAGCATTTTGAGGGTTTTTATCTGGTGAATAAAGTGTTGTCCCTTTTGGTATACCTGCAAGCAGAGCGCATTCATGAAATTCAAGTTCAGCTACCTCTTTACCGAAGTAAGCCATGGCAGCCTTCTGAACACCGAAAAGTTGCTGCCCTCTAAACCATCCGAAGTCAATATAATTAAGATATGCTTCCAGAATTTGTGGTTTTGATAACTGTTTCTCTATTCTGAAAGCAAGCAAGATTTCACGAGTTTTTCTGGCTGGAGTGCGTTCCCTTCCGAGGTAGATATTCCGCGTTAGCTGCTGTGTCAGTGTACTCGTACCCTCAATTTCACGACCACCTTTAAGGGAATCCTTAATTGCCCCGATGAGTCGGATAATATCAATTCCGGAATGCTGATAGAATCGTCGGTCCTCAATAGCAATAAAAGCGTTGACCAATTTATCAGGCATTTCAACGAGTGGAATAATTTTGCGTTTTATTTTTCTATCATCTTTGGTGGGTTCAGCGATTAGTTCCGGTTCAAGATAAAAACTAGAGATTGAGTTTCCTATCTCGTCTTGGATAGATCCAATTTTTCCGTTTTTTACGAAGAGAGTAACACGTTTTGCTTCTGTATCTTTTTCCATATACGGATAGTCAAATTGGCGTAAGTATATTTGGATAGTCCCACTTCGTTTACCAATTTCTCCACTCAGTTGCACTGAATATTCACCAGGAGAATTTATGCCTTTACCTCCTTGTTTGGTTTCTTCGTACTCCACGCGTTGCAGTTTATCTACTAAAAAAACTGCGGTGTCTTTGAGCTGCACTTTGCAAATGGTTGAATATATCTCAAGATTCTGCTGCCATGTTTGTCGGTCTGTTTTGTATTCTAAGTTTTTTAGATCGAGCGCTGCCACATCTTCCCAACACCCGAGCATAAATCCGCCTGCTACACCGATTCCGAAACAGATAACAAGAAATATAAGGATAAAACTGACGAAGATAACACTTAGAATTACTTGTAAGCAATTAGACAAAAAGCTGCGCATGTGTTTCTCCAATGTATATAATTTGAAATAGGTATATGAAGATTAAAAAATAAATTGGGTAATGTGGCAAGGTTAGGAAGAAATCAACGGTATGAATGCGCGTATGGCATTCCCCGCCTCGCCAGCAGAGGTGTACACCTGCATTGGACAGAAAATTACCGAATTAATAACTTAATCTTCATTAACCTATTCTAACTTTACCTAAGGTGTTCGATCTAAATCTGCTTTTCTAACCCGTTTGATTGTGCAACCGATTGCACGCGTTTTTTTCTGCTTATCTGGAATAGTTTTTCCGTCTAATATCAGATTTAGTACATTCCGTAGATATTGGTTTTCAGGTGTTTTTCGGCTATTGTCAATAGCACCTCTATACCGTAGTATGTTGTTTGCATCTATAAGGAAAACCTCTGGTGTTCTACGTGCTTGAAAATAGTCTGCTATTTTGTTGTCAGGGTCCTTGAGAATGGGAAATTCAAATTTGTGTTTCTTGCGATACTTTTTAATTTCTTCTGCCGTTTCGTACTTATTGGAATGAATACCAACAAATTGGACATCTTTCTCTTTGTAATCTTTAACTTGCGTATTAATGCGCTCAACATAATCATCCATCGCTGGGCATTGCGTAGCAAGAAATATTAGCACAACCGCTTTTTTCTCCTCACTGAGTTTTTTCAGTGAGTGAGTTTTATCCTCGGTATCTTTGAGACTCCACTCCTTGACCTTCTCATCAATTTTGACAGATTTTTCTGCATCCTTCTCTGCTGCTAACGTGAAAGCGGCAAGGGCAAATATGAGTCCAAAACTTGTGATGAATTTCCGCATTTAATGTCTCCTCATGTTAAAACGATGCAAACCCGATTTCGTTTATAATCTGAGCATGCTTTAGGTTGCTACGGATGACAGAAAATCGCTCAATTCGTGCAAATGGGAGAGTTGTACATCTACAACGGATAAGTCTAAACACGCTTTTGTTTGGTTTCCGACCATCCAAGCAGTCCACATACCAACCTTTTTCGCGCCTATCATATCTGCTTTATAGCTATCACCTACATAGATAGCCTCTGACGGTGCAACACACAGTTCAGACAGCGCGGCTTCAAAAATACGTGGATCAGGTTTTGCTATACCAAACACAGTAGAATCTATGATTACATCAAACAGTGGGGTAAGTTGATATTCCTCACACCATCCACGAGTATTCCCAAAGTTATTACTAATTACGCCAAGTTTATAATTGCCATGAAGTGTTTTGAGCCATTGACGGTTCTTTGAAAGACTCTGTGAGACTCCTTGGCAAAACCATTCCACATATTCGTCTTTCAATTGATCACTCAAATTAAGGCGTTTAAAAATACCGGTAGCGATAGCATCAGAAGTTTCTCGCAAAGTGCAACGTGCAGCCTTGCTACTTGCAACCGCGCCGACAGGTAACATTGAACCTTCTTGATAAGACCAATCAACAGAAGCGTCACCGAATGCAAATTCTGCTATTGTTGCTTTATCTGCAACATCAAATTCCTCTCGTGTGATTTCAGGATGGCGTTTCTGAATAAACTGGTACGTTCGCTCTAACCAGTGGATGCCGTTTCCATCCAGTGTGCCACCAAAGTCAAAAATTAATGCACGGATCATCGATATTCGTTATACCTCTTCTAAATTTTATGTCGAATTATTCTGATTTAACTTTGTTACTAATGCTTTTGTAACCTCAGTTGTGTTTATTTCTTGCATGCACAGGTGCGGGGTATTCTGGCGATGACAAGTACGTTTGTAACACGGCCTACACGGGACAGGTTTCTCAATCACAGTGTGGCCAATGCCGTAAGGTCTGTGGCGCTTTGGATCTGTTGGTCCAAAGAGTGCAACTGTCGGGGTGCCGACAGCAGCCGCTATGTGCATCGGACCACTATCACAAGTTAGACATATCTCACACCGTTCTAATAACGCACCGAGCTGAAATATATCAGTTTTTCCTACGAAATTTATTACTGATTCTGAAAGCGACAATTTTTCTACGATTATTTCTTCTGAACTTGAACCAGTTAAGACGATTTTGACATCGGGTGCAGCGCTTGAGATTTGATTGATAACCTCGTCGAAATTACGCGCATCCCAACGTTTTGTGTGCCAAGTTGTGCCTAAATTAACTGCTATCAACTGCTCATTAGGAGATACGCCTTCATTCCCAAGCGCTTGTTGAATCATTTGACAATCCGCATCTGTATGCCAAAATTCTAAATGTGTTGATGAAAAATTGCTGGTTATGTCGCCGGACTTTTCAATAGAGACTGCGTTAACATTAAGTAGGTGTAGTACGCTTAAATAACGATCAACTTCATGAAGATTAGTGTTGTTTGGACAAGATGATGTTAGAAAAAATCCGCGTCCTTTGTAGTTTGTCCCAATACGTATCGGAATTCGTGCCAAATAAGGCAGCAGTGCGTTTCGGAATGAGGTAGGATGGAACACAATAGCGATGTCAAAAGTGTTGTCACGAATTTGACGGATCAATCTTATGAATGATCGATAGAGCGCTTCCTGTTTCGTATCAACGATGTAGTTGTCAACGTACGGATTTGTATTCATCAAGTTAGCCACAAGCGGGCGCAACAGTACTGTCAGGTAGGATTCGGGATATGCTTGTTTGAGCAAGCGCAAAGCAGGCGTAAGTAGGACCATATCCCCGATCCAAGCCCCTGTGTGGCACACAAGTATTTTTTGCATTAAAAATAAAACGGATTTGACCAAGCCTTTTTGCCTGTTTCATCCGTTATTTCAATTCGGACATATTTTGTACCGCCAGAAACAGTATACGTTGCTTCTGTTAGGAGTTCGCCATTCGTTGGCAGGAACCGCCTACCACGACTGCGTTGAGCTTTGAAAACGATTGATTGTGCCTCTGAGCACTTAACGGTAAGCTGGTTATCAGTTAGATTTATGTCCTTGATTTCTGGTCCGAGTGTGGAATAAAAAGCACCTGTCCGTAGAGCTTCCATGATGCTATCCAGTGTCAGTTCCTGTGCTTTTACCATTATCCATCCGTGGAAACAGTCATGTTCTGTGCCGTGTGCATCATCAGCAGCGATGCCGTGCACGGGTCCGCATTTGTCCAACAAGTCATCCCACGCTTGTTCTGAAAACCCTTTGCCGATAGTCATACAGGTATCGTTATAGACTTCAACAGCAAAGTAACCACGTAACGGGAGATAATCAGTAATTGTATGTCCGCACCAGTAGGGATGGCATAGCACTGCTTCTCCGCCTTGTTCCTTTATGTCATTAATAACAGCATTTGGATGCATCTTTGCACAATTCACAGGTTCATGGATATTTATCGCAACAAAGTGATATGTATCACCTCCGTAAGGATTTGATGGATGCACTTCGCTCCCCGATATTGCTAAAAAGTCGGATGTACTATAAGCTTGGACATCGTTCACTTTTCGATGATCTGTTAAGACGAGGAAATCGTAACCTGCATCTTGGTACGCTGCGAAGCGGTCTGGAACGGATAGCTTCCCATCGGATTCAGTGCTGTGACTGTGTGTATTACCTCGATACCAGTGTCCTGGCTGTTGAAAAGGGTTTGCATTCAACATTGTTTACTCCTTGCAAATTAATAATGCTTGTGAAGGGATACTGATGTGATCGCTGCGTATATTCACGCTCACAATTACAACAGTAAACTATTTAAGTATAACAAATTTGTAAGTCTTTGTCAATACGATCAACATTAACGGGTGTGTAAAGTTTTTGTCCTGATTATTTTTTGAAAATTAACTTGACAAACCAATATATTTATGTTAATATTATTATTACATAATTAAATACTGTTCTCAATATAGGCAAATTTCTAAAGAACAAAGAGAAGAAAAAACAAAAAAGCTGAAAATCACGTCACAATCCTTGTCCTGATTGACTTCTGCACGTCACTAGGACGTGCAAAACGCCTAAATGTGACGTGAAATACGTCCTAAATGTGACGTGTAACGTCCTAAATGTGACGTGCAAACGTCCTAATTGAAGGTGTCCATTGGGGAAGGCGAAGTGAAACTCAACCGACAATATACTTTGTACGAAAACTTTACATACCCACATTAACAATTTGGTGGAAATTAATTTTGGAATAAGGTAACATATTTAATATATTGATTCGTCTGAAAGAAAGTGTTATTTCTCAATCTTGCTAAATCAAAAGGCTGTGGATGTCTTAATAAAACACTGAAATTTCATTACAACATTTGAGAACTATAGTGACGAACATACCTGAATCATTTTCATATCATTTAAAGTTAAAGGAGCTATCATGGCTGAAAATACTTTTGAAATTACCGACGATACGTTTGAAGGAATGGTGCTTACATCTGATACACCAGTCGTTGTTGACTTTTGGGCAGAATGGTGCGGTCCGTGCAAAATGATTGCGCCTATTTTGGAGGAACTTGCCGCTGAAAATGCGGACACTTTCAAAGTCGGAAAAGTCAACGTGGATGATAACCGCCAAACAGCAATGAAATATAGTGTGCGCAGTATTCCGACACTACTTGTTTTCAAAGATGGAGAAGTGGCGGATCAGATTGTCGGCGCAATGCCCAAAGATGCGCTCAAGAAAAAAATCTTGGATGCCATTTAATCTATCCCTCTCTGTGTAGAAGCACCTAAGCCGAAGCATGTCCCGTTTCGGCAGGCTTCTGCAAGGGTTCGCGGTATCAGCAACCTGCAGTCTGTTTTCTTTAGCGGAGCATCATGTTTTGGCGATTTGTCTACAATGCGTTTGCACTTCCCGTTATATTTATCGGTTTTCACCTGGCAGCGTGTTGTAATCGCAAAATCCGGGAAGGTATCATCGGGCGGAGACAAGTATTTGATAAATTGACTGACCAACTCCGTGACGCGCGAAATTTAGAGAAAACAGCATGGTTTCATTTTACTTCTGTCGGCGAATTTGAGCAGGCAAAACCGCTGATTGAAGCAATTTATGCAGATGCCCGCATTGTATTAACTTTCTTCTCCCCCTCGGTTGCACCAAATGTTGAAGCATATCCTTATGTTGATGCAGCTGTTTATCTTCCTTTTGACACACCTCACAACGCAGAACGTTTAATACACCTTATTAAACCTACGTGTCTGATTTTTTCGAGGTATGATATTTGGCCCAACCTCGTTTGGAAAGCATCTAAACAAGATATTCCTATCATTGTTATTGCTGGCACGCTGCATGCTGGATCGAAACGTCTCAGCAGATTCGCAAGGCACTTTTTCAGAAGTGTACATCGCTGTATTACGTTACATTGTGCTATTTCGGAAGCGGATGCCGCTCGATTTCAACAACTCTGCTCTTCAGAACATCAGGTTGTTGTTACCGGCGATACCCGCTATGAACAGGTTTATCGACGCGCACTTTCAGTTGAACCTAACACTGAATTTTTCCCTGGGCAAGCGACTTTAAACCGCCCTATCCTTATGGCTGGTAGCACATACTCAGATGATGAGAAGGTCCTATTGGAGACGTATCAGATGCTTCGTGCAGACATACCTGAGCATAACCTACACTTAGTTTTAGTGCCACACGAACCAACATCTAAGCGAATAACCGAAATTCAAGCAGAATTGAATAAGCGAAAATTCAGACATCGTTGTTTCTCAGCACTTAATAGCGATGCAAATTTGGAAGAGATAGATATTCTTATCATTGATGCAGTAGGGCTTTTAGCAAAGCTGTATCAGTTAGCGGATATAGCATTTGTCGGAGGGAGTTTTCACGGTAGTGTTCACAATGTGATGGAACCCGCAGCAATGGCAAAACCGGTATTATTTGGTCCCACTATCCAGAATTCTTATGAAGCATCTTTGTTACTGGAGAGGGGCGCGGCGAAAATTGTAAATACCCCACGGCAAATGGCGGATGTCCTTACAGAATGGCTGAATGACGAAGAAAAACGCACAAAAGCTGGAAATATAGGCAAACACTTAATTGAAGAAAACCTTGGCGCGGTCGAACAGACATTGGTACATTTGCGGAAATATCTGTAAAACGCTATTAGTGCTTAGTCAAGTGTTCAGGACTTACGCATCCCCTTGAATGAAGATTAATTTATTAATTCGGCAATTTTCTGTCCACATGAGGCAAGTGTACACCTCTGCTGGCGAGGCGGGGAATCATGGCGAATACCTTATGCGTATTCGCCATGATTCATACCCGGGGAATGACTAAACGTCATTCATACCGTTGATTTGGTGCCGTCCGCCCGCGCGTGTTGTCTGAATCGCGGATTTCACGGAGGACACGGAAAACGCGGATTAGTGACTTCGGGACTCCCAAACGCCTATTCAAAGTATACCCCAATCGTTTGAAAAGGAATTCATCTTACCAAACCCCTCTCCGCGTTTTCCGCGCAATCCGTGTAATCCGCGATTCAGACAATAAACCGCGTTTCAGAAACTCCCCCACTCACTGCACTGCATGCCCGATATTGTGCAGCTGCAAACGGCAGCTGCACATTTTTGTGCAACAAATCGGTAGAATATCGGTTTTAAAGTTGGCATATAAATTGCATATCTTCCTGTAGGTCGGGTAGAGCGATAGCAAACCCGACGGACAATACTGCCGAGTTGTTTCTCACGTGTGGACAGGTATTTTTAGCTATGTGTATAGACGGAGGGTAGGAGTAATCCGCGTTTTCCGTGTAATCCGTGTAATCCGCGATTCAGACAACAAAAACCGAAAAATATGCCAATTTCAGTTAATTTACATTTTTTGAAATTTAATTTGACATTTTATTGTTTATGTTATATAATACTGATATCAACTAATAGTTTAGTCAAAATGGGTGCCCATTTTCTAAATTGAACTTTAGACTTAAGCTATTAGTTGGCAGGGGTGCCCGGACTTTTTTAAGGAGCGGGTAAACTTGCCGCTAAAGCAACTGATGGGATATCCATAAATCATAAGGTGTTTAGCATGCACGGGTTCGCGTGTGTGGCACCGGGGCACGCAACCCCTTGGGGGGCGCGCTGATAGTGTACGAGCACTCCAGCGCGTAGCCGTGTCATAACCATAGTATGACAGGGCTGGTTTTCATTCTATCACAGGCACAGGGTCTGTGACTATTGAGACATGAAAACCAGCGAGCCCGAAAGGTTAGAGGCATGAGGAACCGTTCCTTTTCACTTTTTCTCCTTTCGGGACTGTCAATATCAATAATGACCGCTGGACGTAAAGTGCGTTCAACGGAGAAATTATCAGATATACTTCAATACCTTCGCCAAAAAAATGATTGAATAAATAGGGCGGTTGTCCTAAAGTT